>UQTW01000050.1 GCA_900544115.1 uncultured Collinsella sp. | reverse complement strand
ATTGCCGCTTAGGGGCGTTTGCAGCGTCGAGCCGTTACGGCGTTTGATAAAACGCCGTAACCCTACAGTTCAGTCACGACAACGCTGTTGTAGATCTCGTCCCAGCGGTCCATGACCAGGTGGCCGGTCTTGGGATCCATGGCGTTGAGCTTGCCGCAGGTATTGGCGGTCTTGAGCACCGTGACGTCGTCGGCACCAGCAGCAATGGCATGCGCAAAGCCGGCGATGGTCGAGTCGCCGGAACCCGTCGCGTTCACAGCCGCAATCGCGGGCGTCTTGGCGCGGAACGCGCGGCCCTCATGGAAGCCCACCGAACCGGCAGCACCCATCGAAACGACAACCCAGGGGATACCGGCAAAACGGTCATCGGCGGCAAGCGCCTCGCGCAGGGCATCGACATCATCGGTCGTAAAGGACGTACCCAGCAGGCCGTTAATCTCGGTCAGATTGGGCTTTACGAGCTCGGGCTTTGCGTCGGACTCCAGCGCGGCCTCCAGCGATGCACCCGAGGTGTCGAGCAGCACCTTGGCGCCCGCCTCCTCGGCGATCTTGACGAGCTCGGCATAGTAGCCGGCATCGACGCCACGCGGCAGCGAGCCCGAAAGCGTCACAACGTCCGCCTTCGCTGCAAGCTCGGCGAACTTGGCCGTAAAGGCCTCGAGCTCGGCCGGGGCGATCTGCGGGCCGCTCTCCAGCAGCTCGGTCTGATTGCCCTCGTGCAGGATATTCAGGCAAATGCGCGTCTCGCCGGCGATGGGCACAAAGTCGTTCTTGACGCCGTCGGCATCCATAAGCTCGGCCATATAGGCACCCATGTGGCCGCCGAGCAGACCGGTCGCGAGCACATCGTCGCCCAACTGCAGCAGCACACGGCTCACGTTGAGGCCCTTGCCGCCAGCGGTCTTTTCGGGCGTCACACGGTTAACATCGTCGATGATCAGCTTGTCGAGCTGATAGCGCGTATCAATCGACGGGTTCATGGTAACGGTCAGAATCATATTGAACTCCTGTTCCGGGGCGGCATGACCCACCCCAAACATACGATAGCTCGTTAAAGGATCTCGATCTCAAAGCCGCGGGTGACGGTCTCCCCCGGCTTGGCCACCAGGCAGCCACGCTTGTGCTCTAGAATATCGTCCTCGTCGGAGCAGGTGGACAGACCACCCCACGGCTCAACTGCCACAAAGTCGCCCTCGGGCTTGCTCCACACAATCAGGTACGGCATATCGGGAAACGTCAAACGCACGCCCTTGTCCTCGGTTTTCTTGGTCAGCGTAACCACACGGCTCTCGAGCACGTCAAAGATGGTCTCCGCGAAGTCGAAGAGTTCGTGAGTCAGCGGCAGGTCGTGACCGACCATCGGGTTTTTGCTGCGATGCTCGACATCAATCAAGCCCGTCGAGGGAACGGCGGTGCAGAGCTCTGCCGCTTCACGCTGATCGAAACGAAGTTCATAGTCGTCGTAGGACTCGCCCTCGTCGAGCGGGCACTTAAAGCTAGGGTGACCGCCCACAAAGAATGGCATGTCCTCGGTGCCCTCATTGGTCACCTCGTACGATACGGTCACCTTAGCCGCATCGATCGTGTAGCGGGCAACGATCTTAAACGGATACGGATACTGCTCGAGTAGCTCGGCGTGGTCGGCTGAGCTTAGGCTCAGCGCAACCATGTTGTCGCCCTGTTCCTCGAGCTTCCACTCCTGCTTGCGGGCAAAGCCGTGGCGGGCAAGCTTGACCTCGCGGCCGCCCATAGTCATCGCGCGGCCGTCACGAAGGCCGCCGCAGATCGGAAAGCAAATAGGTGCCTGGCCCGACCAGACCGCCGGGTCACCCTGCCACAGGTACTCACGGCCGTTGGCCGCAATAGAAGTGAACGATCCGCCCGCCGTGCTCAGTGCCACACAAATAGAACCGTTATCAAGAACAAACTCCATAGGAGCCTTCCCTTTCTTACGACAGCCCGCCGAGTCAGTGGGGCTGATAGAAAACCGGCTCGCGCCCCCTCACAGAAA
>UQTW01000049.1 GCA_900544115.1 uncultured Collinsella sp. | reverse complement strand
CCATCATCTTGTCGCCGAAGAGCTGCGAAATGGCCTTGATATAAGGGGTTTCGCCGCAGCCGGCGCAGGCGCCCGAGAACTCGAACAGCGGCTGTGCGAATTGCAGATTCTTGACCGACTTGGTCTTGTCGACGACCTGCTTGTAACCGATATTTTTGGTGATGTAATCCCAATTCTTCTGCTGGGGCATCTGCTCCTCCAGCGGGCGCATCACGAGCGCCTTATCCTTGGCGGGGCAGACGTCGACGCAGTTCGAGCAACCCGTACAGTCCATCGGCGAAATCTGGATGCGGAACTTGTACTCCTTGGTCTCGCCGAGGCCCTGCTTCCACTCCACGCCCGAAGCGGCGGCCTCCTCCTCGGTGGCGAGGAACGGACGGATCACGGCGTGGGGGCAGACATAGGCGCACTGGTTGCACTGGATACAGTTCCCGATCTTCCACTCGGGAACGTTGACGGCGATGCCGCGCTTCTCATAAGCGGCCGTGCCGTTGTCCCACGTGCCGTCTTCGCGGCCGTTGAAGGCCGAAACGGGCAGCAGGTCGCCTTTCAGGGCGTTGATCGGGTCGACGATCTTCTTCACGAAGTCGGGACGCGCGGCATCGGCCGTGTGCTCCTCCTCCTTCACGACGATATTCGCCCACTCGGCCGGAACCTCGACCTTCACCACAGCGTTGCCGCCGGCGTCGACGGCCGCGTAGTTCATGTTGACGATGTCCTCGCCCTTCTTGCCGTAGGATTTCAGAATGGCTTTCTTCATCTCCTCGACAGCCTTGTCGAACGGAATGACATTGGCGATCTTGAAGAAGGCCGACTGCATGATGGTGTTCGTACGCGAACCCAGACCCAGCTCGGCGGCGATCTTCGTGGCGTTGATGATATAGAAATTGATCTTGTTCTTGGCCAGATAGACCTTCATATGATCGGGCAGCGTGCGGCAGGTCGTCGCAGCGTCGTGCACCGAGTTGAGCAGGAACGAACCGCCCGCCTTCAACCCTTTGAGCACATCGTACTTATCGACGTACGACGGCACGTGGCACGCCACGAAGTCGGGCGTCGTGACCAGATAGGGCGACGTGATGGGCAGGTCGCCGAAACGCAGGTGCGACGAGGTGTAGCCGCCCGATTTCTTCGAGTCATAGGAGAAATAGGCCTGGCAGTACTTGTCGGTCGTGCCGCCGATGATCTTGATCGAGTTCTTGTTGGCGCCGACGGTACCGTCGCCACCCAGACCCCAGAACTTGCACTCAATGGTGCCGGGGGCTGCGGTGTTGGGCGCATCCTCGGCCTCGGGCAGGCTCAGGTTGGTCACGTCATCGACGATACCGATGGTGAACTCGCGCTTGGGCTCGTCCTTCTTAAGCTCCTCGAAGACAGCAAACGCGGACGCGGGAGGCGTGTCCTTGCTGCCCAGGCCGTAACGGCCGCCGACGACCTTGATGCCCGTCTTGCCGGCCTCATAGAGAGCGGAAACGACGTCCTGGTAGAGCGGCTCGCCGATGGAACCCGGCTCCTTGGTGCGGTCCATGACGGCAATCTTCTGGACGGTCTCGGGGAGAACGTCGACAAAATGCTTGATGGAGAACGGACGGAACAGGCGAACCTTGACCAGGCCGACCTTCTCGCCGTGAGCGTTGAGGTAGTCGATGACTTCCTCGAGCACGTCGCAGAAGGAGCCCATGCACACGACGACGCGATCAGCATCGGGAGCGCCGTAGTAGTTGAACAGGCCGTAATCGGTGCCGAGCTTCTCGTTGATCTTCTTCATGTAGCCCTCGACGACGGCGGGAAGCTCGTCGTAGACCTTGTTGCAGGCCTCGCGGTTCTGGAAGAAGATGTCACCGTTCTCGTGACTGCCGCGGGTGTGCGGATGCTCAGGGTTGAGCGCGTGGTCGCGGAAAGCCTGGACGGCGTCCATGTCGCACATCTCGGCAAGATCCTTGTAGTCCCACATGGCGACCTTCTGGATCTCGTGGCTAGTGCGGAAGCCGTCGAAGAAGTTAAGGAACGGGGTCTTGCCCTCGATGGCGGCAAGGTGAGCCACCGGCGAGAGGTCCATGACCTCCTGGACGTTGCCCTCGGCGAGCATGGCGAAACCGGTCTGGCGACAGGCCATGACGTCGGAGTGATCACCGAAGATGTTCAGGGCGTGCGAAGCGACGCAACGCGCGGAGACGTGGAAAACGCCCGGGAGCTGCTCGCCTGCGATCTTGTACATGTTCGGGATCATCAGGAGCAGACCCTGAGAAGCCGTGTAGGTGGTGGTCAGAGCGCCGGCGCCCAGCGAACCGTGAACGGTACCGGCTGCACCTGCCTCGGACTCCATCTCGACGACCTTGACCGGGGTGCCGAAGATGTTCTTGCGACCCTGGGCCGCCCACTGGTCGACATGGTCGGCCATCGGGCTGGACGGCGTAATGGGATAAATTCCCGCTACCTCGGTGTACGCATACGAAACATATGCGGCCGCCTCGTTGCCGTCCATAGACTTAAACTTACGCGCCATATACCCCTCTCCTCTCATATAGGTATACAGGCCCCGGCGATCGCCGGGATATTGGCGTGATGGGATTTTCGTTGTTGCTTCCAATCATCTGGCAGGCGGACTCAGCAGCAGGTACATGGCGTGGAGAGAAGGCATGCCAAGGCGAGGAGGGCTGCACGCGCTCCACAGGCCCAGCTACCCGTCTTGCACATGACCGAGCGCCGCAAAGGCCGCATGCCGGATGCTCCCGGGCACGCCCCGGCGATGGGAAGCGCCCGCAACGGAAATCCGCATGCGGGTTTATTGTACCCCGCCGTCAAGCCATATTTCGGCAAATATAGGTGGCCGGTAAAGGTTTACCTCGGGTGACTATTGTGCGCCCGGCACCGACGGACACAGTCCCCTGGAACCCCACAGCAGTTGCGGTGAAATAGGGACTGTTTTTGCTGTTAACGGCCTTAATCAGTCCCTATTTCACCGCAAGTTATTTGGGGGGATGAGTTAGAGGGTGCCGAGGAGGATGGCGTAGGTGGTGGATTCGCCGAGTTTGAGCTCGTCGCCGGGGTTGAGCTGAGCGGAGCGGCCAGGCTCTACTTGAATACACACGCTCGTGGCCCCGTTTACCACCACGGTGCCGTTCGTGGACGACAGGTCCTCGACAAACCATGTGCCAGAATCGTCGCACCAGATATGGGCATGGCGGGCCGAGACGTCGTCGCCGACGTCGGTGATGTCGCCCTCCCCCGTTGCCAGCGCGCCGATCTCGACGCCTTCTTCACTCGGCTGAATCCAGCGCGGGGCGCTCACCACGTAGCCGTTTTGCACGCGCAGCAGTCCCAGCGGATGCGCCGGCGCGACCTCGTGCTCGCCCGCGACCGAAGATGTGCTCAGCGAGCGCGGCGTCGACGTGGCGCCGCCACGGGTCGCATGAGCGCGGCGGCTCGCCCGACTTGGAACTAAGGCGGGCGTGAGAGCAAACGGCATAGGGAACGAATCTTGCGGATGTACTCCTCGACGTCAGGCAGGTAAGCCCCACGAAGTCACCGGGGAGGCCCAAGCGGCCCGGCACCACTTCCAGATTCTGACCAGGGCGAGTCGTTCGCCGGTGGCTGAAGGCTCGCTCCCACCCAAAAGGGGAGATTCGCGTTGTTCCCCAATCGCTCTCGCATCTTTCATTTTGCTCGAGGTGGGCTATAAAAACTTTCCTGGTGAAAGGCGGCGATTGGTTTCCTTTCTTTCTAGAGGAGCGCGCCTGTAATCTGTTTTCATCCTAAATCAAGTTAAGATCGGACCTTCCAGAGGCAAGTCGACTCAAACTGCGAGGCTCCATGTTGGAATAAAGAGCGCTGTCGAAGTGCCAACAACACAAAGCTTGCCAGTCTCAAATAGAACCTTTTGGGAGTCCGATTGGGCCGCACACCGAATCCCCGCTGGTGGTTTTTTATAGCTGCGCAACAATAAACAAGGTTAGTGCCAGTCCAGCATGAAATTGAGGAACGTATGCATTTTTTCTCAGTAAGTGATCGTCGTTACTGCTTCGATGAGGTCACTCGCAATTGCTTTCAGGTTGACCAAGCATCAGAAGATGCGCTTCGCATATTTGAAGCATCGGGAAGAACGGTCAACTCGAAGTTGCTAACAAAGTCACTTGCTGCGAAAGGCTACGACCAAACGACCATAGCAGAACTTGAAGACGACATTGATGAGTATCAACGATTGTCTGAGCGGACTTTCTTAACAAAAGACACGCCTCGAAAACTTAGATCCATCGAACTCCACGTTTCACATGCATGCAACCTTGGTTGTAGTTACTGTTTTGCCGGTAAAGGAGATTATGGAACGTCTCCTCTGCTGATGACAGACGAGATAGCCTTCAAGGCGGTCGACTACCTCGTCGCAAGTTCATCGGAAAACGAAACGCTTGCGATCGTCTTTTTTGGTGGGGAACCCATGATTAACGAGCCGCTGATATGGAAAACGGTCGACTATTCAAAAAGAATATACCCCAATAGAAACTTTACCTATTCTATTACGACCAACGGAACGCTTTTGAATGACACTGCTGTGAATTCTTTCAAGCCTTGATTGGCAACTTCATCCGAACACTTCCCACATTCATCCGCACATGTGCGG
>UQTW01000048.1 GCA_900544115.1 uncultured Collinsella sp. | reverse complement strand
ACTAGTCGTTGGGTAGTCATTGGGGACGTTCTTAAACGACTAGTCAAACAAGAACGTCCCCAATGACTACCCACAAAGCGAGAGTGGATCTCGTCATTTTGCGGCACTTGGGGACGTTCCTTTTCTGCCGGCAGTTAGGGACACTCCCTGTACAAAAACCGCCCCGTTCTCTGTAGAGGACGGGGCGATTCGTCTTTTGGGCTTGTGCAGCCAGGCTTATGCAAAGCGGGCGACGAGCTCCTGGAGCACGTCGGTCATCTTGACGAGCGAACTGACCGGGACGAATTCGTTGACGCCGTGGTAGCAATAGCCGCCGGTGGAAAGGTTGGGGCAGGGCAGACCGCGGAACGACAGCTGCGCGCCGTCGGTGCCGCCGCGAATCGGCAGCACTTGGGGCTCAACGCCGCAGGCAAGGTAGGCTTCCTTGGCAACATCAATAAGCTCGGGAAAGTCACAAACGATCTCGGCCATATTTCGATACTGCTGCTTAATCTCGACTGTCACGCGCTCCTCACCCAGACGCTGGTTGAGCATCGAGGCGGCGGCATCAATAAGGTCGAGTTTCTGCTGGAACTTGGCGGCGTCATGGTCGCGGACGATATAGCGCGCTGTGGCGTGATCGACGGTCGCAGATACACCCTCAAGGTGATAAAAGCCCTCGTAGCCTTCCGTATACTCCGGACGCTGCACGTAGGGGAGCAACGCGTTGAAGTCGCAGAACAGATTGCCTGCGTTGACCATACGGTCCTTGGCGTCGCCCGGGTGGATGGACTGGCCCTCAAAGCAGACAGTCGCCTCGGCGGCGTTAAAGCACTCCCACTCCAGCTCGCCGATGGGGCCGCCGTCGACCGTGTAGGCGTACTTGCAGCCAAAGGTATCGATATCCAGCAGCTCGGCTCCGTGGCCGATCTCCTCGTCAGGGCAGAAGCAAATGCCGAGTGCGGGATGGGGCAGAGAAGGGTCCTGAGCGATACGCGCGACAAGTGACATGATCTCGGCGACGCCTGCCTTGTCGTCCGCGCCCAGCAGCGTGGTGCCATCGCTGCAGACCAGGTCCTCACCCGCGAGGTCGTTCAGGGCGGGAAGCTTGGCGGTACTCATGGCAACGGGCTTACCGTCAACCGTGCCGCAGACCAGGTCGCCGCCTTCGTAGTGTACGATGTGCGGCTTCACGCCGGCGCCCGGTGCAACTTCGGTGGTGTCGAGATGGGCGATCAGGCCCAGGGCGGGCTTGTCCTCAGCGCCCGCACTTGCGGGGATATGCGCGCAGACATAGGCGTGCTCGGTCACGTGGGCATCTTCCGCACCAAGCTCGCGCAGCTCTTCAGCCAGCACGTTGGCAAGGTCAAACTGAACGGTGCTCGAAGGTACCTGGTCGCAGTTTGCATCCTCGGACTGCGTGTTGATCTGGACGTAGCGCAAAAAGCGTTCGAGGACATCGGGGTTCGTGGTGGTGTTTTCCATAAAGACCGCTCCAATCTTGGTCGTCGTGTGCAACAAGAACTCTAGCACGGTATGCCACGGCATACCGCGACGCTTGGATGGGGTAGAATCAGCCATTGAATGCAGAAGGGACGGAAGATCATGGATACGACAAATAGCTCGCGCGAACTACATCTGACGGTGGCGAACGAAGACTACTTGGAGTGCATGGTTCGCATTGAAAGCGAAGAGGGGGAAACCAACGGCGTGCGATCGGTCGACATCGCGCAGCGCCTTGGCGTCTCCAAGGCATCGGTCAATAAAGCGGTTTCGGCGCTCAAGGCATCCGAGCTTGTCGAGCAATCGCACTACGGCAAGGTAGTCCTGACCGATCGCGGCCGCGAGGTTGGCACGGCTATCTGGTACCGTCATCGCCTCGTCCGCACGTTTTTGGTTCAGGAGCTCGGTGTCGAATTTGAGCGAGCCGATTCCGAGGCCTGCATGATGGAGCATGCGCTATCCGAGGACACGATGAACCGCTGGCTCGCCTATCTCGAAAAACAGGGAATCAGCGTCGAGGAATAGCGGGATATGTATGGATACGAGTTATTACAACCGCTTTGGTGCCGAGGAACTTACGCGCCGCTTGTCGAGCGAGACCTTGTTGGCGCAGGGCCCCATGGGCAGTGTTCTGTTGAGTGAGTACGATGCCGCCGATATTCCACCGGCGTTTTGGAATCTGGCAGAGCCGCAGACCGTTTCTCGTATCCATCGCTTGTATGTCGCCGCCGGCGCGCAGGTACTCATTACCAATACCTTTCAGGCATCAAGCTATGCCCTCAAGCACGACCAGATTGCGCCGTCCGTGGCGGAGGTCAATCGCGGGGCCGTCGACGATGCCCGCCAGGCGCACCCTCAGCTGCTGCTGGGCTCGATGGGCCCGATCGGTATTGAGTGGTTTGCCGAGGACTCTGCCGAGTTTCGTGAGATCCGAGGCATTGCGCGCGAACAGGCGCACGCCTTGCTCAATGCTGGTGTTGATGGTCTGCTGATCGAGACGGTGACGTCTATCCGTAATTTGCAGCCCATGCTTGCCGGCGCTCGAGATGCCGCTGACGGCATGCCTGTCCTGGTGAGTTTTGTCGTTGATGACAAAGGCGACCTGTTGGGCGATGGCCTCAACATCGAGGCAGCCGTTTTGTACGCCGAAAAACACGGCGCAAACTCGGTTGGTGTTAATTGCTGTTCGCTTGCGGCCGCGAACGCGGCGGTGCCCAGGATGGTTGCATCGGCGACTACTCCCGTCACGGTGCGTCCCAACGTGGGCGATCCGGTCCAGACTCAGGATGGCCCCGTATGGCACGAGAACCCTGAAGCTTTCGCGCGCGCATGCATCGAATGGAGACATGCCGGTGCCGCAATGGTGGGCAGTTGCTGTGGAACCACGGCAATCACTACGGCAGCGATGGCCGAGGCGCTCGATATATAAAGGGCAAAACCGCTCCATACGGGGCGGTTTTTTTTATTGCTTGCATGTCCTCGGCAGCATTTGCCCAAATGGTGAATGCTGGTGCCGGCAGGTTGCCGAGTGTGTATCGCGGGTATACCTCATGCGTACCATGATCCAAACACTGTGAGGTGTCTGCGCGTGTGCGCGATAATTCATTTTGGAACTGACGGTTGGCGCGCTCGCGTCGATGAGGACTTCACTGCCGATAACGTTGCCCGTATCGCCGATGCCGTCGGCGAGTTGTGGCAAAAGATCAATCCCGGCAAAACAGTATATATAGGGTTCGACACCCGGCCGCAGGCGCGCGAGTTCGCCGAGCTTGCGGCAGGCGTGCTTGCGGCTCACGGATTGGACGCAGTGCTCGCATCTCGGCCTGTCCCGACCCCCGCCCTTACGTGGGCGGCGGCGTATGACGGCGAGGCCTGCGGTGCGCTCATGGTGACGGGGTCCCATCATCCGCAGGGGTATCTGTGCCTTAAACTACGCATGGGAGATGGCTCGACGGCCAATCAGGATGTCATCGAAGAACTCGAAGAGACCATGGCCCCCGAGCCGATGGGGATCGAGGAACGCTATCGCACCGCGGATATTATTCCTGACTATATGCAGGCGGTGGCATCGTTTGTCGATGCCGAGGCCATTCGAGCCGCTCACCTGCGTGTGGTAGTTGACCCCATGGGCGGCGCGGCCCAGGGATATCTTGCCGACCTGCTGCGGGAGCTAGGCGTCGAGGTGCACGAGATTCATGCCGGACAGTCGTCCGATCAAGAGGACATTTGCCCCGACCCTGTTGAGCCGTGGGTGGACGCTTGCGAGCATACGGTTATCGAGGACGGAGCTTGCGCTGGCCTGGTGACCGACGGCGACGCCGACCGTATCGGCGCGGTTGACGAGCGCGGCAGATATATACATCCGCATCAGATCATGGCGCTCGTTTTGGGCGACTTGGTTCAATTTCGTAATTTGGAGGGGCGCGTCGTCGTCAATCTTTCGTGCTCGACGCTCGTGCGTCGCATTGCCGAGGCGCTTGGCTGCCGCGTGACCGTCAAACCAGTCGGTTTCAAATATATAGCGGCGGAGATGAAGAAGGGCGGCGTCCTCATGGGCGGCGAAGAAGCCGGTGGTATCGGCATCGCCGCGCATATGCCCGAGCGCGATGGAATCCTCGCCTGTCTGATTCTGTGTGAGCTTATGGCAAAGACGGACGCGCCTTTGGGCGTTCTGGTCGACCAACTCGAGGACAGTTTTGGTAAGACGAGTTACGGTCGACGCGATTTGCGCCTTGAGGCCGAAGATGCCGAAACGTTACGAACGCTGCTGCCGGGCGTAAACCCCAAGTCGATTTGTGGCAAGGTGCCGCAAAACGTTAGTCATATGGATGGCTTGCGTTTGGCATTCGAGGATGACACGTGGCTGCTGGTCCGTCCTAGCGGGACCGAACCAGTGGTGCGCGTCTACGCCGAGGGGTTCTCGGTGGAAGAACGTGATGAGTTGCTCGATGCTGGCTGTGCTTTAGCTAGGGGAACGTATCCGCTTTAACCATGAGACTGCCTTATATAAAGAGATGCTCGGCGAGCGGTAGTTAACGGCTGGCAAACGTTAGTCGGATTCCAAACTGTGTAGGAAATGTGTACGCCCAGATTCCCGCCCCCGGCGCCCCTCCGGTCTGGCAATATATCTCCTTGCCGCGCGGC
>UQTW01000047.1 GCA_900544115.1 uncultured Collinsella sp. | reverse complement strand
CGATAGCCTTGGCGGTGTCCATGGAGGAGCCACCACCGATGGTCACGATAGCGTCAGCCTCGGCGGCCTTGAAGGCCTCGACGCCGTCCTTGACGTTCTGGATCGTGGGGTTGGGCTTAATCTCGGAGTAGAGGCTCCAAGCGATGCCGGCGGCGTCAAGCTCGTCGGTCACCTTAGCGGTAACGCCAAACTTGACCAGGTCGGGGTCGGAGCAGACGAAGATCTTCTTGTAGCCGCGACGCTGGAGCTCGCCGGGGATCTCCTTGATGGCGCCGGAACCATGATAAGAGATGGTGTTGAGAACGAAACGATTAGCCATTGATAGCCTCCCATCGTGTGCGGGGCACCCATTACGCCCCACGCTATGAGTCCCATCCTAACGCTTTTGAAACAAAAAACACGCGAGAACATCAAAAGTGTTAAAGCGTTTCAACAGAAGATGAAAAATAATGCGGCAAAGGGACAACCCCTCTGCCGCATTCGGTTACTTTCGACAGCCCTCTTTCCAAGCCTCGGCCGCAACCTTCCAGCGAAAACGCAAGTCGCGCTCGCGGTCGATAAACATGATGGCAAACGCGACAAACAGCAGCACGCTCGCCACGACGATGGCGTGCAGGCCTATGCGCTCAATACACCAGTTGCCCAACACGGCGCCAAACACAAAGGTAAAGATCACGCCAAAGTACAGCAGGCCGTTTTCCAAAAAGCCGCGCTTGTGGGTGATGATGTAATCGTCCACGTTTTGCAGCGCGTTGCGCAAGTTGCCGATGCACATGGTCGTGGCGATGCCGTGACCGTGGATCTTGCGGAAGCTCTCGACTTGCATACCGCAGGCAAACGAAGTGAGGCAGTTGGCGAGCAGGTTGAAATCGCCACCGGGAATAAAGCTCACGCCCAGCAAGATGACGGCTTCAAAAAACACCGTCACCTGGCGCCAGTGAATCACACTGCCAAACCGCTCGTGAACCAGGTCGGCAAGCATAATGCCCACGGCAAACGACACCACGGGGAAGAAATAGCGTCCCGCGAGCGCCCAGTTGCCTTCCGAAATGCTCACGCCCACGAGCAGGATGTTGCCCGTCTGAGCGTTTGCGAAAACATGGTCGCGCCCAATGTACGAATAAACGTCCATAAAGCCACCGGCGAGCGCCAAGATGATGCCCAGCTCAATAGACTCCGATATCTGCTTGGCACGCTGCATCGTCGTGCATCCTCCTTGTTGACGACTCTCTCGTGCGTTGGCGGAAACATAGCCGCCGTTCATACTGTAACCCATTGACAACATGGCGTGCGCGCGAGACGAGTTCCCTAACGCGCGGATACACAGTCTGGAAACAAACGGCGGGCGCGGCGCCGACACCCGCATCGACGCGCCGATCCGCCAGCTCATGTACTCCACCAGTCTTTTCAGCCCCGCCCCAAAAAGACTGGTTACAATTACGTGCAGCATACAAACACCGGGAGGGATCGTGGCAAAAAAGCCTCAGCACGCTCAGAACAACCAGCGCAGTCAGCAGGGCAAACAGGGCCAGCAGCAAAAGCGCGGCGGTAAGGCGCAGGGTGGGCACACCACTCATGCCCCGGCTGCGCCCGCCCGCCCCTGGCGCCCGGGCCGCGACAAATTCCTCCCCGTCAGCCGCGCCGACATGGATGCGCGCGGCTGGGACCAGTGCGACTTTGTCTACATTTGCGGCGACGCCTACGTGGACCACCCTAGCTTTGGTATGGCCATCGTCAGCCGCGTACTCGACGCGCACGGCTACAAAGTGGGCATCATCTGCCAGCCCGACTGGACCGACCCCGCCAGCATCACGGTGCTCGGCGAGCCGCGCCTGGGCTTTCTCGTCAGTGCCGGCAACATGGACTCCATGGTCAACCACTATTCGGTGACCAAGCACCGCCGCCACACCGACGCCTATACCCCCGGTGGCGAGGAGGGGCACCGCCCCAATCGTGCCGTCACGGTCTACGGCAACCTCATCCGCCAGACGTTCAAGGACGTTCCCATCATTATCGGCGGCATCGAGGCGAGTCTGCGCCGCCTGGCCCACTACGACTACTGGCAGGATAAGCTCAAGCGCTCGGTACTGCTCGACTCGGGCGCCGACATCCTCATCTACGGCATGGGCGAGCACGCGATCGTCGAGATCGCCGACGCGCTCGACGCGGGACTGCCCGTCGATCAGATCACCTATATCAACGGCACCGTCTACCGCACCAACTCGCTCGACGAGGTCTACGACTACGACCTGCTGCCCAGCTGGGACGACCTTGCCGCCGACAAGCTCAACTACGCGCGCAGCTTTAACGTACAGCAGCAGAACATGGACCCCATCACCGGGCATCGCCTGGTAGAACCCTACCCCAACAGCGTCTATGTGGTACAGAACCCGCCGTCCGCGACGCTCACCACCGATGAGATGGACGAGGTTGCCGAACTCCCCTACGCACGCGATTGGCATCCCGATTACGACGCGGCAGGCGGCGTGCCGGCCTTTGCCGAGATCAAGTTTTCGATCAGCTCCAACCGCGGGTGCTTTGGCGAGTGCTCGTTTTGCGCGCTGACCTTCCACCAGGGCCGCGTGCTGCAGATGCGCAGCCACGACTCGATCATGCGCGAGGCCGAGCTGCTCACGCGCGATCCCGAGTTTAAGGGCTACATCAACGACGTAGGCGGGCCAACGGCAAACTTTAGCCGTCCCGCCTGCGACAAGCAGCTCAAGCACGGCGTATGCAAGAACAAGCGCTGCCTGTGGCCGAGCGTGTGCAAGAACATGGTGGTCGACGAGAGCGGCTACACGCAGCTGCTGCGCGACCTGCGCCAGCTGCCGGGCGTCAAAAAGGTCTTCGTGCGCAGCGGCATCCGCTTCGACTACACCATGGCCGATGCCTCGGACGAGTTTTTGCGCGAGCTGCTGGAACATCACGTCTCGGGCCAGCTGCGCGTAGCGCCCGAGCACGTGAGCGACGCGGTGCTCTCCGTGATGGGCAAGCCGAGCCGCGCCGTCTACGACGCGTTCTGCCGCAAATTTGAGCGCCTGAACCGCGAGTACGGACTCAAGCAGTACGTGGTGCCGTACCTGATCTCGAGCCACCCCGGCTCGACCATGAAGGAAGCTGTGGACCTTGCCGAGGCCGTGCGCGACATGGGCTACATGCCCGAGCAGGTGCAGGACTTTTACCCCACGCCGTCCACCATGTCGACGTGCATGTACTACACCGGCGTGGATCCGCGCACCATGCAGCCGATCTATGTGGCGCGCGACCCGCACGAAAAGGCCATGCAGCGTGCGCTGATTCAGTATCGCAAACCCGAGAACTACAAGCTCGTGCGCGAGGCGCTGGAAAAGGCTGGCCGTCGCGACCTGATCGGCTACACCAAGCATTGCCTGATCCGTCCCGTGCCGCCGCGCCCGGGCGAGACATCGGCCAACGGCGGACATGGCATCGGCAAGAAAGGCGGCAAACCGCATGGCGGCGGCGCCGGCAAGGGACCCAAAGGCAGCAAGGGGCACGGCGGCATGTCGCGCGCGCAAAACACTGCCGGGCGCAACCGTGCAGCTCAGGGACGTCAAGGCGCCAACGGAGGCGGGCGTCGCAACTAGGGCAGCGGTGCGCTCACTGCGTCCATCCCACACGCGCGGCACAGCAACCGCATTGCCTCAACGAGGATGACGCCGGCGATAGCGACCGTAATTGCCACGTCGAACGGCGTGTTCACAAACCAGAGCAACGTCATGAGATACGACCCGGCATTAAAGGCGAAGTGCAGCAGGATCGTGTAGCGGAGCTTTCCGGTCGTCACAAGCACCCAACCAAAGATGAGGCCGGCGGCACCCGCGTAGCAGCCCTGTACCCAATTCATGTGCATAAAACCGAAGATTGCCGCCTGCAGCACAATCGCCGCGGCGATACCCCACGTACTTGGGGCCGCCCAGGGCACCATGGCGCCGTCCTGCGCGCTCGCACGACGCCGGCGCTTCCAAAGTGGGCGGCACTGCGGATTAAACGCACGGAGCGAAAACTCAAAAATAATGCCGCGCACCAGCAGCTCTTCACAAAATGGGGCGCCGAACACCGTAGTCAGGACGGCGAGATAGCTGGTGTCGCCCATGCCCGTTTCCTCGACAAGTTCGCTGTAGTCGGCCGCAGCATCGGGCAACAGCGACAGCACGGCATCGGTCACGTAGCCAACGACCACCTGCAGGGCCAGGCCAATCACGATAACGCAGGCGATGCGCTTCCACGCCCCACGCGCTCCCCCGCCGAGCGGATGCTCGCTTTGCCGGCGTGCCATAAATGAACGCGGCCAAAGATAACGCCACCACAGCAGCGCCATCAAAAACGATGCCGTCTGCGCGACGGCCTGAAGCAATTGAATGTCGAGGTCATCGATCGAAAAACCCACGAACACCGATGCGACGCCAAGGGCGGAGAACAAAACGACGCTCAGGGCAATATCGGCAGCGACGACGCCAAAACAGGCAAGCGCCCAAATCATCGCATTGAGCATGCCAACCTCCTCAAAACCGTTCCCTAGTTCTACCACAACTTGGCAGAGAGCTGATCCCATGGGGACGGAGGAAAACGGATCACTTATTGATGAGAATCGGGCGCAGTGCCAAAAGCCCCGTTGGGTGAAATGTCGAACGGGAAGGTGCCGCAGCGATTGAACGCGGCGATAAACATGCGGATGGCGTTGGACGGCGTGGTGCCCACGAGCTGGGTTGCCGCCGCGAAGGCCGCCTTTTCCTCGGGCAAGACCTTCGCGACAACCGGGGTCATGTGTTCTGCCATGGCGCTTCCTTTTTGAAACGACGGTGGTGCGGATAGATGCGGGCCACGCGGCTGGGCGACGGGCTGTGAAGGCAACCCGATTGGCCCGCATCCGGAGTTTGTTTCTGCTGCGTCGGTATTACTTGGTATTCCTAAGTATTACCCCGCAGATAGAATAGCACACCCGACCCCATGGGAGCGGAGGAAAACGAATCATTTTGTTGCTGAGTTAGTATTTAGAGCGTGATGATGTCCGAGATATCGAGGGCCTGAGCGTCGGCGACATCGTGCGAGGCAAGCAGCAGCATACGGCCGTCGAGCAAGTCGAGCACGACCTCGGCGCATGCGTCGCGCGCAGCGGTATCTAAACCGGTAAAGGGCTCGTCAAGAATCACCGCGCCGCCCGGGCACAGCAGGGCTCGAGCGATCTCGACGCGACGGCGCTGCCCGCCCGAAAGCTCGGCCACGCGAGCATGTACATCGACCCCCGGCACCAGCAGGCGCAACAGGGCCGCAGCACTCGAGGCGTCCACGCGTGCATCGGCGCACACTAGCACGTTATCCAGCGCCGCGGCGGACTCGACCAAGCGTGCATCCTGAAACACCATCGAGCACGGCGCGCACTCCCCCGCTGCCAACGAAAGCAGCGTCGACTTGCCCACACCCGAGGCGCCCATCACGCAGGCGCGCCCACCGGCGGGCACACGGAGTGTCAGTCCGTCGAGCGCCGGAGCCCAGGGCGCCCGCTCGCCCACGGCGAGCGCAAGCTCCGCCGCAGCGCCGCCCCCGGCAGCC
>UQTW01000046.1 GCA_900544115.1 uncultured Collinsella sp. | reverse complement strand
AGGAAAGCACTTAATGTGCTTTCCGTCTTGCGCAGGACTGTAGAGCAGCAAACTTAACCGCCCCGCCCGGCAGGCGAGCGGACAGCGAACGACATCTGTCCAACAATTCGTGCGAAACACAATGAAAAACCGTTTGATGTGAGTTAATATAAACAACGTCGTGAATCTGACTCCTGCCACATGCATGACAGGGGTTAAACACAAAAAAGGAGTCAACTATGGTTTCTGAGAAGGCTACCCTCGTTAATCCTCAGGGTCTGCACATGCGTCCGGCTGGTCTGTTCGCCTCCACCATGGGCAAGTACGCCTGTGACGTGACGGTCGTCACCCCCGAGAAGGAGGTCAACGGCAAGTCCCCGATGGCCCTCATGGCTGCTGGTATCCCCTGCGGTACCGAGGTCGAGGTCAAGTGCGACGGCGCCGACGAGGCCGAGGCTCTGGCTGCTGCCATCGAGCTCATCAAGAGCGGTCTTGGCGAGTAGAACTCAAACGGGTCGCATGTTGAACAACTAAGTTCATATTTGGGGGCGCAGTGACCTGTTGTAAGGTAGCTGCGCTCTTTTGTCATGGATATGGCAAAACGCTTTATCACATGACACGGAGAGAGGAATGGGAATGTATCAGGGAGTCAACGCTTCCGAGGGCATCGGTATCGGCACCGTCATGGTCGCCGTCGATCCCGACTTGACGTTTGAGCCGCACGAGGTTGCTGATTCGGCAGCAGAGAAGGAGCGCTATCAGTCCGCTCTTTCGGTCTTCTGCGAGAAGACCCAGGCTCAGGCCGACCACATGAAGGAGACGGTGGGCGAGGCCGAGGCCGAGATCATGAGCGGACACATTGTCCTGGCTCAGGACCCGGGCATGACCGACGCCATCAACGCCGCCATTGACGGCGGCACCTGCGCCGAGCAGGCGCTCATGGACACCTCGACCATGTTCGAGAACATGTTCCTGTCCATGGACGACGAGATGTTCCGTCTGCGCGCGGCCGACATCGCCGACATCCGCACCGGTATTCTGGCCGAGCTGCTGGGCAAGGAGGTCGTCGACCTCTCCGTCCTGCCCGAGAATACCGTCGTTGTCGTGCACGACCTCACGCCGTCCATGACCGCCACGATCGATAAGGCCCACGTTGCCGGTATCGTCACCGAGACCGGTGGCCGCACGTCGCACTCCGCGATCATTGCGCGCGCCCTCGAGATCCCGGCTGTCCTTTCGGTTTCCAACAGCTGCACCGCGTTGCGCAACGGTATGACCGTTGTCGTCGACGGTGGCAAGGGTATCGTCGAGGCCGATCCCGACGAGGAGACGCTCGCTGCCTACACCGCCAAGGCCGAGGCCTTCGCTGCCGAGAAGGCAGCCCTCGAGGCCTTCCGTGGCAAGCCGTCCGTGACTGCCGATGGCATCAAGAAGATCATCGCCTGCAACATCGGTAACCCCGATGACGTGCCCAACGCGCTCGATCACGACGCCGAGGCTATCGGTCTGTTCCGCTCCGAGTTCCTGTTCATGGACTCTGCTGAGCTTCCTTCCGAGGAGGAGCAGTTCAACGCCTATCGTAAGGTCGCCAGCGCGCTCAAGGGTGCTCCGGTCATCATCCGCACGCTCGATGTGGGCGGCGACAAGGAGATTCCGTATCTGCACATGGTCAAGGAAGAGAACCCCTTCATGGGCTTCCGCGCCGTGCGTTACTGCTTGGCCAATCCCGACCAGTACAAGGTTCAGCTCCGCGCCCTGCTGCGCGCCAGCGCCTTTGGTGACGTCAAGATCATGATCCCGCTCGTCACCTGCGTCGAGGAGGTCGTGGCCGTCAAGGAGCTCGTCGAGCAGTGCAAGGCCGAGCTGACCGAAGAGGGTCGCAAGTTCAACGAGAACATCGAGGTCGGCATTATGGTCGAGACGCCTGCCGCCTCGCTGCTCGCTGACCGTCTGGCCGAGGTCGCCGACTTCTTCTCTATCGGCACCAACGACCTCATCGGCTACACCATGTGCGCCGACCGTGGCAACGACACCATCTCCAACCTGTACCAGGTGTACTATCCCGCCGTGCTCCGCTCGCTCAAGAACATCATCGAGAGCGGCGTGAAGGCCGGCATCATGGTCGGTATGTGCGGCGAGGCCGCTGCCGATCCGTTGCTCGAGCCGCTGCTGATCAGCTGGGGCCTGGAGGAGTTCTCGATGAGCGCTCCGTCCATCCTGCGCGCCCGCAAGACCATCAGCCAGTGGACCAAGGCCGAGTGCGACGAGCTCGCCGAGAAGGCGCTCGCCTGCAACACCGCTGCCGAGGTCAAGGCACTGCTCGAGTCCGCAGCTCGCTAATTTGGTATCAGAGGTAACCGCGTGGTTGGAATGGGCCGGCCACGCGGCCCTCACATATACAGGGGGTACTGTAAATGTTCTACACGCTAACCGCTAACCCGGCTGTCGACATGACGGTTTCGAGCTCTCCGCTCGAGCCCGACGAGAACGTCCGCACCGGCTCGGCCAGCTACACGGCTAACGGCAAGGGCCTCGACGTGTCCTTCGCCTTTAAGAAGATGGGCGTCGACACCGTCGCGCTCGGTTTCTTCGCCGGCTTCACGGGCAAGTTCATCGTCGAGGAGGTCATGAACCTGGGTTGCCTCTGCCGCCCGGTCTGGACCGACGGTATCACGCGCATCAACACCTACGTCAACGATGGCCAGCACGAGTACGGCATCCTGAACCCCGGTGCTCCGATCACGCCGCAGCATCAGGAGGAGCTCTACAACATCCTGGACACCGCGGGCGACCTTGAGTGCCTGATCGTCTCCGGCTCCGTGCCTCCCAAAGCTACGCCCGACTTCCTGGCTCAGGTCATGGAGCACGCTCAGGCCCGTGGCGCCGACGTCGTCCTGGACCTGTCCTCCGACAAGCTCAAGGAGCTCGCTCACAAGAAGCCGCTGCTCATTAAGCCGAACCATCACGAGATGAAGGCTATCTTCGGCGTGCCGGTCGACACCGACGACGAGGTCCGCGTTGCCATGAAGCTGGCTCACGAGGCCGGCGTCCAGAACGTGCTGCTCACCCGTGGTAGCCGCGGTGACGCTTACTTCTCCAACGGCGAGGACATCTGGTATGCCAAGCGTGAGTTCAACATCAAGCTTGTCTCTTCCGTCTGCGCCGGCGACTGCACCCTCGCTGCGTTCCTGCACAAGTGGTACAGGGATCGCGACAACGTCGAGGAGGCCATGAAGCTCGCTATGGCCACCGGCGCCAACGTTGCTGAGTCCGTCGGCATCGGCGACTTTGGTCACGTCGACGAGTACAGCAAGCGCGTTGCCGTTCGCAAGCTCGATCGCAAGTAAGCGAAACACGACAAACTCGTGCGCATACGGCGTCCCGGTTTCGACCGGGGCGCCGTTTTTTGTCCCACTCGAACCTCGGAGCCGCGCTTCACGCGTTCCACACCGTTCACCGAGTTGTTGTAGCCTTTTGCCGAAGCGTGGAATATACTTTCATTAACACGTTGCTTCGTGAAAGGAACATTCATGATTTACACGCTTACTGCAAATCCCGCTATTGACTACAACATCTCCTGCGATGGCTTGTCCGCCAACACCGTTACCCGCACCCGTAACGCTGTCTACACCCCCAACGGCAAGGGTCTCAACGTTTCGTTTACGCTCGACCACTACGGCGTCGACACCACGATCCTGGGCTTCTTCGCCGGCTTCTCGGGTGAGTATATCGTTAAGGGCGCCGAGGCCCTGGGCGTGCCCGTCAAGCCCGTGTGGACTGACGGCATCACGCGTGTCAACGTGTTCCTCAATGCCGGTCCCGACACCGAGTACAACATGGTCAACGCCGGTGCCGCCATCAACGAGGCCAACGAGCAGGAGATGTTTGAGCTGATCGATTCGCTCGAGGACATGACCTGCCTGGTCATTAGCGGCTCGCTGCCCCCCAACACCTCTGAGGGCTTCCTGGCCGAGGTGCTTCGCCGCGTTAAGGCAAAGGGCGCCGAGTTCGTGCTCGATATTTCGAGCCATCAGTTGGCCGACCTCATTGCTATGGAGCCGCTCCTCATTAAGCCTAACGACGACGAGCTGCTCGACATCTTTGGCATTAAGGTGAGCGGCGGCGACGATGAGTCCGTCAAGGCTGCCATGGCCGAGCTGCATGCCAAGGGCGCCAAGAACGTGCTGTTGACCCTGGGTGGCGCCGGCGCGTACTTCTCCAACGGCGAGCACATCTGGTTTGCCAACCGTACCTTTGAGGTCAAGCTGCTGTCGACCGTTTGCGCCGGTGACTCTTCGCTGGCCGCCTTCCTGTCCGTGTGGCACGACGCTCCCGAGCGCGTCGAGGACGCCCTGCGCCTCTCGATGGCCACCGGCGCCAACGTGGTCGAGTGCCCGGGTCTGGGCGATTTTGCCAAGGTCGATGAGTATCAGAAGGGTATTGCAATTCGTCAGGTTTGCTAGTTCCGGCACCTTGCCTGAATAGTTCAATTATTTCGCATCCGTCTTAGACCAGGACGGATGCGTTTTTGTTTATCGGACTTGCGTGTGCAGTGGAGGCTGTTTCTTGCTAGACTTCTTGCAGACGCAATCGATAGCCAATTTGATAGTCGCAGGAGGCCATAGGCATGTGCAATGTTTCGCTCAACGGTACGCAGCCGACCGATGCCTCTATCCGTGTCCTGCGTGCGCTTGAGGCAGCAGGTCTTGAGGCTTGGTACGTGGGCGGTTGGGTACGTGATGCCCTGATGGGACGCCCCAGCCACGATGTTGACATGTGCTGCAGCGGCCTGTGGCAGGAGTCCAAAGAGGCGCTCGAAGCGGCTGATATTGCCGTGGTTGAGTCGGGCATAAAATTTGGCGGCATCACGGCTATTTGCGATGATGAGCGCATTGAGGTCACCACCTACCGCCTAGATGGCTTTTACACCGACGGCCGCCATCCCCAGAGTGTGGAGCGTGCGGCGTCGCTTGAGGACGATCTGGCGCGTCGTGACTTTACCGTTAACGCTATGGCCTGGCATCCCGAGCGTGGTCTTGTCGACCGCTACGATGGTCAGGGCGACCTAGACCGCAAGCTCATCCGCGCCGTTGGAGATCCCAAGCGTCGTTTTAACGAGGACGCGCTTCGCATGCTGCGCGCGGTGCGTTTTGCCTGCCGTCTGGATTTTATGATCGAGCCTAAGACTAAACAGGCGCTTGCCGAGTGCGCGCCGCTGCTCGATGCTGTGGCGCGCGAGCGCGTGGGCATTGAGCTCGAGGGTATCCTTTCGACCGGCCATGGGGGAGACGCGATGCTGCGCTACCCCGAGCTTGTTTGCGCCGCCGTGCCCGAGCTCGCGTCCGCTCGCGGGTTTGATCAACGCAGCGTCTATCATGCGTTTAACGTCTACGAGCATATCGCCCGCGTGCTGACGGTGGCAGGGGAGCTGGCGCTGTGCGACGGCGTCGCGCCCTCGTCGAGCCTTATGTGGGCTGCGTTTTTGCACGACGTTTCCAAACCCGAGTGCTTTACGGTCGATCACGACGGCAGCGGCCACTTCTACGGTCATCCCGAGCTCGGCGCCAAGAAGGCGCGTGTCATCATGGATCGCCTGGCGCTCTCGCACGATTTGGTGCGCGATGTGTGCCTGCTGATCAAATACCATGACAAGCCGCTGCGCCCCGAGCGCTCCTGCCTGCTCAATATGATGCGCGCGCTTTCGGGCGAGGGTGTCGATACGCCGCGTCTGATGGACGAGCTCATGGACCTTAAGCGTGCCGACACGCTCGGCAAGGCGCCCTCGTGCTTCTATTACGTCGAGACGATCGAGGAGATGCGTACGCTCGCCCACGATCTGCTGCAGGCGGGGGAGCCCTATACACTCAAGATGCTTGCCATCAATGGTGGCGATCTGATCCGCGCCGGCGTCAAGCCGGGGCCGGAGCTGGGGCAGCTTCTCAACGCTGCCCTCGACGCCGTGATCGAGGACAACATCCCCAACAACCGCGAAGCCCTCCTGGCTCATCTCAACTTGAACTAGCTAACCAGTTGACCTGCGCGTTCCATAACCTGCCGACAATTTTTTCGGCAATTTGGAATTTCTTCTTGCGCTGATGTTTTTTGTCCCGTAATATATTTCCTCGCAGCACGGCAGTGCAGATGTCATGTGGCCCGTTCGTCTAGCGGTTTAGGACGCCGCCCTCTCAAGGCGGAGATCACCAG
>UQTW01000045.1 GCA_900544115.1 uncultured Collinsella sp. | reverse complement strand
AACCCGCGACCCCAACCTTGGCAAGGTTGTGCTCTACCAACTGAGCCATGTCCGCCTGCGAGGATTTAATATACGGGATAATCCACCCAAATGCAAGAACTTTTTTTGAAAAGTTTTGCGACGCCCTCGCGAACCTCGCGAAGACATCAGCCACCACGGAAAGCGCAGGCAAACGCAAACTCGCCGCAAGAGGCCCCTACAACTCAGCGAGCATGATCCAGGCAGAACTGTCCTGCGCGAGCCTGCCGTCTGCAAGCGGTGATGAGGTGAGCAGGACCCTGCCCGCCGGCAGCTCCACGGGTGCTGCACCGAAGTTCGTCACACACGCCCAGCCGTTGTCGCGGCGATAGGCGATGACGCCGCCCTCAGCGCCCTCGGCACCATCCGCAAGGCCGGTGCGCCCGTCAAGATCGAGCCACGCGAGATCGTTGGCGCACCCGCGCAGCTTGCGCCGCAGCCAGAGGGCGTCACGATAGAGCGCAAGCATCGATGTCGGGTCCGCTTCTTCCCTATCGGCAGCGTAATCGGAAAACCATGCAGGCTGCGGCAGATGGGGCGCCGCATCGGCGTCCGCCGGTGAAAACCCAAACGATCCGCCCTGCGCGGGATCGTCCGCCGCCACCCACGGCAGGGGCACACGGCAGCCGTCGCGCCCCTTCTCGCGCTTCGGTCCGTGCGTATTGGTCGCAGTAGGATCTTCGAGTGCAGCCCACGGAATGTCAGCCACCTCAAAAAGGCCGAGCTCCTCACCCTGATACACGTATGCCGAGCCCGGAAGCGCCAGCTCGAGCAAAAGGGCCGCCCGCGCGCGGCGCTCGCCGAGTTCACGGTCCTCGTCATAAGACGACCCGTCGCGTAAGAGCCAGTCGAGCACAATCTGATGGTAGCGCGTCGCCTTGATTTGCGGCAGGGCATAGCGTGTCGCCACGCGCGGCACGTCGTGGTTGGAGAGTACCCAGGTCGAGGCGGAATCGGATTCTATAGCTGCCTTCAAGCCCCTCTCGATTGCAGCGTGCATGTCATCATAGGTCCAAGTGGCCTTGGCGAACTCAAAGTTGAATGTCTGGCCAAGCTCGCTGGGGCGCGCGTAGAGATACTGGCGCTCGGGCAGAACCCACGCCTCGGCAACGGCGCTGCGCGGCGGATCATAACGGTCGAACACGCGGCGCCACTCGCGATAGATCTCATGGACCTCGTTGCGGTCCCACAGCGGATGGGTGCCGTCCTCAACCATGTCATCGCCCTCGGCGAGATGCCACCGGTCGAGGTCATCGCGGTCGAGATCCTTGGCGAGACCGTGCGCCACATCAATGCGAAAGCCATCGACGCCTCGATCGCTCCAAAACGCCAGGACGTCGCAAAAGAACGCATGAACCTCGGGACACGACCAGTCAAAGTCCGGCTGCTCGGGCGTAAACATGTGCAGATACCACTGACCGTCCGCGACGCGCGTCCAGGCGGGGCCGCCAAAGTTGGCATTCCAATTGGTGGGAGGCAGCTCGCCGTGCTCGCCGCGACCATCGCGGAAGATATAACGGGCGCGCTCGGGTGATCCGGGGCCGGCGGCAAGAGCGGCTTTGAACCAGGGGTGCTGGTTGGACGAATGGTTGGGCACGATGTCGACGATGACCTTGATGCCGTGCGCGTGAGCCGCAGCGATCATGTCATCGAAGTCGTCAAGCGACCCGAGACGTGGGTCGACATCGCAGTAGCCCGCCACATCATAGCCGCCATCAACAAGAGGCGATGGGTAAAACGGGCTCAGCCAGATGGCCTCGATACCCAGCCGCTCAAGATAGTCCATCTGCTGGGTAATGCCCGCGATATCGCCCAGACCCGAACCAGTCGAATCCTTAAACGAGCGCGGGTAGATCTGATAGATCGCGGCATCGGACATCCATGGGCGCGACGAGGACTTTTCTGTAGCCATGGGATGAGTCTCCCTTGCAACGAGGTTTTGCGAGATGCCCACGATGATACGCCCAAAGCGGACATTCGCGGCAAACGTCACAGCCACGCCCCAAAACGCTCGCTCCCTCTCGGGCTCGAGCCTCCTGTGGCGAATCAATCGATTAGTGAAAAGAACGGAAGACCCACTTCCCCGGCCACGGCAGCGAGCGGGCTCCGGGTGCCCCAGGTTGCCGCGAAAGAGGAGGGAAGCGTACTCTATGTACGCGACCGACGATTGAGGGGCAAGATGGGGTGCCCGGGGCTCGCGCAGCGTCAACAAAAAACGCGGTTCGTTAGAACCGCGTAAGATAGTTGGAGCGGACAACGGGGCGTCCGCGTATCCGCTTTGCGGATCCGCACCGGCTTCGGCCGCCTGCCGGCGTCCTCGCCAGCTCGCTACAAACGCTCCGCGTTTGCTTAACGCTCGCTCCCTCTCGGGTTCGAGCCCAAGCGATGGGTACGAAAAAGCCCGGCTACCGTAGTAGTCGGGCTGCTGCGTTTGGAGCGGACAACGGGGCTCGAACCCGCGACCCCAACCTTGGCAAGGTTGTGCTCTACCAACTGAGCCATGTCCGCTTGCGGGTTATTAATTTACGCGAGTTGTCCAAAAGACGCAAGTACTTTTTTCAAAAAACTTGTCTGCCGCATGTTCTTAGTAGCTAAACGCGCTAAAGCGATTGGCTAGGCACACGATTCCAGCGCTCCGCTAAACAGCTTCACCATCTGCACGCGCGTGCCGGCGCCGTCCGTACGACGAGCAACCTCCACGTTATCGACGAGCATACGCATAAGCTTGATACCACGGCCGCGCTCCTCTGATGCGACCGGTTCGCTCGTTTCATCGATAGAATAGCCGGCACCTCGATCAAGCACCTCAACCACAACGCGATCGCTATAGGCCTGAACCGTCAGGACGCACCCGATACCGCCCGCATGGTCATAGGCATTACCCAGCGCCTCCCCCGACGCCAATGCGACATCGTAGCGCTCGTCACGGCGCAACGGAAGCGATTCAAGGAGTTCGGCGATACGATGTCGGTAGTATGGAAGATTCTCGATACCCTGACGGACCTCGACGCTCTTACTCCAGCGAGGCAGCTCCCCCACCGGAATGGCGGGAATAGACTCCCGTGCCGGCCCCGCGACATGAAGGATATCGACAAGACGAGCAATCTCCAAAAAGCGAACAACTTCACCTGATGCATTGACGAGCGAAAGCAGGCCTTCTCGCCTCATGAGCTCACGAGCGCGCGTAAGCAGGAATGCCAGGCCCGTCGAATCGATAAAGCTAACAGCCTGACAGTTGATGACGACACGACGCACGCCGCGGCCAATCAAAGCATCCAACCGCCGACGCAGCGCAGGCACCGTGGCGATGTCGATATCGCCTGGTGGCGTCAAAACCGCTATGTCATTCCACTCATTCATACGACCATGGTTCCCCAAAAAAGCCCACTCGATGCATTCGTTTCCCCAACCGTACGGATTCAGCCCGCCCAGCGTCGTCTATGAACGACCCCGTAAAAACTCAAGGGACACCAATGCAATGTCATCGTCCAGCGCCGATTCGGTAAATCGGTCAAGCTCGCCCAAGACCTTGCCGCAAATGCCCGACACGCCCTCACCCGAGACAGAGAGCAGAAGGTCGCGAAGGCGCTGCTCGCCAAAGAAAGCACCCGAGCGGTCACGCGCTTCGATTGTTCCGTCGGTGTACATAAATAGCATGTCACCAGGAGCGAACGTAAACACGCCTGTCTCGTATACCATGCTCTCAAAGGCACCGATTACCCCCGATTGGCATCCAAGCAGCTCGACCTCCCCCCCACGGGCCTCGCCGCCACCCAGCGGCATCGACTCTGGCCTGATGACCATGGTCGGAGGATGGCCCGCCGAACAATACGTTGCGCGTCCGGCTTTAAGGTCAATCTTGGCGATAAAGGCCGTCACGAACGTCTCGACCCTCGAAAAGCCCATGAGCATGCTGTTAAGGGAGCGTGCCATGCGGGCCGGTCCAGCGCCCTCCCAGGCATATGCCGTCAGGGCCGTCTTGACGAGCGCGGACATCGATGCAGCCTCAATGCCTTTGCCAGACACATCGCCCAGAATCATGACGGCGCAATCGTCGGGAAGACGGATGAGCGTATAGAAATCGCCGCCGACCAACGCCGAGTTCGTGGCCGACAGGTACACCGAATCGGCGGCGATTCCCGGAACATCCCCCAGTGAATTTCTCATGCCAATCTGGAGGGTCTGAGCGATATGGCGCTCCTCACGCTTTTGAGATTCGCCTTCATAGATCAGTTCAAAGTCATGAGCCAAGTGCACCAAGTAATCATATTCAAGGTCATCAATCGGCTCTTGGCTACCATCACGAAGCAGCAGCGCGCGCGTCGTCGGGCCCTTCGCAACAGAAGCAGGAACGATCGCGTCGTTACTGTGCTTGCCATCGCCCTCAGAGCGCGGGCGCCCCGCCTCGATGCCGGCGTCGACGTAGAGACCCTGGCAAGGCAGGCCATGCGCTCTAAGCCAGCCTCCCATAGGCATCGATTCGTCAACGCGAGTTATACGGACGTGTTTAAGGTCCTCGGCACTCGTGCCGCCCAAAACAGATGCCTCAAAGCCATCAGGGGCAGCCCCCAAACGTGCCGCTGGCGCCGTCGTGGAAAAGAAAAGCTTCTCGGGATCGTCCGGCAAAGCAACGCGACTGCCGCCTTCAAAATCTATGACGTAGGAATCCAGACTGGCGTCATACTCAATAGGGCAAAAATGGCAGTTGAGCATATTGCAGATCTCGGACGATACCGCCTGGGTAGCCGCGGCGGAATCGTCTAGAAAGGTAAACAACTCATCCCGCAAGACATTGAGCGAGCGGCCAAGCTCGGCCGTGCGACGGGAGCGAAGGCTCGATGCCATGCCGACCAGCTGGATAGACAGGTAATCGCAAATGACCTCGAGCACATTAACGTCATAGGCGAGCGGTGCCTGGGGGCGTTTCCAACCAACTTCCAGCACGCCAAGGATCTGCGTACCGTAAAAAACGGGAAGACAGATTTCACTGCGGTACGGAGGCATATCCTGCATGCGCAACAGGTGCTTAGAACGATTATCCAGGTCCATGAACATACCGGAGGCGGCCTTATCGCCCTCAAGGTCCTGTTGAATCGACAAGCGACAAGCACGCGACTCGCGAAGAACATACGTCGGAATGCCAGCGCCATACGGCAAAAACTCGGGCAGGTAGCTGTCGAGCAGCTCCTTGGAAACACCGCGAAGCTTAAAGCCGCCGCTCTCAGAAAAATAGATAGCGGCACCCGAAGCATCGAGCGTTCCTACAAGCTGGTTCAAAACGGTATCAAGCAGGCTGGGTAACTCATCGGAGCCCACAGTGCTCATAATGACCGAGAGCGTGCCAGAGAGACGCTTGTTCGCCACTCTAAGCTCCGATAACGCACGCTTGAGTTGCCGGTCGTGAGAATACTGTTCCTCGATACTGTGAAGCGCCACCAGGACACGTGGTGCGCGGCGCCCAAAGATGCGTGGAGGCGTTACGGAGCCCGCACGAACCAAGACGGGAATAAAAGAGCCGTCACTCAGTTTGAGCATCAGTTCGTTCTCGGAGCCATCAGTTTCAAATGGCAGACGATGTTCCGTCGCACGTTCAAAAGAGGACGAGTACAGGACGTCTTTAACATCTCCACCGATGACGTCAGCGCGTACCTCGCACATCAAACCAAGTAAGCGATTATTCACATGCAGAATGGTTCCGTCGAGCTCGCAGATGATGACAGCATCGCTCGTGATCTCGACTAGTTGGGCAACGTCTGCCCACTCGTTGCGTTCAAGCGTTTCCATCGTGGACCCCACCGTCTATCGGTAACAAAAAAGCCTCCGAAGAGGCTTCTCAAATGCGATGGTGTCGGAGGCGGGACTTGAACCCGCATGACCAAAAAGCGGTCACTAGCACCTCAAGCTAGCGCGTCTGCCAATTCCGCCACTCCGACATGCTATGTTGTTGATTCGCGCTTCGTTTTGTTGGACCCGCGCGTTCAACGAGGAAGATAATAACCTATGATTCGAGAACTGTGCAAGCACTTTTTTCAAAAAAGTTTACGAATTTGTAAATGCGCAGGTAGATCCGTATGCCCGGCCCCGAATCGGTGTTGCCTCCCGGCGCGTCCTCGGGCATGGGCGATATTTTGCTACGCACTTCGTGCTGCAAAATATCGCTCCCCCTGCGGAATGCGCCGGGAGGCAACACCGATTCGGGGCCTACGTCCACG
>UQTW01000044.1 GCA_900544115.1 uncultured Collinsella sp. | reverse complement strand
GTGCGGGAACGGCCTATTTGCTCAATGTGTTCGGCTGAGATCGGAAATCAACCAAAGAGTTTTTCGAGCCCGTTTCGAGCAAATCCCACCGGTTCCATAGGAGTAAACTTGCTCCACCCAATGCTCGAAAGGATAGGCATGAAAGAACTCTCCAACCGCACGGCGGCGTTTACCGATTCGGTCATCCGCCGCATGACGCGCATCTCCAACAAGTATGGTGCCGTCAACCTGTCGCAGGGCTTCCCCGATTTCGATCCCCCGGCGCAGCTGCTCGATAGCCTCAGCACCATTGCCACCGACCCCAAGCCGCTTTACCACCAGTACTCCATCACCTGGGGCTCCCAGGCCATGCGCGAGGCGCTTGCCGCCAAGCAGGAGCACTTTATGGGCATGCCGATCAACCCCAACGAGAACATCGTGGTCACCTGCGGCTCCACCGAGGCCATGATGGCCGCCATGATGACGGTCACGAACCCCGGCGACAAGGTCGTCATCTTCTCGCCATTCTACGAGAACTACGGCGCCGACACGATCCTTTCGGGTGCGGAGCCTATCTACGTGCCGCTCAACCCGCCCACCTTTGACTTTGACCGTGAGGTCCTGGAGGCGGCCTTCCGCGACAACGATCCCAAGGCGATCGTTCTATGCAACCCGTCCAACCCCTGCGGCAAGGTCTTTACCCGCGAGGAGCTCACCCTTATCGCCGACCTGTGCAAAAAGTATGACGCCTACTGCATCACCGACGAGGTCTACGAGCACATCGTCTACGCGCCCCACGAGCACGTGTACATGGCCACGCTGCCCGGCATGTTTGAGCGCACCATCAGCTGCAGCTCGCTATCCAAGACCTACTCCATCACCGGCTGGCGCCTGGGCTACACCATCGCTCCTGCCGAAATCACCGAGCGCATCAAAAAGGTTCACGACTTCCTCACCGTGGGCGCCGCCGCTCCCCTGCAAGAGGCCGTCGTCACCGCCCTCAACTTCGACGACAGCTATTACCAGGAGGTCCTCGACCTCTACACCGCCAAGCGCGACCTATTCTGTCAGGGACTCGACAGCATCGGACTCACGCACAACGTGCCGCAGGGCGCCTACTACGTGATGATGGATATCTCGGAGTTTGGCTATAACAGCGACCTCGACTTCTGCGAGGATTTGGCCTCCAAGGTGGGCGTGGGCGCCGTGCCCGGCTCGAGCTTCTTCCGCGAGCCCGTCAACCATCTGATTCGTTTCCACTTTGCCAAACGAGACGAGACGCTTAACGCGGCACTGGAGAACCTCAAGTCTCTGCGTGATAAAATCGAACCGCGCGGGTAAGGACGGTCAGTAACTAAAGGCACTATAGAAACCTCGTGAACCCGTTGGGCCACGAGGTTTCTTTTTATAGCGACCTCATTTATTTTATTGAGCGCTATACTTTAGTCACGGAGCAACTCGTCCCAGAGAGGAATACTATGGCAGAGCAGCTTATCGGAGCGCTCGAGGCCGGCGGCACCAAGATGGTCTGCGCCACGGGCTATGCAGACGGTATGGTCCTGGAGTGCGAGCAGATCGCGACCACGACCCCGCAGGAGACCGTCGAGGCCGTCAACGCATGGTTTGCGAACAAGGGCATCGCCGCGCTAGGCATCGGCGCCTTTGGCCCCACCGCAGTCAACCCCGCCTCGCCCCAATACGGCAAGATCCTGGAGACGCCCAAAACGGCATGGCGCTACTTTGACCTGCTGGGCACCATCCAAAACGAGCTCAATATTCCCTGCGGCTACGACACCGACGTCAACGTCGCCTGCCTGGGCGAGGTCACCTTTGGTTGCGCCCAGGGCCTCACGGACGTGGTGTATCTGACCATCGGTACCGGCGTGGGCGCTGGCGTGCTCTCGGGCGGTAAGCTCGTGCACGGCATGATGCATCCCGAGGCCGGTCACATCCTGGTCACGCGCGACCCGCGCGACACCATTGGCGAGCACAGCGCCTGCCCCTTCCACGACAACTGCCTCGAGGGCCTCATCGCCGGCCCCGGCGTTAAAAGGCGCTGGGATGGCAAGAGCGCCGGAGACATGGCCGATGACCCGGAGGCCATGGATCTGCTCGCCGGCTATCTGGCGCAGGCGCTCATGACCTTCATCCTGTGCTATGCGCCGCAGAAGATCGTCATCGGCGGCGGCGTGGCCGACCACACCCCCATCGTGCCGCTCGCGCGCAAGAAGTGCGCCGAGATGCTCAACGGCTATATCGTCACGCCCGAGGTCAACGACATCGATACCTACATCGTCAACAACAGCCTCGAGGGCAAGCAGGGCATCATGGGCTGCCTGGCCCTAGGCGCACAGGCGCTTCAGTAACAGACGCACCCACAGGGCGTGGCGCACCCGGCAAATCCGACCTATGGAACGACGCCGCCACACCTCATATAAGCCCTCCAATAAAAAAGGCCGCCTAGGACCAAACAATGCGTCCTTAGGCGGCCTTTTTGGCGCACATCAGCGACCGTAAGAGATATCGGAGCACAACGCCCGTTGCCGCTCCACAGCAGTCGATCATCACATCAGTGATCATGCCGGCGCGTCCCGGCACAAAGAGCTGAATCGTCTCGTCGATCGAGGGAATCAGCAGCAGGAACACTGCCGTGGGCAGCAGCACGTCAAAGGTGCGTCGGCCCTCAAAATCAAAGGCGTGCGTTGCCAGGATGCCGAGCACCAAATACTCGGTAAAATGCGCGCACTTACGAACAACAAAGTTGGTCACCCATTCATATGGAAGTCCCACGCCGTGCAGGAAACCGCGGATAGCTTCCATGACCGTTAGGCTCAGTGAGCCCGACCCCGAGCCGGGAACCAGCGAATTGCCCCAGATCAAGAGCGCCATCAGGCAGGTTACGACCGCCCATTTTCGATTGATCTTAACCATGCAGAAGTTATGCCTCCGCACGGAGCGGCGCGAAGCTGGCGGTACCGCCCTCGATAACGCTCAGATAAGCACGGCCCGTACGCTTGGCGGTAGAGGACTGAAGACGCTCGATCTCTTCCTCGAGGATCTGATTGACGCGCTCGTGACGACGATTTTCCATAATGCCGGCGGCAATAGCCTCGGCCCGCTCGATGCTCTCACGCGAGATACGGGCAGTATCCTCGGGGAACACAGCGCTGTGACGGCCGACATAGGCGGGGGCAGCAGGCTGAGGGGCAGCGACGGGAGCGGGGGCTGAAACAGGAGCAGGCTCGTCAATCTCATCCAGAATCGCGGTGGCGGCGGCCCACATACCCTCGTGGCCCGAGTAATCGGCCATGGGGACATCAACCTCGAGCGAGGCGTCCGGAAGGTCGCCGGTGTCGATGCGATCTTGGGCATCAATCGATGCGGTGATGGCTGCAGGCTCATCGAGGTCATCGAGATCGATGCCCGCGGCACCGGAGATGATAGGCATGCTGGCGAGGTTTGCATTGTACGGCGCAGCCTCAGCCGCCTGCTGCTGGGCAGGAGCGCCCCAAAGCGAGCTTTCGGCGGCACGGCGGGCGGCAACAGCCTCCTCGTCCGCGGTCATGGCTTCATCAACGTACGAATTATCGGCAGAAGCGTTCGCGTCCGCCGAGGTAGCGCTGTAGGCGTTATTGACCGCCGCATTGGCAACGAGTGCCACGAAAGCCGCCGTGCTGCCCGCAGGGGCGGCCTGGGAGCCCGACACGGCGCGTGCCGCGGCGGCGATATCATCGCGATTGAAGGAGCCGGTCTGCCCGCCGTTGGTGAGCTCGTCGATGGCGACTTGATAGACGTCGCGCGAGCGTGCAGGGTCGCAGCTCACCGGCGAATCGTCGTCGAGCATGCTGTCGATCATGGACCAAGCCTCGGCCTCGTCCATAGCATCTGCGGCTCGAGCGATGGTAGGGACACCATCATCGGCATGACGGCGCTGGAACGCACCAGTCAGGCCGGAAAGGAATGCCGAGGTAGACTGCTCCGACTGAGCCTGAGAAGCAGAAGCCGCAGCGTACGGAATCGCATCCTGCTGCTGAGCTGGAATCGAGGCGGTCTTGAACTCGCTTTGATGCTGATTGAGATTGGCGGCACCGCCCATGGCATCGGGCTGGAACAGACGCTCTTCACGCTGCGCACGATACTCGGAGATACCCAGCGAGGCGGCATAGATACCCACGCCCGCCACCGCGCCCACGGCGAAGGGAACTGCACCCGCCACGACCGTCTCGTTCACCGACGAAAACGGCAGCGTCGCGGCATACATAACCACGGGAGCGGCAAGGCCGATCCCGCACGAAAGTCCGGCAAGGACTGCTCGTTGTGTTGCATCAGAAGAAGCCATGAGCTCTCCCCATCTTCCAGCACCCAAATCGCATCATTCAGTTGGCTGCGCGAGAGAAGATGAAGCGGGGCTATGCCCCAAAGCAACGGTATATGGTTCGTTTCATCTGCGTTTTCCGTCGCGAAGCTTAAAAGTTATTATGCGAAACCGTCCTGTCGATTGCAAGTGACGATGTCGGATTGAAACGGGAAACCTGCTGCTCGTCGGTCTTACGGTCAAAAATAAGCGCGGAGCGGCGCTATAGAAAAGGGCCGAGGCTCAAAGCCCCGACCCTTTATCGCATTGATGACTATCGCTGCGCGTGGATGACAACCTAGAACGTCTGCTCGTAGTCGCTGTGTTTTTTGGCCGAACGCACCAGGAACTCCTGGTTGGTGTTGGTGCCCTTAAGACCCTTGATAAACGATGCGGCTGCGCGCTCGGTGTTGTTCATGCCGGCAAGAATGCGACGCAGACCAAAGACAAACGGACGCATCTGCTCGTCGACCAACAGGTCCTCGTTACGCGTACCGGAGGCAACGGGGTCGATAGCCGGGAAGATGCGGCGGTCGGCCAGGTCGCGGTCGAGCTTAAGCTCCATGTTGCCGGTGCCCTTGAACTCCTCAAAGATGACTTCGTCCATCTTGGAACCGGTGTCGATGAGGGCAGAGGCCAGGATGGTAAGCGAGCCACCGTTCTCGATATTGCGGGCTGCACCCAGGAAGCGCTTGGGCGGATATAGGGCCGCCGAATCGACGCCGCCCGAAAGGATGCGGCCCGAGGCGGGCGCCGCCAAGTTGTAGGCGCGGGCGAGGCGCGTGATGGAGTCGAGCACCACCACGACGTCGCCACCCAGCTCTACGATGCGCTTGGCGCGCTCGATGACGAGCTCTGCCACGCGGGTGTGGTTGTCGGCAGGCATATCGAAGGTCGACGCCACAACCTCGCCCTTGATGGAACGCTGCATATCGGTGACCTCTTCGGGGCGCTCGTCGACGAGCAGGCAGATGAGGTGCACCTCGGGGTTGTTAATCGAGATAGACTGGCAGATCTTCTTGAGGATCGTGGTCTTGCCGGCCTTGGGCGGGGACACGATCAGGCCGCGCTGGCCCTTGCCGATCGGTGACACGATGTCGATGGCGCGGCCGGTAATAGAGTCCTTGCCGTGCTCCATGCGCAGCGGCTCGTTGGGATAGACCGGGGTGAGGTCGCCGAACTTGGGACGGTTGCGAATCTGCTCGGGGTCCAGACCGTTGACGGTCGTGATTTTGGCGAGGCCGGCGCGCTTGTCGCCGCCGCGCGAAGGACGCAGCGAGCCCTCGATGACGTCGCCCGTGCGCAGGCGCGCGGAGCGGATGAGGTAGGCGGGCACGAAGGCGTCGTCGTTGGACTTCATGTAGCCATGGGCGTGGATGATGCCGGAGCTGTCCGGGCGAATCTGCAGAATGCCCTTGATGTCGCGGAAGCCCTCGGCCTTCGCAGCGGTGACGTAGATTTCCTCGACGAGCTCGGCCTTCTTCTTGCCGGTCGTCTCGATCTCGAACTCCTTAGCCTTCTCGCGCAGCTCAGCGACCTTCATGGCCGCGAGTTCCTCGCGCGAAAGCGTGGGCTCGGTGGGAGCGGCATTACGCTCCTTGTTGCGCTGTTTGCGATCGCGCTGGCGGTTGCGACGGTCGTTGTTGCGGTCGTCCTTACGCTCGTTGCGCTCGTCGTTGCGCTTGTGCTGGCGACGGTTGGGACGAGTGCCGTCTTCGCCCTCAGCGGGGGCGGCACCATCGGTTGCGGCGGTGCCAACATTGGCCGCGGCGGCGTCATTGGCCTCGGCGCCAGAATCAACCTGCGCTTCGACATCCTGCTGCTCGGACGCCTTGGCCTTAACGGACTTCTTACGACCGCGCTTGGGCTTCTCGGACGCAGGCTGTTCGACGTCCTGGGCCTTGGCGACATCAGTCGACGCATCGGCGGTCGTCTCGGCAGAATCCTCGGACGCACCCTTCTTGGCAGCCTTGGCCTTGGACGTGCGCTTAGCAGCAGTACGACGGCTGCGACCGGGACGGACATCGGCGGGCTCGGCATCGGCGGGAGCGGCCTCGGAAGTCGTAGCATCCTGGACGGGTGCATCGGCAGCGGTTGCAGACTCGGCGGTCGCCGCAGCATCCCGAGCGGCGGCGGCTGCGGCTGCGGCCTTCTCTGCCTCGACAAAGGCCTTGGGCTTGCGACCGCGACGGTGCGGGCGCAAAGCCGGATCGACAACGGGAACTTCGCTGGCCTCGACAGGCACAGCGGGCTCAGCAGGCGATGCGCCCTCCCCTGCCGCGGAACGGACCGAAGCCTCAGTGAGCTCGGGGGCTACCTGTTCCGCAACTTGCTCGGCCTTAGCAGCCGTGCGGCGGCGTGTGCGCGGTGCCGGCTTCTCGGTCGGCAGGTCGGCGGCAGGGGTCTCGATGGCGGCAGGCGTCTCGGGCACAGACGGAGCTGCAAGCTCGGTCAGAGCCGCGGCCTCGCGCTCGGCAGCACGACGGCGGGCGCGCACCACCTGAGCCTCGCTAATCTGCGCCAACGCACGTGCCTGCGCGACCTCATCGGAAATCGGCACCGAGGAGTCAGCTGCAACGGTGCGCTTGGCGCGCGTCGTGCGCGTGGTACGGCGCTTGGGCTTGGTGACCTCCTCGCCGTCAGCGGCAGGCTTGGCCGTGCGGCGCGCGAGCCTGGGCTTTGCCGGAGCAGCCTCCTCACCAGTTGCAGGCGCAGGCGTCGAAGCAGCCTTAGGCGTCTCGGGAGCCGAGGCTTGCGCGGGCGCCGCGACCTGGTCCGACGCAACCGGTGCAGCGGGAGCGGCTTGCGTCGTCGTTATTTCGATTTCTTGCTGTTGATCAGACACAGTGTTTGCTCAACTTTCTTTTCAAGCCCTGTGATCACATGCTCCCTGCATAAACCTTCAGGGCGGCTAAACAGTCTAGTTCCGTTCAAAACGACGGACATCATTGATCTGTATCGAGATGATTGCGTCAACTACGCAGCGTTAGTGTAACACAACCGCCGCCACCTGCAACTTAGTCATTAGGGGCGTTCTTAAACGACTAGTCAACCTTGATTGGCAACTTCATCCGAACACTTCCCACATTCATCCGCACATGTGCGGA
>UQTW01000043.1 GCA_900544115.1 uncultured Collinsella sp. | reverse complement strand
CCGACCTCTTTGGCGGCAGCGTCAACAACGAGTTCACCAAGATCGTCCAGACGCGCCCCAACACGCACCTGGTGACCAATATGAACCTGCCGCTCCTTATTCAGCTGCTGTTCGTGCCCGACTCCACCCCGATCGATGAGGCCATTCGCCAGATCGTCGAGGCGGACGACACCAAGGTCAAGTACGTCAACGACCTGCTGGGGCAGGCCGAACTCGATGAGTTTTAATCGCTAGGGAGCACATCATGATTCAGATGATTCGTGTAGATTATCGACTGCTGCACGGCCAGGTTGCCGTTAGCTGGACCTCGGCTCTGGGTGCCGACTGCATCCTGTTAGTGAGCGACACGGTCCTCAACGACAAGCTTCGTCTGCAGGCCCTGTCCCTTGCAAAGCCGGAGGGCTGCAAGGTCGTCGTCAAAAACACCGAGGACGCCGTCAAGGCGCTTCAGAGCGGTGTGACCGACAAGTACAAGCTCTTCGTGGTTTGCGAGACGATCCAACAGGCCGGTGCCGTCGCCAGGGCGATGGGCTTCAAGAAGATCAACCTCGGCAATGTGGCCTTTAGCGAGGATGCCCGCCAGGTCTCGACGAGCGTATTCCTCACGCCCGAGAACGAGGCTTACGTGAAGGAGCTGCTCGGCGAGGGCTATGAGCTGTTCATTCAGATGATTCCGGCAGATGCGAAGACTGACGCCGCAAAGGTCATCGGTTAGGGGCTGTCATGGTTATCAAGACGATCCTGATTTTCCTGATCGCCCTTTTGGGCTATTCCGAGTGGCTGACCGGTACGAGTTACCTTCAGCGCCCCATTGTGCTCGGACCGTTGGTCGGCCTTGTCATGGGCGACATGGTGACCGGCACCATTATGGGCGCCACGATGGAGCTTGCCATGGTCGGCGCCATCTCGGTCGGTGCGTATAACCCGCCCGATACGATTTCCGGAACCATTCTGGGCGTGTCGCTTGCCATGCAGGCCGGCGCGGACGCTTCGGCGGCCCTGACCCTGGGCATTGCCATCGCAACGATCGTCCTGGCGCTCGATACGGCCCTGGGCCAGCCGGTCATGCTGCTGCTGGTGCACCGTATCGACAAAAACGTCGAGGACGGAGACACCAAGGCCATCACGCGCAACATGCTCATCGCCGGTTACGCGCAGAGCTGGTGCGGCCTGCTGATCATTCCCCTGGCATTCTTCTTTGGCGCCGATGCCGTCGCCAGCCTGCTCAACATCATCCCCGATTTCGTTCAGACCGGCATGGATGTCGCCGCCGCCTTCTTGCCCGCACTCGGCTTTGCGATGCTGGCGCAGATGATTATGAACAAAACGGTGGCTCCGTTCTTCTTCGCTGGCTTCTTCCTCGTCGCCTACTTTGGCATTAGCACGACGGGCGTGGCGATCTTTGCCGCGATCATCGTCGTCGCGATGACGGTTTTGGGCGAGAAGAAAAAGGCGGAGCAGCCCGCAGTGGCAACCGAGAATCCTGCGATTGGGAGTGGGTTCGATGAGTTTTAAGTTTGAGTCTTCCTACGACGGGTTGATTACCCGCGCAGATCTTAAGAAGCTGTTCTGGCGCTCGATTCCCTATGAGCACTCCTGGAACTACGAGCGTATGGGCCATATCGGCTTTATGTGGGCCCTTATGCCGATTCTTCGCAAGCTGTATCCGCAGGATGCAGACTTTAAGGCCGCACTCAAGCGCCATATGGAGCTCTATAACGTCACGCCGTACATTTCGACGCTCCCCATGTCTATTGCTGCCGCAATGGAAGAAGTCAACGCCACCGAAGATAACTTTGACACGAGCGCGATCTCTAATGTCAAGCTTGCTTTGATGGGACCGCTGTCCGGCGTGGGCGATGCCTTCTACTGGGGCACGCTGCGAGTTTTGGCAACGGGTGTCGGCACGTCGCTGGCGCTGCAGGGCTCTATTCTTGGCCCGATTTTGTTCCTGCTCGTGTTCAACGTCCCTCACTACATCATTCGTTACCTGCTGACGTTTGTGGGATATCGCTTTGGCTCGGACATGATCAGCAAGGTCCAGGAATCGGGCATTATGGACACGATCGTCAAGATGGCCTCTATCATGGGCGCCATGGTGATCGGTGCTATGACCATGGAGATGGTCACCGTGGACATTCCGCTCATGGTCGGCGCGGGCGATGGCGCTCAGACGCTGGCCGAGCTGCTCAACGGAATCTTCCCGGGCTTTGTCACGATGGGGCTGTTTGGAATCGTCTATCTCATGCTCAAGAAGAAGATGAATCCGCTGCTCATTATGCTCGTGATCCTACTCGTGAGCATCGCCGGCGCGTTCTTTGGAGTGCTTGGTGTTCAGTAGGGCATCCGTCATAATTAAAACAATGTAAGAGGGGGCGTCGCGCACATTGTGCTGCGGCGCCCTTTTGCCGAAAGGTGGACAAGATGGAGTATCCGCAGCTTGCCGTCATGAATATCAGCCATCGTTATTTTGACCTTGAGGAATTCTTTTCCTCGGCTGCGGCCTCGGGCTACACGTGTTGCGAGCTTTGGACCGGGGCGATGCATCTGTATGTCGATTGCCATGGATACGATTCGATCGAGCAGGTGCGGGAGCTGTCACAGCGGTATGGAGTTCGGATTGTGGGGCTTTGTCCCGAACAGAACAACCCCAAGCCGTGGAATATCGCGGCGCGCGGGAATGAAGCGCGTACCCGCACGCTCGCGTACTTTAAGAACGTTGTGGATATCGCGGCGGAACTTGGAGCCGAGCAGGTCATGGTCTCGAGTGGCTGGGCATTTTTAAACGAGCCGATCGAGGACGCGTGGGGTCGCAGTGCCTCGATGCTGCGTGCGATTGCCGAGCATGCGGGAGAACGCGGCGTGCGACTGGTGCTCGAGGCCCTACAACCGGTTGAGTCGATAATCGTGAACTCGGCGGCCGACACGAAGCGCATGATTGAGGCAGTTGACCATCCGGCACTTAAGGCGTGTCTGGATATGGGCGCCATGGCGGTGGCGGGGGATACCATCGACGATTATTTCGATCTGCTTGGCGATGATGTCGCCCACGTGCATTTTGTCGATGTTGCGGCAGATGGCACGACGCATCTTGCCTGGGGTGACGGCGACCGCGATATGCGCGCCGACCTGGATAGGCTGGTGGCGCGCGGCTATCGCGGAGTTGTTTCGGCCGAGACCTATGACGGGCGCTATTTTGCCGACCCCGCAGCTGCCGATGCGCAGGTAATGGCAGAGTATCGTCGTGCGATTGGCGCCTAGGTGGGGTCGGGTTGCGGCAACCTACCCTATGTTTCCAGATGAATACGGTGTGAGCGGCTGCGACGGATTTTCCCCGCAAGCACTCTAGTATGCTAAAGTACCCAGAAGACCGGCGGAGCTATGCCGGTCTTCTGCTCTATATGAAACACAGCATGAGGAGGCTCACCAGATGACGGCCACACCGTGGGGATTCCGGGACATATTGCCCGAGGAGGCTCAGGCGCGCGAGGAGATTGCGCTGACGGTGAAGGGCTGCTTCAGGGAGCATCATTACCTTCCGGTCGAGACGCCGCTGCTCGAGGACAAGGGTTCGCTCGAGGAAGGCGGCCGCATTGCGGACACGCCGTTTAAGCTCTTTGATGACGACGGTCGCCTGCTGGTGGTCCGTCCCGACAACACATTGCCGATCGTGCGCTTGGTCTCGACCCGCATGCGCGCGGCCGACCTGCCGCTGCGCCTTCGCTACGAGGCGCCGGTGGTTCGTGAGTGCCAGCGCAATGCCGGCGGCTCGCGCCAGTTTACACAGCTGGGTTTTGAGCTTATCGGTGCGGGCGACACCGCGGGCGATGTCGAGATTGTCTCGCTCGTGGCCGAGGCGGTGCGCAAGCTGGCGCTGCCCGATGCGCGCATTATCGCAGGTAGCGTGCGTCCGTTTAAGGAGCTGCTCGCGGCGTGCGAGGATCGCGAGCTGGCTGCCGAGGCCCTGCGCTGCGTGCACGCCAACGACTTTGTGGGCCTCGATGCCCGCGTGGCGGCAAGCGACGAGTCCGATGCCGTCAAGGTTGCCATTAGCGAGCTGCCGCGCTTGCACGGCGGCGCCGAGGTACTCGACCGCGTCGATGTGCTTCTGGCGGCGGCGGGCATCGTCGCGCCGCTCACGCGCGAGCTGCGCGCCCTGGTCGAGGACCTGGCTCCCGAGGACGCCCAGGTGCTGTCCTTCGACTTCTCCATCATGAACTCGTTTGATTACTACACGGGTCTGGTCTTTAAGGCCTATGCCGGCGGCCTGCCTGACCCGGTCGGTTCGGGCGGCCGCTACGACTCCATCTTTACCGGCGCATTTGGCGACGGCATCGAGGTGCCGGCGGCGGGTTTCGCCTTTTCGCTCGAGCGTCTGGAGGCCGCGCGCACCTCGGCCGAGGACGCCGCCCCCGATGGCGACCACGCCGTGGGCCGTGGCGCCGAGGGCCCGCTACGCATCGCCGTGCCCAAGGGCTCGCTCAAGGCCGATACGCTCGACGTGCTCGAGGCCGCGGGCTTAGACGTCTCTGAGTTGCGCGACCCCGGCCGTCACCTGATCGTGCGCGGCCGCGACACGCGTGCCGGTAAGGGCGCGGTCGGCGATATCGAGTTTGTCATCGTGCGTCCCAGCGATGCGCCCGCCTTTGTGGGCTGCGGCGGTGCCGATTGCGGCATCTGCGGTTGGGACTCGCTTATCGAGGCAGACCTCAACCTGCTGCAGTTGGTCGATCTGGGTTACGGCCTGTGCACTTTCATTGAGGCGGAGCCCGCGTGGCGCGCCGGCCAGGCCGAGCGCAACTATGCCCGTCGCGGGTCGCTTCGCGTGGCCACCAAGTATCCGCGCATCGCGAGTGCCTGGTATGCCGAGCGCGGCGTGAATGCCGACATCGTCTCGCTGCACGGCAACATCGAGCTGGGCCCTATCGTCGGCATGACCGATCGCATCGTGGATATTACCGCCACGGGCGCCACGCTGCGCGATAACGACCTCGTTATTACTGGTCGCATTATGGACTGCACGGCCCGCTTCTTTGTCAACCCGGGTGCCGCTCGCTTGGATCCGCGCGTGCGCAATCTGGCCGATCGCTTGGCGGCTGCCGTGAAGGACAAGCATTTCGAGCCCGTTGCGGGCTCGGCACAATAGCGCGAGCACGCACGGGCGCCCCAACGTCCGGGCGGCGGGCCGACTGACGCCGCCGCCCGGTCTCTCGTTTTTCGAACAAAAACCTCGACCGATAGGGGATACCGATATGAAGACTATCAAGCTTGCTCCCGGTGAGCGCCTCGTTACCAACCAGCTCAACCGCAAGGGCGTGCTGCCGCAAAACATCGTCGACGCCGCCCGCGATATCGTGGCCAACGTGCGTGCCAACGGCGATGCCGCGGTGCGCGATTACTGCCAGCGTTTTGACGGTGTTGAGCTGCAGAGCTTCCGTCTCCCGCAGGAGCAGATCGATGCCGCGCTCGAAGGCCTCGATCCGGCCTTTGTCGCCGCGCTCGAAAAGGCTGCGCGCCAGATTCGCGAGTTCCACCAGCGCGAGGTCGAGCAGAGCTGGTTTACCACGCGCCCGGACGGCACGATGCTCGGCGTTAAGGTGACCCCGCTCGCTGCGGCCGGCATCTACGTGCCGGGCGGTCGCGCGCAGTACCCTTCCACCGTGCTCATGAACGCCATTCCCGCCAAAGTGGCCGGCGTCAAGCGCGTGGTCATGGTGACCCCGCCGCAAAAGGACGGCCTGATCAGCCCCTACACGCTTGCCGCGGCCAAGCTCGGCGGCGTGGACGAGATCTATATGGTGGGCGGCGCTCAGGCCGTGGCCGCGCTGGCGTACGGTACCGAGACCATTCCGCGTGTCGACAAGATTACCGGCCCGGGCAACGCCTTTGTTGCCGCTGCCAAGCAGATTGTCTCGGGTGACGTGGGCATCGACATGGTCGCCGGTCCCTCCGAGGTCTGCGTGCTGGCCGACGCCACGGCCAAGCCCATGGTGGTCGCGGCCGACCTGATGGCCCAGGCCGAGCATGATCCGCTGGCGGCCTGCTATCTGGTGACCTGCGACGAGCAGTTTGCGCGTGAGGTTGAGGCAGGTATCGACATCCTGGTGGCACAGTCCCCGCGTGCCGAGATCACGCGTGCCTCGCTCGACAACGAAGGCACCATCGTGGTGGCCGCCGACATGGCGGCTGCCGTCGAGGCCGTGAACACCGTGGCGCCCGAGCACCTTGAGCTGCATTGCAAGGATGCGATGGGCCTGCTCGGCGGCATTCGCAACGCCGGCGCCATCTTTGTGGGCGCTTGGAGCTCCGAGCCGCTCGGCGATTACGTTGCCGGCCCCAATCACACGCTGCCGACCGGCGGCACGGCCATGTTCTCCAACCCGCTTTCGGTCGAAGAGTTCGTCAAGCGCTCGAGTGTCATTTGCTATACACCCGAGGGCCTGCTCTCCGATGCTCCCGCTACGCAGCGCCTGGCCGAGGCCGAGGGTCTGTGGGCACACGCGCTTTCGGCCGCACTGCGCCGCCGCGTGTTGGAGCAGGGCGAGGATGCCGTGAGCGCCGAGTCGCTCGCCGCGGCCGACCTGACCAAGGTTGCCTGGCCGGGCGACGCCGTGGCGACGGTTGCCGAGGGCGTGGACCTGGCGGCTGCAAGCGCGGATGGCGCCGGCGCGACTGGCAAGGAGGCCTAATATGGCCGAACTCACGCCGCGCATGAAGGAGCTCGTCCAGCCCTACTTGGCCGGCATTGAGCCCTACGATCCCAACTTTACGCCCACGCGCATCAACCTTTCGGCAAACGAGAACACCTACCCCGTGCCGGCCGACGTGCGCGAGGCGGTTGATGCGGCGCTTGCCGCCACGCCGCTCAACCGCTATCCCGACCCCATGTCCAACGACCTGCGCGACGAGCTTGCCGCTTGGCATGGCGTGACGCGCGAGAATGTCTGCGTGGGCAACGGCGGCGACGAGCTGCTCTATAACTACCTGTTGGCGTTTGGCGGCGCGGGACGGACCCTGCTCAACTGCCCGCCGTGCTTTAGCGAGTATGCGTTCTTTGCGTCGCTCTGTCAGACCGAGGTGCGCGACGTGTGGCGCGACCCCGCGACCTTTGAGCTCGACCAGGCAGCCGTGCTTGCGGCGGCGTCCGAGTGCAACCTGGCAATCGTGACCTCGCCCAACAACCCCACGGGTGACGTGGCACCGCTCGACTTTGTCGCGGCGCTGTGCGATGCGTGCCCCGGCATGGTAATGGTTGACGAGGCCTACGTGGAGTTTGCCGACGATTCGTTTGGCGCGGTCACCACGGCGCAGGGGCTTATCGCCGAGCATCCCAACCTGGTGATTCTGCATACGTTGTCCAAGGCGTTTGGCGCTGCCGGTACGCGTCTGGGTTACGTGATCGCGGCGCCGGAAGTCATCGACGTGTTCGCGGCGATTCGCCAGATCTATTCAGTTAACGTGCTGAGCCAGGCGGCAGCACTTGCCTGCGTGCGTGCCCGTGATGCCTACACGCCCGTGGTGGCACAGATCGCATCCGAGCGCGAGCGCGAGCTGTGCGCCCTGCGCGCAATGGCTGCCGAGGGCATGCCCGTGGAGGCATGGCCGAGCGCGGCGAACTTTGTGCTCGTGCGCACGCCGCA
>UQTW01000042.1 GCA_900544115.1 uncultured Collinsella sp. | reverse complement strand
CGTAGCGGGTGGTTTAAAGCTGGCCGCTGCGCGGCCAGCAGACTAAAGTCTTGAACAAAAAGCCGGGGCCCGCGCGATGCGGACCCCGGCTCAAAACCATGACGATATGTCGGTTACGCTCTACACGTAGAACAGGATGTCGTCGTAGGTCGGGACCGGCCAGTAGTCGGCTGCCACGATCTCCTCCATGGCATCCACGGCGGCGCGCAGCGTATCCATAGCGGGAACGACCTCGTGCGCATACACATTGGCCTGCTCCTGGCCATCGAGGGCCTCGGCCTTCTGATGCACGGCGTCGAGCGCCTTGATGGAGTCGTTGATGGCGGTGATGCCGTTGCAGAGCTTGTTGAGCGTGTTCTGCTCGCACTGCATGGCGGCCTCAGCACCGGCGGCACGAATAGTCTCAAGGCCCTTAGCGACCTTGGTGGCGTAGGCGGTAATGACCGGGCGATAGGTACGACGCGCCTCGCGAACCATCGTGGTAGCCTCGATGTTCATGAGCTTGTTGTACTTCTCGAGCTTGCAGTCATAGCGGCACTGAGCCTCGGCGCGGGTCAGGACGCCCGTCTCCTCAAAGAGCGCGATAGCCTTATCGGAAACAAAGGCGGGAAGAGCGTCGGCCGTGGTCTTGTTGTTGGCAAGGCCGCGCTTCTCGGCCTCGACGGGCCACTCATCGGAGTAGCCGTCACCGGAGAAGAGGATGCGCTGGTGGTCGGTCAGGACCTTCTTGCAGTACTCGAGCGCGGCGTCCTGGAACTTATCCTCGGGCGTACCCTCGAGTGCGTCGGCGAAGGACTTGAGCGACTTGGCCACGGCGGCATCGAGCACCAGGTTGGAGTCGGAGACGTTCTGCTCAGAGCCGCAGGCACGGAACTCGAACTTGTTGCCAGTGAAGGCGAACGGGGAGGTGCGGTTGCGGTCGGTGTTGTCTTGCATCAGCTTGGGCAGGGTATCGGCGCCCAGGTCGAGCACGCCGCGCGTGGCATGGACGGAAGCTTTGCCATCGATGATCTTCTCGACGACCTCGGTAAGCTGGTCGCCCAGGAAGATGGACATAATCGCCGGAGGAGCCTCGTTGGCGCCCAGACGATGGTCGTTGCCGGCCGAGGCGACGGAGGCGCGCAGGAGCTCCTGATAGTTATCGACGGCCTCGATCACCGCGGTGAGGAAGACGATGAACTGCAGGTTGTCGAGCGGGGTGTCGCCCGGATCGAGCAGGTTCTCGGACTCGGTGCCAAGCGACCAGTTGTTGTGCTTGCCCGAACCGTTGATGCCCTCGAAGGGCTTCTCGTGCAGCAAACAGACCAAGTCGTGACGGGAGGCGATGAGCTTCATCTTCTCCATCATAACCAGGTTCTGGTCGATGGCCTCGTTGACCTCGCCATAGACGGGGGCGAGCTCATGCTGGCAGGGGGCAACCTCGTTGTGCTTGGTCTTGGCGGGAATGCCGAGCGCCCACAGCTCGTTGTCCAGGTCCTTCATATAGGACGAGACGGTGGGGCGGATTGCGCCAAAGTAGTGCTCCTCGAGCTCCTGGCCCTTGCAGGGAGCGGCGCCAAAGAGCGTGCGGCCGGTGATGACCAGGTCCTTGCGCTTGCGGTAGGCGTCCTTCTTGATCAAGAAGTACTCCTGCTCGTCGCCAACGGAAGGAACGACCTTCTTGGGGGTCTTGCCGAACAGCGCCAGAACACGCTTAGACTCACGCGAGAGCGCAGTCATGGAGCGCAGCAGCGGGGTCTTCTTGTCCAGGGCCTCGCCCGTGTAGGAGCAGAAAGCCGTGGGGATGCACAGGACGTCGTCCTTGATAAAGGCGGGGCTGGTGGGATCCCAAGCGGTGTAGCCACGGGCCTCGAAGGTGGCACGCAGACCGCCGTTGGGGAAGCTGGAGGCGTCCGGCTCGCCCTGGATGAGGTTCTTGCCCGTAAACTTGGTAATGGCGGTGCCGTCGTGGTTGGGCTCGAGGAAGCTGTCGTGCTTCTCGGAAGTAATACCCGAAAGCGGCTGGAACCAGTGCGCGTAGTGCGTCGCGCCCTTGGAGATGGCCCAGACCTTCATGGCGTGGGCAACGGCGTTGGCCACATCCAGGTCGAGCGGCTCACCGTCCTCGAGGGTTGCAGCAAGGCGCTTCCAAATGTCCTTGGGGAGGTAGTCCTTCATGACTTCCTCAGAGAACACCATGGTCCCGAAGCGGTCAGTAAGATCGGCCATACGGAACTCCCTTCGTATCGGCACCGCGTGAGATGCGGTGTTGATTACTAACGAACGAGTCATGGCTTGGACTCGCCGTGTTTCCGCGACATTACCGTTATGTTGCTGTCGCGAAACCAATCAATGAGGTTACCGCATCACAGCGGCGTTGCCGCCCTCAACAGCCAATCAACTGTATAAATTGCAGACCTCTCCCCATGGTTTAAGAGTAGTCAATTTGGGATGGGGCTCTATTAACTGGTATTTCGCATCAGATACCAGTTAATAGAGCCCCATCCCAGATTGACCGCTCTGCTATAGGGAATGTCGATAGCAAGGCATCTTTGATTGGTATCCCCGAATAGCGAGTGAAACTCCACCGTGACACAGTGGTGCTGTAGAATCCTTACAACACATCACACTATTACGTATCTAAAGGAGCACGATATGCGCGTCGACGAGGTTTTTAAGCAGGCAGCATCCCAGGGCACCGCACCCGTTTCGTTTGAGATGTTCCCGCCCAAGGGCGAGCTTACCCTCAACACGGCTCGCGAGGTGGCAGGCAATCTGTGCAAGCTTTCGCCGAGCTTTGTCTCGGTCACCTGCTCTGCCGGCGGCTCGGGCAACGGCGCCACCACCGCCCCCATCGCGCATATGATTACGAGCGAATTCAATACGCCCTCGGTGGCGCACCTCACCTGCGTGGGCCGCTCGCACGCCGATATCGTCGCCAAGATCGACGAATACCGCTCCGCCGGCGTAGAAAACATCCTGGCCCTGCGCGGTGATCTGCCCACTGGCGCGACCGAGGATGACAAGCCCGCCTCGGACTACGCCTACGCCCGTGACCTCATCCCCGAGCTTGTCGACGCCGGCTTTTGTGTGGGCGCCGCGGCCTACCCCGAGGGCCACATTGCCTGTGAGGACCTCAACGCTTCGGTCGAATACCTCAAGCAAAAACAGGACGCCGGCGCGAGCTTCTTTGTGACGCAGCTCTTCTTTGACAACGAGTGCTTCTACCGCTTCCGCGAGCTTGCCGACAAGGCGGGCATCACCGTGCCCATTACCGCGGGCATCATGCCGTTTATGGGCAAGTCGCAAATCAGCCGCATGGTCTTTATGTGCGGTGCGTCGCTGCCCTCCCCCGTCATCAAGATTCTCGCCAAGTACGAGAACGACCCCGAGAGCCTGCAGGCAGCCGGTGTAGATTATGCCGCCCGTCAGCTTTGCGACCTCAAGGAGCACGGTGCCGCCGGTCTGCACCTGTACACTATGAATCATCCTGCGATCGCCGCGACCATTATGGAGCGCCTAGGGTAATGGAAAAACCGCACATCGATACAACCGTTGTTGAAGTGCCGGCCGACCTTGCGTCGCCGGCGCTTTACCGTATCGACGCTGCCCACCACCCTCGTGTCGACCGTGCCGAGATGCTGCGGTATCTGGGCTACGGCGGCCAGCAGATTGAGCCCGAGCTGTCCCGACGAATTGAGCTTGTAGTCGAGCGCCTAGAGCTGGATATCGAGCCCCGCGGCGTGCGACGCGTGTTTGCCGTCGATGCCACGGGCGTCGACGAGCAGGGCGAGCCCTGCATCCGCTTGGTTGGCACCAATGTTAAGCTGCGGGGTCGTGATATCTATCGCCACCTTAAGGACGCCCGCCTTGCCGCACTCATGGCATGCACCCTCGGCATGAACGCCGAGCGTCGCCTGCGCACCACGGGAGCCCAGCAGCCTCTGGAAGGCGCCGTGCTCGACGCCGCATGCTCTGCCTATGTAGAAGCCGCCGTCGAGCAGATGGACCAGCAGGTCAAGGCTGCGGCCGCTGCACACGGGCTCGCCGGTAACTGGCGCTTTAGTCCCGGCTATGGCGACTGCCCGCTCTCGGCCCAGCGCTCAATCGTGGCTGCGCTCAACGCTACGCGGCTCATCGGGCTTACCGTCACGCCGACCAGCCTGCTCATGCCCACCAAGAGCGTGACCGCGGTGATCGGTCTGTTTGACGGCGAGGTCCACGACGCCCAGAGCCGCCCCACCTGCAATATCTGCCGCATGCGTGAGCACTGCCGCTTCCGCGCCGCCCACACCACCTGCTATTCGCATTCTGAATAAAATGTCAATTGATGGCACGGTATCGAGGGAATCTCATCCGTAAGTAAGCGGATGTCCTCACAAACAAGTACCATAAGATGCCAAATAACAACTATCTGAAAGCCAGTACATGCACAACATTCTGCAGTTCTCGCCACAACTAACCGCGCTTGAGTTTTTTTCAGGCATTGGCTTGGCTCGTGCCGGCATGGCAAAAGCCGGAATCAAAACAATCTGGGCAAATGACATAGACCGTACTAAATGCGCCATGTACAGCCAGTGCTGGGGCGATGAGCATCTAGTCGAGCAGGATGTCCACACACTCGACCCCGACCTAATACCCCAAGCCGACATCGCATGGGCGTCAAGCCCTTGCACAAACTTATCTCTCGCGGGAAACAGGGAGGGACTTATCTCTGGCAAAGAGTCCAGTGCGTTCTTTGGCTTTATTAAGGCCATCGAAGGAATGAGCGATCGTGCCCCGCGGGCACTTGTTCTCGAAAACGTCATCGGCCTTGCCACGTCTAATAACAGTGATGACTTTAGACTCGTTTGCCAGGAATTTAATCGTTTAGGCTATTCATGCGACGCTTATTTTATCGATGCACGGCACTGGCTTCCCCAGTCACGCCCCCGCATGTTTATCGTCGGATTAAAAGACCCTCTTCCCAACAGCCGACTCGATTCCTCGCTTCGACCTGAAAAGGTCTCCTGGATTCACTCCGACCCTTCACTCATTACGCACGTCTCTCACCTAAACGAGCCGAGCCCACTTCGCATGACGGGCCTTGCAACGGTTGTTGAAGATATTCCCGAGGGCGACAAGCGTTGGTGGAACAAAAACCAAGTACAAGCATTTATCGACTCGCTTGCACCGCATCAAGCAGAGCGCCTTCAGCGCTTCTTAAATGCCAAAGAAAAAACTGTTCGCACTGCTTACCGTCGCACGCGATCAGGCGTTGTGCGCTGGGAAATCCGTGAAGAAGAAATTGCCGGATGTCTAAGAACGGCTCGCGGCGGCTCATCAAGACAGGCAGTCGTTATATGCGAAAACGGAAAGATAGAAGTTCGCTGGATGACTGGAACCGAATATGCCCGTCTCCAAGGTGCTGACTCATGTCAGTTTAGCGGCTTCTCGGATGCTCAGATTCGCTACGCATTCGGCGATGCAGTTGCCGTGCCAGTTGTCACTTGGCTTATAAAAAATGCAGTCAAACCAGCGCTTATGTCTTCAAGGAACGGAGTGAACAATAATGGAAATGACCAATTGCTCCTTGAACGAGCCCGATAAAGATATCTTGGATGCCATTGAACTCTGGTACGAATCCAAACGCAGCAAGCGAGGCAATGTCAACCGTAACGTCATGGCGGTTGGCATAGGCATAAGCGAGCTGTTGCAAAACCGTTTTCCGCTCACCGACGATTATGTGCAATCGGACAAGGGGAGCCAAGTACGAGGCCTAAGTGGAGCATGCATCAAAACAGTTTTAGCCAGACATGGGGAAACGCGTGCCTTCGCATCAGAGGGCGGCAGAACCTCACGCGGCACACTCCCGATGGCGCTTGAGCTTGCCACAATTATCAACTCTGCCCTACCCAGTGACACTTGCGAAGACGCTCGTCTTGAAGCTGCGAATGCAATCGCCAATTTCTTCGTCGAGCGAATCCAGGTCGATTTCTTTAACCGGCAGAGAATCAAAGTAGAAATCGATCTTCAAAAACCAATTTCTGTCATTGTCGATGATATCCTAGCCGAAGCAAGCCTACGGTCCGATAAGCCAACGGGTACCGTCGCACAGCACCTGGTAGGCGCAAAACTAGAGATGTTATTTCCAACCATAGAAATCGGAAAGGACAACTCAAACGCTGCCGACCAGCAAACAGACCGTTCTGGCGATTTCCAAATCAATGATGCTGCATTTCACGTGACTGTATCGCCAATGGCCAAATTGACCGATCGATGCCGAGATAACATTCGAAATGGCATTCGGCCCATCGTCGTTGTCCCCCACGATAAAGTTTCCTTCGCTTACGGACTGTTCGAAAGTGAGGGACTCGGCAATCGCGTACAGGTTATCGCGCTCGAATCGTTTATCGGCATCAATATTGAAGAATTATCGTTCTACAAGCGAGACCTAATTCGATTAAATGTCGCACGGCTTCTTGCCCACTACAACAAGCGAATCGAAGATATCGAGCCCGACAAATCCCTTCAAATAGAAATTCCTCAGTGGGCTCTAGACGAAATGGACGCACATGGCGAATAGCTCAAACATACTTATCACTCATGATCTGGACGGTGCCGCGCTGGCGGCGCCTGTTGATGCTGCGCGCCGCAACGGAGCTGCATACAAGACGCGCACGATCGACGACCTTCGCATTAAGGACGATCGTCTGCGCGCCGCCATCGAGGGCACGGGACACCTGCTGTTCGACGGCGGCATGGGTACCATGCTGCAGGCGGCCGGCATGAAGGCCGGCGCCCTGCCCGAGCTGCTCAACTTTGAGGAGCCCCAGGTCATTACCGATATTCAGCGTCAGTACGTCGAGGCCGGCTGCGACGTGATCACCGCCAACACCTTTGGCGCCAACGCGCACAAGCTCGATGGCGCCGCCACCGTGGCAGATGTCTTTGCCGCGGCCGTCGCCTGTGCCCGCGCCGCCGGCGCCCGCTACGTCGCCGGTGACATCGGTCCCATCGGCGCGTTGCTTCGCCCTTTGGGTACCCTCAGCTTCGACGAGGCTTATGACCTCTTTGCCGAGGAAGTGCGTGCCGGCGTCGATGCGGGCGTGGACCTCTTTATTATCGAGACTATGACCGACCTGGCCGAGATCAAGGCAGCCGTCCTCGCCTGCCGCGAGAACTCCGACCTGCCCGTCTTTGCCACCATGACCTTCGAGGAAGACGGCCGTACCTTCCTGGGAACGAGCCCCGAGGTCGCCGCCATCACGCTCGACGCTATCGACGCCGACGTTCTGGGCATCAACTGCAGCCAGGGACCGGCCGAGCTCCGAGGGCTCGCCGCACGCATGCTCACCGTTACCGACAAGCCCATCATGGTGCAGGCCAACGCAGGACTGCCCCGCGTGGACGACGACGGCAACACCGTCTTTGATATCCAGGCTCCCGAATACGCCAAGGCCGTCGCCGGCATGATCGCCGACGGCGTGAGCGTCGTGGGCGGTTGCTGCGGCACCACGCCGGCGCACATGGCGGCCTTGCGCACGCTTATCGACAACCACACGTCCAGCCCGCGCCACCGCAAGCCCAGCATGTCGGTCACGAGCGCCCAAACGGTCGTGGACCTTCCCAGCGACGGCCACAAGATTGCCGTCATCGGCGAGCGCATCAACCCCACCGGTAAAAAACGCCTGCAGCAGGCCCTGCGCGACGGCGATCTGGACTACGTGGTGAGCCAGGGCATCAGCCAGCAGGAGCAGGGCGCCGACATCCTGGACGTCAACGTGGGCCTGCCCGAGATCGACGAGGTCAAGATTATCCAACAGGCCACCGAGCAGCTCCAAGGCTCCACGCTGTTGCCGCTGCAGATCGACTCCACCGATCCCGCCGCCGTCGAGGCCGCCGTACGCCGCTATGCCGGCAAGCCCATCATCAACTCCGTCAACGGCAAACAGCAGATCATGGATGAGATCTTTCCGCTGGTTGCCCACTACGGCACCAACGTCGTCGGCCTTACGCTCGACGAAGGCGGCATCCCCGATACCGCCGAGGCCCGCTTCGCCATCGCCGAGCACATCGTGGCCGAGGCCGCCCGCTACGGCATCGGCCCGGACCGCATCCTCATCGACTGCCTGGTCATGACCGCCTCGACCAACCAGCGCCAGGCCGAGCAGATCCTGCGCGCCATGTCCCTGTGCAAGGAGCGCCTGGGCGTCAAATGCGCGCTCGGCGTGTCGAACATCAGCTTTGGCCTGCCCGCTCGCCCGCTGCTGGGCTCGGTCTTTTTGGCCGCCGCCTTTGGTGCAGGTCTGGACGCCCCCATCATGAACCCGGGCTCCAAGCGCTTTATGGACACCGTCTACAGCTATCGCGTCCTGAGCGTTGAGGACGAGGGCTCGACCGGATACATCGAGCGCTATGCCGGCTGGACCGATCCGTACAAGATCGCCGCCAACCCGGCAGCGGCTCAGGCCGCATCGAGTGATGCCGCGCCTGCTGCTGGCACCGCCGGCACTGACGGCAACGACGACCCGATTCGTCGAATGGTCGTCTCGGGCCGCAAAGGCGAGATCGCTGCCGAGACCGAGCGTCTGCTGACAGACCACGACGCTATGGACCTCATCAACAATCACTTTATCCCCGCTCTCGACGAGGTTGGCGTCCTCTTTGACCAGGGAAAGTTCTTCTTGCCGCAGCTCATGGCCTCGGCCGAAGCCGCACGCGTGGGCTTCGACACCATCAAGCGCCTGATGCCCGCCGGCGAGATCGCCGACAAGGGCAAGATCTGCGTGGCCACCGTCAAGGGCGACATCCACGATATTGGCAAGAACATCGTCAAAATGCTGCTCGACAACTACGGCTACACCGTCTTTGACCTGGGCCGCGATGTCGATCCGCAGGAGGTACTCAAGACCGTCAAGGAGCGCGATATCAAACTCGTCGGCCTCTCGGCGCTTATGACCACCACCGTCGTCGCCATGGAGGAGACCATCAAGCTGCTCCATGCCGAGGTTCCGGGCGTCAAGATTATCGTAGGCGGCGCCGTGCTCACCCCCGAATACGCCAAGCAGATCGGCGCGGACTACTACGCCAAGGATGCCAAGCAGAGTGCCGATATTGCCAAGGAGTTCTTTGGGGTATAAGTCAGGCTATTAAGAGAAAACGACCCTCTCCGCATTGCGCTGCAATTCCCGGAGAGGGTCGTTTTTTGCTTACCTTTTGATCCAGTTGTCCACTGCACTCACCAGGGCCCTGCCCCGGCGGCCCAGGAGCTTGGGCAGGAGCATCCGGGCCATGGCCCAGACACCTGCAAAGTTGAACAGGATGATGGCGGCGGTCAGGAGGCCTGTCCACAGGCCGTAGAGCGGGGGCTCGGCCAGCAGGAGCAGGGCTTCGCCCGCCAGCACGCCGAAGTTCAGCGCCACCCGGCCTGGGTGGATGGACATGCCGATCATGTTGTGGGCATCCAGCGCGCGCAGCACGAACACGATGCCCAGACCGAAGAAGGAAGCCACCGTTGCGCCGATGGGCCCCCACCACTTGATGAAGAAGTAGTTCATAATGCAGTTGCTCACGGCACCGGCCAGCATGGTCCACAGGCTGTGGGTGGACTTTTTGTTGACAACGTATGCGCTGTTGAGGAACTGGTTGAAGCAGCTGCAGGTGGAAGCCAGCGTCAGGAAAGGCACAAAGTGCCAGGCGTAGTAGTAGTTGGCCTTCATCACGTGCATGACCGGGCGGCAGAGCCAGATGATGCCCGCCGCACAGCAGAACAGCACCGAGGAATAGGTGCGGAAGATCTTGGTAAAGAACCGGGCACGGCCCTCCTCTTCGGTCACGGCAGAGAGCTGCCAGGCATCGTAGAAGATCAGGCCCAGCGTGGTCAGGATGGTGGGCAGGAAGTAGCCGG
>UQTW01000041.1 GCA_900544115.1 uncultured Collinsella sp. | reverse complement strand
GCATAGACCTTCTGGTCATGCCGTCCTCTTTGAATGACAAGTTGTCGCTCTGGTGCCCGCGCAGCGTCGGCTGGTCCGCCGTTCGTTAGAACGGCGGAACGAAGGGCAGCGTCGAGTAGTTACGCGGTTCGTAGAACCGCGTAACTACCCAATTACATAAGCTCGCAGACAGCTGCTGCGAAGGCAACGGGGTCCTCAGGGAGGATGCCCTCGACCAGCAGGGCCTGATCGTAGAGCAGGCCGGAGTACTGCTTGATCTTGTCGGCGTCGCCGGCCTTCTGGGCAGCGACGAGCTTGGCGAAGACCGGGTGTTTGGCGTTGAGCTCGAGCACGCGCTGGCTCTTGGGCATACCGTCGGGCGCGCCCTCAGGACCCTTCTGAAGCACCTTCTCCATCTCGAGCGAAAGCGGACCCTCGGTGGTGATGCAAGCGGGGGCATCGGTCAGGCGCGCGGAGACGGCAACTTTCTCGACCTTGTCACCGAGCGCCTCCTTCATAGCGCTAAAGAGGTCCTCGTTCTCCTTGGTGGCGTCCTCGGCCTCCTTCTTCTCGTCCTCGGTCGCCAGATCAAGATCGCCAGTCGCGACGTTCTTGAGCTCCAGGTGACGATCCTCGACCTCGGGCTCGGCACCGTCGGCAACGGCCTTCTCGGCAGCCTCGCGGGCGGCGTCGTCTTCGTAGATCTTAGGCATATCGGCGGCAACGTACTCACGCATAGCCTGGAACGTAAACTCATCCACATCCTGCGTCAGCAACAGCACGTCATAGCCGCGCTCGAGCACGCCCTTTACCACGGGCATCTTGGCCAAGCGCTCACGCGAGTCGCCGGCGGCGTAGTAGATGGCCTTCTGATCCTCGGGCATGCCCTTGGCATACTCGGCCAGGGTGATCATCTTCTGCTCCTTGGCAGACCAGAACAGCAGCAGGTCGGCGAGCTCGTCGGCCTTCATGCCGTAGCTCGAGTAGATGCCGTACTTCAGACCGCGACCAAAGTTCTCAAAGAACTTCTCGTAGGCCTCACGGTCGTTGTCACGCATATCCTCAAGGTCGGCGGTAATCTTCTTTTCCACACGCTTGGCAATGGCCTTGAGCTGACGGTTCTGTTGCAGCGTCTCACGCGAAATATTGAGCGTCACGTCGGCAGAGTCCACGACACCGCGCACAAAGTTGTAGTAGTCGGGCAGCAGGTCGTCGCACTTCTCCATAATCAGCACGTTAGAGCTGTAGAGCGCTAGGCCCTTCTCGTAGTCCTTGCTGTACAGATCGAACGGGGCGCGACCCGGCACAAACAGCAGTGCATCGTACTCAAGCGTACCCTCGGCATGGAAACTGATAGTGCGCGCGGGATCGTCAAAGTCGTGGAACGTGGACTTGTAGAACTCGTTGTAATCCTTCTGCTCAACGTCGGAGCTGCGCTTTTTCCAGATCGGCGTCATGGAGTTGATGGTCTCGAGCTCCTGGTAGTCCTCGTACTCGGGCTTGTAGTCGTCGCCGGCGTCCTCAGGCTTGGGTTTCTGGCGGCTCTTGCTCACCATCATCTGAATCGGGTAGCGCACATAGTTGCTGTACTGCTGAATCAGGCTCTTGAGGCCCCACTCGGTCAGGAAGCGATCGTAGGTCTCGGCCTCGCCGTCGGCGTCGAGCTTCTCGTTCTCGCGCAGCGTCAGGATGACATCGGTACCGTGCTCAGCACGCTCGCCATCCTCGATGGTGTAGCCCTCAAGACCGTCGGACTCCCAAACGTGGGCGATATCCTCGCCATAAGCGCGGCTGACGACCTTCACGTGGCTGGCGACCATAAAGGCGGAGTAGAAACCCACGCCAAACTGACCGATGATGTCGACATCGGAACCCTGCTGCTCGGCGTTCTCAGTCTTAAACTCCTCGGAGCCGGAATGGGCGATGGTGCCCAGATTGCGCTCGAGCTCCTCGGCGGTCATGCCGATACCGTTATCCGAAATGGTGATGGTACGGGCATCTTTATCAAAGGAAACACGAATAGCCAGGTCGCCCTGGTCGAGCTTGACGCTCGGGTCCTGCAGGCTCTTAAAGTTGAGCTTGTCGACGGCATCGCTCGCGTTGGAGATAAGCTCGCGCAGGAAGATTTCCTTATTGGTGTAGATGGAGTTGATCATGAGGTCGAGCAGTTTTTTGCTCTCGGTCTTAAATTGACGCATGTGCAGTCCTTTCGCGCTACCCCCGTCCGCAAAAACGGCCCGGTTGCCCGAGCCGCATTGCAGACCTGCTATGTTCAGACTTAGATTTTATAACCCATTAGCGCGCATATATACATACGGAATCGAAAAACTGTATGTCCAAACGCTCTGATGCGCCAATTGCCAAGGAGTGTCCCCGACTGCCGGCAGGAAAGGAACGTCCCTATCTGCCATCTACGCGCTTGGCCATCCAAGCATGGGGCTGGCCCTCGTCTTCGTAGTCCACCGGGGCAATCTGCGTGTAACCCGCCTTGGCATAGAGCGGCAGCACGTATTCCTGCGCATGCAGCTTAATGAGCTTGGCGCCGGCATCACGCGCGCACGTATCACTGGCCTCGACAATCTTGCTCGCCAAACCGCGACGGCGCATGCTCGACAGCACGGCCACGCGCCCCATAATGTAGGTCTCCCCCGCCGCGACGCCTTCGTCCAAGTCGCACGCCGGCGACACCGGAGCCTCTGCGTCAGCTGCGCGCTCGAGTTCTTCGGGAAACACGCGCGAGCAACCGGCAAGCTCACCGTCTACATAGAGCGTCACATGAATGCAGTTCGGATCCTCGTCGATAGCGTCAAACTCATTCTCGTAGCCCTGCTCGTCCATAAAAACGACGCGGCGCACCAACGCCGCGTCATCAAAGCATCCCGTCTTAAGTTGGATATCCATGGCCGCCCTTTCATTCAATGCGAACGTTAGGGACAGATTTTAGCGAAAGTGAGCTCCGCGCACGCTAAACTTCGCGCGAGCCTTCGCCAGGCAGTCGTAATGACCCACGTTATGGGCATCGCTCGCGATGAAGCTGTACAGGTTCTGATCAAACAGGCGCTGTGCCGGCTTTTTCTCGCGACCAAAGCGACCGCCGGCAATAAAGTCCGCCGAAGCCTGCAGCTTACAGCCCATATCGACCAGGCGCTCCGCCACGCTTACATCCTTTTGAACCGCACGATAGCGCTCAGGATGAGCGATGATCACCTGGTAGCCACGGCACTGCAAATCGTAAATCGTGTTCTCGTACTCTCTAAACGCATACGCATCGGCATGCGTCGAAAGCTCGAGCAGAAACTCGTTGGTCCCATCGAAATGCAAGTGATCCGCGGCATCGATACCAAGCTCAACGAGCTTTCGATGGTTGACCTCGAAGCCCATCTGGAGCGGAAAACCGTCAGCGTTATCGCGCAGCAGCTCAAAGGCATCCCACATCTTGTCGTAATCAAAATAGGGATCACGGCAGTGAGGAGTGCAAACGATTCTGGTTACACCGGCCCGCTTGGCAGCCTCGAGCATCGCCAAGCTCTCTTCGAGATCGGCGGCGCCGTCGTCTACACCCGGCAAGATATGGCAATGAATGTCACGCATAGGTCAGCCTTAATCAACTAAACGTTTGCTCGGTTGGTGAAGATGCCCTTTTTGGAAGTGCCCTGATCGTCGGAGCCCTTCTTAACCTTCTTACCGTCCTTGGTGTAGTAAGAATAGTAGTACTCGCTGGTCTCGGTCTCACAGTAATTCATGACGGTACCGATGAGCTTGACCTTCTCGGACTTCTTAAGCTGGGCGATAGCGTTGAGCGCCTCTTCGCGCTTGGTAAAGTCCTCGCGCACCACGAACAGCGCGCCGTCGGTCAAGCTGGCAATCTCGGCAGCATCGATGAAGGTGCCGACCGGAGGAGCATCGAAGATGACGTACTGGAACTTGGCGGACAGTGCCTTTACCAGCTTGGCAAAGCGATGGGAGACGATGATGTCGGCAGGATTGGGAATGTGCGGCTCGGCATCGAGGAAGTAGAAGTTCTTCTGACCCGTCTCGACAATTGCCTGGTCAATGGAGATCTGCTCGGAAAGGACCGCATAGAGTCCGCCGCGCGAACGAACGCCGAGCATATCGGAAAGGGACCTGCGGCGCATATCGGTCTCGACCAGGAGCACGGACTTGCCGCTCGTGGCGATTGCCTGAGCAAGGTTAATGGAAACCGTAGACTTGCCCTCGTTGGGAATCGAGGAGGTAACGGTGATGGTGCGAATGGGGTCGTCCACGCTCGCAAAGCGGATGTTGGCCAGAAGGGTCTTGGCGGCATTCTGTACAACGAGCTTATCGGTGTTCTTTGCCTTAGCCATGCCTATTTACCACCTTTCATAGCCGGAATTCGGCCAACAACGGGAATACCCAGGAGCTCTTCTGCCTCTTCGGCACCGCGGATGCGGGTATTGAGCATGTCTGCCAAAACGACATAGGCAACTGCGATAAAGATACCGGCGAGGAACGCGACGGCAATATACAGCGTGCGCTTGGGGCCGCTGGGGGCTTCGGGGGTCTTAGCCTCGTCGATAACGTTGATGCTCTGGGCAGCGCCGACGTTCTGAGCGACCGTACTCACCGAGCTGGCAATGGCCTTTGCGACCTCAGCCGTCTCCTTGGCATCGGTGCCGGTAACCGAAAGCGTAATGACACGCGTGGTGGTCTCGGAGGAAACAGACACCTTGTAGTCATCCAAATCGGTGAGGCCCAGTTCTTTGGCGGCGCCGCTCTTAACGCTATCGCTATCCAGCAGCGTGGCGATATCGTTGGAAAGCATCTGGCTCGCCGAGAGATCGTTGTAGCTCATCTGACCGCTATCGTCGGTCTTGGCGAGAATGTACATGCTCGTCGTCGCGGTATAGGTGTTGTCCATCGCAACGAAGGACACGATGCCCATGGCGATCGCGCAGACCACCGGAAGGGTGATGACCAGCTTGAGGTGCTTCTTCAGCAGCTGGAACAGTTCGAGAAGGGTCATGCAGCTTGCCTTTCATTTCCCCAGTTCGGATTGACAAAACTGTCCATATGTTATCGCATCTTTTTACCGAGACCAAACTCTATACATAAGAAACAGGCTCTCCTGTAAAAATGTCGGAAGCAATCGTAAAATTGCACAACAACGCCGCACCCGAAAGTCAAATGCGGCGTCTACATCAATATCTGTGTTGTATCGCTATGCGAATGGCTCGTCCTGCTGTATGGGAAACGTCACCGTAATGGTGGTTCCCACGCCCAACTCGCTCGACAGATCAAGCGTGGCGTGATGATACAGGGCCGCATGCTTGACAATGGCAAGCCCCAGGCCGGTTCCGCCGCGTGCCTTGGACCTACTCTTGTCCACGCGATAGAACCGCTCAAATACCTTGCCCTGTTCTTCAGGCGCGATACCGATTCCCGTGTCGGCGACAGCGAGGAACGGATGGCCTTCGTCGTTGGTGCCGCACTGCAGCGTAACCGTACCGCCGGGCCGATTGTAGCGGATGGCGTTGCTTGCCAGATTATAGATGAGCTCGTCGACCAAGCGCGACACGCCTTCGATGACCACAGGCTTGGTCTCATGACTTATCGTCACATTCGCTTGACGGGCGACCTGTTCAAGACGCTGCTCAACCGCGTAGATCGCACGCGAGAGCTCAATAGGCTCCGTGGACCCAATGGGCACTGCCTCGCCTTCAGTTGCACGTTCGGCCTCGTCCAAGTTAGACAGCGTAAGGATGTCGTTGACAAGCGCTGCCAAGCGGCCCGCCTCACGATAGATGCGACCGCCAAAGTTGCGCAGGTCGTCCTCGCCCTCGACCATGCCATTTGCGATGAGCTCGGCATAGCCCGAAATCGCCGTAAGCGGCGTCTTGAGCTCATGGGTGATATTCGCCGTGAACTCGCGGCGCATACGGTCGTTGTCCGCTAGCACCGCCATTTGGCGCTTGAGTTCCTGGCGCTGCGACTCGATGCGCTCAAGCATGGGAACCATCTCGGCATAGGCGTGCTCATAGCTACGGCGTGGGTGATCCAAATCCACCTCTTGTAACGGCGCGATGATGGCACGGGACTCACGGCGCGCCATAAAAAACGAGAGTACTGCACCCGCTGCTGCGATAAGCAGCATCGGCGCCAGCATCGACAGCAAAATCGCCGCAACGCCAGGCTGGGCCTGCGCCAAGCGAACGACCTGGCCGTTATCAAGGGTGACGGCGCGATACAGCATAATCTCGTCGAGCGTAGAGCTTGCGCGCTCCGCGGAACCCAAACCACTCTCAAAGGCCTCGATGACCTCGGGGCGATCACCATGGTTGGGCAGTGCGGAAGGCGACGCCTCGTTGTCGTAGGCAACCGATCCATCCTTGTTAATCAGCGTGATGCGTAAGTCCTCGCGATCGAGGCTACGCAAGAACGGGATGGGCTCCTGCTGCTCGTCGAGGGCGGCAGCAATGAGCTCAGTTTCCTGCGCCAGATTGGCACTCGTGGCATCCGCCAAGGTGTTTTGCACAAAGAACGCACCCAGCACCGTAAACGCCACGATAACCGCCATGGCGCAAACAAAGATCGTCACAAAAACGCGGTGCGACAGCGTTTGTTTTCCCTGGGGGGCGAAGACCACGGGTTACTCCTCCGATGCGGTGGACGCGGTGTCGTCACCTTCGGCACCATCACCGGCAGAAGGCTCAGCCAAGCGGTAGCCCACGCCGCGCACGGTCTCGATGGCGCTGGCATGCTCGCCCAGTTTTTGGCGAAGCGTCTGCACGTGCACGTCAACGGTGCGCGAACCGCCGTCGAAGTCCCAGCCCCACACGCTCTGCAGCAACGACTCGCGGGTAAAGACCACGCCGGGCTTGCGCATGAGATACTCAAGCAGGTCGAACTCGCGCAGGGTGAGCTTAAGCGGCTCGCCGGCAACGGTCACCTCGCGATGGCTGGGCGAGAGCACGATGTCGCCCACACTGAGCACATCGCTCGCCTGCTTGACCATGCCGCCGCGACGCAGCAGTGCGCGGCAACGGCTCGCAAGCTCCATGAGCGAAAACGGCTTAGTCAGGTAATCGTCGGCACCGCCATCGAGCGCCATCACCTTGTCGAGCTCGGTGTCCTTGGCGGTAAGCATCATGATGGGCACCGTCGCCGTCAGGCGGTCGGCACGCAGGCGACGCATAATTGCCAGGCCATCGGTATCGGGCAGCATGATGTCGAGCAGGACAGCATCGGGCACCCGTCGCGCCACAGCAGCCTTAAACTCGCCATCACACGAAAAGCCCTCGGCCTCGATCCCCTGCTTGCGCAGCGCATAGACCGTCAAATCCCTGATGTTGTCATCGTCCTCGACGTAATAGATCATGTTGAACCCCTTTGCGGCCGGCATGACCGCATCTTAACCCTAAAGGTACCTTTACGAGATGGTATCAGCCAAAACGTCCCGTCAAATAATCCGCTGTGCGCGGGTCGGTCGGATTTTTGAAGAGCTGAGCGGCGGGCGCGTGTTCCACTAACTCACCCAGCAAGAAAAACGCGACCGAGTCCGAAATACGCGCCGCCTGCTGCATATTGTGCGTAACGACCACCAACGTGCAGGTCTCCTTGAGCCCGCAGGCAAGCTGCTCCACCACCAGCGTCGACACGGGATCGAGGGCGCTCGTGGGCTCATCCATCAGCAGGATGTCGGGTTGCACGGCAAGCGCGCGGGCGATGCACAGGCGCTGCTGCTGCCCGCCCGAAAGGCCCAGCCCCGACTCCTTGAGCTTGTCCTTGACCTCATCCCACAGAGCGGCTCGACGAAGGGAATCCTCGACCAGCTCATCCAGCACGGCGCGATCGCGCACGCCCATGCCACGGGGGCCGTACGCGACGTTGTCGTAAATACTCATGGGAAACGGGTTAGGGCGCTGGAACACCATGCCCACGCGCTGGCGCAGACGGCAGATATCATAATCGTCCATGATATCCTGGCCATCGAGCGCGATCTTGCCCTCGATGAGGCAGTCCTTGATGCCGTCGTTCATGCGGTTAAAGCAACGTAGCAGCGTCGACTTGCCGCAGCCCGAAGGACCGATAAACGAGGTGATCTGCTTGTCGCGGATCTTGATGGACACGTCCTTGAGCGCATGATGGTCGCCATAGAACAGGTCGAGGCCCTCGACGTCGATGCGCGTCGGCGAGGCGGCAAGGTCCTGCGCCGTGGGGCGCGTCGCGTCTCCGACTTCGCGCTCGTGCGCAGCCTCGGCTCGCGCCTCCATTAGCTCCTCGAGCTCCGTGGGCTCCATAGCCACACCAGCCGTCATACCGCATACCTCCACGTCGATATCAATTCAGCAGTATCGATAGTAGGAATCGCGGCTCATACGCACGTGAGCGCATTGTCAAGTGTTTGTAAGGTCACCTTGGCTATGCGGCGGGCAGCTCGATGGTGAATATCGTGTGTTCGGGCGTCGATTCACATGCAACGGTACCGCCGTGCGCCGCGATGATCTCCTTGGCAATAGCAAGGCCCAGACCGGCACCACCGCGATTGGTCGCACGCGCCGCATCCAGGCGATAGAACTTCTCAAAGATCACCTTGAGCTTTGGCTCAGGGATCGGATCGCCCTGGTTTATAAACCGCACGCGCACGCCGCCGTCGCTCAGGCGCCTGGCCTCAATCGTGATCATCGAGCCTTCATAGCTATAGGCGACGGCGTTTTTCATGATGTTATTGAATACGCGAGCCATCTTGTCGCCGTCCACGAGCACCGTCAGGTCCTCGCAGATATCAACCTGGGCTTCTTTATGCTGCTCATTGAGAATGGGATAGAACTCGTCAGCCACCTGTGCCAGCAAGAGCCCCAAATCGACGTAGCTGCGAGTGAGCACGATATCGTGGAAATCAAAACGCGTGATGTCGAAGAACTCCTCGATGAGCGCGTCGAGCCGGTGGGCCTTGTCGAGCGCCACGCCCGTAAAACGTGTGCGCTGCTCAAGCGGCAAATCGGGGGCCTCCTGCAAGAGCGAAAGGTAGCCCACCACGCTGGCGAGCGGCGTGCGCAGGTCGTGCGCCAGGTACGTCACCAGGTCATCTTTGCGGTGGGATTCGTCACGCAGGGCTTGTTGAACCCTACGCTCGCAATCGCGCGCTCGGTTGAGCGCGCCCTCGACCTCGAGGAAGTCGCCGTCAATGTTGTCCCATGTGTCGGGGTTATCGATCAGACGGTCCTGAATGCGGGCGGCAATCACGCGGTCGGCGTGCAGCTCGCCCTGCTCGTAACCCTGGTAGTACAGGGCGCGTCCGCAGAAGAACAGGACGCACACGGCAAGCGCCAGCACAAATCCAAGCATGTTGAACACAAAGCCGGCGTCAAAGAATACGGGCTCGCCAATACCGCCAAGCGCCATGGACCCGATCGCCAACGTAATTGTCCACGCGGCGCCGCCGATCACCACACAGCGGCGAACGATTTCGAATCGATCAATCAGCAAAAAGCCAATGAGTAGAACTGCCAGGATGCCAACGATATTGTCAATGCCGATGAGCAGCAGACTCAGCAAAAAGAGCAGCACCGTCGCTAACGCACGGTTGTCAACGACCGCCCTTACGTATTCAAAGAGTCGATCGGGCACCTCGAATGCCTGCCTATCGTCTTTTGTCATATCCACTTCCCCACCATCAAAGGCGCTATTCGATTATGTAGCCGACGCCCCAGACGTTTTTGATAAAGCGCGGCTTTTGAGCGTCGTCGCCAATCTTTTCGCGCAGGTGGCGAATGTGCACCATCACCGTATTGTTGGAGCCGGGCATAAAATCCTCGTTCCACACCGCGCGGAACAGATCCTCCACGGCTACCACGCTGCCGCGATGCTCAACCAGATACAGCAAGATGGAATACTCGATGGGCGTGAGGCGTACCGGTGCACCGTCCACCGTTACGGAACGAGCATCGCGGTTGATCTCCAGGCCGTCGAGCTGAATGGTCGGCGACTCGGCCGCCTGCGAGCGGCTACCGTAGCTGGTGTAGCGGCGAAGCTGAGCGTGCACGCGCGCGATGAGCTCCAGCGGACGGAACGGCTTAACCACGTAATCGTCCGCGCCAAGCGAAAGGCCCTCGATCTTGTCTTGCTGGGCATCGCGCGCCGTCAGCATGATCACAGGATAGGTATGGCTGAAACGGATCGTACGCAGTAGCTCAAAGCCATCGATATCGGGCAGCATGACATCCAACAGTGCCAGATCGAACTCCTGCTCCAGGATTGCCTTGGCAGCATCGGCCCCGCTATAGGCAATCTGGACATCAAAGCCCTCTTTTGTAAGGTAGATACCAACCAAGTCGGCGATGGCCTTCTCGTCATCAACTACCAAAATGCGCTCGTTCATGCGTGCTCCTCTCGCGCTCCATTATGCCCGAGGCGACGCACGCCACACACAACAAGCGTGGGTGATTAAGTCGGCCTTAAGCACCCTTGTGCCCGTTCGGGCGCGGATGTGGGCCACGCACGCACGCGATGATCGCCGACGCCGGCAAACGATATACTCTAGTGCCAGAAGAGACCATCCCGTCGAAAGCGAAATCCGTGAAGTCCCTCACCTCTTTTGCAAAACGCTCCGCCCAGCTTGCCGCCGGCTTTGCCTGCGCCATCGCCCTTGTTGCCGGCGCGCCCGCTGTTGCCGGCGCCCAAGTGCTCACGACCGACGACGTCTGCGGCAAGACCGCCGACGTCCGCGGCATCACGACAGAAAACCTGCCCGATATCGAGGCAACTAATGCCCTTGTTATGGGCAAGGACGGCACCGTCTACTATGGACGCGGCGCCGATGAGCAGGTAAAAATTGCCTCGATCACCAAGGTCATGACCGCAATCCTGACCGTCGAAAACTGCAAGATGGACGAGAAGGTCACGGTGAGCAACGCCGCAGCCACCGTGGGTAATTCGACCGCCGGCTTGCTCGAAGGTGACGAGCTTACCGTGGAGCAGGCACTGCGCGGCCTGATGATTCCCTCGGGCAACGACGCCGCCGTCGTGCTCGCCGAATATGTGGGCAAGAAGATCGACCCTAAGACCAAAGACGCCGAGGCAACCTTTGTGAAGGCCATGAACGAGCGCGCTAAGAAGCTCGGCTGCACCGGTACGCTTTTTGAAAACCCGCATGGTCTGGACTTTGATGAGTGGGCTGGCGATATGCACTCAACCGCACACGACGTAGCGCTGATGATGCAGGAGGCCATGAAAAACGACACGATCCGCGAGGTCGTAGCGAGCGAGGATTCCTGGATCGAGGTCACGGGCGCCGACGGCACCGACCATTCGCATTCCATGGACACGCATAACTATTTGCTGGGCCAAGATGGCAACATCGGTGGCAAGACCGGCACCACCGACGACGCGGGCTATTGCTTTACGAGCGCCTACAACCGCGACGGCGACGAGATCTACACCGTCGTTTTGAACTCCACCACCACCGACCAGCGCTTTACCGATACCGCAACCCTTGCCAATTGGTACTACGGTCACAAGGTGACGGTCGCAATCGCCAACACACAGGAAAAGACCGCCAACGGCAACCCGCTTATGGCGCGCATTGGTCAAACCGACTGGACGGATAAGACGATCGACGCCACACTCGCCGATCCCACGGCGCAAGCGACCGTGTTTTCCCTTGCCGGCGAGGTGACCGAAAAGGTTAGCTACGACGATCTTTCGGGCACGGTGCATGTGGGCGACAAGGTGGGCAGCGTCACGCTCAAGCAGGACGGCACCAAGATCGCCGTCATGGACCTAGTTGCCGACGAGGAAGGCGCAGGGCCGAATCCCATTGAATGGCTACTCGTGAAGCTCGATCGCTTGGGCCGTCGCATCGACAACCGCCCACTCACGGCAGAAAGCGAGACCGTCGCCAAGGCGCCCGAGGTGTAGGGCGCAAGAATAATAAGTCCACTGAAAGGAGGCGTCCGAAAGGATGCCTCCTTTTTTGAGGTTCGAATCCCCAGCCGCCATTCTTGATAATAAAAAGGGCCCCAAATGGGACCCTTCTTCAAGTTCATACTGGCGGAGAGCTGGGGATGTCCGGGCATGCTGCGCATGCCCTCCGGCTTCAAAGCCTGGCGGCTTTTCGCCCACGGGCTACAAACGCTTTCGCGTTTGCTTAACGCCCGTGCCCTCTCGGGTTCGAATCCCCAGCCTCCTTTCTCCGCACAAAAAAGGGCCCCAAATGGGACCCTTCTTTCAAGTCATACTGGCGGAGAGCTGGGGATTCGAACCCCAGATGCCCTTTTGGGGCATACTCGCTTAGCAGGCGAGCACCTTCGGCCTCTCGGTCAGCTCTCCGTAACAGCCGTTCTATAGTAACCAAACAGCCAAGGATGAGCAAGAGGAAATTTTCTAATTGCCTAGCAGCCTTTCCTTCTTGAAAGCTTCGCCTACCCCAGCGAGCGGTTGAGGGAGCCGAGCTCGTCGTTGCCCATGGTGCGCCACATTTGGAAGATACAACCGCGCGCCAGGAAAAAGAAACCGTTGTCGACCAGTTGCACAGCGGCATCTGCCAGCTGATTCGTCACGGCGGACACTGGCGGCAGCTCTAGTCCAGCCTTGTGGATGGTCTCGACCGCTTCCTCGAACGTCGGAGGCTCGCTGACGCCCATCTCGTTCATAAGGCCCTGCATTTCTTCCAGCGCGCTGCTGCCCGACTCCTCGCCGCGCGGCACCAGACGGTAACAAGCCAGCGCCAGGTCGAGCTGATCGCAATTCCAATAGGCAAACGCCAAGCGATAGAACAGGTAGCCGATTGCAGAACGATCGCTGGCAATACGTAGGCCGTGGCGCGCCACCTCGATAATCTCGTCAAAGCGCTCCAGACGCGCAAGCACGTTGATGAGCGCAAAGTGCGACTGCATGGACGAGCGCGCCAGATCGTAAAGATGGCGCACCTCGGGCAGTGCTCGTTCAAAGTCCTCTTGCTCGGCGTAAAAGCCGCAGATCTCGTGCTGGGCAAAGTACAGCGCATCGGGCGCACGAAGGATTCGCACAGAGCGGTCTTCTTCCAACACCGGTAGCACCATGCGCACCAGCTGGTTATCGCAAAACTGCGTTTGAACCGGACCTGTCGCCAAAAGCTCGGCGACGGCGCACTTGGCCTCCAACTCCTCGACAAGACGGGAAAAGCCTTCAAAAGCACCTGTACGGTCGACTTTTGCTTGCTCGCGCAATTCAACAACACGGGCCACGTATGGGTCGTCGTCCTCTTCCATGACCTCCAGCTCGTCAGCCGTATCGGCAAGCAGCAGATCGCGCAGCGCCGGCGGCAGCATGCGATGGTCATCACGCGGACGAGCATGAACCTCCGCCGGCTCAATCGTCTCCGGAGCGGTTGACTCATACGCCTCAAGCACACGCTTGCACGGCATATCGTCCATGTCCATGCTCTCAAGATCCTTGGCGACAGGCACGCAATCGGCCAGATAGGCCGCACGCCCAAAGAAATACGTTGCGACAACGCACTCGCCCTGCTCACTGTCGGGAGCAGCAATCTGCACATAGCAGCGCGTGATGCAGGTGCCCGCGGCAAAACACGCTGCCGCAAGCGTGAGCGCCACGCGCGCATCGTGCTCCGCGGCCCAGATCGTGCGCGTGTCCTCGTCCAGCTCGTGCCAGGCGTCATCTTGAGCGTCGTATTCACGTTGCGGCATGGCATCAACGACAGACTGCCCAAACCGAACGAGCATAATCCCCTCGGCAACGTTTGCCCGATAGGTATAGTCGAGCCGCGTGACCACGTTAAGCGCCTCGACAATACGCGCGAAGCGGGTACGCACATCCCACTCACCGCCCGGCTGGCAAGCCACCGTACCCGGTTCGCCCCACGGGTTATCGCTCGAGGCCGTATCGAGCAGTCGAGGAACATCGTTGGTCGTCTTAGCGATATGCCACGCATCAAAGAGCGCGCAGCCCTCAAGGCTCGGCGACGAGGCCGCGGGGACCAATCCAGCCCCGATGCGCTCAAGGATGCCGGAGAGGCGGTTGAGACGGCACTCGATGGCAAGCAGCATGTCAATCTCGTCCTGGTCCAGCAGGCTACGATCAAAATTGAGATAGAAAAGCTTTGAACGATCAATGCGAGCCAGGCTCATCTCGGACTTGGCAGCGATGGTGCGCAGGCGGGGCAAGTCAATTTCACTCATAAGGGCAGCGGCATAGCGCTCGATACCGCTCGGATTCTCGGCATGGTCAACGCGGTAAAGCAGCGTCTCGATAGCATCAGGGAGCGGTGCCGTGTTAAAGCCCAAAAACACCTCGACCGGCTCGGGCAACTTTACGAGCTTGATCTTGTCGATAACATTTTGCATACCCTCGTCGAGTCCGCCGGCGTCCGCCGTGCTCGCAATGGCATTTTCGGAGTCATCGAATATCACGTAGCGCAGGAACATCGATGCCATGAACTCGCCGTAAGGAAGGGAGCGGGTCGAATTCCATGTCTCGTGGTCGGACTGCTCGCGCATGGGGCCTTCGGGAGAGCCGACGGTTCGCGCGCACGCGCGCATCGTGCCGTTGGCTCCCCGAACCACAATCTCACCAATACCGGAGTCCGACTCGTCAAGGACCAGTTCCATGTCGGGATCGTTGGGCAGCGGAGCCTCGCTGACGGGGCGGTCCACCTTGTACACCTCACCCGAAACGCTTACGTAGCCCAAAAGCGACACATGACTTTTGCCAACAAATTCGACGACATAACAAGATTCATGCCGATCCTCGCCAAAGAGTTTCCAGACCACGCCATATGAGCGTCCCGCAGGCTGCTCGGGCATCGCCGGAAAGCGCTTCTTGGGATCGAGAAACCTGAGCTTGTATGTCGGACGCTCTGCCACGAAATATCACCCTGATCGGTCGCTTGAAGAAGGAGTGGTCGCGAATAAGTCGCGACATCTACTCGGAATCTTACACGAGTCGACAGGAAATCGTCCCTTTGGACGAAAGCACTCAAGCTGGCGCAAAAGAAAAGCCCCCGTTGCCGGGAGCTTTAATCTCAAATGGTGCGGCGTATAGGATTCCGCGCATCCGCTGCGCGGATCCGCACCGGCTTCGCCCGCCTGCCGGCGTGCTCGCCCGCGGGCTAAAAACGCTCCGCGTTTTCTTTACGCCCGCGCCTCGACCGAGGTTCGAATCAATGCGGTGTTTACGTAAAAGAAAAGCCCCCGTTGCCGGGAGCTTTAATCTCAAATGGTGCGGCGTATAGG
>UQTW01000040.1 GCA_900544115.1 uncultured Collinsella sp. | reverse complement strand
ACCTGCCCAGTGATAAGACCATCACGGTCGGCGGCAAACTTGGTGAGAATGCCAAGATCGGCGTGACCACGGCGAACGCGCCTGCCGAGAACAGCTATCTCACCATTGCCAATGGCGTAAATTATACGCTGACGGAGGCCGACCTGAACGCCTTCGCCAGCGACAGCACCTACGGCAAGCAGCTCAACGGCAACAGCGTCATCTTCACCAACGGCGACCTGCATATCCACGCCGTTTGCGGCGAGAGCTGCACGCACAACGGCGCGCACAGCAACGCGGTATGGAAGCCGCTGACCTATAACGCGGAGACGAAGACGCTGTATTACGGCGGGACGGCAGCTTCCAAAGAGAGTAAGGGCTTTTACAAGCTCCCCGCAGGCAACTACTACCTGACCGGCAACATCACGGTCGATAACTACATTGATATTACCGGTGATGTGAACCTCTGTCTGAACGGCAAAACGCTTTCGACGTCTTTGGTTAATACGACGGGCCAAAACATCGCATTCATTCTCGTGGATCAGAACCGCACGCTGACCCTGTGCGACTGTGATCCCAATGGCGCGGGTACGATCCAGACTGAAAACACGCTCACCTACGGCGTACAGACCGGCGCGAGCGGTAAACTCGCCATGTACGGCGGAAAAATCACGGGCGTGGAGTGCGGCGTGTACGCCGCAGATCAGTTTGCCATGTACGGCGGCACCATCACGGGAACGAAAAGGGGCGTGTACGCCCCAAAGCAGTTTGCCATGTACGGCGGCACGATCACCGGCAACACCGAATATGGCGTGCGCCCTGGCGACGCTGCTACGATGATCGTCGGCGGCGACGCGAAGATCGAAAGCAATGCAACGAATGTCGATTTGTGTGCGGCTACCATCACCATCGATGAGAGCCTGACGCAGGATGCCCGCATCGGCGTGCGCCTGCTCCAGAATGACGTGCCTGCCGGGACTGCCAAGAAGCAGTTCGCCACCGGCGCGAACAGCTCTGCTCTGAACTATGGCGCCATCTTCTCCTGCGACAACGGCAGCAAATACGTGGTCAGCAAAGATACGGACGGCAAGCTGCACTTCGCCCTGCACCAGCATAGCTGGAGCTACAAGGCGGACGGCGCGACCATCACCGCCCATTGCGTTGCAATCGGCTGTTCCCTGGAAGACGGCCTCGGCGGCACGCTGACTTTGGTTCCCCCGACAAACCCGACTTATGACGGTCAGGTGAAACGGCCAGAAATCAAGTCTGACCAGGCTTGGAATGATAATATCGGAGCGTGGGAAGGAGCCTCCACATACTATCGAAACGGTATAAATGTAAACAGCCCCATTGATGCCGGCGAATATAAGGCTCGATACTATGTCACGGGCGGTGAAAATGCCGTTGCGGAAGTGACGTATACCATTGCGAAAGCCACGCCAAAGCTTGAGTGGAATGGTTATCCCTATGGTAAGAGTTTCACTGGCAGCGCGATTGTTCCTCCTACGGCGAGTGAGATTCGGATTCATGACGGCAGCAACAATGCGCTGGACTTATTCGACAAAACCAGCTTTAAATGGTATACGGCCGATAAGACACCGCTGGATGGCAACCCCATTGACGCAGGCGATTACATCATCGAAGCTGAGATTGCGGCGACCGACAATACCAATGCGGTCGCCCTCGCCCACGCCGAGCGTCACGCTATCGAAAATATGCTTGGTGGGAAACTCTAGGCTGACGGAATCGCATCCCAAAAGAATCGCCATATGCCCTGCTCCTTCGTAGAAATTCAACGTTGTCCATGATAGCAGCGAGCCCCACCCCAAACCACCACGAAGGCGCCTGTCGCCTTTGCGGTGGTCGTTTCGGTCGCAGAGCAAAAAGGCGGGCCATCTCCCGCAAGAGATGACCCGCCTCTCCAATCAGCCCCGCGGCAACCGTGGCCGCCGCGGGCCTCAAGCATGTCCCGGACTAGGAGAACATGCCGGTGAGGTAATCATTCAGCCGCTTATCCTTGGGCCGTTGGAAAATCTCGTCGGTCTCGTCGTACTCGACCATATCGCCCATGTAGAAGAACGCCGTGCGGTTGGACACGCGCGACGCCTGCTCCATGTTGTGCGTCACGATGACGATGGCGCGCTCGGCCACAATCGACGACATAAGGTCCTCGATCGCCAGCGTCGAGATGGGGTCGAGCGCCGAGCAGGGCTCGTCAAACAGGATCACGTCGGGGTTGAGCGCCAGCGTGCGCGCGATGCACAAACGCTGCTGCTGGCCGCCCGAAAGCGCGTAGGCGCTCTTGTCCAGCTTGTCCTTGACCTCGTCCCACAGCGCCGCACCGCGCAAGCTCTCCTCGACCATGCGGTCGAGCTCGTCGCGGTCGGTGATGCCGTGGCGCTTGGGCGCAAACGTGATGTTGTCGCGAATGGACTTGCGGAACGGGTTTGGCTGCTGGAACACCATGCCAATGGAACGGCGCAGCTCGTAGGTGTTCTCGGTCTTGGTGTTCACGTTGCGGCCGCGGTAGTTGATCTCGCCCTCCACGCGACAGCCGCGAATCTCGCGATTCATGAGGTTGAGGCTGCGCAAGAAGGTCGACTTGCCGCAGCCCGAAGGCCCGATGAGCGCCGTGATCTCGCCCTTGTGAAAATCGAGCGACGTATTGTGCAGCGCATGGTGGTCGCCATAGTACACGTTGACGTCCTTGGTGGAGACCACGACCTCGTCGCTCACGGCCTTGCCGCTCACGCGCACGCGCCTCTCGCTCTCCCCCACGCTCGACAGAAAGTCCTGGGTGTCGGACGTGGCCGCCTCGGTTGCGCGCGTTGCATTCATATCGCTCATTCGGCCGTCATCTTCCTTGCCAGTTGCTTGCCCACGATACGGGCGACTACGTTAAACAGCAGCACGCAAATCATCAGCAGTGCCGCGGTGCCCCAGACGATCTGCTGGGCCTCGGGGCTGCCCTCGCCATAGATCTTGTAGATGTGCACGGCGAGCGACTCACCGGGACGGAACACGTTCCAGGCGCAGGTGGGGCTCGACAGGTTAAAGCTCAAGAAGTTCAGACGAACCGGCGAGCTCATGCCCGAGGTAAAGAGCAGCGCCGCGGCCTCGCCAAACACGCGGCCGGCCGAAAGCACGATGCCGGTCACGATGGCGGGCATGGCCTCGGAAATCAGGATGTGCAGTGTGGCCTCCCAGCGAGTGAGGCCCATGGCCAGGCACGCATCGCGCTGGGCCTGCGGCACGTCCTCGAGCGCCTGCTGAATCACGCGCACCAGGATGGGGATGTTGAACATGGTGAGCGCGACGGCGCCGGAGATGATGGAGTACTTCCAGCCCAGCTGCACCGAGAACACCAGAAAGCCGAACATGCCGACGACGATGGAAGGCAACGAGGACAAGGTCTCGATAGCGGTGGAGGCGATGTCGCGGATAGGGCCGTTCGGCGCGTACTCAACCAAAAAGACCGCGCCGCCCAGGCTGATGGGCACCGAGATGATCAGGGTAATCAGCAGCAGATAGAACGAGTCGAACAGCTGGTAGAGCACGCCGCCCTGCGTTCCGTTGGCGCGTGCGGGCTGCGTGAGAAAGCCCGGCTGGAACAGCGTCGAGATACCCTCGAACAGGATGTAGGCCACCATGGAGACGACGATAAGCATGACGATGGCGACAATCGCCGTCAGCACGCCCGTGGCGATACGGTCTTGCCTTTGGACACGCCCGAGTCTCGCCTCGTCGATATGGATGCGCGTGCTAGCCACGAGCCTTCGCCCCCTTGCGGCCAATGAGATGGATGATCAGGATAAAGATGAGGCTCATGCCCATCAGCAGCAGGCCGAGCGCCCACAGGACGTCGTCCTGGGCCGAGCCCTCGGCATAGACCGCCATGGACGTGGTGAGCGTGGTGGTGATGGTAGACGCCGGCGACAGCAGCGACGTCGGCATGGCCTCGATGCCGCCAATGACCATGCGCACGGCGAGCGTCTCGCCAAAGGCGCGGGTCATGCCAAGGATGACTGCGGTCATGAGCGACGGCATGGCGGACTTGAGCACCACGTGCCAGATGGTCTGCCAGCGGGTGTAGCCCAGCGCGAGCGAACCCTGGCGGTAGCTATCGGGCACGGCGCGCAGGCCATCGACCGAAAGCGTGGTCATCGTCGGCAGAATCATGACGGCCAGCACGATGGCGCCGGGCAAGATGCCCAGGCCTGTGCTCACGTGGAAAACGCTCTTCATAAGGCCGACGACCACGTGAAAACCGATCAGGCCAAAGACGACCGAGGGAATACCGGTCAAAAGCTCAATGAGCGGCTGAAAAACCTTGGAGCCAAACTTAGGCTGAATCTCGACCGCAAAGATGGCAGAGCCGATGGCGATGGGCAGTGCGATGAGCGTGGAGAGCACCATGACCGCAAACGAGGTGACGATCAGGGGAAGGGCGCCAGTGTAGGGCAGGCCGTTTTCGGCCGTGTTGGCCAGGTCCCACTTGGTACCGGTAAAAAACTCGACGATCGAGACGCCGTCCTTGAAAAAAGCCGAGAGGCCCTTTTGGGCGACCATAAAGATGAGCGCGGCAACGACAAGCGTCACGAGCGCTACGCACGCACCCGTGACGCCCAGGCCCACGTTCTCAAGCTCGCGCTTTGGCAGCTGTTTTGCCATTGCAAACCTTTCCGGGGGCGATTACTTATTTAGCGGAGACCTTGCCACTGGCGTCCTTGACGACCTTCATGGCAGAAACGGGAATAAAGCCCTGCTCCTCGACGAGCTTGCCCTGGACGTCGTCGGAAAGCATGAACTCCAGGAAGGCCTTGGTGGCCTCGTCGGCGTCCTTAGCACAGTACATGTGCTCGGTCGCCCAGATCTTGAAGGAGTCGTCGGTGACGTTTGTGCTCTTGGGCTCGACGCCCTCGACCATGATGGCGTTGAACTTGGAGTCATCGAAGTGCGAGAAGTCGAGGTAGGAGATGGCATTGTCGGTGCTGCCCATCTGAGTCTGGACATCGCCGGACTTGTCGAGCTCGGCGTCGCCCTTAAAGTCGACGGCCTCGTCGCCAAAGACGGCGGCCTCGAAGGTGGCGCGGGTGCCGGAGCCGGCCTTGCGGTTGAGAACGACGATCTTGGCGTCGTCGCCGCCGACCTCCTTCCAGTTGGTGATCTGGCCGGAGAAGATACCCTTGAGCTGCTCGAGGGACAGGTCGTCGACCTTGACGTTCTTGGAGACGACGGGGCCCATGCCCACGACGGCGACCTCGTGGTCGACGAGGTTCTTGACCTGGTCGGCCTCGAGCTTGGTCTCGGCGAAGACGTCGGAGTTACCGATAGTGACGGTGCCGGCGGCGACAGCGGTCAGGCCCTTGCCCGAACCGTTACCCGAGCCAGAGACGGAGACGTCCGGGTTGGCATCCATGAACTTCTCGGCAGCAGTCTCGACGAGAGCCTGGAACGAGGAAGCGCCGTCGTAGGTCACCTCGCCCGAGACGGACTCGGCAGCAGCGGCGCTGCCCTCAGCAGCGGTGTTGGCGGCGTTGGAGCCGCCGCAACCAACGAGACCGAGACCGACGATGCTGGCAAGACCACCAGCGAGGCCGAGGAACTGACGACGAGAATAAGCCTGATCGAGCATGATCTTCCTTTCATACATGCGACTCGCGGGCACCCTGCCCGCTTTGCTGTTTGGAAAGATACGGCCCCGACCGGGCAGCGCCCGCGCCAACTGCGGTTTTTTACGGGCATCTGATAGACCCTTACCGCAAGCGCGGCTCGGCTTTACAAACGAATAACAAACCCGCCACCAAGCATGACCCGCCTTTTACACCAATAAAAACAAAGTTGCGGTGAAATAGTTCCTGCTTGGCCATCAAATGGCCCATTCTAGGAACTATTCCACCGCAACTTAAAAAGCCCGGACGAAAGGGGTGCTAAGTTGTTAAAACGCCGCAGCCTTAAAGCTCAAGCTCGTTCAAACGTAAGATTGCCACGATGTAGATCTTGAGCGCCTGCTTGAGCTGTTCCTCGTTGGCGCACTCATTGGGGCCGTGCATCTGGCCGCCCCATGCGGGCAGCTCCAGGCCGGTCTCCTCGGGGCCAAACGAGACGGCGCGGGCAAAGTTGCGTGCGTACGTGCCGCCGCCCATGGCAAAGGGCTCAGCATGCTTGCCCGTAAACTCGTTATAGGTATCAATAAGCGCCTTCACGGCCGGATCGTCGGCAGAGACCGAGAACGGCACCTTCGCACGACCCACACGGCACGTCACGCCAAAACGGCCCACGAGCGGATCGAGCTGCTCGCGGATGGTATCGGCACTCGTGCTGTCGGGGAAGCGCACGTCGATGACCTGCTCGATGTGGCCATCCACCACACGGATGACGCCGGGATTGCTGGTGAGCGGGCCAAACGCGGGGCTCGTCGCATCGATGCCCAAGCCGCGGCCATAGGCGTCCGCATGCACAAAAGCCAAAAACTTGACAAACTCGTGCTCCGCAGGCGTCAACAGGCGCTCGTCACGGGCGCCAAACGCATCCTCGGCCTCGCGCAGATACGCCACGATGAGGCCGACGGCATTGATCGTTCCCTCGGGCATCGAGGCATGACCGCCAATGCCGTGGGCGAAAATCTGGGCATGTCCGTTGTCGAGTGCTGTGATCTCCAGGCGGTCGGCGTTCTCGACCGGTGCCGGCAGCTCATCGGCGTCAATCGCAAGCTCGCAGATAGACTGCGACGGAATGGCGTTGCTCGCCTCGGCACCGCTCCAGGACACAATGCGCCCGCCGTCGATCTTGGAGCTCACAAATGTCGCCCCAAACTGGCCCTTCTCGGCATTGCAGACCGGGAACTCGGCATCGGGCGTAAACAGAAAGTCGGGGTCTGCGTGGTTCTCCAGATAATGGTGAACGTCGGACATGCCCACTTCCTCATCGCAGCCCAGCAGCGCGCGGAAGGTATAGCGCGGCACAATGCCGTGTTTGAGCAGATAAGCGCCAGCGTAGAGCGACAGCACCGCCGGGCCCTTGTCGTCGATCACGCCGCGGCCGAGCAGCCAGCCCTCGCGACGCTCCATCGCAAATGGGTCGGTATTCCAGCCGGGGCCGGCAGGCACCACGTCCACATGGCAGATAGTCGCGAGCTGCTTATCGCCGCGACCCGGAATATCGGCGATGCCCACAAAGCCCTCGTCATCGCTCGTCTGGTAGCCGAGCTTTTGCGCAATGCCGAGCGCGCAATCGAGCGCATCACGAACCGGGCGGCCAAACGGCGCACCGGGCTCCGCATCGGCAGCAACGGCCACAGACGGATAGCTCACCAGCTGCTCGATATCGGCGACGACATCTTCCCAGACCTCGTCGACATATTCGGCAACGCTCTGCTCCACCTGATTCATGGACGACCTCCTTACCAATGAGCGGCGAGCGCGCTCGCCCCTCACATTACGTCATTAGATAGCGAAAAGTTTAGCAAGCTCGGCCACCGAGTGCACCACCGCATCGGCACCCGCCGCCTCGTGCTCGCCCGGCGCCGCCGCGCCCGAATAGATGCCGATGCACGGCACGCCCATTGCGTGCGCGCCCTCCACATCGTTAAAGCGATCGCCGATCATCACGGCATCGTCGGCCGTCGCGCCGAGCGCCGCCAGGGCATCGCGGACCGAATCGGCCTTGGTCTCGCGCCCCAGCGGCGGATTCATGCCAACCACGGCTTCGAACTGAGAGAGCCCGAGCTCACGCACCATGTCGATGCACTTGGCCTCCATGCGCGACGTCGCCACGGCCATACGTTTGCCTTGGGCGACCAACCCATCCAGCAGCTCGGGGACCCCATTGAACACAGGATACTCCTCCGGTCCCAGTTCATCAAAAAAGGCGCGGTACTCATCGGCCACCACAAGCGACTCCTCGCGGGAAAAGCCGTAAAAGTCGTGAAAGCTCTTCCACAGGGGCGGCCCGATCATGCGGCGCAGATCACCCATCTGCGCCTCCGAAAACCCGCGCGCAGCCAGCGTCTTGCGCGTCGAGGTCATCACCGCCCGGCCCGTATCGGCCACCGTGCCGTCAAAATCGAACAGCACGACCGGCCGCTCGCAAAGTTGCAATGCCGCCATCGGCACCCTTCTTCCCCAGTTGATGATTTCCACACCACCGCTTCAAACTGTTGACTATTCAACAATTGAACCTAGCAATGTAGAGCAACTCCACTATACTTGTCGCACTTTGCTTTCAGAAGGCGGCGCTGCCGCGCCCCAACGAAAGGTGCAATTATGTCTTTTGCCATCATAACCGACTCCACGTCGGACATCTCCCCCGCCCGTGCCCAAGAGCTCGGCATTTACGTGATTCCGCTGCATGTGATTATCGAGGGCGAGGACCTGCTCGACCAGGTGCAGATTACCGCCGAGGAATACGTCGCCCGCATGGCCGGCTCCGAGCAGCTGCCGCACACCTCGCAGCCGAGCGCCGGCGAGTTCAAGGCGCTGTTTGACCGCGTACGCGCCGATGGCCACGACAGCGCGATCTTTATCTCGCTGTGCAGCGAGTGGTCCGCCTGCTATTCCAACGCATGCCTGATCGCCGAGACCCACGAGCTCGACGTGCGCTGCATCGATTCGCGCACCGGCTCGGGCGCCGAGGGCCTGCTGGTGGAGTACGCGCTTGCCATGCGCGAGGACGGCCGCAGCTTGGACGAGACCGAGGCGCAGATCCGCGCGACGCTGCCCGAAGCCCACCTGCTGCTGATTCCCCGCACGCTCGAGAACCTGGTCAAAAACGGCCGCGCCCCCAAGCTCGCCGGCCAGCTGACGCAGATGCTCAACATTCGCCTGGCCGTTTCGCCGGAGTGGAAATCGGGCGAGATCAAGGCAATCAAAAAGGGCCGCGGCGCCAAGCGCATCGTCGCCAACACCATGGCAGATTGCCTCGCGTTTTTGGACGAGCACCCGGGCTCAAGCGTGCGCGTGCTCACGACCGGCGCCGCCGAGGAGCAGGAACTTGTCAACGAGGCGCTCGCGGGCCAGGACTACGTAGACGCCGGCACTGGCCCCATCGGCTGCACCATCGCCACCCACGTAGGCGTCGATGCCATCGCCATCAGCTACTGCCCCCGCTACCAGCCCATCCACTAGGGGCACCTTTACCTCTTGCGGTGGAATAGGGACTGTTTTTGGCTTATTAGCCGCCAATCAATCCCTATTCCACCGCAACTTAGAAATCGGCGATCAGCCCAGCGGACCCTGAAACAGTTCCTGATGAGTGCCCATTCTCACCAGCCTAATCACTGGGTTAGTCTTATGGGGAAGATAAAGAACGACCACGTCGACCATGCCATCGGATAGGTGGAAATCGATGTGGCCGTTGTAGTTTCCGCCCGGGTTTGAAAGCTCATGGGCACCATATTCCGCGGGAAGCGAGCCGTGAGCTGCAAGCTCTGCGACTGCCGCCTTAAACTCACTCTTTAGCTGCGGATGCATGCGCATCGTTCGTTTGTAGTCCGCCTTAAATTGAGCCTCGACTTTAATCTCGAACATCGCTATTCCTCATCGAGGAATGACATAAGCTCATCAGCGTTGTTGAATGACAGGCTATCGTCCGGCAAAATCCCCAGCTCATGAGCCTCGGCGATCACCATGGCGCGCCTCGTCACCTCGTTGGGCACCTCCGCCCTTCCTACAATCTCAAAAGGAATCCTTCGCTGATTTACTAGCTGCCGAACGGCAAGATTGAGATAGGAATTGAGGCTGAGGCCGACCGAATCCAAGAACTCAGTCGCCTGCTCCTTGAGCCCCTCTTCGATTCGAACCGTCGTAGGCTTAACTGTTGCTGTAGACATTTGCGACCTCCTCGCCCTCGTCTTTTACACCAGTATACCCAATATAAATGGCAATCTGATGTTAGATAACATCAGATTGCCATGCGTATTCATGTCGCGTGGGCACGATTGATCTACATCAGCCCGCTGAGCGCAATGTCAACGGCCTCGTTGAGGTCGTCGGTAATGTGTACCAGATCCGGATCGAGCGGACTGATCATGCCGGCGTCCATCACCGGACCGTTGAGCCAGTCGAACAGGCCCTGCCAGTACTCGCTGCCCACCAGCACGAGCGGCATGCGCTTGACCTTGTGCGTCTGCACCAGCGTGAGCACCTCGAACATCTCGTCGAGCGTACCAAAGCCACCGGGAAACACGATAGCGCCCGAGCTGTATTTGACGAACATGGTCTTGCGCACAAAGAAGTAACGGAAGTCCATGCCAAGGTTCACATATTTGTTGAGCCCGTGCTCGTGCGGAAGCTCGATACCCAAGCCGACCGACTTGCCGTTGGCGCTCGCCGCTCCCCTGTTGGCCGCCTCCATGACGCCGGGACCACCGCCGGTGATAACCGCCACGCCACGTTGCGCGATCTTGCGCCCGACGGCGCGTGCCGCCTTGTAGAGCGGATCGGTCTTGGGCGTGCGGGCACTGCCGAAGATGGTCACTGCAGGACCAAGCTCGGCAAGTGCGCCAAAACCATCAACGAACTCTGCCTGAATGCGCAGCACGCGCCAGGGGTCGGTGTGCAACCAGTCGGTCGAGTCCTCGGGCGCCAGCAGGTTGGCGTAGGTGTTGTCCTTGGGAATCATGGGGCCGCGCATGACCACGGGGCCGCGGCGGTACGTCTCGTCGTAGGCAGGCTCGCCCTCGACGTTCTCATTCTTAATCATGGGTACTCCTATCGAGAAAAAGAAAAGCGGGCGGGGTCGACGCCATGCGTCAAACACCCGCCCGAACATCAACTAGTCGGTATGGTACCCACGATGCATCATGCGCTTGCAAGGCATCGGTCAGCGGTCGCGCAGCCGGCGTCAGCGAATGTGACGAGCAGCTGCCGCTCAGCCTTTGCCGTTGCCCACGCTCTGCAAGCGTGTCTTTCGCCCTTAGTAATCCACCGCGGCAGGGCTATTCATCCAATCGCTCACGAATGCGCCATAGCGGCCCTCGATAATGGCCTGGCGAGCACGCTGCATAAGGTTGAGCAGGTAGTAGATGTTGTGCATCGACAGCAAAATGCCGCCGAGCATCTCCTTCTGCGTGACCATGTGGCGGATGAGCGCGCGGCTGTAGCCGCCCGTGCACACCGGGCAGGTGCAGGTGGGATCGATGGGGCCATCGTCGCGCGCAAAGCGGGCGTTGCGGAAGTTGAGGCGACCCTCGCTAGAGAATGCCGTACCCATGCGGCCCGTGCGCGTCGGCAGCACGCAGTCGAACATGTCGATGCCCACACCCACGCCGCGCACGAGCGTGGTGGGGTTGCCGACACCCATCAGGTAGCGCGGCTTATGCTTGGGCATGTACTCGCTCACGAGCGGCGCCAGGGTCTCGAACATGGTCTCGTGATCCTCGCCCACCGAATAGCCACCGATACCATAGCCCGGGAAGTCGCCGCACTCCTCCAGATGGCGCAGCGAACGCAGGCGCAGATCCAGGTGCATGCCGCCCTGAACGATACCAAAGAGTGCCTGGTCATCACGGGTGTGAGCCTTGTAGCAGCGCTCGGCCCACATACTCGACAGCTCCACGGCGCGCTCGACGTAGGCGCGCGTGGCGGGATAGCCGGGGCACTGGTCGAGCTGCATGCAAATGTCGGAACCGAGCTTCATGGCGATTTCCATGTTGTCCTCGGGCGTCCAGAACACGTGGCGACCGTCGTAGTCGTTGACGATAAAGCGCACTCCCTCGTCGGTGAGCTTGACGGCGTCGTTGTGGCTGAACACCTGGAAGCCGCCGGAATCAGTGAGGATGGGGCCGTGCCAGTTCATAAACTTGTGCAGTCCGCCCAGCTCGGCGATGGTGTCCTCGCCGGGACGCATGGACAGGTGGTAGGTGTTGGCGAGCACGATCTGCGCACCGAGCTGCTTGACGGTCTCGGTGGGAATGCCCTTGACGTTTGCCTTGGTGCCCACGGGCATAAAGATTGGCGTCTCGATATCACCGTGCGGGGTGTGCAGCACGCCGGCACGCGCATGCGTGGTCGGATCCTCGGCGATCAGGTCGAATTTAAACAGGTTTTGATCCATAAACTGGAACTCCTTGGTTGCGGCTCATACGCAAACCATTATACGAGCAACCATCGAACCGCACCGACTCGACAGAAACTGGTGCGAAGGGGACAGCAAACGAGCGTGGATTTTCGGGCGCCTACCCCACGAGAGTGGATAATCTCCCACTTTGGCCCGAAACACCAACCAAAAACGGGAGATCATCCACTCTCGTTCGACGGGTACTCATTTAAGTACGTCCCCAATGAGTGGAGCTATTTACCAGCCACGCCATCGCCGATGTTTTGGCGACGCCGATGTCTTGGAAATGTCAGCGAGCGGTCGCCAGAGCGAACAAATTGGTATGAAAAGAGGGCGGCATAGACCTTCTGGTCATGCCGTCCTCTTTGAATGACAAGTTGTCGCTCTGGCGACCGCGCAGCGTCGAGCCGTTACGCGGTTTGGTAAAACCGCGTAACCCTACGGCCGCTGGCCCATGCCGCCCTCGAGGGTGACGGTCTCGCCGTTCATGTATTTAAAGTCGGGACCGCAGAGTTGAACGACCACGCGGCCGATTTCCTTCTCGACGTCGCCGTAGTGGCCCGCCGGCGGCATGTGGACGTTGGCCTTGAACGCCTCGGGATAGGCATCCTGAAAGTTCTCGAGCGCAGCAGTCCAAGCAAGCGGGCATACGATATTCACGTTGATGCCGTCGGGACCCCACTCATTGGCAGCGACGCGGGTCAGGCCGCGGATGCCCTCCTTGGCGGCAGCATAGCTGCACTGGCCATAGTTGCCAAACAGGCCGGCGCCCGAGGCAAAGTTGACCACGGAGCCCTTGGTCTCCTTCAGGTGCGGATAGGCCTTCTGCATGTACAGATAGGTGGCATACAGACCGGAGTAAATGGCCAGGTTGAACTGGTCCATGGTGTGGTCGGCGATCGTCACGCCCGAAGCGCTGGCCTGAGCATTGTTGACGACGGCGTCGATACGGCCGAACTCCTCGATGGCCTTGTCGATGACGTTCTGGACGACGGCTTCGTTGTCCTGACCAGCCGAGACATCGGCCTGAACAGGCAGAACCTTAACGCCGTACTCAGCCTCGAGAGACTCCTTGGCAGCCTCGAGCTTGGCGACGTTGCGGCCGGTAATGACGAGGTTTGCGCCCTCCTTGGCAAAAGCGATATCGATGCCGTAGCCGATGGAGCCAGCGGAGCCGTCCTTAAGCGTAGCCTTGCCGCCGCCGGTGATAATCACGGTCTTGCCAGTGAAAAGTCCCATAAGAAAGTCCTTTCAAATCACGACGGGCACGCCCGCCGACTGCGCGCACCAAAATTCACGCGCCAAAAGCTGAAATGCAACTTTAACGTGTTCAAGTGAAAAATAAAGACCGCAGCAGGCGAACGGTACAACGTTATTCGGCGAAGGGGATGTCAAGCACGAACCGGATAAAGAGGCCGAATTTTTGTCATCCAAATGAGCTATCGAACACGTTTTGAAACTTTGCTGCGGCGCGTGGGATGTCGGCGCGAGACTTTATCATAGGGTGACGAACAACGATGAGGAGCACATGCCTATGACAGACGAGCTGGACCCCCAGACTCAGCAGCATATTGATCATTCCGCAGACGCCATCGACGGATGCGACACTCCTACCTGCGCCGATGCGCCCGCGAATGTATCAGCCGATGCATCCGACGAAGATGTGCACGCCACCGCAGATAAGGCCACAGACGCAGATGATACTGTCGAGCAAGGCGAAGGCGAGCAGTCGGAACCGGGTGGCGCCGAGCCCGATGCGAAGCCCGCGGTACAGGCAGCGGGCCCCATCGAGGTGTCTTCGGAAGAAGAGCTCGACGCCGTCATGGACTCCATGATGGATGCCGTCAAAGCGATGAAAGACGCCGTGGCCGACGCCGACGTGGATGCCGAGGAAGAGGAGGCCGCCGAGGCCGCCTCGACCTTTGTGCCCGGCGAGACCCCCGTTGCCGATCAAGGCAGCACCATGCCCTCGTTCCTGCAGCTCGAGCACCCCACAATTGGCGCCGACGCGGTCGATCCGCACGCAGCAGGCTTTTCTGTGGTCGAGGGCGGTACCGGCAATATCGCCGCGCCGCAGGCTGCCGATGCGGACGCTGTCGACACCGCTCGCCCGACCGCCCCGCACTCCCCCGCCGCGAGCCGCGATCTGGGGACCGCCGTCTCGAACACTGCGAACGCCGTGGGCGCCTTTATCGCCCAGGGCGCCTCGGCCATGCGTGAGATGAACGCCGCGAAAAAGGCACTTGCCGACGCCCGCGCCCACTTGGCCGAACTCGAGCAGCGCATTGCCGATCAGGCCGAGGAACTCGAGACGCGCCAGGATATCGCAGGCCGCTACGACCAGATCGTCGCCGACCAGCGCCAGGCGATTGCCGCGGCCCAAAAGACTGCAGCGGCCGCTGAGATTGACCGTGATGCCCACGCCGCCAAGGCGACAGAGCTCAAGGGCCAGCTCGAACAAATGAAGACAGAGGATGACGCGACTGAACTCCGCTTGAAGGCCGCGCTCGACGCCGTGGAGGCCCGCGAGGCGAGCTCGCGCGAGACCGGCAACCGCCTCGTTCGACGTCTTGAGGATTCCAAGCGCATCCGCGACAAGGTGAAGGCCGAGCGAGACGCCGGCATTGCGGCCGCACAACAAACCGTCGACGCCACGCGCGCCCAGCTCGAGACGCTGCGTCATGAGTATGCCGAGCTGCAACGCAATCCCTCGGCAAATCCCGCCAACTATACGGTGCGCACCAGCGAGCTCTCGATGCAGATCTCCGACACGGCAGATGCCCTGCGTAAAGCCGAAGAAGATGTCCCGCGCATCACCGCCGACCTTGAGCACTCGCTTGCCGCAGCCGAGCAGGCCGTCGAACAGGCTCAAGCCCCTATCGCCGACGCAAAACGCGCGCACCAAGCCGTGACGACCGAAGCCGATGCCGCGCGCGACGAGCTGCAGACGGCGAAGACGGCCGCCGCGACTCGTCAGCGCGAACTGCGCGAGAAGATCACCGCCGAGGACAAGGCACGCCGCGACCAAGAGCAAAGCATCGCCAACGCTCAAGCAGATGCCGCACATGCACAGTCGATCATCGAGCAGGCGACCGAGGTACATGACCATCCAGAGATCACTGAGTCGCTTGCAGGATCCTTGGCCCGAGACAAAGCCGAACACGCCGAGACCGAGCGAGAAGTCGCCCAGCTCGAGGCCACCGAGGACGCGGTGCGCGAGCGTACCCGCGACTCACGCATCAAATTCACCGGCGCCATCGTCTGCATTGTCGCCGCAATCCTGGTGATCATCCTGATCTGGCTCTTCACAAGCAAGTAGTCGTTGGAGACGTTCTTAAACGACTAGTCAAACAAGAACATCCCCAACGACCAATCAATGATGAGAGTGGATAATCTCCCACTTTGAGCCCACAGACGGGCCAAAAACGGGAGATTATCCACTCTCATTCCGCAGGTACTCATTTAAGTACGTCCCCAATGAGTACCCCAAACGGCTAGTCCGGACCAAGGCGACGCCGATGTCTTGGCAACGCCAGACACTATGACCCAATCCAGGGGCACGGAAACGACAGGAGCCCCCGCTCGTGA
>UQTW01000039.1 GCA_900544115.1 uncultured Collinsella sp. | reverse complement strand
TTCACGTCACCTTGCTCGCTTAGGGGCGTTTTCGCTGACTTATGCTCAACCTGCGGGGTTTCCAAGGTAGTCATTGGGGACGTTCTTAAATGACTAGTCAGAAGGGACATTCTTGCGGCACTTGGCAGTTGGGGACGCTCCTTTTGTGCCGGCAGTTGGGGACTGTCCCTAAAGGCCGGCAGATGGGGACGGTCCTTCGCGGCTGGCCGCGAAGACTGTCCCCGATAGCTAGTCGTTTAAGAACGTCCCCAACGACTAGGTTGGGTACATTGCTTTGAGATGATATTCAATCTGCCTTGATAGCTGTTGAACTGTCTACCAGCTAAAACAATGAGCATCATTCGTCTGCGATCGAAAAGAATGCTCAAAATATCGTTCGAGAAGTCGCGGGGCGATTTTTGGTGCGTCGCGCGTCAAGTGATTTGGCAAGTTCTTGGTTAGATATTGGTCAGTTTTGGGCAACCTTGCCAAAAGCTTGACGAATGCAGATTTAGACGTCGACATATGAACACATTGGACGGGGACAAACAAAAATTCTGGGCTGATTCTCGATAATTGCTTCCAATCGCCCCTTGCCGCGTGCCACCCTCGCGTACAATCTGCTCCGACATTCGCGCGCCGTCCGGCGCTTAAGAGGGGAGGGCCCCATGGCAAACGAGATTTGGACCATCAAGCGTTGTCTCGAGTGGACCAAGGAGTACCTGGCCGAGCGCGGCGAGGAGCATCCCCGTCTTTCTGCCGAGTGGCTGCTGTGCGCGGCCACGGGCCTGGCGCGTATCGACTTGTATATGCGCATGGACGAGACGCTTAACGCAGCCCAGCTCGAGACCATGCACGCGGCCGTCGTTCGTCGCGCCAAAGGCGAGCCGCTGCAGTACATCACGGGCAGCACGCAGTTTCGCATGATCGACGTCGCGTGCGCCCCCGGCGTGCTCATCCCGCGCCCCGAGACCGAGATGCTCGTCGAAGAAGTCCTGAACTATCTGGATACCGAGGTGCTGAGCCCCGAGGCCGCTGCCCGTCAGCGTGTTGAGCTGCCTTGGAACGATGAGGTCGAGCAGGCCCGCAAAGCTGAGGCGGCGCTGGCCGACGAACGCGCGACCGCCGAGCGCCGTGCTGCCAACCTGACGGCCGCCGATGAGGCTGCGCTGGGTAGCGACGTGCTCGGTAGCCGCGCCTATGCCGAGGAGCTTGCCGATCGCGAGGCCGAGGAAGCCGCCGCGCAAGCAGCAGAAGCCGAAGCCGCAAAAGCCGCCGAGCCCGAGCTCGACGAATACGACATCGCCATCGAGGGCGCCGACCAGGAGACGGTTTCAGCTCAGGATGCCGCTGCGCCTGCCCCAGCCGAGCCCCGCACTGCCCGCGTTCTCGAGGTCGGCTGCGGCACGGGCTGTATCTCGCTCTCGATCGCCTGGGAGCGTCGCGGCCACGTCACCTGCACTGCTACCGATATCGAGCCGCGCGCCATCGACCTTGCTACCAAAAACCGCGATGCGCTTGGCCTCACGTCCGACGAGGTCGCCTTCAGCCTCACGAACCTGGTGAGCTCCATTCCCCGTGAAGAGTGGGGCACCTTTGACGTACTCGTCTCCAACCCGCCTTACATCCCGACCGATGTCATGCGCTCGCTGCCGCACGAGGTCAAGGACTTTGAGCCCGACCTGGCGCTCGAGGGCGGTGCCGACGGCCTGGACATCTTCCGCCGCCTGCTCAATGCGGCACCCTATATGCTGCGTGCCGGCGGCCTGTTTGCCTGCGAGCTCTACGAGGGCGCGCTCGACGCCGCGGCCGAGCTCTGTCGTCAAGCGGGTCTGTCGGACGTGCGCATCGTCCACGACCTCACCGATCGCCCCCGCATCGTCCGAGCCATCGTCACCGAGCCCAAGCAACGCCAGTAATATTTATTAACTGGTTAGCAAAAATTATAAAGTAGTTTATAATTAGGACGGCTGAAAGAGGTCGGCCCATGCAACCTCCTACCTTTCGGGAAATCATTGCCCTACTCAAGCACGATGGATTCGTGAAGGTCGCGCAAGTCGGTAGTCATGCTAAGTATGTTTCTGGTGACCGCGTTGTCACCGTGAACGGCTCTGGTGGTGATCGACCAAAGAAGGGCACGTGGGCAAGTATTCGTCGCCAAGCTGGATGGTAGTTGGAGGCAAAATGAGGCAGCGATTTACCTATGACTGCGTTCTCATAAAAGAAGACGATGGTTACTGCGCTAGCTTCCCGCAGATTCCCGGCGCCTTTGCCGATGGCGATACGCGCGAAGAAGCGATTGCCCATGCCACCGAGGCACTGATGGCGTTTTTGGCCGACGACCTCAACAACGGTTTGACTCCGGCAGGGTACGAACGCTCGGCCGAGGTCGTGGCCCTTTCAGTCGAAATCGACCACGAGGACGCTCGGGAAGCGGCGTGCCGAACATTTAAAGACGCAGCGCTGGACCTCAAAGTCTCCGCTCCGCGGATTACCGCGCTGGTCAAAGCCGGAAAGCTCGATGTTGAACTCGTCGACGGCCGTCGGATGATAACGATAGACAGTATCGAGCGTTACGCCGCCCAAGAACGTCACGCCGGCAGGCCAAAGAAGTTCGTCGCAGTCCAATAACCCCCTCACTTTCACCGACTACTAGAGCCGCTCACCAAACCAACATGCGCTCTGGGCAAATAGGTTGAACGTTTCGTGCGAGAATGCCCCACAGTAAACAAACTTGCACCAGAACGTAAGGGGCTGGCATACACATGCAGACGGTCTATCGGGTATACGAGGGAACGCGCGAGCCGCATCGGCTTGCCGTCGAGCGCACGGCCGAGGTGCTCGGCCGCGGCGGCCTGGCTTTGATCCCGACCGAGACCGTCTACGGTGTCGCCGTGGCAGTCAACGCCTTCTCGGACGCCGTGCCCCAAGATACAAGCGAATTCCCATCGTGGCCGCGCGATCCGCAGGCTGCCGTCAATGGCGCCGCAGTTCCTGCGCTCGGCACCGGCTATCGCCGTATCTTCACTCTCAAGCAACGTGAACTCACGCAAACCGTCGCTTGGCTGGTCGATGGCGTCGAAGCACTCGACCGCTATGGCGTGGATATCCCGGAAGATGCCCGCATACTCGCGCGACGATGCTGGCCGGGAGCCCTGACTATCGTGGTCAAGGCAGCCCCCTGCGTGCCGACCTTTATGCGCGCTGCCGACGACACGGTGGCACTTCGCGCTTCGGCCTCGCCCGTGGTGCAGGCGCTCATTCGCGCCTGTGGCAGCCCCCTTGCCTGCACCAGCGCCAACACGCATGGCGCGCCCGCGCCGGCAAGTTTTATCACGGTGGAGGGTCGCATCCTGGAGGGGGTCGATGTTGCCGTCGACGCCGGTGAGACCCCGTGTCGCGACGCCTCGACCATCGTGTCGTTTCAGCACGGCGAGCTCCAGATCCTGCGCCAAGGCGCACTTCCCGCATCAGAGATCGAACGGGTCCTGTCCGACCCGATGCAATAGAAAGGTTTAAGCGATGTCGTTGAATCTGGGCAGCCTGGGCATGGAAGATGCCTCGTTTGACTTTGGCGGTTCCTACATCATGGCGCTCGACTGCGGCACCACCTCGGTACTTGCGACCATCGTCGACGAGTACGGCTGCATCGTCGCGCAGGCACGTCGCAGCGTCAAAACCAGCTTCCCGCGTCCCGGTTGGGTAGAGCAAGACCCCATGGCGGTCCTTGCTAGCCAGATCGCCGTCATGATGGAAGTCCAGTTTAAGAGCGGTATCCACTCCGACCGCATTGCCGCCATCGGCATCTCCAACCAGCGCGAGACCACGGTGGTCTGGGATCGCGTGAGCGGTCAGCCGATCTATAACGCTATCGTATGGCAGTGCCGCCGTACCGCACCTCTGATCGACGAGCTTGTCGAGCAGGGCGCAGAAGGGCTGGTGCGCTCCCGCACGGGACTCACGCTCGACCCGTATTTCTCGGCCTCCAAGGTGCAGTGGATTCTCGACAACGTCGACGGCGCACGCGAAAGCGCGGCGGCGGGCGACCTCATGTTTGGCACCATCGACACCTGGCTCATCTACAACCTCACCGGCGGCCAGGTCTTTGCCACCGACTACACCAATGCCAGCCGCACGGCACTCTTTAATATCCATACGCTCGATTGGGACGACGACCTGCTGGCACTCTTTGACGTTCCACGTTCCATGATGCCCGAGGTTCGCTGGAGCTCGGGCGACTACGGCCGCGTCGCGAGCGACATCATGACCAACATGCCGCCCATCATGGGCGTGGCGGGTGACCAACAGGCGTCGCTGTTCGGCCACTGCTGTTTCCGTCCCGGCCAGACCAAAAACACCTATGGCACGGGTTGCTTTATGCTCATGAACACCGGCGACGAGATCGTCGAATCCAAGAATGGCCTGGTCTCCACCATCGGTATCGCTGCGGACGGCAAAGTCAGCTATGCGCTCGAGGGCTCTATTTTTGCCGCCGGCTCAACGATGAACTGGCTTCGCAACAACATGGGCATCATCTCGAGCGTGAGCGAGTCGGCACAACTCGCCGCTTCGATTAGCGACAACGAGGGCTGCTACTTCGTTCCGGCCTTTGCGGGTTTGGGTGCTCCCTGGTGGGACCCGCATGCTCGCGGTATCGTGTGCGGTCTGACCGGCGCCTCGAGCCGTGCGACCATCGTACGTGCCGCCTGCGAATCCATGGCATATCAGAGCTACGACGTGCTGCGCGCCATGGAGCAGGACGCGGGGCTTTCGATTGAGCGCCTGTCTGTCGATGGCGGTGCCTCGCGCAACGAGTTCATCATGCAATTCCAGGCCGACCTGCTGGATATCCCCGTGCTGCAATGCGAGACGGTGGAGACCACGGCAATCGGTGCCGCGTACTTGGCGGGTCTTGCCGTCGGCTATTGGGAAGACCTGGAAGAGCTGGAGCAAAATGCCCAGATCGTTAGGACCTTCCTTCCCCACATGTCCGCCGAGCGCCGCGAGCAAAACCTTGCGGGCTGGCGTGATGCAGTCAGGCGCTCGCTCAGCACCTCACAGTAGGGCTGCGATGGGCTGCTCGATACAACAAACCGCTAAACTAATGCATGGCGTGCGGCGGCAACATTGCTGCGCGCCTTGTCAGCAAGGCCGTTTTGCGGCCGCAACGAAAGGGGCAATCAACCCATGACCGTCACCTACGATGCGTCCCGTGTGACGCTTGTCGATCACCCGCTCGTCCAGCACAAGCTGTCGATCCTGCGCGACAAAAACACCGGCACCAACCAGTTCCGTCAGCTCGTGCGCGAACTCGCGCTTTTTGACGGCTACGAGGCCATGCGCGACCTGCCTATGGAAGACGTCGAGGTCGAGACCCCTATCACCACCGCAACGTTTAAGCAGCTCGCCGGCAAGAAACTCGCCATCGTGCCCATCCTGCGTGCGGGCCTTGGCATGGTCGACGGCATCCTCGACCTGGTGCCCTCCGCTCGCGTGGGCCACATCGGCATGGAGCGCGACGAGGTCACCCACGAGCCGCACGAGTATTACTGCAAGATGCCCAAGGATATCGACCAGCGCATCTGCCTGGTCGTCGACCCCATGCTCGCCACGGGCGGTTCGGCCGAGATGGCCATCAGCTACCTGCGCGGGCGCGGTGTCAAGGACATCCGCATGCTGTGCATCGTCGCGGCCCCCGAGGGCCTCAAGTCGCTGACCGAGAAGGATCCCGATGTACATATCTATACCTGCGCCATCGACGACCATCTCAACGAGGCTGCCTACATCGTTCCCGGCCTCGGCGACGCCGGCGACCGCATCTACGGCACGCTCTAGTCGCTGGGCTAAACGGCCGCGGCTGCAAATACGAAGAAACGGTGCGCGCGGACGAACAAAAGGCGACCGCGCGCACTCCTGTTAACGGACGTTTTGCCCTGCAGGGTTCGAGAAAAACGTATTACCGTACCTGCGGCATAAAGAAGGTCTTAAGAAAACGAACAGGTGCGTATTAACCGATGCTTTTTCGGTTGTACTTTAGCGATTGGCTCGTACAATAGTCACCAATGTTTGGCGGGAACTGTTCTGTGAAGCGTTAAAAAGGAAAGTGAGGACGCCAGTGTTTCAGATAGCCGATCTGCTCGCTATCGTTGCAGGCGCCATCGCGGGCGCAATTGCCTTCCTTCCCTTTGTCTTTACGCTCAAGCCGGTTCTTGACGATAAACAGAATGCGGACATGCTCAAGGGTATGGTGAGTCTGGCGGTCTCGGCAATCGCCCTGCTCGTCTTTACCTTGGTTGTGTTTGTGTTGTTCGGAGAGGCATTTCGCATGTTCCTCCTGGGCGAGGCGATCGGCTTCGTGGCCTTTATGGCTGCCTGCACGGTTCGTGTCGTCAAGGCGCTGCGAGATCCTCATGAGGTCGAAAGGTAAGTCGTGGAAATTTTTGAAAAGCTGCCTGATGAGATTAATCATCTGGTCAGCGAGTTCAGCTCCACCCCTGTCGTGGGCGATCTGAGCTGCGGCATCACGCAGTACTCGTTTTGGCTGATCGTCTCCACGATCGTGCTCCTGATCGTCCTGGCCGTGTTCAAGAAGAAGCAGACCCTGGTCCCCAAGGGCTTCTTCGTCAACGGTTTCGAGTACATCATCGAGTACGTCGAGAACGATATCGGCAAGGGCGTCGTGGGTGAGAACTGGAAGAAGCACTTCCCGTTCCTGTGCTCGCTTTTCCTGTTCATCCTGATCAATAACATGATCGGCCTGATTCCGGGAATGAAGCCCGGCACCGGCGCAATCGGCTCCACCGCCGCGCTCGCCATCTTCGCCTTCGTGTATTTCATCTACTACGGATGCAAGGCTCACGGCGTGATCGGCTACGTCAAGAGCCTCGCCCCGCAGGGCGTAAGCTTCCCGATGAACGTGCTTGTGTGGGTCGTCGAGCTTTTCTCGACCTTCCTGCGTCTCATCACGCTTGCCGTCCGTCTGTTCTGCAACATGTTCGCAGGACACGTGGTCATGGGCTCGTTCGCCATCATGGCGAGCATGTTCATGCAGCCGCTGCTTCAGCAGGTTTCCGCGGCCCACGCCGTTGGCGCCCTGCCTTCGCTAGCCTGGCTTGCCATCCTCATCCTGATCTATGCGATCGAGCTTGTGGTCGGCGCCATCCAGGCTTACGTCTTCACGGTCCTTACCGCCGTGTATGTCTCCGAGGCAGAGGAGGTCGCGGAGGAGGAGTAGCCTTCCGCTCGCGCCTTAAAGGTAAGCAATTCGTTAAACCGCCGGTGCCCGTACCCATGGAGCCCGGCAGTTATAAAAAAGGTTATCCTGCGTGAAATAAGACACGCACGACAAAGGAGGAATCGTGGGAGTTATCGGTTACGGTCTCGGTGTTATCGGCGCTGGTCTTGCTATCGGCCTGTCTGCTCTGGGTGCTACGGGTGCTATGGCCCGTCAGCCTGAGGTCCAGGGCCGCGTGTTCACCGTCTTCATCATGGGCTCCGCCTTCGGCGAGGCTCTGGCTCTGATCGGCTTCGTTGTCGCGCTGATCGTTAAATAGCACGGAGCGTCAAGTATGAATCTTTCATCCCAGAAGAGCGCGATCGCACTCTCCGCGTCCGCGGCCGCGCTGCTCATGCCGGTTTCCGCGTTCGCCGAGGACGGCGCTGCCGGTGCGGACATCCTCATCCCTAAGATGGCGGAGTTCATCCCGGCGCTTATCGCCTTCCTGATTATCTGGATCGTGCTGGCCAAGGTCGCCCTGCCGGGCATCATGAAAACCATGGAGGAGCGCGGCAAGAAGATCGAGGAGAGCCTCGACGAGGCCGAAAAGACCAAGCAGGAGGCTATCGCCAAGCGCGCTGAGTCCGACTCGATCGTCACCGACGCCCGTCGTCAGGCTGCCGACATCGTTCTCGAGGCCCGTAAGGACGCCGAGTCCGAGCGCGCCCGTATCATCGAGGCTGCTCACAAGGAGGCCGAGGAGATCATCGCCAAGGCCCATACGACCGTCGAGGACGAGCGCAAGTCCATTTACGCCGGTGCCGCGAGCTCCATCGCCGACCTGTCCGTTGCCGTCGCCACCAAGATCGTGGGCGAGGCACTCGAGGACGAGACCGAGCAGAAGAAGCTCATCGAGCGCTACATCCAGGAAGCAGGTAGCCTGAATGCCGACTAGCCGCTATCAGGACAAGGTGCTCGAGACCTACGCGCGCTCCCTTCTGGAAGCCGCCAAGGCCGAGAACCATGTATTCGAGGACCTCGAGATGATCGAGCGTCTGGCTAGCGCCAGCCCCGAGATCATCGCTGTGCTCGACACCATGTCCAAGCGCGACCAGCTCGACCTTCTTCCCAAGGTGGCAGCTGCCTTTAAGTATGTTGCCGAGGAAGACGAGGATGTAGTGGGCGTGACCGTCACCACGGCGATCCCGCTCGACGACGAGCTGCGTCAAACCATCACTAAGAAATGCGAGCAGGACTTCGGCCGCAAGGTATTCCTTATCGAGCAGGTCGACCCGTCTATCGTGGGCGGCCTGGTGCTCGAGGCCCGCGGCGAGCGTCGTGACATTTCCGTCAAGACGCAGCTGCGCATCGCGCAGGAGACCCTCGCAAACTCTGCTAATTCGTACGGAGGTGAAGCCTAATGTCCGAAACCCTCAATGCCCAGGATATCGCCAAGAAACTGCAGGAGCAGCTCACGAGCCTCTCCGCGACGGTCGATACGCATGAGGTTTCAACGGTCGACGAGGTAGGCGACGGCATCGCGCGCGTCTCCGGCCTCAAGAGCGCCATGGCAGGCGAGCTTCTGGAGTTCAAGAGCTCCGATACCGGTGAGACCGTCTTCGGCCTTGCCCAGAACCTTGACCGTGACGAGGTCGGCGCCGTTCTGTTCGGTGCCGTCGACGCCATCAAGGAAGGCGACGAGTGCCGCACCACTGGCCGCATTATGGATATCCCTGTGAGCCGCGCCATGCTCGGCCGCGTCGTCAATCCGCTCGGCCAGCCTATCGACGGTTTGGGTGACATCGTCGCCACGCACCGTCGCCCCATCGAGTTCAAGGCCCCCGGTGTCATCGACCGTACCCCGGTGTGCGAGCCGGTTCAGACCGGCCTGCTGGCCATCGACTCCATGGTGCCTATCGGCCGCGGTCAGCGTGAGCTCATCATCGGCGACCGTAAGACCGGTAAGACCGCCATCGCCATCGACGCTATCCTCAACCAGCGCGGCAAGGGCATGGTCTGCATCTATGTCGCCATCGGCCAGAAGGCCTCCACGGTTGCCAACATCCGCGAGACCCTCGCTCAGCACGGTGCGCTCGACTACACCATCATCGTTTCGGCCACCGCTGCCGATTCCGCCCCTATGCAGTACATCGCGCCTATGGCCGGTGCCGCTATCGGCGAGTTCTTCATGTACAACGGCGAGGACGGCAAGCCCGCCAGCGAGACCAACCCCGGCGGCCACGTGCTCGTCATCTACGACGACCTGTCCAAGCAGGCTGTGGCCTACCGTCAGATGTCGCTGACGCTGCATCGTCCGCCCGGACGCGAGGCCTATCCTGGCGACATCTTCTACCTGCACTCTCGTCTGCTCGAGCGTGCCGTCAAGATGTCCAAGAAGAACGGTTACGGCTCCATGACGGCACTGCCGATCATCGAGACCCAGGACGGCGACGTCTCGGCCTACATTCCGACCAACGTCATTTCCATTACCGATGGTCAGATCTACCTGCAGTCCGAGCTCTTCTTCCAGGGTCAGCGCCCGGCAGTCGACGTGGGCATCTCCGTGTCCCGCGTCGGTGGCGATGCGCAGACCAAGGCCATGAAGCAGGTCGCCGGCAACCTCCGTCTGGACCTCGCTTCGTACCAGGAGCTCGCTGGCTTTACGCAGTTCGGCTCCGACCTCGACGAGGCTACTCAGAAGCAGCTGACCCATGGTGCTCGCATGACCGAGCTCCTGAAGCAGCCGCGTTACAAGCCGTTTGAGGTTGGCGAGCAGATCGTTACGCTGTTCGCTGGCAACGAGGGCTTCCTGGATGACCTGGAGATCGCCGACGTGCTGCCCTTCCGTGCCGAGCTCATCGAGTACATGGACAATGGCTTTGGCTCGCTGCTCGACAAGGTTCGCGCCAAGAAGATCGATGATGACACCAAGGCTGAGCTCTTGCGCGTCATCGGCGACTTCAAGCAGCAGTTCATGGCCAAGCACCATTCGGATGTTTCTGGATCAGAGGAGAACTAAGCCCCATGGCCAACCTTCGCGACATTAAGAAGCGAATCTCCTCGGTTACCACGACCAAGCAGATCACGCGCACGATGGAGATGGTCTCTACGGCCAAGATCCGTCGTGCCCTCGATCGCTCCAAGCAGGCCGAGCCCTATAAGGAGGCGCTGACCGACGTCATGTTGACGGTCGCCGGCGACGCCTCCTGTTCGGGCACCGATCCCATGCTGCAGAAGCATGAGAGCGTCAAGCATGGCCTGATTGTCGTTATTGCCTCGGACCGCGGCCTTGCCGGCGGTTTCAATACGACGGTGGAGCGCACGGCCGAAAAGCTCGCCGCTTCTTGGGCGAACGACGGCATCGAGTGCGAGATCATCGCGTGCGGGCGTAAGCCGGTCACGTATTTCCGTGACCGCGCAAACGTTGTCATGCACTTTGAGGGCAACTCCTCTGAGCCCGATTTCAATCAGGCCCGCATGATTTCCTCTCATATCTGCGATGCGTATCGTGCCGGTGAGCTTGACCGTGTCGAGCTTGTCTACCACCACGCCAAGAACCGCGTGGATCAGGAGCTTCGCGTCGAGCATCTGTTGCCGCTCGACCCCGAGATGATCGCTATGGCCCACGGTCCGCGTAAGAACGAGACCGACGCCCCTAAGCGCATCTCGTCCACGTTCGAGTTCGTGCCCTCTCCCGAGCATGTTCTCGGCAAGCTTGTGCCGTCTTATATCCTGACGGTCATCTACCAGGCCCTGATCGATTCGGCGGCTGCCGAGCAGGGTGCACGCCGCAAGGCCATGCACTCCGCGACGGAAAACGCCACCGCGATCATCTCGACCCTTACCCGCACGTATAGTCGCGTGCGCCAGGCTTCGATCACGACCGAGATCAACGAGATCGTCGGCGGAGCCTCAGCATTGGAGGAACAGTAATGGCTAATAACACCGTAAAGCTTGCGGTCGAGGAAGCCACCAAGAAGACGACTGCCGGTGATGGTCGCATCGTGCGAATCATCGGCCCTGTCGTCGACGTCAAGTTTGACGGCGCGGTGCCCCCGATCTACAACGCGCTCACGGTCGAGGCCGAGACCCCGATCGGTCATCTGAGCACGATCCTTGAGGTCGAGAGCCAGCTTCCGGGCGGCGTCGTCCGCACGGTCGCCATGTCCTCGACCGACGGCCTGCAGCGCGGCCTCATCGCCACCGATACCGGTGAGCCCATGAAGATGCCCGTTGGTCCCAAGACGCTCGGTCGCATTTGGAACGTCATGGGCAAGCCCGTCGACGGCAAGCCCATGCCCGAGGTGGAGGAGTTCTACCCCATCCACCATGCAGCGCCCCGCTTTGACGAGCTCACCACCAAGACCGAGATCTTCGAGACCGGCATCAAGGCCGTCGACCTGCTCGAGCCCTACATCCGTGGCGGCAAGACCGGCCTGTTCGGCGGCGCCGGCGTCGGCAAGACCGTTCTGATTCAGGAGCTTATCAACAACCTCGCCCAGGAGCACGGCGGCACCTCGGTGTTCACCGGTGTCGGCGAGCGTACCCGCGAGGGCACCGACCTGTTCCTCGAGATGAGCGAGTCTGGCGTTATCGACAAGACCTGCTTGGTTTATGGTCAGATGAACGAGCCGCCTGGAGCGCGTCTGCGCATCGGTCTGGCCGGCCTTACCACCGCTGAGTACTTCCGCGATCGCGGCCAGGACGTCCTGCTGTTCATCGACAACATCTTCCGCTTCTCCCAGGCGGGTTCCGAGGTTTCCGCATTGCTGGGCCGTATGCCGTCCGCCGTTGGTTACCAGCCCACACTGGCTACCGAGATGGGTGACCTCCAGGAGCGCATTACCTCGACCAAGACGGGATCCATTACCTCCGTCCAGGCTGTCTACGTCCCCGCAGACGACCTGACCGACCCGGCGCCTGCCACGACGTTTACGCACCTCGACGCTACCACGGTTCTTTCGCGTAGCATTTCGTCGCTCGGCCTGTTCCCGGCTATCGACCCGCTCGCGTCTTCCTCCGACGCTCTCGATCCCTCGATCGTCGGCGAGGAGCACTACCGTGTCGCCGTCAAGGTCCAGGAGCTCCTGCAGGAGTACTCCGACCTTCAGGACATCATCGCCATTCTGGGTATGGACGAGCTGTCCGAGGAACAGCGCCTTACGGTCAACCGTGCCCGTAAGATTCAGCAGTTCCTCTCGCAGTCCTTCCACGTCGCCGAGAAGTTCACCGGTAACCCCGGTGTCTACGTCCGCGTCGAGGATACCGTCCGCTCTTTCGCCGAGATTGTCGACGGCAAGGCCGATGACCTGCCCGAGCAGGCTTTCCGCTATGCTTCCACGATTGAGGACGTGCGCGAGCGCGCCCGCAAGATGGGGGAGAAGTAGGTTATGCGTATCCGCATCGTGTGCCCCGTGAGCTGCGCCTATGAGGGCGACGCTGCGTTTGTGTCGATTCCGTCCACGGATGGCGAGTTTGGCGTTCTGCCTGCTCACTCCAGCGAGATCTGCACGATCGACCGCGGTTACGTTCGCGTTTCCGATAAGGCCATGGGCACTGTCGACCACACGTTTGCCGTGGCCGGCGGCTATGCCCAGGTTGCGGACGATGTCGTGACCGTTCTCGCCGAGCGCGCTTGCGATTTGGCGACCGTCGATGCCGACAAGCTTAAAGCTGATATTCAAGGTTTTGAAGAGAAGCTGGGTAATTTGTCGGAGGATGATGCACGCCGCGCCTACCTCTATAATGAAATCGCATGGTGTAAGCTCAAGCTTGCCCAATAGTCAAACGATTTAGCGTTCGACCATTTGCGAACACATCATGCCCGGGATGGCTTGGCCACCCCGGGCATGCTTTTTGAAAGGGTAGACCTTGGATATTATCCGCGTTGAGGGTGGCCACGCCATCGGAGGCTCCGTGCCCGTCTCGGGTGCTAAGAACTCCGCGCTCAAACTCATGGCGGCAACGCTTCTGGCGCCGGGCAAGACGACGCTGCAGAACGTGCCCGATATTTCCGATGTCCACGTGATGGGCAAGGTGCTCAAGGGCATGGGCGCTACGATCGATGTTCTCGACGAGCACACGCTCGAGATCGATACCTCTCAGGTCGATTCCTGGGAGGCTCCCTATGAGCTCGTCGCTAAGATGCGTGCTTCCACCGCCGTCATGGGGCCCCTGCTGGGTCGCTTCCATCGCGCCAAGATCGCCATGCCGGGCGGCTGCAACCTAGGTGCCCGCAAGATCGACATGCATATTCTGGGTCTCGAGGCCCTGGGCGTCGAGTTTGATACCGCCCACGGCTACATCAACGCCAGCGCGCCTCAGGGCCTGCGCGGTACCACCGTCACGCTCGAGTTTGCCAGTGTCGGTGCGACCGAGAACCTCATTATGGCATCCGTGCGCGCGCAGGGCACCACGGTTATCGACAATGCCGCCCGCGAGCCCGAGATCGTCGATCTCGCCAACATGCTCAACGAAATGGGTGCCAAGATTGTTGGCGCCGGTACGCCTGTCGTGACCATCGAGGGCGTGGAAGAGCTGCATCCTGTTACCCATCGCGTAGTGGGCGACCGCATCGAGGCCGGTACCTTTATCGTCGCCGGTGCGTTGATGGCAGACGATCGCGGTGTCGATGTCACGGGCTTTTGTCCCATTCACTTGGGTATGGTGCTCAAGAAGATGGAGCTCATGGGTATCGACTGCGAGCGCGTCGAGGATGGCGTCCATGTGAACCGTGCCGAGCGTATCAAGCCTGTCGACATCCAGACGCTTCCGTTCCCCGGCTTCCCGACCGACATGCAGGCACAAATTATGGTGCTCTCCGCCCTCTCCGGCGGCAGTTCCGTTATTACCGAGAACATCTTCGAGAATCGCTTTATGTTTGCCTCTGAGCTGGTGCGCATGGGTGCCGACATTCGTATCGAGAGCCATCATGCCATGATTCATGGCGTCAAGGGCTTCTCGGGTGCACAGGTTACCTCGCCCGATCTGCGCGGCGGAGCGGCCCTCGTCGTAGCGGGCTTGATCGCCGACGGGACGACCGAGGTTTCGGCTATCCATCACATCAAGCGCGGCTACGAGCAGTTTGTCGAAAAGCTGCAGGCGCTTGGCGCGCATGTCGAGCATGCTACCGTCCCCGATCCCGTCATCTACTAATACAGGTTGCCTATGTTTAATAAAAAGCCCCTCGCGGATACCACCACCCGAAGACCCTCAACTGGTGCGCAGGCCAAGATCTACAGTCGCGATAACGTGGCTCGCTATTCCGAGCGCGCTCGTCAACGTCGCCGTAGCCACACGATTCGTCACGTCGCGCTCATTGTCGTGCTTGGCGTGCTGCTGAGTGCCACTACCGCTGCCGGCCTGTGGTTTGCCACCATTATGGGCAAGCTCGGCGATTCTAATGTCATTACTGACAATCTGCGTCGGGTTCTGGTTGACACCGATGAGGCAAAGGATCCGTTCTACGTGCTGCTTCTTGGCACCGACGGCCGTCCGGGCGAGGATACGTATCGTGCCGACTCGATTATCCTGGCACGCATCGACCCCACGCAAAAGCAGGCGACGCTCATTTCCGTTCCGCGCGACACCAAGGTCGAGTACAAGGGCGAGACCATGAAGATCAACGCCTGCCATACCGTTGGCGGCGCCGAGGCCATGGTCGAGGCGGTCAACGAGCTGTGCGGTGTTCAGATTTCCCACTATGCCGAGGTTAGCTTCGACGGTATGCAGGCGCTGATTGATTCGGTTGGCGGTATCGACATTAACGCAACCGATGATGTTGACGACCCCGAGCACCTGGATATTAAGATTACCGCTGGCCAGCAGCATATGGACGGTGCCACCGCCCTTACCTATGCCCGCTGCCGCTACACCTATGCCGACGGCGATTACACGCGCATGCGCCACCAGCGTCAGGTGCTTGGCGCCCTTGCCAACCAGATTCTCAATAACTTCGATGCCACGAAGATCTTTGGCCTGGTTAATTCGCTGTCCGATATGCTCGTGACCGATATGAGCGTTCAGGATATCGTCTCTACGGTCAACGCCATGCGCGGTATGGATGTCGACGGTATCTACTCGGCCAACCTGCCTTCGTACGCCGACGACAGCACCATGATTGACGGTGTGAGCTACGTCTTTGTCTACGAGGACGAGCTCAAGGAAATGATGGAGCGCGTCGATGCCGGCAAGGATCCCAAGGGTCCCAACACCATGGGTCTTTCCGACGGCTCCAGCTCTACGATCGGCGACCTCAGCAACAACACGTCTGACGACTACGCAAACGGCACCGCAACCTCATCGGTCAGCTCTGACGATTCCGATGGCTCAAGCGATTCGAGCGATTCGGACTACTACGAACAGCCCACCGGCGACGGCAACGGTTACGAGGCCAATTATTAGGGTTACGCGGGCTTACCAGCCCGCGTAACCAGTTGACGCTGCAAACGCCCCTAAGCGGCAATCTGAC
>UQTW01000038.1 GCA_900544115.1 uncultured Collinsella sp. | reverse complement strand
GCGCCCTTGAAGTTGAACGTCAGATTGTCCAAATGCGGCCCGCGCAGCGTCGAGCCGTTACGCGGTTCGTAGAACCGCGTAACTAGTTAGTACATCTTCGCGCCGGCGGGGATGGAAGCGTCGAGCTGGATCAGGTTGAGGCGCTCCTCGCCCTCCTCCTCGTGGATGGCACTGATCAGCATGCCGCAGCTGGGAATACCCATCATCTTGCGCGGAGGCAGATTGGTGATGGCGAGCAGCGTCTTGCCGACCAGATCCTCGGGCTCATAGTATTCATGGATGCCGGAGAGGATGGTGCGGTCGGTACCGGTACCGTCGTCGAGCGTAAAGTTCAGCAGCTTCTTGGACTTCTTGACGGCCTCGCATGCCTTGACCTTCACAGCGCGGAAATCGCTCTTGGAGAAGGTATCAAAGTCGACGAACTCCTCAAACAGCGGCTCAACGGCGATCTTGGAGTAGTCGAGCGTGGGCTTGAGCGACTTGACGAACGGGCTTGCGGCGTTGCCGGCCTCTGCAGCCTTGGCGGCAGCGGCACCGGACTGGAAACCCTTCTCGGGCTTCATGTGCGGGAACAGCAGGACGTCGCGAATGGAAGCCTGGTTGGTAAGCAGCATGACCACGCGGTCGATACCAATGCCAATGCCGCCCGCAGGAGGCATACCGTACTCGAGGGCGCGCACGTAGTCCTCGTCATACTCCATAGCCTCGTCGTCGCCGCCGGCCTTCTCGGCCATCTGGGCAGCAAAGCGCTCGGCCTGGTCGACCGGGTCATTGAGCTCGGAGAATGCGTTGGCGTACTCGTGGCCGGCGATGACCAGCTCAAAGCGGTGCGTCAGGCGCGGATCGTCCTCAAAGCGCTTGGCAAGCGGGCTGACCTCGATGGGGTAATCGCATACGAAGGTCGGATTGACGATGGTGTCCTCGCCCAGCTCATCGTAAATCTCGGCGATGATCTTGCCAGCAGTCCACTCGGGCTTAATCTCCAGGCCCTTCTCGCGTGCGGCGGCGGCAAGCTCCTCGACCGGCGTGTCGATGGTAACCTGCTTGCCGAGCACGTTCGAAACGATATCGGTCATGGGACGGCTTGCCCACTCACCGGACAGATCGATGGTCTGGCCCTGATACTCGATGACCTCAGGATTGCCGATAGCCTTGTTGGCAGCCTTGATGACGCCCTGGGCGAGTGCCTTCATGCCCTCGAGATCGGAGAAGGCGCGATAGGCCTCCATCGTGGTGAACTCGGGGTTGTGGGTGAGGTCCATACCCTCGTTGCGGAAGATGCGGCCGATCTCGAAGACGCGCTCAAAGCCACCGACGATGCAGCGCTTGAGGTGCAGCTCGGTAGCAATGCGCAGGTAGCACTCCTGATCGAGCGCGTTGAAGTGCGTGATGAACGGCTTGGCCGTAGCGCCGCCCTGAATGGTCTGCAGGATGGGGGTCTCGACCTCCATGTAGCCGTCAGATTCCATGAAGCGGCGGAAGGTGGAGAGAATCTGCGAGCGCTTGCGGAAGGTCTCGCGAACATCGTCGTTGGCAATCAGGTCGACATAGCGCTGACGATAACGGGTCTCCTTATCGGAAAGACCGTGGAACTTCTCGGGCAACGGACGAACGGCCTTGGAGAGCAGGGTCGCGCTCTTGGGGGCAACGGAAAGCTGGCCACGCTTGGTGCGCACGACCACGCCGGTCACGCCCAGGATATCGCCCAAGTCGAGGGCCTTAAGCGTGCTCCAGGCCGCCTCGTCCATGTCGTTAATACGGCAGAACAGCTGAATCTCGGCGGTAGCGTCGCGCACGACGATAAACATGATCTTGCCCTGACCGCGCTTGGCGACCACGCGGCCGCCGATCTTCACGACGTCCTCAGTATCCTCGCCATCGGCAAGATCGGCATATTTGGCCTCAATGTCGACGACATAGTCCTCGATCTCGGAGTGCTCGGGATAGGGGTTCTGGCCCGCCTCGAACAGGGCGGCGCGCTTTGCCAGACGCGTGGCGCGCTCGTCGTTGAGCGTCGAGGCCTGATCGGCGACGTTCTGGTTCTCTGCCATAAGTTAGCTCCTCAAACTAAAACGCTCCCCAGGATTCGGTCCCAGGGAGCGAAAACATACCTTTACGCGGGACCGTGGTCTAGCGTGCGATCTTGGCGATGGTGTAGACGCGGGTCTTGCCAGAAGGCGTAACGACCTCAACGGAGTCGCCCTCGCCGTGACCGATGATGGCGTGACCGACCGGAGACTCGTTAGAGATCTTGTGCTCGAGCGAGTTGGTCTCGGTGGTACCGACGAGCGTGACTTCCATGACCTCACCGTTGGGATCGATCAGAGAAACGGTGGAACCGATGGAGACGGTCAGATCGCCCGTGGTGGCAGCAACCTGAGCGTTGGCGAGGATGGCCTGAATCTCGGCAATGCGAGCAGCATTCTGGGCCTGCTTGTCCTTGGCGGCATCGTACTCGGAGTTCTCCGAAAGGTCGCCGAACGCGCGGGCTTCCTTGATGTCCTCGACGATCTCCTTGGCGTAATCGCCCTCACGCCAAGCGAGCTCCTCGACGAGCTTCTGGCGGCCCTCAGCGGTCAGTACGATCTGGCTTGCGTCCATACGGATATCTCCCCAACTATGATGTAACGATCAACTGTCAACAAAACGAAAAAGACCGGCTAGCCTGCGGGCAAGCCGGTCAGGTGCTCACCCCAAAGGGATGGGACTACTCTGCGTCCGCGTCGCTGTCCTCTGCCTGCTTTTTCTTGGCAGCAGCGAGCTTGGCCTCGAGCTCTGCGATCTCCTTGTCCTCCTTGGACTCCTCGACCACAACGTCCTCGGCCTGCTTGGTTTCGCCCTTATCGTCGCCCTCCATACCCTCGCGGATATTCTTGACGGTAGAGCCGAGAGACTTGCCGAGCTTCGGCAGGTTCTTAGGCCCGAAGATGATCAAGACAACGACGAGAATAATGATGAGCTCAGGAGCCCTCAGTCCAAACATGTAGACCTCCACAATACAGCGAGACAAGCTCGAATGAGTATACCGCGGGTGCCGCGGTATCACAACAATAGCTAAAAAAAGGGACCGCAAGAAGCGGTCCCTTCTCATGCTCTGGTCGGGTTGACTGGATTTGAACCAGCGACCCCTGCGTCCCGAACGCAGTGCTCTACCAAACTGAGCCACAACCCGTTAGCTCGACTATAGTAACAAAGATTTTCGTCGCGTGCTAGAGAAATTTTTATTTCTTTGGCGCGTCGATTTGAACCGTGTTGGGAATAAGCTCAGTCGCGCAGGCCCACCAGCCATTTTGCTGGGCAGCTCCCGCAAGATGGGCTGCTGCAGCGACGGTATCGCAAATGGCAAACGAGCAAGCACCCGAACCACACACGTCCACGGCAACGGTTCCCTCCTGTGCGCGCAGCCAGTCGAGAACTGCCTGGATCCGCGGCTCCATCTGCGCGGATATGACGCCCAGATTGTTATGAACGAGCGCATATGCCGCCTCGGCATCGCCGGCGCGTAAGACAGAAGCAATCGCATCGGGTTTTTCCGCGGGCACCGGGCTCTCATCAAATCGTCGATATGCTTCAACCGTTGAAACGCTCGTCTCGTGCGGTTTGACCAATACGACAGGTGTCGCCGGAAGCACAGGATACTCAGTGGCCAGCACATCTCCCCCGCCGACGTAGAATGCGGGACTCGTGTGCAAAAAGAACGGCACGTCGGCGCCGATACCGCGAGCGATGTCATCGAGCGCGGGGTCGGCGCGGTCGATACCCCACAGCTCGGCCAAGGCAACGATGACCGCAGCGGCATCCGTCGAGGGGCCTCCCAGGCCGGCGCACAGCGGGATACGCTTTTCGATCGTCACGCTCACGTTGGCATCGCGACCGTAACGCTCGGCCATAGCGATTGCCGCCCGATAGGCCGTATTTTTTTGCATGGGAAAATCGGATGCCGGAACCGTCTGGACGGTCAACGCCTGCGCCGGCGTGACCGTCACGGTATCGGCTAGACCGACGGCTGCCATCAGGGAATCGACCCTGTGATAGCCGCGGGCGTCGCGCTCGGTATGAACCCCCAGATAGAGGTTAATCTTTGCCGGCGCGGTAAGGATGAGGGACCGATCGGTCACCGTTAGTGCTCCTCGAGCTGGTTGCCGAGCGGGGTAAAGATATGTTCGCCGCTCTCGGGGTCGAACAGTTCGACCTGGCCGGTAAGGACATCGATGTACTGGTAGGACTGACGCGATTTGCGGCCGCGACGCTCGTCAACCTCAACGATAAAGACAGCGGGGTGGACGCTCTTGATGGTGCCCATGCGCTCGATGACGCGGGTACGGCCCATGTTGGCCTTAACCTTGACGCGATCGCCCACCATATCGGTCAGCTTCTCGTGGATGTCGTCGACGTGATTGACTTCCATCTCTTCCATGAATAGGGCCTCCAGAGGGTGCAATTCAAAAAGGGGATAATACCCCTAAGATAGACAAAACTCTAATACTATAGCACCCTGCTGCAGCCATACGCAAGCAGCTAAAAAAGCCCGGTCCCAAATTGACTACTTACAGATTGTCTGTGTCCAGAACGATGGTGAACGGACCGTCGTTGACCAGGTCGACCTTCATATCGGCGCCAAAAATGCCGTGCGCTACATGCTCAACGTCCTGGGCGACGAGCGTCAGAAAGTACTCGTAAAGTTCGTTAGCGACATCGGGCGCGCCGGCGTCCGTAAACGACGGACGGCGGCCGTGGCGGCAGTCGGCAAACAGCGTGAACTGCGACACCACGAGCACCTCGCCGTCGACATCCGCCAGCGCCAAGTTGGTCTTGCCGTTCTCGTCCTCGTTGATACGCAGCCCGCGGAGCTTGCCCCACAGCTTGTCGGCTTCGGCGCGTGTGTCGCCGTGGCCCACGCCCAGCAGCACCAGGTAGCCGCGTCCAATACGGCCCACGCACTCGCCGTCGACTGTCACGCTGGCGTTGAGCACGCGCTGCACCACCGCACGCACGGTCTACTCCTCGCCCGTCAGCTTGGCGGACAGATGCTCGAGCGCATGGAAACGATGGCTGATGGCGTTCTTCTCGTCCGCCGTGAGCTCGGCCATGGTCTTGCCCGGCGTATCGACCGGCAGGAACAGCGGGTCGTAGCCAAAACCGTGTTCGCCGCGGCCCTCGTGCGCGATAACGCCTTCGCAGGCGCCCTCGCCATAGGTGACCAGGCCGTCCGTATCGATAAGCGCGACGACGCTCATAAAGCGCGCGGTACGGTCCTCGTCTGCCACGCCTTCCAGGTTAACGAGAAGCTTGGCGTTGTTGGCGGCATCGTCGCCATGCACGCCCGCATAGCGCGCGCTATACACGCCCGGCTCGCCGTCCAACGCATCGACGACCAAGCCGGAGTCGTCGGCGATGGCCATAAGGCCCGTCTCCTCGACCGCAGCCTGCGCCTTGATGATGGCGTTCTCCAAAAACGTCGTGCCGTTTTCCTCGGGGTCCTCAAAATCGCCCAGCTGGCCGAGCGCCACAAAGCGCACCTCGGGCATGACCTTGCCCAAAATGGCCTCGATCTCGGTGAGCTTATGGGCGTTGCCGGTTGCCACGACGATGGTCGCCGCCGGGTCGAGGGTGTCGATGTCAATCTTCTCAAGTGCCATAGCTGGTCTCCTTTGTCTCTATAGCAATGCCGAGTTGAGGACGACGAGGACTTCGGCCTCTCTCCCGTCTCAATCAACGGCAGTCTTATACTTCGACGTTTTCCCAGATAAAACCTGCCAAAATAAACCTGTCCCTTTTTGGCAGGTTAGGCGAGGGCTTGGCGCTGAAGCTCGATGAGCTGGGCGATACCCTTATCGCCCAGGTCGAGCAGGGCGTTAAGACGCTTGCGGTCGAAGGGCGCCTGCTCGCCGGTACCCTGGAGTTCGATCATCTCGCCTGTGTCGGTGGCGACGAGGTTCATGTCGACCTCGGCGTGGCTGTCCTCGGAATAATCCAAGTCGAGCAGGGTGTTGCCGTCGACGACGCCCATGGAAATGGCGGCAACCTGGCCCGTGAGCGGGATGCGCTCGAGTTTGCCCGCCTCGACCCACATGGCAAGGGCGTCGTGTAGCGCCACCCAGGCGCCGGTAATGCTCGCCGTACGCGTGCCGCCATCGGCCTGAATCACATCGCAGTCGACGGTAACGGTATACTCGCCGAGCGCCTTCATATTGACGACGGTACGCAGACTGCGGCCGATAAGCCGCTCGATCTCCATGGAGCGGCCCTTGCGGTTGGCATGCTCGCGCTTGCAGCGTTTACCGGTCGAGGCAGGCAGCATCGCATATTCCGCCGTTACCCAGCCGGCCTTGGCGCCCTTGCGCCAGCCCGGCACGCCCTCCTCGATGGTGGCTGTGCACAGTACGCGCGTGTCGCCGAACTCGGCCAGGCACGAGCCGTGGGCGTGCTTCATGACGCCGCGGGTGAGCTTAACGGGGCGCAGCTCGTTGGCGGCGCGGCCGTTGGCGCGGTTGACCTGCATGTACTCCATAGAAAAATCCTTTCGGCAAAAGGTGTGGCGAAGGCTCTGACGGCGGCCTTACATCTATTTCAGCTCATCGATATCGATATGCTCAATGCTCTTGAGCGGCTGACCAAAGATAAAGCTGCCCGCCACCGCAAACTCGGCAATGTTATCGGCCGTCGTGGCAAAACGATGCTGCGGCTCGGCGGCGTCACCCGCCAGCTGCTCGCGGCGCGTGAGGATATCGGTCAGCTCTCGTGTGGTCTCCTCGGCGGAACTCACGACGCGCACCCCAGACCCCAGCGCATGGCGGATAGGTCCCACCAACAGCGGAAAATGCGTACAGCCGAGCACCACGGTATCGATACCGTGGTCGCGCAGTGGCTCAACCGTGGCACCCACCAGCGCACGCACGGCAGGCGTATCGAAGATATCCTCGTTCTCGAGCCACTGCTCCTGCAGATGCGCGCCCGAGGCGAGCTCGTGCTCGACGACCTCGACAAAGCTCGAAGCCGGGCAGCCATACACATCGACACCAGCATCCAAGTCCTGGATGGCGCGCGTGTAGGCACCCGAGCGAATGGTGAGGTTGGTGGCGAGCACGCCCACGCGACGCGTACGCGTGCTGTTGATGGCGGCACGCGCGCCCGGGGCGATTACGCCGATCACGGGAACGTCGAGCACTTGTTGAGCCAAACGCAAGGCCGCGGCGGTCGCCGTGTTACAGGCGATGACCATGATCTTAACGTCGTGCCTCGACAGCCAACGGCCCGCCTGCAACGCAAACGAGCGCACCTCATCCTCGGTGCGCGTGCCGTAGGGGCAGCGTTTGGTGTCGCCGAAGTAGTAGACGGACTCGTGCGGCAGCGCCGTCGCGATGGCGCGCGCAACCGTCAGACCGCCCAGGCCAGAATCGAACACACCGATCGGGCGCGTGTCGCCTGCCGGATTCTCGATATCGGACATTACCTCACCAGTCTCTCTCGAAAAGACATATCCAAGTGCGGCGACGCCGCGCTACGAACGCGCCGCGACCAGCAGCTCTGCCGTCGCCGCCCAACCGTCGACAATTTTGCCGCGCGTAACGAAAGCGTTCTCGCAAGCAGCCAGGAACTCGGGCGCGCCGGCGCTCGTCAGGCCATTCTCGACCAGACAGAACGTGCCCACGTGATCGGCCATGTAGAAGTCGGACTCGGAGTCGCCGAGCGCGAGCGTCTCCTCGCGCTCGATCCCCAGGTGCTCGCAGAAGCGCGCAATGGCGACGCCTTTGTTGAGACCCGCGGGGTTGATGTTGAACGCGCGACCGTCCTCGACGCGATCGAGCTCGAGCGTCGTCGGCTTGGACAGATGCGTCAGGTGACCGTTACAGGCCCACACCAGGCCGCAGCCGGCCTCGTCGAGGATGGCCTGGACCTCATCGTCGGGCACATCGCCGCGCATGCCGACGGTGACCTCGCGGTACTTGTAGCCGGTCGACATGTCGTTGTGATACTCGATCTTGTGCGGCCAGCGGGCGAGGATCTTCTCGCACACGCCGGTCTGCTCGATCACCTGGTGCGGAGTAAGGCCGCAGACGGGGTCGTAAGGCATGTCGCCAGTCAGATACTCCCAATCGTTGGCTTTGAGGTCGTACATGACCAGGCCGCCCATCTCACCAATGTAAGAGTTGAGGCCGAGCACGCGCGCGTCCTCGTGGATCATGGTACGGTTGCGGCCCGAGGTGGGAACCACCTGAATACCAGCGCGGGCAAGTGCCACGACGGCCTCGACGAGTTTGGTCGAGGGGTTGCCGTCGTTGTCGCACAGCACGCACGAGCCGGGTGCGAGCATCGTGGCATCCAGGTCGGTAAAGACGTACTTGACCTTGGCCAAGCGCTCGCGCATCTCGCCCGAAAGCTCGGCAACGGTCGGCAGGGTGTTGTGGGACATGGTTACTCCGTTTACGTAGAAGGGTTTGGACTTGGACGGCATGTTTTGATTGAGGGAACACGCTTATGGCGACAGCGCACTCAGGGCGCCGCCGCCATCATGGTTCATTAGTCAAACTGGGTAACATCGATCAGGCGATTGGCCAACGAAAGGTCGCTCTCGATAGGCACGAACTCGTCACCCACGTGCATGAGCTCCTCGTCACCCTTTGCCAGCAGCAAGACAATGGTGGGAGCATTGGGGCTGACGTACTCCTCGCGCGCCGCCTTGAACGCCGCATGCACAGCGGCTTCGCGATCGAGGATGATCTCGTTCGGCGTATCGTCGGGAACATGCTCGGCAAGCTCGCGACAGACCTTCATCGGGTCCTCGTGAGCCGGGTCCTCGTTGGCAAAGATCATCAGGTCGGAATATGGTGCGGCCTCGCGCGGAAGCTGCTCGCGGCGCTCCTGCGCCTTGCCGCCGGCAGCGCCAAACACTGCAATGACTGGACTAGTGGGAAACGCGCGCTTGACCGACGAGAAAAGCGAACGGAACGAAAGCTGGTTGTGCGCATAGTCAACGACGCAGATCACGCGGCCGTCCTTCGACTCCACGACCTCCATACGGCCCGGCACACGCAGTTTGGAGAGGCCCTTCTTGATGGCATCGATACCGATGCCGATCTCGTGCGCAGCGGCGATAGCGACCAGCGCGTTTTCCACGTTAAAGTCGCCCGCGATGCCCAGCAGGACCTTCTCCCCCGCCTCGGACTCGTCGGCACACAGGCCATGCAGGTTAAACTCGATGTTAAAGCCGACCATGCGCACATCGCTCGCCCACAGGCTTGCCTCGGGATGCTCGACGCCAACGGTCACCAAGCGCTCGGCCGTCGACGCTGCCTCCAACACACGGTCAACCTCTTCGGTGCCCAGATTCACCACGGCGGTCTTCGCCTGGTCAAAGATCCTGAGTTTGCTCTCAAAATAATCCTCAAACGTGGGGTGTTCGATCGGCGAGATGTGGTCACGGCCGATGTTGAGGAAGCACGCCACGTCAAACGGCAGATTCTCGACGCGTTGGTACTTGAGTGCCTGGCTCGAGACCTCCATGACCATGGACTGGCGACCGGACTCACGGCAGTTGGCGATATGGCGCCAGACCTCGGGGGCCTCGGGCGTAGTATTGGTGCTCTCGTAGCACTCGATGCCATCGTCGGTACTCACCGAGCCGATCATGCCGCAGGACTCGCCCGCCGCTTTGATAATCGACTGGAGCATAAAAGCGGCCGTGGTCTTTCCCTTGGTGCCGGTGATGCCCACGATCTTGACGTCGTGGTCGGGACGGTCGTAGACCTCCGGCGGCAACAGGGCCATGGCCGTGCGAACGCTATCAACAACCAGCATCGCAGCACCGCTCTCCTGCGCCAGCGGCTCCAGAGACTCGACCAGCGACTCCTCGCACACAAATGCGACGGCGCCCGCATCGAGCGCCATGCTCAAAAACGCGGGCTTAAAGGCAACACCTTTGCAAAAGAACACGTCACCTGCCGAGACCGCACGCGAATCAAACGAGCAGCCGGTCACGGCACGCTCGTCAACCTGCTCTGATGCGCGCAGCTCGCCGCACACATCGAGAAGCTTGGCAAGCGTATCGACCGTGGTCACGGTCGCGGAATCCGAATGGTGCATCTTTCGCCTTTCTCAGCCATTTGGCAGGGACGGTTTTTATAGTAACTGAAACGCACCCACGCAAAAACGGCTCCCGGAGGAGCCGTTACGCGCAGGCGTTCGTAAGCCGAGGCTAGGCAGCCTGAACAGTGGGCTGGTCCTCGTCGATAAAGAAGCGCTTGTACCACACCAGGAACACGAGCGGCGTATAGATCTTGCGCTGGAAATCGCCCTTGCCCGCAAAGTGCAGATCGAGCAGGTGCATGAGCTCGTCGGTATCGAAGAACTCGCTTGCCCACGGCGCGGTGAAGTACTCCTTGACATAGTCGTACCACTTTTGCTCGCGCAGCCAGTAGACAATCGGCACCGGGAAGCCCACCTTGGGACGGGTGGCCCACTCATCGGGCAGCGACTTGTTGGCAGCGTGGCGGAGTACCTGTTTGTTGCCGTTCTCGTTGATGCGGTAGCGGTCGGGAATGTGCTCGGCGAACTCCATGACTTTGCGGTCCAGGAAGGGCACGCGCAGCTCCAGCGAGTGCGCCATGCACATCTTGTCGGCCTTGAGCAGAATGTCGCCTGGGAGCCACATGTTCATGTCCAGGTACTGCTTCTTGACCAGCTCGGGCTGACCCTTCACGCGCGCATAGATGGGAGCGGCAAGCTCGAAGGCGCCATCGCCGGTGTTGTACTCGGGCTTGAGCACGCCGTCGACCTCGCGCTCCGGCCATACCAGAGCCTGTCCCAGGAACGACTTCTCGGGGATCTCGGCACCCTTGACCAGGAAGTTATGTCCCTTGAAGTACGGCATATGCAACGCCAGGTTACCGAGCGCGCGACGGATGGGCAGTGGCACCATCTTTTTGTACTTGCGCACCGGAACCGTGTCCTCGTAGTAGGCGTAGCCGCCAAAGAGCTCGTCGGCGCCTTCGCCCGAAAGCACGACGGTAACATCCTTGCGCGCCATCTCGGCCAAGAACCACAGCGGCACAGACGACAGGTTGGACTGCGGCTCGTCCATGTGATACTGAATGTCCTCGAGTGCGCCAAAGAACTCGTCGGCGGTGATCATCTTGCGGACATTCTCGACGCCGAGCTTGTCGGATAGCTCCTTGGCGTAGTTAGTCTCGTTGAAATTCTTGTAATCGAAGCCCACCGAGAAGGTCTTGTCGGGCATGAGGCAAGCGGCGATGTAGCTGGAGTCGACGCCGCCGGAGAGGAACGACGCGACCTTGACGTCGGCGATGCGATGGGCCTCGACGCTCTCGTGCACGACCTCATCCAGCTCGTCGACGTACTCCTCGAACGGCTTCTCGACGGCAGAGTAATCGCAATCCCAGTAGCGCTCGATGTTCATCTTGCCGGTCGGGATATCGACGGTAAAGTAATGCGCCGGCGGCAGCTTGTAGACACCCTCGAAGAAGGTCTCCTCGGTTGCCGAATACTGCAGCGTCATGTACGGACGCAGGGCCTTTTTGTTGACCGCCTTGTGGAAGTGCGGGTAGTCCAGGAAGCTCTTGATCTCGGAACCGAAGAGCACGCCCGGAGCGCCGTCGCCCGCATCGGCCATGGGATAGTAGTAGAGCGGCTTGATGCCAAAGATATCGCGGGCGCCAAAAAGCTTATTCTTCTTCTTGTCCCAGATGACGAAGGCGTACATACCGCGCAAGCGATCGAGTACTGCCTCGCCCCACTCCTCATAGCCGTGCAGGAGGCTCTCGGTGTCGGCGCCGCAGTGGAACTTGTAGCCCTTGGCCTCGAGCTCGGAACGGAGTTCTTGGAAGTTGTAGATCTCGCCGTTGAAGACAATAACGACGTTACCGTCCTCATTGGCCATGGGCTGAGCGCCGGCCTCGGTCAGGTCGAGGATCGACAAGCGGCGGAAGCCGAGGGCAACGCGGCCGTCGATAAACTGGCCGCCCATGTCGGGACCACGATGGACGATGCGGTCCATCATCTTGGTGAGCACCTCGGATTGGTTATCCGTCCCACCGACAAAACCGACAAAACCGCACATATACTATCCCCTCTGCTGTTGCTGGGTATCAAATCGAATCAGTAGCTTTTGAGTATACCCGAGGGCGTAAAGAGGGGCGGAATGTTCAGGCAATCTCAACTGAATCAGCTCCGCTGTGACACGCGACGGTTACCTTTAATGGATATGAGATGAATGAGGCGATTGTTTTGCTATACTCTCTCCGCAAGGGCGATTGGCGCAACGGTTAGCGCAGGTGCTTTACACGCACAAGGCTGGGGGTTCGAATCCCTCATCGCCCACCACAGAATTGGAAACGGTCCTCGAAAGGGGACCGTTTTTGTTTGGGCCCATTTCATGGGATTCGAACCCGCAAGGGTGCGGAGCTGAGGAAACGCGCAAGCGTTTTCCAGCGCAGCACGCGAGGGCCGCAGGCCCGAAGCGGAAGCGGGCGGCGAAATGGACCCTTGGCGAATACCCGTGTGCAAAAAATGCCAAATATGAGTACTGCTACCTTTTTGATGGCTGCGTTTTCGAAGTCATAAAAGGCAAATCCGACATTAGAACGACGATCAATAGTCCAGTTAAGCCAATTTACTAACTACAAAACTGGACATATGTGGCCCAACTCGTCTAAAAACGTCTATTTTATATGTTACAAGGTTAATGCCAGTACTCATATTTGCCACTTTTTGCACACGGCCTATCCCAGCCATGGTAAATCGATAGCAAAACGGGCTCCAGACCGCTGAATCGTGCCGCATATGGCACGTCCGCAGTCCGGAACCCGGTCCAAATTGAGTTATTGCGCCGTGTTAGGCCAAAACGTCCGACATAATCTCGATCAGGCTGTCCACGTCGGCTTCTTCGCAAACAAGCGGCGGCAGGAAACGCAGTGTGTGAGCACCAGTAGCGTTAATCACGGCGCCAGCGGCCAGCGCGCGGGCAACAATATCATGTGCATCACCCGCAGTCTCATCCAAATCGCAGCCGAGCATTAAGCCGCGACCGCGTACCTCGACCACATGCGGCAGCTTGGTGAGCTTTGCCTCCATATAAGCACCCACCTTGGCAGCATGCTCGGCATAATCGCCGCGCACGAGCGCGGAGAGCGTCGCGGCGCATGCCGCGACGGCCAAGCAGCTACCGCCAAAGGTCGAACCGTGGTCGCCCGGCTTAAACACGTCGGCGATCTCCTTCTTTGCCACCACGGCACCCATGGGCACGCCATCGGCAATGCCCTTGGCAAGGCTCATAATGTCGGGTTCCACGCCATAGGTCTGGAATGCAAACGGCTTGCCGGAGCGGAAGATGCCACACTGGACCTCATCGGCGATAAGAACGGCGCCCACCTCGTGTGCCAAGTCACGCGCCGCCGCCATAAACTCCTCGGTCATGGGGTGCACACCGCTCTCGCCCTGAATCGGCTCGAGCATGACAGCGCAGACCTCGCTTCCCAGCTGCTTAAAGATCGAACGCAGTTCGTCGACATCGTTGGGCGTGCAGGCCACAAAGCCACCCGGCAGCGGACGGAAGCTGTCCTGCAGCCAATCCTGCATGGTGGCGGCAATGGTCTCGAGCGTACGGCCGTGGAAGCCGCCGCGCATGCATACGATGGTGTTGCCGCCGTTACCAGCACGCTTGGCGTACAGACGCGCGAGCTTCATCGAGCCCTCGTTGGCTTCGGCACCAGAATTGGCAAAGAACGTCTCCCATACCTGCTCGTCCGCAGCCGGGGCACCGAGCGCAGCGGCCGTGGTCTCATCGCCGGCGGCAATGGCATCGGCCAGCACGCACGCACCATCTACGTCGTCGTTGGCAAGCTTGGACAGCAGCGCCGCGACCTGTCCACGCTGCTCGATGTAGAAGTAGTTAGACACATGCAGAAGCTTTTTGGTCTGCGCCTCGAGCGCCGAGAGCACTGCAGGGTTGCCGTGGCCAAGGCTGCACACACCGATACCGGCAAGAAAGTCAAGATACTCACGGCCGTCATCGCCGGTGAGCTTCATGCCGTGGCCCTCGACAAACTCTACCGGAGAGCGACCAAAGGTATGCATAACGTAATGGGATTCGAGCGATTGTTGAGTTGCAAGTGACATGGGATGCCTTTCGTTGGGCGCCGTACGGCGCAGGGCTATGGGCGCAGGGACGCGACGACCACGGGTCAGCTAGACCGTCTGGAGCTTCTCGACCTCGTCGAGGTTCTCGGTCAGGCGCGCCGCAAACGTCGAAAGCGGGTGCGGGTGCGTATCAAACTCGTAGGCCGTCTCGGTGGAGTGGATCACGGTACCGACGCCAGCATCGGTCAGCAGCTCCAGCAGCAGCGAGTGCGGCGTCGTGCCGTTGATGATGTGGGCTCGGAATACGCCAGCGGTAAGCGCATCGACGGCGGCGCGCAGCTTGGGGATCATGCCCTTGTCGACCTCGCCGCCGTAGAGCATCTCATTGACCTCGTCGAGCGTCAGGTTGGAGATAAGCGAATCCTTGTCGTTAAAGTCCTTGTACAGACCGTCGACATCGGTCAAGAAGATCGCCTTGTGCGCATGAAGCGCCGCCGCAACGGCGCCGGCGGCGGTATCGGCGTTGATGTTGAAGAAGCCACCGTCCTCCCCCGCCGCGACTGTGGCGATAACGGGAATGTACTCGCTGTCGAGCAAACGCTCGATATAGTCGGTGTTGACGTGTGTGACCTTGCCTACGCGGCCGAGCTCTGGGTCGAGTGGCTCGGCGATAAGGGTACCGGCGTCGCTGCCGGACACGCCCACGGCCAGGTTGCCGTGGTGGTTGAGCGCCGCGACCAGCTCCTGATTGACCTTGCCGCCCAATACCTCGCGCACGATATCCATGGTGGCAGGCGTAGTCACGCGCTGGCCGTTCTTAAACTCGACGGGGATGTCGTAGTGGCTGAGCGCCTCGTTGATGGCCTTGCCGCCACCGTGCACGATAACAGGGCGCATGCCGATAATCTTGAGCAGGACGATGTCGCTCATCACGTCACGACGCAGCTGCTCGTCGACCATGGCGGCACCGCCGTACTTGATAACGACCGTCTTACCGGTCAGGTTCTTAATCCACGGCAGCGCCTCGAACAGCAGCTGCGCGGTAACTTCGTTGGATTCGCTCGAGCGACAATCGCGTGCGAACTTCATAGTCTGCCTCGTCTTTCGTGTAGCCATCGCGCCGCACCTCGTTGCCCGCGATTGCAGCGGGACGCGCGGCACATCGGGAGTCTAGGAACGGTAGTCGCCGTTAATGGATATGTACTCGTGCGTGAGGTCGCAAGTCCACACGGTGGTCGCCGCGTCCCCTGCGCCCAGGTCTGCCGAGATCACAATCTCGGGCGCCTCAAAGCGACGCAGCGCCTCGTCCTCGTCAAAGGGAACGGTCAGGCCATCACGGCAGACGGGCATACCCATCATGTCGATGGACACATCTTCTTGGTTAAACCGCACGCCGCACTTGCCGAGCGCCATGGCAACGCGGCCCCAGTTACAGTCGTGGCCGGCGATGCAGGTCTTGACGAGCGGCGAGTTGGCGACAGCACGAGCGGCGATATCGGCCTCCTCGTCGTTGGCGGCGCCGGTGACGTTAACCGTCACGAGTTTGGATGCGCCCTCGCCATCTGCGGCGATGTTGCGCGCCAGGCTCTCGCACACCTCATGCACGGCAAAGGCCAGCTCGTCGAAGGCGTCAGAGCCCTCGACAATAGGCTCGGCATCTGCGGCAGCGGCGCCGGAGGCAAGCATGATGCAGGTGTCGTTAGTCGAGGTGTCGGAATCGACCGTTACCTTGTTGAAGGTCTGCTTGACGGTGGAGAGCAACAGGGCGTGGAGCGCCGCCGGCTCGACGGGGGCATCGGTAGTGATGACCGCGATCATGGTTGCCATGTTGGGCATGATCATGCCCGAGCCTTTGCACATACCGCCCACCGTATAGGCATTGCCTGCGTGCCCCGCGGCCTCGCTGCGGTAACACACGGCATACTCCTTGGAGTGCGTGTCGGTCGTCATGATGGCGCGAGCGGCATCGGCGCCACCGTGGGCGGAGAGCGCCTCGTAGGCGGCAGGAACGGCAGTCTCAAACGTGTCGATCGGCAAAATCTGACCAATTACGCCCGTGGAGGCGACCAGAATCTGCTGGGGCTCGCAGCCGATGACCTGCGAGGCGATGTTGCAGGTCTCGCGCGCGCAGGCAAGACCGGTCTCACCCGTGGCGGCGTTGGCATTGCCAGAGTTGACCGAAACGCCGGCAATGACGCCGTAGCCCTTGTCGGCGCCGCCCAGGTTGGCACGGCTTACCTGCACGGGCGCCGCACAAAAGCGGTTGGTCGTAAACACGCCGGCCCCGGGACAGGGTTTATCGGGCACGACGAGTGCGTAATCCAGGCGCTCGGGATTCTTGCGGAATCCGGCATGGATGCCCGCCGCCTTAAAGCCAGCTGCCGCCGTTACGCCACCCTCTACGGCATGAATCTTGATATCGAACTGCTCAGTATTCATCGTCTTTATGACTCCTTATGTCAAACAAAAAAGGGGCATCGGTTGGTGCGCCATACCAGCCACAATCATGTGACCAGCTTAAGAGTGGCGCCCCACTCGATGCCCGACTACCAAATCGTCAACAATCGAATGTGCTACACCGGGCACGCCACTGTGGGCAAGCCTCGTCGCTCGTCAAAACCAAAGACGATGTTGGCGCACTGGACCGCCTGGCCTGCTGCACCCTTGCACAGATTGTCGATGGCGCCCGTAGCCACCAGCACGCCCGCGCGCTTGTTGAGCGCGAGGCCGATCTGGGCGGCGTTGGTGCCGACGACCGAAGCCGTCTTGGGCTGCTGGCCGGCATCGAGTACGCGCACGAAGGTGCGACCGGCGTAGAACTGCTTGTAATGGTCGACAACGTCCTCAAGGGTCAAGGTATCGATAGCCTGCAGCGTAAGCGGCATCGTCACCGTAGAGAGCAGACCGCGCTTGAGCGGTGCCAGGTGCGGGGTAAAGACGACACGATCGGTTAGGCCCAAAATCTGCTCGATTTCGGGCGTGTGACGATGCTTGCCCACGCCATAGGCCTCCAGGTTTTCGTCCGCGCTGCAAAAATGCGTACGGGCGTTGCAGGACTTACCGGCACCCGTTACACCGCTGATAGCGTCAACGATCACGGGGCCGCTCTGGGCAACCCAGCCGGCGCGCACGGCAGGCGCGGCAGCAAGGCTCGTTGCGGTGGGATAGCAACCGGCGCAGGCAACCAGCACGGACTTGCCATCGGCGTGGTCGGATGCAGCGGTCTCCAAATCCTGGCAGAACAGCTCGGGCAGACCAAAGGCACGGCTCTTGAGTAGCTCGGGGCTCGTGTGCTCGGCGGCATACCAGGCCTCAAAGATGGCCGGATCGCTCAGGCGATAGTCGGCCGAGAGGTCAATGCAGGAGACTCCCGCGGCAAGCAGGGCGGGCACCTGTGCCATGGCAGCCGTGTGCGGCACGGCCAAAAAGACCGCGTCACAGTTCTTGAGCTCGGGGGCATCGTGCGTCGTGAAGACAAGATCGCTCACGCCGGTGAAGCTCGGGTACACCGCAGACAACGGCTGGCCGGCATCGGCGTTAGACGTAATGGCAGCAAGTTCAAACTCGGGATGACCGAGGACGAGGCGAATGAGCTCGGCGCCGGCATATCCAGCCGCACCAACGATTCCAACCTTTAATGACATATCAGACTCCTTGTCTGCAGTTATGCACCAATACGCATCTTGCAGCCGTCGTTATGAAGTGGGTTGAAACTTTAGCACCAAAAGATGCATATATACGCAAATCTTTTACATATTCATGCATTGAAACATTCCCGACACATTCGCTTGAAGGAATTGACAAATGGAGCGGGCCCCGTATTGACCGGCGCTCCT
>UQTW01000037.1 GCA_900544115.1 uncultured Collinsella sp. | reverse complement strand
AGTCCGCCATCGCCCAGCAGGTCAAGAACCTGCTCGAGCCCATCGATCGCATGGATGGCGACAGCCTGCCCGTTTCCGCCTTCGTCGGTTGCGCCGACGGCCAGTTTGAGCTGGGCGCCTCCGCATACGAGAAGCGCGGCGTCGCCGTCGTCGTTCCCCACTGGGACGAGACCAAGTGCATCCAGTGCAACCAGTGCGCCTATGTGTGCCCGCATGCCACCATCCGTCCGTTCGCGATGACCGAGGACGAGGCTGCCGCCGCGCCCGAGGCTACCCGCACGCTCGACGCTATGGGCCCCAAGGCCAAGGGCATGAAGTTCACCATGGCCGTGTCCCCGCTCGACTGCATGGGCTGCACCAACTGCGTCAAGGTCTGCCCCAAGGGTGCTCTCGAGATGGTTCCCACCGAGCAGGAGATGGACCAGCAGCCTGTTTGGGACTATATGGTCGAGAACGTCTCCGAGAAGAAGGAGCTCATCGCGGCCAACGTCAAGGGCAGCCAGTTTAAACAGCCCTACCTGGAGTTCTCTGGCTCCTGCGCCGGCTGCGCCGAGACCGCCTATGCACGTCTGGTGACCCAGGTCGCCGGCGACCGCATGTTCATCTCCAACGCCACCGGCTGCTCCTCCATTTGGGGCAACCCCGCTGCCACCGCTCCTTACTGCAAGGACAAGGACGGTCACGGCCCGGCGTGGAACAACTCCCTGTTCGAGGACAATGCCGAGCACGGTCTGGGCATGGCTGTTGGCTATGAGGCCGTTCAGCACAAGCTGATCGCCGCTACCCAGGACATCATCGCTGCCGATGGTCCGTCCGATGAGCTCAAGGCTGCCGGTCAGGCTTGGATCGACTCCGTCAACGACGCCGAGGCCTCCAAGACCGCTGCCGCTGCCTACGTTGCCGAGCTCGAGAAGTGCGGCTGTGACGCTTCCAAGGCGATCCTCGCCGACAAGGCTTACCTCACCAAGAAGTCCTTCTGGATCTTCGGCGGCGACGGCTGGGCCTACGACATCGGCTTCGGTGGCCTGGACCACGTCCTGGCTTCCGGCCACAACGTCAACGTCTTCGTCTTCGACACCGAGGTCTACTCCAACACCGGCGGTCAGGCCTCCAAGGCCTCGAACCTGGGCCAGGTCGCTCAGTTCGCCGCTGCCGGTAAGGTGACCAAGAAGAAGTCTCTGGCCGAGATTGCCATGAGCTACGGCTACGTCTACGTGGCACAGGTTGCCATGGGCGCCAACCCGGCTCAGACCCTCAAGGCCATTCACGAGGCCGAGGCCTACGACGGCCCGTCCCTCATCATCGGCTACAGCCCCTGCGAGATGCACTCCATCAAGAAGGGCGGCATGCAGAACTGCCAGGCCGAGATGAAGAAGGCTGTCGAGTGCGGTTACTGGAACCTCTTCCGCTTCAACCCCGAGGCTGCTGCCGGCAAGAAGTTCTCGCTCGATTCCAAGGAGCCCGCGGGCGGTTATCAGGAGTTCCTGATGAACGAGGCCCGTTACGCTTCGCTGACGCGTTCCTTCCCCGAGCGCGCCGAGGAGCTCTTCAAGGAGAACGAGCAGGCCGCTATGGACCGCTACGCTCACCTGCTGAAGCTCAAGACGGTGTACAACGAGGCCTAAGTCTCCCACCGCAGGATCTGAGGGCTGACCTTCGCGGACGTCCTCGGACATGAAAGAACCCCCGCTGCGCACTACGTGCGGCGGGGGTTCTTTCGTCCTGCGGAGTGTCCGCGAAGGTCAGCCCTCAGATCCTGCTACGACTACGTCCTCGGATTGTGTGGGCTGATGAAGGACGTGGTTGGTGGGGTGCCTTGTCCCGGTCGCTGTTTCGCGGCTTTGCCGCGAAATCACGCGCTGCTTTGGGCATAGAGGGGGATTTGGTTGTCACTGCCTTCTATCCCTTGCTGTTTCGCGCCTTTGGCACGAAAAGCGCGCTGCTTTGGGCATAGAGGGGGACCTGGTTGCGGACCCAGATGGCCTAGAGGGATATGGGTGCAAACGAGAAATCGTTGTTGGGGTCGTCCTTTTCCATAAACTCATCGAGGCAGAATGTCATATAGATTGGAACGTACAGGACCTTGCCCTCTTTGCTGAGGTTCTCGTGGCTTAGCACAACGGCCTCGGGGATTTTGTACTCGTTCACGCTCATCAGACGGTCGAGGGCCGCATGGGCTCGAACCTTCTTGCCCGATTTGACCTCGATTGGGACAACGTGCCCACGGGTGCCTTCGATCACAAAGTCAACTTCGCCGACCTCGCGTGTCTGGTAGTACCATGCATCAGTTCCAAGGGCGACAAGCTCCTGCGCGACCACGTTCTCATAGAGACCGCCGAGGTTGGGGGTTTTCATATCAAGGTAGACAGCGCGTGCCGTGCTGCCGGGATACCGTGATGCGAGCATGCCTGTATCAGACTCGTATAGTTTAAAGGCGGTCGCCTTTTCTGTCCTCTTAAGAGGACTTCGGGCCTCCGTCACCTGGGCGACCATCAAACCGACGCCCGCGTTCACCAGCCATAGGAAATCCTGCTCGTATTTTTGAAGGCGAGCCCCCTCGCCCAGGGATGAAACAACAAAGCGATGGGACTCCGCCTCAAGCTGAACGGGAATTTGTTCGAAAATCGCGCGAACGTTAAACGCTCGAGTCGATGCATATTTAGAGATATCGCTTTTGTACTGATCGACCAGCTGAATTTGAAGCTCACGCGTCCTCACGAGTGAATAACCCGAATCGATATAGTTCTGTACGACCTCCGGCATGCCGCCGCAAACGATATAAGCTCTAAAGTTTTTGAGCATCGCCTCATGAATATAGTTTTCGACGGGACGCCTCTCGACAAGGCAGCTGCGGATGTCTGCAAGCACATTCTCGCTGATGCTGTTTGCCCAACAAAACTCTTCAAAATCCATTGGCCGCATAACAATGTGCTCGACATACCCCACCGGGAAAGAAGAGATCCCCTTAAACTCAGTCCCAAGCATAGACCCCGAGAAGACATAGCTAAAGCGCCCGTCCTCGACCAGCGCCTTCATGAGCGTGACGATCTGCGGATACTCCTGTATTTCATCGACAAAGATAAGCGTATCTCCCTCAACAAGCGGTGCATCCGCAAGAAGGGCCACGCGGTTGATAAAGTCAACGGCGTTCTTAGCGCCAATGAGCACATCTCTTGCCTCGGTATCGAGCAGCAAATTGGCCTCAAAATACGACGCGTAGTTGTCTTTACCAAACGCGCGAATCGCATAGCTCTTGCCAATTTGACGCGCACCAGTAACAAGCAACGCTTTATTGGAGTTGTTCTTCCAGCTCAAAAGCCTGTCAGTGACCTTACGGCGTAGCATAAAACCCCTCAATGACAAAAATTGGCAAATAGATTTGCCCCTAATCATACAAAAATTGGCAAATAGATTTGACCCAAATCGTACAAAAATTGGCAGATAGCAAAGATTCGCTTAGGTCTCAAAGCCATCGAGTCGGCGCGGTGCCATGCGAAAACGCTGGGGACGCCGTTAGCGTTCTCGGCTGCTTGAGTGGGCAGGAGCGAAAGGGCATCAGCGGCGTTCATGCAATACCCGACGGTAAAGTTCCATACTGCAAACTCACAGTCGCTTGCCGCAAAGTGAAGCGCGATTGGCTATCCCTTTTGTTGGATGAAAAGCCCCGTGTTATTGCAGGGGTGCATACTTGTCTTGCAAGTGCATAGAATCTCGTATAGTGCGAGTAAATAGTTGCAGTGTCCGTTATGTGTTTAGCAAAGATATAGTTTGCATAATCCAGCCTAATCTCTGCTCTAATTAAATAAAGTCGCACGTAGATGACGTAAACATGTGTGAGCTGGGCTTCTTTACGCTGAGCGGGTAAAAACGACCGTTCACCGTTAAACTATTTTCAAAATGAATAAAATGAGCGATAAAGAGAATATAAACCTTAATAAACTCGCGTATTGCACGGACGCGGGTTATTAATGGGTTGTAGGCCTTTTACAGAAAGGATTCCAGCAATGTCTAAGCCTCTTGGCAAGCCCGATCGTATTGTCGTCGCCCTCGGCGGCAACGCCCTCGGCAACAACCCCGTCGAGCAGATCCAGGCCGTGAGCAACACCGCCCACGCTCTCCTTGGTCTTATCGAGCAGGGTAACGAGATCATCATCACCCACGGCAACGGCCCGCAGGTCGGCATGATCCAGAACGCCTTCGCCGCTGCCCACGACGCCATCGGCACCCCCGAGATGCCGCTGCCCGAGTGCGGCGCCATGTCCCAGGGCTACATTGGCTATCACCTGCAGCAGGGCATCGGCCGCGAGATGCACAAGCGCTATAAGCGTTGGCACGCCGCCACCGTCGTCACCCAGATCGAGTGCGACCCGGACGATCCCGCGTTCAAGAACCCGACCAAGCCGATCGGCCCCTTCTACACCGAGGAGCAGGCCAAGGAGTTCATGGCCGAGGATCCTTCCAAGGTCTTCGTCGAGGATTCCGGCCGCGGCTGGCGTCGCGTTGTCGCTTCCCCTGATCCCAAGAAGATCGTCGAGGCTGACTCCATCCTCAACCTGCTCGACAACGAGTTCATCGTCATCGCCTGCGGTGGCGGCGGCATCCCCGTCGTCCGCGACTACGAGAACAAGGGCTGCTACAAGGGCGTTCCCGCCGTCATCGACAAGGACCTGGGCGGCGAGCTGCTGGCCGAGGACTGCGACGCCGACGTTCTGTTCCTGCTGACCGCCGTTGAGCATGTCGCCATCAACTTTGGCAAGCCCAACCAGGAGGAGCTCGAGGACATCACCGCCGACGAGGCCGAGCGCCTGGCCGACGAGGGCCAGTTCGGCAAGGGTTCCATGGAGCCCAAGGTCCGCGCCGCCATCAAGTTTGCCCGCTCCCGCAAGGGCCGCACCTGCATCATCGGCGCCCTGGACAAGGCCGCCGAGACCATGGCCGGTCTCTCCGGTACCCGCATCCACGAGTAGCCTCTACTCTGTTGCCTCTCCCGTGGGCGCCAGGCAAGACGCCCACAAACTAGCCTCTCTTCATGAGCCCCGCAGTCCGCTCCGGCTGCGGGGCTTTTGCTATCGGTAGTCATTGGGGACAGACTTAAATGAGTAGCACCAATCAACTGCGGAAAGTGCATCCCACAATGAGTGTCCAAAATGGGGCACAGTTTCCCCGGGGCCCTCAACCGGAAAATACATCCCGGAATTTGCCCGAAAAATGGCCCCCAGTTTCCCAAACAGGCCGCTAACGGAAAGCGCATCCCGCTATCGAACTTCAAAGCGGGGTGCGCTTTCCGTGCCAGCAGTTCCGGGCATCCAGAGACCACTCATTTGAGTCTGTCCCCAATGACTAGTAGTAGGCCCACATGGCTTCGACTTCGTTAAGGACCTCTACGACGCCCCAGCGGCGGGCGCTGCGGCTGGCCGAGTTGGGGTCGTAGACGCCAATCTGGTTGGCATCGTCGATGCCGTAGAGCACGATGTAGTGGCCTACGTTGGTAAACGTACCGGGGCGCACTGCGGCGATAACGGGCGCACCCGAGCGAAGTGCTTGGGCAATCGATTCGCAATCGTTATAGAGCTGTGTTCCGTTGAGCCCCAGCTGCCACGCACCGCCTGTCATAAACGACCACTCGGTGGCACCAGTGGGGGCGTAGTTGCCGGCTTCGGCCAGTGCGCATATATCGACCGGCGTCTTATCGGTGTGGCCGGTCTTAAAGATATAGACCATGGTGAGGCAAGTGGGGCCGCAAGCGTTTTCGCGAATAGTGCCACCGGCATAGGGCAGCTCCGACCATGCGGGGTCAATTTGGTAGATGTGGGGCATGGTGCCGGCCTGCCATTGCGAGCGTGGGGTCGAGAACGCAAAGGAGTAACCGGGCGCGACGGGAGCTTTAAGCAGCTTGTCCTCGGCAGTGGGCTCAAGACCGGCTGATCCGTGCGAGATACAGGATCCCAAAAACACAAAGACGAGGCAGGCGGCAATGGAGCAAAGCGCAAGGCGTAGACGGCGGGCTGGAAGTGCGTGGCTTGTGGTGTGCGACGCGGGGCGAGGGGCGGAATTGCCGCGATTGCGTTGAGGTGGCGAAAAGGAGCGCTTAACGTAGTGGTCGGTCGTACGGCAATCGTAGCGGCGCGGCTGCGATGTGTCGGTCTGGCGTTGGCGTGTGCTCGTGCTCACGCGGTCTGACTGCTGCGCGGTACGGCTTTGTTGCCGAGAAGAAGCCCCGGGCTGCTCTTGGGGGCGCTGCTGGTTGCCGTTGTCGGAGGTGCTTCTGGGCGTTGGCGTGGTGCGGCCGGCAAGGCGCACGCTTTGTGGCCGTTGGTCGCCGTCATTGTATCCGTATGCCATTCGAATCACCTTGCCTCGTGTGTAACTTGTCTATCCTACATAAAAAGATGCACGACACATGGGTATGTGCACCAAAAGCCTGACAAATGGTATGAACGTTGCCGCGCCGCGCGCCAAGCGTCACGGCAACAGGTATTCAAAAGCAGACAAGATGAAAGCGTCCAGGACGAATGACGTCTCCCGCCGTTCGTCCCAAAAACGGTGCCGCTCGTTTTGCAGTTCTGCCTTCGGTCGAGCTGCGAGCGGCGCTGCTGCGCCAAGGCCGTATCTTAAAGCCATGGAATAAAAGCGCGCGGCAAAACGGACCGCGCAAGGGGTGACGCCAGGGGGCGTCAAAAAGGAAAGGAGGGGAACAATGGCGGACAAGAACGCAGAAGTTGCAGTCGAGGACAACGGCGGCATGAAGAAAACGCTTTCGCTCTGGAACTTCTTCACCATCGGTTTCGGTGCCATCATCGGTACCGGTTGGGTTCTGCAGGTCGGCGACTGGATGGTCGTGGGCGGCGGTCCCGTTCCCGCTATGATCGCATTCCTCTTGGGTGCAATCTTCCTCGTGCCCGTCGGAGCTGTTTTCGGTGAGCTCACGGCTGCTATCCCCATCTCGGGCGGCATCGTCGAGTATGTCGATCGTAGCTTTGGCCGTACGATGAGCTACATCACCGGCTGGCTCCTGGCCCTGGGCAACGGCATCCTGTGCCCGTGGGAGGCCATCGCCATCTCGACCCTCGTGTCCGAGATGTTCGGCAGCCTGCCCGGCCTTGAGTGGCTGCGCGCCGTCAAGCTCTACACCATCCTGGGCGCCGACGTTTACCTGTTCCCGACGCTAATCGCGCTCGGCTTTGCAACCTACGTCATCTTCCTCAACTTCCGCGGTGCCAGCTCGGCCGCCAAGCTGCAGGCCTTCCTGACCAAGGCCCTGCTCTGCGGCATGCTGCTCGCCATGGGCGTCTCGCTGTTCACCGGCTCGCCGGACAACGCCATGCCCGTGTTCTCCCAGGTCACCGGTGCTGGCGGCGGCAAGCCCGCTACCGAGGGCACCAGCCTGTTCGCAGGCATCGTTTCGGTCCTGGTTCTGACCCCGTTCTTCTACGCCGGCTTCGACACCATTCCTCAGCAGGCTGAGGAAGCAGCCGAGGGCCTCAACTGGAACAAGTTCGGTAAGATCATCTCCTTGGCTCTGCTGGCCGCCGGCGGCTTCTACATGGTCTGCATCTACTCGTTCGGCACCATCCTCGACTGGCATGAGTTTGTTAAGAGCCCGGTTCCCGCGCTTGCCTGCCTCAAGGGCATCAACATGCTCCTGTACCTGGCCATGCTCGTCATCGCCACGCTTGGACCCATGGGCCCGATGAACTCCTTCTACGGCGCCACGAGCCGCATCATGCTCGCCATGGGCCGCAAGGGTCAGCTGCCCGAGAAGTTCGCCGAGGTCGATCCCAAGTCCGGCGCTCCCAAGCTCGCCTGCGTCGTTCTGGGCGTCATCACCGTCGTCGGTCCGTTCCTGGGCAAGAACATGCTCATCCCTCTGACCAACGTGTCGGCCCTCGCCTTCATCTTCTCCTGCGGCATGGTCGCCCTCGCTTGCCTGCGTATGCGCTTCACCGAGCCCGACCTGCCTCGTCCCTACGAGGTGCCCGGCGGCAAGTTTGGCATCAGCCTCGCTATCGTTGCCTGCGGCACCATCATTGGCCTGCTCGTGATCCCGTTCTCTCCCGCCTCCCTCAACATGGTGGAGTGGAGCATCGTGATCGGCTGGCTGGCCGTTGGCCTGGCCCTCATGGCCTTCACCAATTCCCGCAAAAAATAACGCCTAGCCGGGGCGGATCGGGTGCGCGGACCCCTCTCTTCCGCGCACCGAACCCGGCACCACTTGGGTAGCTTTGTGAGGCCATAACCCAACATGGCCTCGCCCACTATATGGATCCATAAGGAGGAACCATGTCCACTAAGTATGCAATCGTTGGCGGCAAGCTCATCGACGGTACCGGTGCCGAGCCGGTCGAGAACTCCCTCGTTCTCGTCGACGACAACGGCAAGATCGAGTATGCCGGTGCTATGCAGGACCTTCCCGAGGGCGTTGAGGTTATCGACGCCGCCGGCAAGACCGTCCTTCCCGGCCTGATCGACACCCACCTGCACTTCTCGGGCAACCTGACCGATGATGACACCGACTGGGTCATGCAGCCGCTCCTCGAGAAGCAGGCCGTCGCCGTCAAGCAGGCCTACGACTGCCTCACCCACGGCCTCACCACCGTCTGCGAGATCGGCCGCTTTGGTATCCAGATTCGCGACTGCATCGACAAGGGCGTCTTCAAGGGCCCGCGCGTTCTGGCCACTGGTCTTGGCTTCTGCCGCGTTGCCGGCCACGGTGACTCCCACCACTGCACCCAGGAGCTCAACAAGGAATCCCATCCCTGGGGCGACCAGGTCGATGGTCCTTGGGATCTGCGCAAGGCCGTCCGTCGTCGCCTGCGCGAGAACCCCGATGCCATCAAGATCTGGGCTACCGGTGGCGGCATCTGGCGCTGGGACTCCGGTCGCGACCAGCACTATTGCTCCGAGGAGATCCAGGCCGTGGTCGAAGAGGCAAAGATGGTCGGCATCCCCGTGTGGAGTCACTGCTACAACAACCACGCCGCCGCCTACGATTCCGTTCGCTTTGGCTGCGAGCAGCTGATTCACGGCTTCGATATCGATGAGCGCACCATGGACCTCATGGCCGAGCAGGGCACCTTCTTCACTCCGACGATCGCCTTCCTGCCCACCTGGTACGCCACCTATCCGCCCGTCTACGTCCCCGAGCTGCACGACAAGTACGAGGGCACCCTGGTCGAGAAGGAGCTGCAGCGCAACTACGACTGCCTGCGCGAGGCCAAGAAGCGCGGCGTCGTCATGACGATCGGCTCCGACTCCTTCTCCTTCGTCACCCCGTACGGCACCTGCTCCATCGAGGAGATGTACGAGTTCGTCGACAAGATCGGCTTCACCCCGGTCGAGACCATCACCTGCGCCACCCTCAACGGTGCCAAGATGTGCCACATCGAGGACGAGACCGGTTCCATCGAGGCCGGCAAGTGCGCCGACCTGCTGGTCGTCAACGGTGACGTCGCCGCCGACATCCATGTGCTCAACACCGACAACATGGACGTCATCATGAAGGACGGCTGGATCGTCGAGGCTGGCACTTTTGGCGAGGCTAACAAATACAGCGCCTAAGATACCGTTTGTCGATGGCTGGATGTAAAACACAGTTTTTGATTGCATAATGCAATGGAGAGGGTCGCTTGCGGCCCTCTTTATTGCTATCGGTGCGGTAGATAAAAGGGGATGACGGTGGATTTAAACAGGCTGATTCTGGGCAAGAGCTACAACTCTACCAAGGTCTTTCGCACGGCCCAGCATGTGGTTCAGGCCATCCTGCTCGGTATTGTCGTTCCGGCGCTTATCCTGCTGCTTATCTGGGATTTAACCGATAATCCCAATCCCGTTCCGGGCGTTGTCGTTATTGCCGGCATGGTCATGCTGTGCTTCTTTTTCTCGTATGTCTTTGTGGTCCCCGACGACCTCACATCGAGCGCAACCGACCGTACGCTCGCCATCGCATCAAAAATATTCGCCTACACGTCGCGTGGCCTTACGCCCGAAGCGGCACTGGGTGCTTCCAAAATCATCCTGTCCGAGACCATCGCGTCGGCCATCTGTTTTACCGACGGCAAGCAGGTGTTGGCAAGTTGGGGCGAGGATTCGACAAAGTGTCCCGCCGGCACCCCGGTCGTGCTCAAGACCACACTCAACGTGATCGAGTCCGGCGAACAGAGTGTATTTTCGCGTGACGCCTCCAATGAGACAGGCGGCTATTTTCCCCGCCTGCGCGCCGGCATTGTCGCGCCGCTGACCGTGCGCGGGCATTGTGTGGGCACGCTCGAGCTGTATTACCCCCGCCTGAGCAGCATCGATATGCGCCAGACGGCCCTTGCCTCGGGCTTTGCCGATCTCATTTCCACGCAGCTCGCCAGCTTTGAGCTCGAGCGCCAGGACGAGCTTACGGCCCGCGTGGAGCTTCGCGCCCTGCAGTCGCAGGTCGACCCGCATTTTCTATTCAATACCATCAGCACCATCGTGTCGCTCGTTCGAACCGAGCCCGACAAGGCGCGATCGCTGCTCATCGACTTCTCCAATTACTATCGTCAGACGCTTTCTGACTCCGATACGCTCACCACGCTCGAGCATGAGGTGGAACAGGGCACTCGTTATATCAATCTTATGCAGGCCCGGTATGGCGACGGCCGTCTGCGCGTTTCGGTCGACATCGACTTTGAGGTGCGCGACAGCATGGTGCCGCCGTTTATCTTACAGCCGCTGCTCGAAAACTGCATCAAGCATGCCCAGCGCGAGACCGAGCCGCTTTCTATTCGTGTTGGGGCTTTTGAGACCGATGACGGTCTGGAGATCATCGTCGAAGATGACGGCATCGGTATGAGCGAAGAAGTCTGCGCGCACCTGTTTGAGCAGCATCGCCGAGAGGAGCCCGAGAGCATTACCGCCGACGGCTCCATCAAGCGAGGCTGCGGCCTGGCGCTCTTCAACGTGCTTCAGCGCATCCATTTCTTTTACGGGGAAGATTCTGGCATGCGAGTGAAGTCCCAGGAGGGCGTGGGGACGCAGGTCATCGTCGAGCTGAACGGCGAGCCGCATGAGCCGGCGCCGATGAAGGTGTAGCGCGCGGTTGGATTGAGAGAAAAAAGAGGGGAAGCGCATATGTCCGAGGGATGGAACATCTTGGTGGTTGATGACGAGCCTCCTATTAGGGCTGAGCTACGTTATCTGCTGGAAAAGGATGCACGTGTGGGACAGATTGCCGAGGCGGGCAATGTCACCGAGGCCGTGGAGTCGATTCTGTCGAACAAGCCCGACGTGCTGTTTTTGGATATCACGATGCCCGGCCGCTCGGGAATTGAGCTAGCCGAGACCCTGCAAAACCTAAAGACGCCGCCGGTGGTGGTGTTTGTGACGGCGTTTGCAGAGTTCGCGGCCGACGCGTATAACCTCGATGCTGTCGACTATGTCGTCAAGCCGGTCGAGGATGCCCGCCTGTCAAAGGCGCTCGACAAGATCGAAACCGCCCTGGGTGTTCGCCGCGCTGCCCATACCCCGCGCCAGCCCCTTCGCCTGACGGTGGACCGCGGGGGTAAAAAGGTGTTCATCCCCGTGGCGGATGTCTGCTACTTTGAGGCGCGTGCCGATTTTTGCAACGCCGTCTGCGCCGAGGGAACATATCTGATTAATGAGTCGATCTCTTCGCTCGAACGTCGCTTGGGCTCCGAGGGCTTTATCCGCGTCCATCGCAGCTATCTGGTCAATTTGGAAGACGTGCACAATGTTGAGATTGGCTCCACGGGGTTGATGGAGCTCGGGCTCGACCGTGTGAGCTCGACGGTGCCGGTGTCCCGTCGTCGTGCCGCCGAGGTCAAGTCGCACCTGGGGCTTGCGTAAGAGGCTTGCGTGCCGTCGTTTGCCATCGCAGGTTTGGTATGGGCGCGCGGTGGGCATAATGGGTGGCATCGAATGAAATCGAAAGGATCATTATGCCCGCGCTTATCACCCATCATCTGTTTGGCGAGGAAAGCATCGACCGTCTTCCGCAGGGCGTCATCACGTCCGATGAAGAGCGCATTGCCTTTATCTTGGGCAACCAAGGCCCCGACCCGTTTTTCTTTCACATTCTGACACCGCGTGTTTCCGACTGCACGCTGCTGGCTCAGGTCATGCACCGCTCGCACATGTCGCGCCAGTTCTCGTGCCTGCGCGATGGCGTGTCGCACCTGCAGCCGCGCGATGCCAATCTGGGTCGCGCGTTTGCGCTGGGCCTGCTGTCGCACTATGTGCTCGACCGCAATGCCCATCCCTTTGTCTACGAGCAGCAGTTTGGCATTGTTGAGTCCGACCCCGAGCTCGAGGCTTCGGGCAGTCAAGTTCACGCCGTGCTCGAAAGCGACCTGGACGTGCTGATGCTGCAGCTTAAACGTGACGGGGCCACGGTCGAGGATTATCCGCCGGCGGGCGAGATCGTCACTACCGACCGCATCAATCGCGTTGCCGGCGTGCTGATGAGCTACGTCGCCGGGCGCGTGTACGGTATCGACATCCCGGCGGGGGAGTACGCCGGCGCCGTAGCCGACATGCAGCTGCTCTACCGTACTATCGAGCCGGCCGGTTCGGCCAAGACGCGCGCGATTGCCCTGCTCGAGGGCTTGGTGCACGATTATTCGCTGCTCGACGGCCTTGCGCACCGCGTGACGACCGAGCTGCCCGAGCGTACCGGCAACCTGGGCCACTTGGCATGGAAGAACCCCTTTACTGATGAAGTCTCGACCGAGAGTTTCCCCGAGGTCTTTGACCGCGCGCTGGTCGATTACGAGTGCACGGTCGCCCGCTTTATCGAGACCGGCGATATGGAAGCCGTGACCAACCACGTCAATTACAGCGGTCGCGTGCTCGGTGCCGACGAAGAGTTCGACCGCGAGGAGTAGGGCTCGTGCGTGCCCCTTTGCCGAATCCTTACCGGCGCCTCTGGACAATTGGGGTACGATGAACTAACTGCATATCGGGCGAATACGAAGGGGCCCTGTCCATGAAATACACCAAGCTCGAGCGTAACTGGGTTATGTACGATGTGGGCAACTCGGCCCTCGTGCTGCTCAATACCTCGGTGGTGCCCATCTACTTTAACGCCATCAATACCGGTGCTTCCTCGGCAGACCTGGTGGTCGCTTGGGGCAACGCTCAGACGATTGCCTCGCTGGTCATTGCCATGCTCATGCCCATTCTGGGCGCGCTTGCCGATTACGCTGGCAACAAGATCAAGTTCTTCTTGGGCTTCTTCCTCACGGGCCTGGTCCTTTGCCTGGCGCAGGCTATCCCAATGTCCGCCATGGCATTTTTGACCGTGTACGTGCTGTGCACCATCGGCCTTAACTCTTCTATGACATTCTACGACGCCATGCTGCCTGACATTACCACCGACGAGCGCATGGACGCCGTGTCCAGCTCGGGTTATGCCTGGGGCTACATCGGTTCCACCGTGCCGTTCGTCATCTGCTTGGCGCTTATCATGGGTGGCCCCGCTCTTGGCGTCCCCACCATGCTGGCAACGCGTCTGTCGTTTATCATCACTGGTGCCTGGTGGCTCATCTTTACCCTGCCGCTCATTCGCACCTATAAGCAAAAGTACGGTCGCGAGCGTGGTCCCGAGGACACCATCGGCCACATCGTGGGCGGTGTGTTCTCCGAGGTCGGACACACCATGCGCGAGATTGCCCACAACAAGACCGTACTGGTCTACATGATCGCGTTCTTCTTCTACATCGACGGTGTGCACACGGTTATTTCCATGGCAACCAGCTACGGATCGGCTCTGGGCATCGACTCGACCCAACTGGTGCTGGCTCTGCTCGTTACGCAGTTTGTGGCCTTCCCGTCCGCCATCATCTACGGTAAGCTCGCCGGCCGCGTGGGCACACTCAATATGATCATGGTGGCCGTCGCCGCCTATATGGGCATCGTGCTCTTTGCCGCGTTTTTCTTAAAGACCGCCTTTGAGTTTTGGGTGCTCGCTATTTTGGTCGGCCTGTTCCAGGGCGGCGTGCAGGCGCTCAGCCGTAGCTATTTTGGCCGCATTATCCCCAAGGAAAAGTCCAACGAGTACTATGGCTTCTTTGACATCTTTGGTCGTTACGCAAGCGTTATGGGCACCTTTCTGGTGTCGGTCGTTACCTCGCTGACCGGCAACCCGTCGCTGGGCGTCCTTTCCATTGGCGTGCTGCTGGTCGTTGGCTTTATGCTGCTGGTCCGCCTGTCCCGCATGACTCAGGCGGCGGCGTAAGGCAACCGGGCTCAGTACAGCAATTGTGCCTATCTACAGTACTCTTTTGGAAGTAGCCGCATAAATCATTCTGACTTCCGAGCAATGTTTAGCCCAAGTGGGTATGATGGAATCAGCTAGGTCGCGGGGCGTCGCCTGTGTTTGGCGGCGCCCCGTTTTTGTGTTGCAAGGAGGGCAAAGGTATGAACGCCACGGTTGTGATCCCAACATATTGGGCGGGCGATGATACCCAAGCAAACGCTCCCGGCACCTACGATCACTCGACGTCGCTCAACGCCGCCAACCCGGAACTCGATCGCTGCCTGACTTCACTCGAACAGGTGCGCGACATTCCGCGCATCATTCTCTTGGTGGTCTGTCCGGTTTCTGCCACACCCGACGTATCCCATCGCGTGCACGAAATCGTTAATGCGCATCCCACACTTAAGGTCACCGTCGTTACCAATACTCAGGCTTCGCGTGTTGCCGACCGCGTGGCACAGATTGCGCCCAAAGGCTCGGGCGAGTGCGTGAGCCTGCGCGGCTACGGCGCCATCCGCAACATGGGTCTTGCCTGCGCGGCGGTGCTGGGGCACGACGCGGTTGTGTTTTTGGATGACGACGAGACCGTCATCGATGCCGACTTTATGAAGCGTGCGACCTATGCGCTGGGCCAGCAGACGCGTCAGGGCCTGCCGATTTTAGTCAAGAGCGGATACTTTTACGATCGCGACGGGTCGCCGCTGGCTCCCACGGACAAAGTGGGCATTTGCCATCGCTGGTGGACCAAGCGTATCGAGTTCAATCGCTGGATGAAAAAGGCGCTCTCGGGCACCCGCATCTCGCGCTCCAATTACGTATGCGGCGGCCTGATGGCCCTGCACGCCCGCGCCTTTACGCGTGTGGCCTTCGACCCGTTTATCACCCGCGGCGAGGATCTGGACTACCTGTTTAACATGCGCATGTTCGGCTATGACGTGTGGTTCGATAACGAGTGGGCCGTGCGCCACCTGCCGCCCGAGTCCGAGAAGCGCTCGCCGCGCTTTATGCAGGACGTGTACCGTTGGTACTACGAGCGGGCCAAGCTGACGTTCGCTGCGCACCAAAAGGAGCTCATTCCGGTTACGGCCGCATCGCTCATGCCCTATCCGGGTCCGTGGATCTCGCGCGAGCTCGACGACCGCGTGCGCAAGACCGCCATGGTTCGCAGCATGTTTACCCGCGAGCACGAGGGGTATCTGCGCATCTGGCGTCATGGTATTGACGAGGCCAAGACCTATGCCCGCCAAAACGCCGCAAGCTACCTGCGTTTTCAGAGTTTCTGGCCCAAGATCATGGACGAACTTTGGCGCGACGCACAACTGATTAGCATCCTGGAGGGGGCTGAATGATCGACCGCCGCGCCCAGCGCGATAATTCAATTTCAATCTTTCGCATCATCGCCGTTGTCTGCGCCGTTTGCGTGTTGGCGTACTTTATCTTTGCCCTGGCGACTGGCATTGAGCCGATTGCTACGGTGATTGCCTGCGCGCTGCTGTGCATCTTCCTGTGCATCTTTATCTTTTTGACGCTCAATCCCGATTCGGTACGCTCCCAGTACACCGAGGAGACGCTCTCGGTGGCCTCGGCCATGCTCGAGGACATTAAGGGCGGTCTGACGCAGGAATCGGCGCTTTTGGTGTGCCGGCGTATCCTGCCCGAGACACGTGCCATGACCGTTGCCATTACCGATGAGGGCAACGTGCTGGCCTGCGCGGGCGAGTTCGAGGAAAAGCTGCTGCCCGATTCGCCCATCCACACGCTTGCCACGCGCTACGTCATTGAGCACGGCATCGTGCAGTCGTTCAACCGCGTGGTGGACGTGGTGGGTTCGGACGGTTCGCACAACCATGTTCCCGCCGGTATCATCGCGCCCATCAAGGTGGGCGATCGCACCGTCGGCACGCTCAAGTTCTACTACAAGACCCCGCGCGCCGTAGACCGCACCCAGTATGCGCTCGCCTCGGGTTTTGCCGAGATCCTGTCCACGCAGCTCGCCATCCACGAGCTCGAGGTGCAAAAGGAGCTCACGGCCCGTGCCGAGGTTCGTGCTCTGCAAGCGCAGATCAATCCGCACTTTCTGTTTAACACGCTCAACACCATCGCGTCGTTTACACGCACCGATCCGCTGCGTGCCCGCGAGCTGCTGCGCGAGTTCTCCTCGTTCTATCGCGCCACGCTCGACAACTCGGGGTCGCTTATCCCGGTCTCGCGCGAGGTTGCCCAGACCAAGCGCTACCTGACGTTTGAGAAGGCGCGCTTTGGCGAGGACCGCGTGCTTGCGACGTTCGATGTGTCCGAGGACGTGGAAGATACGCTGGTGCCGGCGTTCGTGATCCAGCCGATTGTCGAGAACGCCGTGCGTCATGGTATGGGCGACGACGACGCCCTGAGGATCGACGTGACCGTTCACCAAGACGGCGAGGATGCAATCTTGATTGCCGTGGCCGATAATGGCGTGGGCATGGATGAGGGTACCGCCGCCAGACTGTTTGACGAGCGCTCTGCCCGTCCCGACGCCAGCTCTCCCCAGGGTGGCGGCGCCGGTGTGGCCATGCACAATATTTCGGAGCGCATCCATCGCTTTTTTGGGCCGCACTCCTATACGCGTGTCGAATCGGCGCCGGGCAAGGGCACCAAAGTGCTCCTTCATCTTGATTTGTCAGAGAGCATCTTTGACATTCAAGAGTAAAATAAAAAGCTACGGGCTCAACGTCATGCGACGGACGCCCGGCGTAGTTAGTTGACGAAAGGTTTTATCCCTATGCTGCGTGCGATGATTGTGGATGATGAGGCGCCGGCTCGCTCGGAGCTTCGCTTCCTGCTCGAGCAAACGGGCAAGATCGGCACGATCACGGAGGCGTCGAGCGTCCGCTCCGCCATCGAGATGCTTATGGAAAGTCGCGTGGATGTCGTGTTTCTCGATATCTCGATGCCCGGTGCCTCGGGCCTGCAACTTGCCGAGGCGCTGCATAAGCTCAAAAATCCGCCGGCGATCGTGTTTGTGACTGCGTATAGCGACCATGCGGTCGAGGCATTCGACGTGGATGCTGTCGATTATCTGATGAAGCCGGTCGAGGAAGCTCGCTTGGATCGCGCGATCGAGAAGGTCATGCAACGCGCCAAGCCGGTTACGGACAGCAAGGTGACCATCGAGCGTATCCCGGTGGAAAAGGGCGGCCGCAAGGTGCTCATTCCCGTGGATGACATCCGCTTTATCATGGCCAAGGATGATTACTCCTGCATCTATACCGTCGATGATCGCTTTTTGTCGACGACCTCGCTGGCGCAGTTTGAGGCCAAGCTCTGCGACTTTGGCTTCTTCCGTGTTCACCGCCGCTATATCGTCAACTTGGCGTGCGTTACGGACGTCGAGACGGTGCCCTCGGGCGCCATCCAGCTGGGCATTACGGGCGTCGACGAACGCGTGCCGGTTTCGCGCCGCCGCGTCGTGCCGCTCAAGAAGGCCTTGAGTCTCTAGCACACTGGCCCCGCAGCCCTGTAGACCCATCGTCTGCGGAGCCGTGGGGCCTTTTTTGTATGTATCTGCCGAATCGTTTTTTGCGGAAGGGATCCCATGAACAGTGCAAGCGCCAAGCGTATCGACATCATCTCGGACACCCACGGCTATTTATCGCCTGCACTCTTGGATGAGCTTGAGGGCGCAGACCTGATCATCCACGCCGGCGACCTTACGTCAGAGATGGACTACGAGCACCTATGCACCATCGCCCCCGTGCGGGCCGTATTGGGCAACAACGATTACTACCGCGACTACGGCCCCGATGTAGACCGTCTTGCGCTCTTTACCTACGAAGGCCTCAAATTCGCCGTAGCCCACTACCGCGAAGACCTTCCGGTGGGATCCGTAGACGTAGCCATCAACGGCCACACCCACGTAACCAAAGAAGCCCAAGTGGGCCGCTGCCTAGTCCTCAACCCGGGCAGCGCCAGCTACCCCAGAGGCAGCCGAGGCCCCACTATGGCCAGAATGCTAGTAAAAGACGGCCATGTCATAAGTACCAAGTTTATTGACCTAGACTAACCGCAACAAAAACGGGGGATGCAGATTGCATCTCCCGTTTTTTATGAGCCAAAGGCCGAGCTTCAACAAAAACCTTAGACACCCCCGCCGCGGAGAACGGGGTCGCCGAGCCGCGAAGCGGCGAGCAACAACAACGGCTCGAACAATGTGACGGCAGGGAGGGTCTCCGGGGCCGGCGGGCGCGGGTTAAGTTTGTCGCGAGTTCCGCACGCAAAGGAAAGCACTTAATGTGCTTTCCG
>UQTW01000036.1 GCA_900544115.1 uncultured Collinsella sp. | reverse complement strand
GCTTTCCGTCCATGCGCAGCAGCACCTCGCTCCCGAATGCGCGGTATATCTCCTGCCATCTTCTCACGGCTTCCACGGGAAGCGAAAGGGCAATCGCGGCAGATTTATACCCGTGCCCGAGCTCGAAGAGCCCTATGGCCGCCTTCCTGGCCTCGACATCATGCTTCACTCTCAAGTCAACGCGCATAAAGAAAGCCTCCCATTTCTCATGTCCAAGAAATGGGAGGCAGTTCACATGAAAGTGATCGGACGGGCTTCTCTATTTAACCCGGGCCGCCACCCATAGCGGCTTTCCAAGCGTATTCTCAGTGCAAAGCAATCGTCAGTTTAATCCTATGCGCTGATACCGCATTTCATTTGTTCGGCTCGAATTCTACGGCCTGGCAACCCTCGCACTCTCTGGCAAATGGATTGAACGCGAAGGCAGAGATGATGTGTGCGTGGACATCGAGGCTGCTGTAGGCAACATACTGGGACATGGACCCCCGCTGCGCGTGGTATGCGGCCCGGCATATTCATTGCCGTCCAACCCCGTGTAGTTGCAGCAAAGGGTGGAACCTCAATGCTCAGCTCATGTTGTCCGTGGGACACGAGAATCGTAAGTACACTTTGGTGCGATTCTCACGCTGATACTGAGCCACCTGGAATAAGATACGTCGCGACAACACTTCGCTTCACCTCTGTCTCGACAAGATGACGTAGACTAAAGTTTCCTTTAGTAAGAGAACGAGAACTATATCTGAAAGCGTTGCGATGGCGTGAAGGCACCGAGTCCGAACCGCCTGAATGCTACGTGCATCTGCATCGCCTTTTTGTTATCTCTGCCAGTTGGGTAGCACTACACTTGTCATCATTTACCCTGGTACATGCTGCCTAAATCCACTACCCCTTCTACCGCGCCGACCATCTCGTCATCGTGAGAGACAACGATGATCAGCTGGCTTTGCTTGTTGCGCTTAACATAGGCCGCAAGCTCGGCGCGGCTTACAGCGTCTAACCCAGTCGTGGGCTCGTCGAGTACCAAAACTGACGACTTGCGTGAAATCGCCGACCATAAGTACACTCGGCGCAGCTCACCGCCCGAAAGCGCGGAGCAACGTTTCCCGAGCAACTCCTTCACGCTGTTTTCCAGCGAAAGTAGGCCATCTACACCCCGGTGATAGGAAGAAAAGGGCGTGTCGAAATACTCTAACAGCTCTTTCACCGTTTCGTCCGGCGCGAAGCACGACTGTGGGCAGCACGATATCTCTCTCGCACGTATGTAATCCAAGTCGCATTCTTCGATTGGCACGCCGTTGTATTTTACTTTGCCTTTCGATGAGTATAGCCCGAGCATCAAGTAAAGAAGTGACGTCTTGCCTCTTCCGTTTTCCCCAACTATGCAATATGTACCAGGACCGGAAAACTTGAAAGAAAACCCGCCGAGGACCTCTCGGACAGATCCGTCTGGAAGGGCAACCGAGAATTCCAAATCAGATACCGAAATGTCATTTATTTCATCGAGTTTAGCTAAATCGGTCCGATTCCACCCCGATCTCTCCTTTTCTCTCGTCGCGATAGCCGTCCTATCCCATGATGCTTTGGCATCTTGATAGGATTTGAACAATGACATCATACTTTTCAAAGTCTTAAAGAGAACCGCGAAGTATGTACCGATGATAGTGTACTCGCCTATTGACATAGTTCCGTTAATGATTCGTACTCCGGAAACAACAAGTATCACCGCTTGAAACAACGCTGCGAAAAGACCATCGAGCGATGTCAGAGAATATGATAGCTTTCCGGAGCGCAAAACTTTGGGAAAATAGCTCTTAAAGCCAGCGTCGAGCGCTTGTTCGCTCTTGCCGTACGAAGATGTCAGTTGAATGTTGAGAATCTGATTAAGCTGCGATGCAATTGCGGCGTAAAAGGCGCTGTCCGCCTCTTTCTTCTCATACGTGACCCTATACAAAAGTTTCCTCAACCCAGTAATTACACAGAAATACACGATGAGGAGAATGATGGAAAACACCGCGAGAGTTGAATCAATTGACCATATGATAAGCAATACGATGGGAATGGCTACAATGGACAGCGGCGCACTGATAAAATTCGCCAAAACGAAGGATGAGACCACGCTGGAGTCGGAAATAATCCGTTGCGTTGTATAGGCTGGATCGATGGTCCGACTCACCAAGTAATCGTCTCTTTCAAAACGCAAGACGGCCTCCCTGAGAAGATCAAAGGAAAGTCTCGTGGTTATGCGAATGGAAAGTGTTCCTGCAAAATAAGTAAAGAGGGTGGAGAAAACTCCTATTGACGCAACCAGGAGCGCGAAGAGTACGGCGTCTCTTTCGCTGCGGTTACCGAGAAGAAAATCTAAGAATTTCCCGTTCACGTATGGCATGGCATAGGAGAGAGCGGTTCCAATCACCGTGATAGCAATGAAGACGAAAGCCCCTTTTGCTCTGATGAACCTCGAGAGAACGCATCGAATCAAGGAAGGCCCCAATCTACCCGCCACAAAACATCAATCACTGATACCTTACACCTCAACACAACAGGAGCGAAGATTTGCCAATGAGACTGCTTTAAGATTGCCTTGGGCCAATACGATCTCAAGCTCTTCCTACAAGAGAGTCGGAATCGGACATCTCCTCCGACGAACCTGGCAATCGGGCGGTTGAAATATCTTTTTCAACCGCCCGATTGCCACAATAGATTTGAGCATCCGCCCACAAACGTCCGCGTTTTATACCCATCAAATCCTTTGCCTTTTGTCGTCTAGACTAGAAAAATCGCTCGAAATAACGCAACCGGCCTGCTCGCTTGAAGAAACCTAAGCCCGTAACGTAGATGTGCAAACTTCCGAAACGCCTTGCGCGGCATAGTGCGTATAAACTTCGTCAACCGCCTCAGAAATATCTGAGTATCGCGCCGGGTCAAAAGCATACGATGTCGCAGCTATACCCTGCACCCATTCGGAACGCGGATTAATTGAATAGCCACACAGCATCATCATACATGCATCTAGACCTGATTTCCCAAGTATCCGACGTATTGATGAGAGCATCGCGGGTCGCCCCTGCACCATCGTCGTCACCCCTATTAGCAGTATTTACCGTTTTTCTCTAAATGCGTATCGCCACCCTTAAGAATACGAAGTGTTTTATCCAGACCCGATTGTCCTCCATCTCAAACGAAGGGATAAGGAATCTCATCCGGAATCGGCAGTAACGGAGGATTCACAACGACAAGCGAAAAACATGAGTCATCTCTCAGAGGGGAGTAAAGGCTCCCCTCAAGCACCCTAGTTTCGTCATCCAAAGAGTTGATGGCAGTGTTTTTCTTACAAAGGTCGACAACAAAAGGGTTGATTTCTACAGATGTTACATCCATGCCACAGTTGGTAAGTATCAGGCCCTGTATTCTGGGGCCAGAACACAAATCGAGAGCCTTCCGTGCGCTCTGCGGTGTAAGGCGCCAATCTCAGCAAATCTGTCCCACAATACTGCGCTGAAGAACAAGACGGAACCCCTGAGCCAAACTCCCCTATACCTTATTAAGGCTAAGACAGGCAAGTTCACGCACCCGGCATATTCCAGAATAACATCCTATTGTTTTAGATGCTCTACAAGCATGAACAGCCGCGAATCGGAAAGATCTTCTAGTTTCGCCCCGACTGACCGCCAAGGGCCAAAATGGCCCCTCCATCCCCGGGCGACTGGCTCTGGCGCGCCGAGGAGTGTCCCCAAGTGCCGGCAGAAAAGAAACGTCCCTATCTGCCGGCTAGAGGGCACCGAAGAGGATGGCGTAGGTAGTGGATTCGCCGAGCTTGAGCTCGTCGCCGGGATTGAGTTGGGCGGAACGGCCGGGCTCGACCTGAATGCAGACGCGCGTGGCCCCGTTTACCACCACGGTTCCGTTGGTGGACGACAAGTCCTCGACGTGCCAGATATTTTGAGCATCGCACCAGATATGGGCATGGCGGGCCGAGACATCGTCGCCGACGTCGGTAATATCGCCCTCACCAGTGGCCAGCGCACCAATCTCAACACCCTGCTCACTCGGCTGAATCCAGCGCGGGGCGCTCACGACAAAACTGTTTTGTACGCGCAGCAAGCCCAAGGGGTGCGCCGGAGCGGGTTCGCGTTCGCCCGCGGTCATCGACATGCCAAGCGAACGCGGCGTGGAGGTGCCTCCGCCACAGGTCGCGTGCGCGTAGTCGATGGCATAGTTCACCGAGGACCGCACATCCGCCGAACAACCGACGGCGACAAACAGCACCAGCACGGCCTCGGCGCGCTCGGCGGGCATGAGTTCCGCCGCCTGGGACAGGCGATCGAGCGCGTTGCGATAGAGATTCGTGTCCTGATGGCACTCTTCGAGCGCGCGTACCATCGGTTCACCTGCAGGACCGCACACCATATTGATCACAGCCGTGGAGTCCATGGGATTGCGCTGGCGCAGGGCCAGTTGCGACATAATACGCGCAGCCGAGGTACCGTATTCGGCAAAGTAGCGCTGCTGAAGCGTGCCGACCGGCGCGCGAACGATAAAGCGGGAAACCCAAGAGCGATCGGCGGCTCGGCTCTGCGGGCTGCGGCCGTCGGCGAGCGGACGGGACGAAAGCACCAAGCCGCACAGCTCGATATGGCTCAGATGCGCCGCGCGCTTAAAGATGTCAAACATGGCCCCGCATGGGGTGAGCTCAACTTGAGATGCCATGACCTAGGCCTCCTTGGTCGTAGAAATAGAATCGGACGATACTTCGACAGGTCCGCCAAAAGTACGGGCAGCTGCGGCTCCACCGGCAAGCGGAGTCGCCATCTGGGCTTTTGTGCGTCGCGGTGCCGAAACGGGAAGTTCAAAGGCAAAGCCCATCGCAAGCAAAAACCACGTAAGCGTATAGGTTGCAACCAAAGCGGCAACAAGGCCGCCCATCACGGCGCGTTGGGAAAATACGCTACATGCAGCCACAGCCAGTACCGGAACCTCGCAGGCAGAAAGCGCAAGCACACCCTGCAGGAACCCCGAGCGTCGATCGCGCGCAAGTGCCCCCGCGACAACGCCGGCCATGCCTGGCAGCGCCAGCGCCAGTGCGGCAATAACACCCGGTAGCGACCCAGGCCACACGAGCGATCCCAAAGTCGCCGTCACGCGAGCGCCCGACGCCAGCAGCGCGGCCGAAACCACGACCGCAGCCCAAACCACGCCACAGACGACCGCCGCGCCGACCATCAGCGCGCGACGAACCGCGCGGCCGGACGCATCCATGGGGCACGGCGTGAGCGGCTCGCCGCGGAGCGAACGACCGACATTTTGCGCATAGTGGTCACAAAACGCCGAGAGCGCCGCCTCGACCGCCGCCGGCTCGGGACGATCTTTTTGATGGCTGGACAGACAGGCCATCACCACGTTGAACAGCTGGGCATCGACAAACGCCAGCGCATCGCGTAGCTCCTCGGAATCCGGCTCAAGCCCCAGCTGCTGGGCCTGCTCGGCCGCGGCGAGCGCCACATCGGGCTCGCGATGAAGCAGCTGCGTCAAATCGCAACCGGGCGCATGGGCACCAATGGGATAGTCGGGCCGCGTGTCCATCTTGAGACGGTAGGGGCTCGCGATGTCGCGCGTCTTTTTGCGCGAACCCGAGGTGCCCGAAGTGCTCGGCGCGGCTTCGTATGGCGCGATGCCGGCAATGAGCTCGTAAACCGTGCTTGCCGCGGCATAGACGTCAATCGCCGGCGACATACGCAAAGCGCGCAGGTCGGGAATATCGTCGGTGAGCATCTCGGGCGGGGCATAGGCAACCGTCGCGCGACGCAGCGTGGCATAACGCTCCGTAAACGACGCCTTGCCGCCGGTACCGGCCACGGCCGACGCAGGCTCAAGCGCCAGCGACGAGCCAAAGTCGATCAGGCACAGGTCAAAGGTGCCCTCGGCAAGCTGCCGGTCAAGCGGTAGACGCGCCGTACGCACCATAATATTAGCGGGCGAGATATCGCGATGGACAAAGCCCTCGCCCACCAGGCTCATACGGCAGAGCAGATCGAACAGGTCGCGACCCAGACGCGCCGCCACAAGCGGCGACAGGCGTCCGGCATCGTCCACGGCAAGTCGCGAACGCAAGCGGGCAAGCGTCTCGCCCTCGACCCATTCCATGACAATTGCAGGCACACCGTCGACCTCGCCCCAGCCATAGAGGCGGGGAAAGCCCTTAAGGCCCGAAAGGGCGCGATGGCATTCGTATTCCTCGCGAAACGCCGCCTTGAACTTGGCGACCAGCGCCTCGTGAGCGGCATCGTCGTCAAACTCATCGCGCGTCGGCAAGATGAGCTGTTTGAGTGCCACGGCCTCGCCTTGGGCGTTGACGGCACGCGTCACGCGGCCGATACCGCCACGGCGCATGGTGGCATCGTCGGCAAACAGCATCGTAAAACGACGCAGATAGGCAGGCAGTTCGCCCTGACCGAGCGCAATGGCCGGCTCAAACCCGTCGACACGCGCCAGGCGCAGGCCGACCATGGGATCGCGACCGAGCGATTGTGGTGTGGTGGATGCAAGATCGGTCATCATAGGGCAAGCGCCGCCACGTTATTGTTGAAGTTACCGAGCGCGACGTCATCATCGCCGTAATGGCCGACCCATTGACATAGGTTGGTGTAACAGCCCCACAGATTGGCATACTGCTGATACCACTTTGACCGGGGCGAGAATGTCTGACGACCGAACTCGGCTCGAATGACAAACATCTCCCCGACCAGGCTGTCGCACGGCCTGGGATCTCCCGTAGAGTTATAGGTCGAGACCACGTCATTGGCACGAGAAACATAGCCGTCGAGCATGTTGTACTTGGTCACAAGCCAGCTGTGAATGCTCTCTTCCTCAGCAGCGGAAAGGCCACCGGAGTTTGCATCGTTGTCAGTGTTGCCGCCCGTCGAGCCGCCGTTTCCAGACCCTCCGGCAGAGGAACCCGACCCAGAGCCACCGCCCGAACTCGACGAATCCGAGCCGGAGCCAGAAGTATCCGAGCTACCGGGCTTTCCGGACTGCTGGGCGTCCTGCTCCTTCTGCTGCTCGACCTTATTCACCGTTGCCGCCACGCTATTGTTGGACAACCGATCGATGATCTTGGTGTTGGTGAGCACGATGGTTTTGCCATTGGCAAGCGTGACTTCGTTGTCCGGGGCCTCGGCGCCGTCCGCGTCGCCGGTGCCAAACACAATATGCGCGACCACACTTGCCCAAGCATATCCAGTCGTGGTCCCCAGGTCACTTTTGACCTCATGCCCCACGCGCGGTTCGCGTGCGGCATGTGCCTGCATCATGGACGGCACGGTCATGCCATAGGCAGAAACGCCAGCTATGACCAGCACCAGCGAGCAAGACAGCAGTGCGTACGCCCGCGGCGCCAAGCCCAGTCGGCGTCGCATGCGCACCGCGGCGCCGCGCTTTGTCTGAGTGCCACCGGGCCGCATGCGTTCTCCTCCAACAAAAACACGCCGCTCGGGAGCGGCGCATTCATTCGAATCCATATTTGAGTGTATCAGCGAACCCAAAAGGTTGCGCAACGAATGGGCAAATTAAGGATGCGAGTGGAAGCATCCATGCGATAAGCGGATACAAAGCATCTTTGTTGCACAACAAACTTACAGTCGCACGGGGAAATTATGGCTACCCCGTGCGTCGCGATGAAGACATACGGCAGGAGCAGGCTCGCCACCTAAATCGTGCGACGGGCCTCGATGGCGCGCCCAAGCGTAAGCTCGTCGGCATACTCCAGGTCGCCGCCCACGGGAAGGCCGCTCGCCAGACGCGATACCTCAACGCCCAGCGGCTTGATAGTGCGGGCCAGGTAGCTCGCCGTGGTCTCGCCCTCGATATTGGGGTTGGTGGCGATGATGACCTCGTGGATGTCCTCGTGGCCCAAGCGTGCCAGCAGCTCACGAATGTGCAACTGCTCGGGACCAATCTTGTCCATGGGACTGATCACGCCGCCCAATACGTGGTAGAGACCGTGGTAGCTGCCCGTGCGCTCAATCGCCTGGACATCGCGCGGCTCGCCCACCACGCAAATGCGAGTGGTATCGCGCATCGAATCCTGGCAGATGGAGCACTCGTCGGCCGTGGCGTAGTTAAAGCAGCGGCTGCAAAAGTGAACCTCCTGCTTGACCTCCAGGATAGCCTCGGCCAGGCGGCGCGCCTCCTCGGCATCGGCCTCGAGCAGGTAATAGGCGATGCGCTGGGCCGACTTGGGACCAATGCCCGGCAGACGGCCCAGCTCATCGAGCAATTTTTGCAGACTATGGTTGGCACTCATATATATGCGTGTCTTAGAACGGCATGCCCGGGATGTTGAGGCCGCCGGTGATGGCGCCCATCTGCTTGTTGGCGAGCTCGTTGACACCGCGGACGGCCTCGTTGACGGCAGCCATGATCATGTCCTGCAGCATATCGACGTCCTCGGGATCGAGGGCATCGGGGTCGATGGTGAGGTTGACGAGCTCCATCTCGCCGTTAACGGTCACCTTGACCATGCCGCCGCCGGTAGAGGCGTCGACGGTCTGGGACTTAAGGTTTTCCTGCGCGGCGGCAAGCTGCTCCTGCATCTTGCGAGCCTGCTTCATCATTTGCTGCATGTTCATACCGGCCATGATGGCTCCTTTACGTGCGGCCGCGCGACAAGCTGCAAGGGCAGCCGGAGCGCGACGGGACTTTCAAACTCAAAAATCGTACCACGGCGCGGGGCAAGCAAGCGGGGCGGACACGCTACCTCAGTCGATATACATGTCCTTGAGCGTGACGCACGCCCAAGATTATGCAAGGTCGAATTATGCAAGGTTGCATAATTATCTCAAGCTACATCTAGCAGAGCTGGAACCAGGCAGTTTATGCGTAGGGCTACAAGGCTACATGGCAAAATGCCGAGCCGCTGCTCGAGGCGGCACGCATGGCGGCTGGGTATAATTTGATTGTCATAGATGACGATTTGGAGGTGCCCTCGTGAATGTCCCAGCCGTACTCCAAAACATCCGCTCAAAACACCCCGTTGCATATGTGGTTCTCTATCTCTTTGTCGTCTGGGTATTACTGGTTATCATCACCCATGCCATAGCTTTTGGAGCAGAACTGCTGATAGCCAGCTCGGACCAGCCCGTCGTCAAATGGGAGACGACCGATGAATGCACCGACGGAACCCGAACCATTTACTACAACAGCCCGTCCCTCCACCAAGAGTTCAAGGTCAAGATAAAGGACTCCAAGATTGTCGATGCCGAACTGGGCTCTTTATTTACAATCGGAGCAACCGTCAACGCCGAGCAAGTCGAGTACACGGACAGCCATGCGACGTATCGTATCGACCTCAGCATCCTAGGCCGACCGTCACGCGCCTGTCTGCTCGAATGCGATATACGCGGCACCACGTTGCACATGTCCGAAATACAGATGCGCCCGGGCAAGGGGTTCTCTTCTTGAGCAGTATACCCGCCTGCGCAGCTACTCCACCGGCTTGAAGATGGTGGACTGGCCGAAGACGCTGCGGATGAGGGCTTTGGCCTCGTCCTCGGTCTGCGGGATGCTCGGGGCTGCACCCTGATGGCCGAAGGGGCTGCCTGCACCGGGGTTGGACTCCCAGGGAGCTGCAGGAGCGTCCTCCTCTTTGGGGGCAGTTGCAGCGGACTTGGGCGCGGACGCCGCACCCGGCACGTCGAACGGAGGCAGATCGTCCCCACCAGCATCGGCAACAAAACCGCCAACCATGGCATCGTCGTAGGGAACCTGCTCGGATTCCCATGGCGCAGACGGCGCGGCGGGCTGAGCCTTGGGAGCGGACGCGCGCTCGGGCGCTCGGGGCGCGGGCTCGGTCGGGAGCTTGCCCGTGGCAGGAGCGCCGGCGGGGTTGTCGGAGCGCAGCCAGGGGGCTTTGCCCAGGTCAGACGACTTGGGCGCGGGCGAGGCAGGCTTGGGCGCGGGTGTCGGAGCAGCCGGTTTGGCCATGACGGGCTTAGGCGCCGACGGGGTCGGCGCCGCTATCGGTGCTGCTTTTGGCTGCGTCGCGCTGGCGCTCGAGGATGCAGGGGCCGCCGAGGACACGGGTTGCGGGTCCGCAGATACCGCAGCCCGTGCAGATGGAGAATGCTCCTCATGTTGAGGAGCCGGCGTGCCACCCCCATCCAGGACATAGTCGACGGTACGACGACCGAAGACCGCACTGACTGTCGGCAGGACCACCGACTGCGTGTCGGCGCGTCCAAGCATCTTGATGGCAAAGGTCGAGCCCGCGGGGAACGAGACCGTGAGCCTGGAGCCGTCGTCAGCCGTGGCGCGGGCATTGAGCAAAAGCCCCGCGTAGGAAGCCTGACGCGCCTTGACACGCTCGACAACCTCGGCCCATTTGCGCTGCAGCTCTCCGGCATCCTCGACCGCGGGCGTCTCGGCAGTACCGGCGGCGGCAACCTGGGCGGCATTGTTGGACTGGGGCTTAGGTGCCGGAGCGGTGGCAGGCGCGGGAGCCGCAACGGGCTGAGGCGTCGGAGTCGGCGCAGGCTGAGGTGCAGGCGCTGCAGGCTTGGAAGCTGACACGGACGCAGAACGGGACGCAGGCTGGGCAGCCGGAACAGCAGCACCACGGTCCCAAGGCATACCGCCCTGGCGCGCGGACGTAGCAGCGGGGGCAGCGGATGCCGCCGGAGCGGCAGCACGAGCGCCCGAAATTAGCGTCGGCTGTTGGGCAGCAGCGGGTACGGATGCTGCAGGCGCGGCGGCCTGAGCAGCAGCCACGCTCGCCGGCACGGCGCCGTTGGCAACCATGGCCTCCAAGCGGGCCACGCGCTCGGCCAATGCCTCAATCGTTAAATCGGCCTCGGGACGTGCCAGGCGCGTGCAGGCGATCTCGAGCACCAGGCGCACGTCGCTCGCGCCCCTCATCTCCAGTGCGGCATCGTCGAGCACCGTCAGCACACGGGCCAGGCGGTCGGCAGGATGCTCGCCAAAGGCAGCGGCCTCGGCAGCAAGCGCCTCGGCCTGCTCGGAGCCGCCCTCAAACAGCTCGGCACGGGCACCGGCAACGCAGGCAACGTACACGTCACGCACATGCGCCACCAGGTCGCGCGTCAGCTCCAGCAGGTCGTTTCCTTCCTCGACCTGCGCACGGATCAGTCCATAGAGCTCGGCAACATCGCGATCGGCAATGGCGCGGGAAAACTCGCCCAGAATCTGGTCCGAAACCTCGCCTAAAAGCGAGCGGGCGTCGTCCGCATGCACAGAACCGTTGCCAAAGACGCTCAGCTGCTCCAGCGTGGACAGCGCGTCGCGCATACCGCCCTTGGCATGGCGCGCCACGATAGCCAGCGCCTCATCGTCGTAATCGAAGCCCTCCTGCTCGCACACGTATGCCAGGCGACGCTCGATATCCTCGTTGCCGATGCGATGGAAATCGAAACGCTGGCAGCGCGAGAGGATGGTCTCCAGAATCTTTTGCGGGTCGGTGGTGCACAGCACAAAGATCACGTGTGCCGGCGGCTCCTCGAGCGTCTTGAGCAGCGCGTTGAACGCCGCCGTCGTGAGCATGTGGACCTCGTCGATGATATAGATCTTGTACTTGCCGCGCACCGGGGCAAAGTTGACGGAGTTGATGATTTCCTCGCGCACATTGTCCACGCCCGTGCGGGAGGCGGCATCGAGCTCGTAGACATCGGGGTGGTTACCCTCGGCAATGAGCTCGCACTCCTCGCAAGTACCGTCGGGCATGCAGCCGCTTGCACCCTCGGCGCGCGCCGCCTCGGCATTGCGGCACAGCAGCGCCTTGGCCAGAATGCGCGCCATGGTGGTCTTGCCCGTGCCGCGCGGTCCGCAGAACAGGTAGGCGTGGGACAGGCGCCCCTCGGTGATGGCGTGCTCGAGCGTCGAGACGATATGCTGCTGGCCCACCACGGAGTCAAAGGTGAGCGGGCGATACTTTCGGTACAACGATTCCATGGGTGCTCCCCCGGGTATACTGAGTCTTGTTGCCGCGGCGGCCATGCGGTCGCACGGCATACTGCATTCCATAATAACCCGTACGGCGAGCCCGCCGCGATAGGAGTCCAAAGAGCATGGCAGACGCAGAGAGCAACCTCGTTCCCTCCGAAGCAGCCGACCAGGTCGAGGTCGCGCTCGAGGAGCAGGCCGCAGCCGACGACGGCATCCTGTACCTCAACGAGTACCAATACGAAAACGACCTCGTCACCGACTTCGCCCGCCTGGTCGCCTCGCCCAGGCGTCGCGGCTCGCTGTATGTCGCCGCGGCAATTGCCGCGCTCATCGGCATCGGCATGCTGGTGGCCGGCGGCAACTGGATCAAGTTTGGCGTCGTCTTGATCGTATTCGGCGCCTTTTTGGCCTGGTGGAGCAAAAACCTGCACCACACCCTCGCCCGCGACTTTATCGACGCCGTTGAGGCCGACGAGTCCATGGGTGGCCGCTATCGCCGCGTCGCCGCCAACGAGGACGGCCTGATGGTTTGGGGCACGAGCGGCAAGTCGCAGTTCTTCCCGTTTGAAAAGCTCGACCACGTGCTCGACGGCGAGCGCATCTTTGTGGCCATGTTCGCCGACCAGGGCGTGACGATCCCTAAGGACACCTTTGTCCGCGGCGATGCCGAGCAGTTCGGTCCCTTCCTTAAGGCGCGCATCAACAAAAAGCTCCGCATCGAGACCAAACGCAAGAAGATGAAGGCAGAAAAGGCCGCTGCCGAAGCAAAACAGGGCGACAAGCCCCAGGAGACCAAGGGCAAGCAGCGCAAGCAGAAGAAGAGCAAGAAGAAGCGGTAGGCCGGCCGACACCGAAGGCGCCTCGTCCCGCGCCCGATTCCGGGCCGGGGCGCCTGGAATCGGGCGCGCGTACCGCCAATGGACCCGTTTTGCCTTGCTCTCGAGCTATTTCACTTCAAACCTTAAGAGCCTCCGCTCCGGCAGATCGGTCATCTTCATCGTGTAAGTCCCGGGAAATGCTTTCTCAAAACGGACGGTCTCGTAACCTTCGAAATAGTCGTTGGTGTTCTGCATCATAAATGGGACGAGCAACTCGTTTTCTGCCCCAACCTCCACGGCAAACGCAGCAGAGCCGCCAAGGACCGGCATGGCTTGCGTTATCAGATCGGTATTGACTACAAAATCATAGTTTGGCGCAGACTCCGGGACCAGATGCCAAACATACGCTTTGATTCCACCGTCGATATTATCCCTATTTCTGACACGCATCTTTACGGCGATAACGCACGTGATGTCGGCATCCTTCAGTCTCGTTTTCGTATCCACGGTGCCATATTTTGAATAATCGTCATGTGCTCGTTTGAGATACTCGCGCGGCGTGAGCAACTCTGCCCCGTCTATGCAAAACGAATACCCATCAGTCACCACATCCTTCGACCCCAGAAACGCTCCATCCATCGAGAGCCATTCGCCCTCCGCGTAATATTTCTCAGGAATGACCGTCCGGTTCCCGTTAACGACGCTCACCCTCATGCCCGCAAGGCCGGCAGCAGCACAGCAAAAAAGCGCGAGCGCCGATCTTCTCGTCCACAGGGTCTTCTTCATCGCGCTCACGACCTTTCCCGAACTTTCACAACGGCACCGTCGCGCATGCAGTAAACCCGATCGGCCAGTTCCTCGAGCACCTCTCCGTCATGGCTGGACAGAAGGACCTCACGACCCGTTGATGCCGCCATCGCCACAACGCGCTTGAGCATTTCAACGCCCGCTTCGTCGAGGGCATTCGTTGGCTCATCGAGAACAAGCAGCTTCGGCTTCTCCATAATTGCCGCAGCTATCCCCAGACGCTGCTTCATCCCAAGCGAGTATGCTCGGAACTTCTTTTTTTCGTCTGCATTGAGCCCCACGAGCCGCAGGGCAGAGCGAATGTCCTCGGGGGTGGCAACGCCCTTGATCTGAGCGATGAGCTTCAGATTGTCGTAGCCAGACAGATATCCCAAAAAGGAAGGCGCCTCGATCAACATCCCCAGACTCGGCGGGAACGAGATGTCCGCCCCAAGCCTTTGGCCATCGATAGAGATTTCGCCTTCGGTAGGCTTGATCAACCCGCAAACCGCTCGCATGAGCATGGTCTTACCCGAACCGTTTATCCCCTGAAGCCCGACCACAGTCCCAGGGTCAACCTCGATGGACACGTTGCGCAGGACATCGTTTTTACCCATGCGCTTCGATACGCCCCTTACGATCACACTCATATCTTGTCCCCCTTTTCTATAAGGTCGGCCCTTCGAAACCACAGTCCACCCAACGATAGGCATAACGACATAAGCCCAATTGATGACAAGACACTCGAGCCCGCCGCGATTCCCTCTTTGACAATTCCACCCCAGCGCAACAGCATCAAGGCGTTACCCAATAGCGCCCAATGTCGTGCATATGCCGAGCAGATCAGGTAGCTCATTAAAACCACAAACGAGACTGACGACCCAAGCACAAACCCAACCGCTGCCTGCGCAAACGCAAGCGCCTCAAAAGCAAATAAGAGACCTATGAAAAACGGCAGCGCATCTGCCTCGGCAGCTTTGAGAAACCACGGCGCCAAATTAGCCAGTTGAAGCGACTCACCATGAATGACCGCGCTGAACGAGGAGCTCACCACCAAGCTCCAAATCACAACAGAGCAAACCACCACGAGCAGTGAAAATGCCGTTACTGCCGCCACCAAGATAAAACGCGAGACCCACCAAAGGGTTCTTGCCCGGCATCGAACAAGCGCTTGCAAACCAAACCCGTGCAACGATTCGGTCGGATAGTCGAGTGTTGTATAGAGAATAAGCAGAATGAGAAATAGCCATCCTAGCGGAGGCACAAACATGACCCCGGGCCTAGGCTCAAACGGAGCAGATCCGGCAAACACGAGCGCAAGATTATCCGCAAACCCCAAGGTATCCGTTCTAACCCCATACACAGAAGACAATCCGTAGGCGTACACCAAGTTCGCAACGGTCACTGCCGCAATTGCAATAAAAGTAAGGATGTTCTTCTTCAAAACGGTCCTCAGGTCCGCGGCGACCAGCCTAAACAGCATCAGACCACCTCGCGTCTTTTCCACGCCCCAGAAAAAGCCAACGAAGCAAGGGTCAATAATATGATTTCCGCAAAACCGGCTCGAATGTCTGGCCAGTTATTCAGCGATTCCGACCTGATGCTGTTGAGGATATTGCAGTTAAACCCCACACAAGCCATTACGCCGAAGATCCAGCCATTTGCAAAATGCCACGCAACCATTAGCAGATACGGGACAATTATCGCTTTGATTCTGCTACGAAACAAAATTGAGAAGCCAGTTACAGCCATGGATAAAGTCCCGAGCGTGACAGCATCGAACAGCGTGTATGCGAGCACATATGACAAAGGATGCGAATAAAATAGACCGGAGAAGTAGCTATGCAGGTAAAGTCCTACGTAAGTCGACTCATCGACCCGAGGAAGATACGCAGGAAAAAGCATCGAGACGATCAGGAAATTGACGAGCAGAGGAATGGCAGTCACTGTAAACGCGGAGAGGAAAGCAGACAGCATCTTTACGTTCACGTACGCCTTTCTGGAAACGCGCGTGCATATCTGCATGTCATAACCACTCAAACGCTCAAAGAGACACGACCAAGATCCAGCCAACATTGCAAGCAGGGGCAGTGCATAGAAAAACACCGACGCAGACAGTGGCGCGTTCGCGCTCACAACAATCCAGTTACCGAAGCTGCTTTCACGTGTTTGACCGAGATAATTTTCGGCTTGCACGCCAACGCCGTAACCAAAAGAAAGAAGGTTGTGGCGCTCTTTTTCCAAATTTGCCCACGGCTCCAGCGCGGCAGCTATTGCAACTGCGACCGCAATCAAGAGAGCAAGGATAAAAGCTGGACGTCTAATCGTTTTCGACAGTTCGTATCTTGCGAGCTTTTGGTTCATACGTCCTCCTCCCCCTTCCGACCCAGAAAGCCGGAAGGGAGCCATTTCAAACAACTATGCGGGAAGCTTGTGGAAATGCCCGACGCAGTCGGGGCTCCATACGCCAATAACAGTGCCGTAGCCAGACTCCGCCCATGCAGTCAGTCGCGCCGCAGATCGCCCGTTCTCACGGACGAGGTTATACATTTCCCACTGTCCCTTGTGATTCGAACGATACGTTCCCTGAGTACAATTCATGCTGCCGCTACCGCTTGTGTTATACGCACCGTCTGTATATAACCGAAGCGGATTTCCCGTATGGCCCTGGATATCCAGATAGAGCGATGAGGAATCATCCTTTTGACGGTAGCCAGTTGCACTCGTCCCGGCACATTGAAAACTAAATGCCTTATCGGCATTGTTCGTACAGGTCGTAATTCCCGTATCGGCGTTTTGAGTAATGCTGGAAACCTGAGAGGTGTCAAACTCCTCTTGTGCAAACGATGCAGCGGGAACCCCTAGGGACAGACCAGCTGCAATCACCAAGCCGACTCCGATTCGAGCAATAGCGCTCCTTGGCTTAATCATGGCCTTCTCCAATCAAAAGCGGTTAACAATGCGTCGACGCACGGCAACCTTCGCATGAATAGAGAAAGATGTCTGTAAACACCCGCTATTGAGTTGATTGCTCAGGCGTTTACACGTTATTTACCTGCGATAACAATAAAATTAGCTCCGCCTTATTCTTGATCTTCAACTGGCGGTAAGATGCAGACCGCAGCGCTTGCACCGTAGATGCAGCGTAACCGACATCCTCCGCAATGGCCTTTGTCGTTGCCCCCTCTGCCGTCATCAGCAAAATTTGCGACTGAACATCAGAAAGGGAGCGCGACGTAAGCAGGGCCAGCTGGCGCACGCGGGCCGTTTCGGTGGACCCGTTCGCCCGGTACTCCAAGACGGCCTTCTCGTCCTCAACCGAGCGGGCGAGCGCGATGTGCGTAACGAACATGGGCACAGACCAGCAAACAATCACCGTTGCCACGACGACATTGACAGCCGAACTTTGCCCCAACAACGACGCGAGGAACAACGGCTCGAAAACCGTCAGATCCTGCACCATATTGAGCAAGACAGCCCAAACAGGAGCCGTCGCCCCGAAGCAAAGCATCCATATCCCAAGCATTTTGCGCTGCGGACAGCTTCGCATCACTATATATGTGAGCAGCACCCCCGTCAGCACCGCAAGTCCATGGATTCGCCCCCTAGCGACCGCATAGATTAAGGCAACCATGCCCATTGACACCAACGGCACGATAGCCCGAGCATGGGCATGCACCTTAAACGGACGCAGCCCAACAGCGAGCGAAGCCGTAGACGCCACGCCGCAAAACAGGACCGGCACAGCCATCAACGGAACGCGTATGCACATCAATGCCGCGATATAGATAAAAGACCATTCCACAGCAGATAGCACCGCCCATACGTACGGGCTTCCGAGCCAAATCGCTTCACCCGCTCTATCCAGCGCAGCGCCACGATTCGCTTTTCCACCCGCGTAGCGTAGCGACAGAAGCAGTCCGAGACCCAATGCGTAGCTTAAGAGGGAAAAGGCGACAGCCCGCGAAACACCGGACCCCCAATCGCTATCCGCCATTACCAAGGGCCCCGCCGCAAGGAGGATAAAGAATAATGTGAGCAGGTATCGAAACAGCCGGCGCGTTCGAGCTGATGCCACTATATCGTCAGCATGCCGCTGCGGTAGCTCATGCCCTACAGTATCGCCCTCACCCGCAAACAGCGCCACGAGCTCGCGTGAGCCCGCAACCGACGCCTTCCCGTATGCTCGGTGAAGCGTTGTTCTCACCGTCGATGGCTTCGTATCCGTCTCCTTGGCAATTTCCGCCGGCGTTTTCCCTTTGAGCAGCAGTCGAACAAACTGCTCTTCTCTAGGCGACAGGGCAGGGGAAAACACCCCCGCATCGAATGTGTCGGACGCACAGGCGATATCCGAATTGTTGTCCCGTTTCCCCCTTAGCAACATGCATACGAAGGCAGCAGCGATAACGGACCCCATCGCCAGCAATGCAATGACCACGGCATCGCTTGCGAAGTATGCCGCCTCAACAGCCGGAATAAGACCAATAGGAACTGCTACGAGCACAGAACAGGCAAACACGTCGCGCCGCCCATGGCCAAAGGCACGAGGGCGGCAAAACGGCGGGGCCACAGTCAATGCGAGATAGACCAACGGAATTAAAAGCGCAAGGCCAATTGACGCGGCCGTTACAGGGGGCATCCCCCATGGCTCGGGAACGACTCTCCATGAAACTCGACAGCAAAACAGCAGGCAAGACATGACGGCTATTGTTTCTGTAAAAATCGCGTCCTGCGGGTGACGAGTTTCCCTTTCGTCAGTCCGTGTCGACCTCTGCGTCAAAGGAGAGTCCGCCGTGCCCCAAATAACATATGAGAGAAGCAGCGACCCAACAAAGCACGAGACACACGAAACGCCATGTAACAACCAAATCGGTGCAAACACGATTGGAATAGAGTCTCCGCGAGCATAGAAAGCCAGGTCGGCCCATTCGGGAACCGTTGCAATAACACCAAGGAAAACACCGATGGCACCGAGATGCCTCGGCCTTCTCATTCCCCCCTTGCATAGCGCAGCACCATGAACAAACGCCGCGAGGCATGCGCCCAGGATAACGAGCCAGGTCATTGCACCTGACGCTAGGCCGATTGAAGATGAAAACCGGTGATAAGGGGTGACCGCCATTACGACAAGCGCAATGGCGCAGGCAAATGTAGCAGAACGGCGGGAAAAGAGCATACGGCCTCCATAGCGTGTCATTATATCGCTCGAGCCGCTCGTTTATCTCTGTTCTCACACCAGCCAGCATCAATGATTCAGGCGCCTTGATTGGCAACTTCATCCGAACACTTCCCACATTCATCCGCACATGTGCGG
>UQTW01000035.1 GCA_900544115.1 uncultured Collinsella sp. | reverse complement strand
GGTCGGAGGGGTGGCTTTGTAAAGCCGTTTGTCTCCACCCGCGTAGCGGGTGGTTTAAAGCTGGCCGCTGCGCGGCCAGCAGACTAAAGTCTTGAATAATAAAAAACGGGGTCGGCCTTACGCCGAGCCCCGTTTTCAAACGGTCAGTTAGTTATCCAACGCGCGAGCATAGCAGTCAACATTACGCCGCCGCGAACACTCCCAAGCCCGTTCCGATGATGCAGATTGCGAAGATGCCCAAGATGATCCAAATGGTCTTGACGCCCTTTTTATAGAGGGCAACGCAAGCGAACGTTGCCAGCAAGGGCAGCAGACCGGGGAAGATCGAATCGAACAGATCCTGCAGGACAATCTCCGAACCACCCACGTCAAAGGTCAAAGCCGTGGACAGCGAGACCTGTGCCGCAATCATGGCGCCGATAACAGTCATTCCGAGAACACCGGCAGCATGCGTCATGCGAGACATAAGGTTGCTCTCTTCGGACTGCTGCAAAAACTTGGTTCCCAAGTCGTAACCCAGATGGGCGGCGACGATACGCGTTGCAAAGTTAATCACGGAGTAGATGAGCGCGTACACGATGGGGCCGAGCGGGTTGCCCGTCGAAGCGATGCCAATACCAATGCCGGCGGCAACCACGCGGAACGTACCCCAGTAGAACGAATCGCCGATGCCGGAAAGCGGTCCCATGAGGCCGACCTTCATGGCGTTAATCGAGGACGTGTCGAAGTTCTTATCGGCAGCCGCCTGCTCTTCCATCGAAACCGTTAGGCCGGCTACAAACGGAAGCACATGAGGCGTGATGTTAAAGAACTCGGTATGGCGATCGAGCGCCGCATAGTAATCGTCGTCGTTGGGATAGATCTTTCGCAGGGGCTTCTGAATGGTGTACATGAAGCCCATTGCCATCATCTTGTCGTACGACTGCGAGCACTGGCTCGTAAACTGGCGAAGGAACATGCTCCGATACATATCGGGAGTCATAATCGCGTCCTTCTTGGCCTCTTTGAGGTCGGTGTTCTGGATAGCCATTAGAAGTCCTCCTCTTCATCTGCAGCAACCGTCTGCGGACCGGACGAGCCCTCGCGGAAGGCCAGGAGCAGCGCGACGCAAATGGCAGCTGCGGCGACGCCGACCACGTCCATCTTGAGGTAGATGACCATAATGAAGCCCAGGAACAGCCAGGGAAGGAGCTTGTTATCGCCCATGGTCCTGATAAGAAGAGCGAAGCCGATGCAGACCATGACGCCGGACGCAACGTTGAGGCCGTCCATCACAAACTGCGGAATCGCGCTGAGCGCATTGTTGATAAGGTCGGCACCAAAGAACAGCGAGCCAAACACCAGCAGTGCAGACGGAATGCCAATCGACAGCGGCACGATGGTCAGATGGTACAGATTCGCCTTGGCAAGATCGCGATTTGCCAGAGCGGTCTCAATCTTCTTGCAGGCAAAGGCACCCGGAACGGCGTAGCAGAAGTTGCGCCACACCTGAAGGAAGACGGAGACGGGAAGGGCGAGCGCGACGGCAGTTGCCGTGCCCGTACCCGTAATGACGGCAAACGCGCAGCCAAGCACGCCGGAGGCATAGACCTCGGGAGGAACCGCCGCGCCGACCATGATGGCGCCCATGAACATGGACTCCAAAGCAGCGCCGACGATAACGCCCTGCTGGACATCGCCAAGGATCAAGCCGACAAACAGGCTCGTAAACAGCGGACGACCAAGCATCGTAATGCCAAATAATAGCTCGTCCATGGACGCAATAAATGCGACCAGTGCAACCAGAAGATACTGGACAACCATTTCGATCAACCCCAGAAACAGGTCTGCAGGCGAGGCATTCTGCGCAGCTCGCCTGCAGACAACCGCAGCAATTTGAGAGGATTAGTAGTTCATCTGGTGATAGTAACGACGCGTGGTGAGCGGGTGGTTACGGACGTGCTCGAGATGGCAGCTCAGACGCTCGGTGATGGTGTAGGTGACCATCGGGGAGACGATCTTGCGGAACTCGGGGTCGCTGAACGGCAGCTCGACCTCGGCGGTGTCAAACTTGTTCACGCGGACGTTGACGCCCTTCTCGTCGGCGAGCATGTGAGTGAAGTTGTCCACGCGGTCCATGAGCTTACGGGTGTCGTCCTCGCCGTAGAGCATGATGAGGCTCGTGCCTTCCTCGCACAGCTCGATGGTGCCGTGGAAGAACTCGGCGGCGTGGATGGACTTGGTCTTGATCCACTGCATCTCCTCGAGGATGCACATGGCGTAGTCGTAGGCCTCACCCCAGAGCATGCCGGAGCCAATCACCATGTGGTAATCGGTGTCCTTGAAGTCCTCGGCCATGGCGGCGCAGCGCTCGTCCTGAGCGTCCTTGGCCTTGATGAGGTACGGAGCGATGTTGCCGAACTCTTCCATGAAGGTGTCGTACTTGGGGAAGGCGCCGGCGTTCTTGAGGAAGCGGGCGACCAGCGTGATCTGGTAGGTGTAGATGGCCTCGCACAGAACGTCGTCCTCGGCGAAGCTGAAGAACTTGTAATCGGCGTACTCGGTGGCCGGGGTGTTGTCGTTGGAGACATACATCAGCGTGCGGGCGCCCTGCTCCTGGCAGAACTTGGCAGCCTCAATGATCTCGGGGGTGGTGCCGGTACGGGTGGAGAAGACGCAGACAGAATCCTTGTTGAAGGTCTTGGGCGGGCAGGCGAGGAACTCTGCGGCGATCTCGCAGTGGACATCGACGTCGGCCGTGGTGGTCTCGACCCAATACTTCATCGGGAGCGTGTGGGCCCAGGTGCCGCCGCAGCCGATGAAGAAGATGTTGGAATAACCCTGCTCGCAGACCTCGTCCACGGCAGCCTCAATCTGAGGACGGAGAGCGAGGGCATCGCTCACAACCTTCTCGTAACGAGGCTCATCGAAATTGAACATCCCTTACTCCTAACTCACTTGGATGAACCCTTCATTCATCCCATGACGTTATAATACTTTATATAACTAACTATGCAATAACTATTTCAGATTTTTTTGATTTTTCTTTAGTAAAAAGCCCGCCGATCAAATGATCGACGGGCATAGGCATAGAGCATTGGTTCAATAAATGCCGAGCATCAACGTGTTTCCGGCTAGAAAACGTCCTTGGCAAACACCTTAGCGTCATTGGGAACCTGACGGATTTCGATGGCCACGCCATCGCCCAGGAGCTCTTGGATATGCTCGGCATCTTTCTCGGTCGCAAAGATCGCAGGGGTCGGATGAAGCGTGGTCTCAGGGGTCTTTCGGGTTCCGCCCAGATTGATCTCTTTGATGTCTTTGCAACCCTTAGCGAGACGATAGACATCTTCAATCGTCTCAGTGATGATAAACAGCGAATACTTGTCGGTAACGCCGCTGTTGAGCGCCTCGATAGCAGCGTCAACATCCTTGATGACGAGTTTAACGCCGTTGGGGCGGGCGAGCCTCAAGGCCGCCTTCCTCATGTCGTCTTTTGCCACAGCATCGCTGGCAAGCAAGATGCAATCTACATCCAAAGCGTGAGTCCAGGACATGGCAACTTGGCCGTGAATCAGTCGGTAATCAACTCTCGTAAGCTTAATCATCGTTATCATCTCCGCACGTGATAAAGGGAATGACAGGTGTGGCCCCTAGCTAGGACTCGAACCAGAACTAACTAGAACTCTTCTTCCTCAGCGCCGGCAAGCATGTCCGCCGCCTCGCAAAGCTGAATAAACGAACGCGATCCCTCGACCGCGGCTTTGGCCTTGTCCGCATCCAGGGAGTCCAGCTGTGTAACCATTTCCACCAGCAGCGGCAAGTTCATTCCAGCGATTAACGTAAACGATCCGTCGGTCTGCCTCTGAATGAATTCGTTGTTTACAGAGCCGCCAAAGATGTCAGTCACGACAAACCAAGAGTCGGCAGGGTCCCTCGTCTCCATCCATGCATCAATCAACGCCGCGACGTCCCTTGAATCGTCATCGACATAGGCGCACAGGCACTCGATTCGGTCGTTGGTGCCCATCAGAATCTCCAGAGAGCTTTTCATGCCTTGGGCGAGATAACCATGACTCGCTAGCAATATCTTATTCATAGTTCTCCAATACCAATAGGACGTACTATATTGTCATAACAAAGTATATTAGCAATCTACCCTACGTGGTGTGTCTATTTTCCAAATCCGCGAACGGTAACAATTGGTCGGTAAATCGACCAATCTATCGCTAATTTACAAATAGAACTTCAGTCGCTCGGTGCAGTACACCTGACGGGAGATGAAAAGCGGCTCGCCACTTGGGGCATAACGTCTATCGACAAACAGAAGCAGCGAAGAGTCCAGCTCCACGTTAAGGTATGCCGCCTCGAGCTCGCTCGCATAGCAGACCTCGAGCGTACGCGTGTTGGGACCCATCTTGATCCCCTGGCGATCGAGTACCGCCATCAGCGAATCATCGAGGGACTCATGCTCCAAAAAAGAAAGCGCAGCGGAATAGCTATTGGTTTCCAGCATCGTGGGCTTGCCATCCACAAGGCGCAGACGACGGCTACGCAATACCTTTTGGGTATCGTCTACGCCCAGGAACTTCGCGTCTCGCAGACTTGGGAAGTCCCAGCCCATTTCGAGAACCCTGGTAGACGCCTGTTTGCCCGCAAGCTGGCACGAATGGGTAAAGCTCTCACGGTCGTCCGCGGCATACATCTGCGTGTCCGACGAAACGAACGTGCCCTTGCCGCGGGCCCTCTCAACAAGCCCAGCATCTTCCATTTCTTTAATTGCGGAGCGAACCGTTATTCGGCTCACGCCAAATTGCTCGATAAGCTCCGCCTCGGTCGGAAGCTTATCTCCCGGGCGGTACGTGCCGTTGGCGATTGAATCAGAAAGCGCACGGACAATCTGTTTGTACAGGGGGATAACGCTATTTGCCTCAACCATATCAACCATACCTTTACAAGAAATCAGCAGTTTATAGATAGATGACTTATATTGTATTAGAACTTTTTAGGAGTCCATATATTTCCTAAATGATTCGGTAAACGGGGTGTTATTTCACTTTAGCGGGATGCAGCGGCTACCCGCGGCATTCGCCGTCAACCCAGTTAGGCTAGTCCACCCACATCGTCTTCAGTTCGATGCAGAGCCGCGGCCCCATATGGGTATACTCTCGAGGATTCGACTCGATTCGCTCCCGCTGGGGCGTCAAAGGAGACTGCATATGCCCACCACCTCAACCGACCCTCGCGCCGCTGCCGCCGCGCTGCTGGTGCCCGGCACTACCTGCCACGGCTTTGCCGTCGAGCGCTGCGAAACCGTGCCCGAGCTCGACTCGGACGCTTACGTGCTGCGTCACGCCGCCTCGGGCGCTCGCTTGCTGTACCTGACGTGCGACGACGAAAACAAGGCCTTTGCCATTGGCTTTAAGACGCCACCGGCCGATTCCACCGGCGTGTTCCATATTCTTGAGCACTCGGTGTTGTGCGGATCGGCTAAGTTCCCCGTCAAGGAGCCATTTGTCGATCTGATCAAGAGCTCCATGCAGACGTTCCTCAACGCCATGACCTACCCCGACAAGACCATCTACCCCGTTGCTACCACCAACGAGCAGGATCTGTACAACCTGATGGACGTGTACCTGGACGCGGTGTTCAACCCGGCCATCTATACCAAGCCCACCATTTTTGAGCAGGAGGGCTGGCACTACGAGCTAGACCTGCCGGAGGACGTCGAAGGCGAAGGCGACGGCAGCCCCGCCAGCCTGCGCGAGGGCACGCTGCGCTATAACGGCGTGGTGTTCAACGAGATGAAGGGCGCGCTGTCCGATCCCATGAGCGTGCTGGACGACGCCGTCAACGCCGCGCTCTATCCTGACACCGCCTATGCGCACGAGAGCGGCGGCGACCCGCGCGCGATTCCCGCGCTCACCTACGAGCAGTTCCTGGACACACACGCGCGCCACTACAACCCCTCCAACTCCTACATCACGCTCTACGGCGACCTGGACGTGGACCGAGCGTTGGCCTTTTTGGACGAGCGCTATCTGTCGCAGCCGAGTGCCGCGAGCCGCCGCATGGACGCTGCCGTCGCCGCCGGCGAGGACCCGTCCGCGCTGGCGCCCAATCCGCTGGGCGTGCAGGCGCCCGTGACCTGCGAGTACAAGCGCGTCGAGATGGCCACCACACCCGAGAACGCCCTGGTGGGCCTGGGCCTGGTGCTGGGCAACGCGCTCGACCGCAAACGCACGATCGCGGCGGATATCCTGTTTGAAGCACTGCTGGGCTCCAACGAAGCGCCGGTTAAGAAGGCCATTCTGTCCGCCGACCTGGGCGGCAACGTGGTGAGCTACACGGCGGCCGAGAGCCTGCAGCCCTACGAGCTCATCATGCTGCAAAACGCGCAGCCCGGCGTGGCGCGCGAGCTGCGCCGCGTGTTCCAGGACGCCTGCCGCGACTTATGCGAACATGGCGTTCCGCGCGAGCGCCTGGAAGCCATCATCAGCAGCAACGAATACGACCTGCGCCAGCGCGACTACGGTATCGCCGACGGCGTGGCCATTGCGTGCGACGCGCTGAGCACGTGGCTCTACGATGACGACGCCGCGACGCTGGCGCTCAAGTACGGCCCGGTGTACGAGGAGCTGCGTAGCGAGCTGGACGGCAGCTATTTTGAGGACCTGCTGCGCGAGCTGGTGCTGCAGAACGATCACATGGCGCTCGTCGAGCTGGTGCCGGTGGATGCTGGTGCTGGCTCGGAGGGTGCCGAGGCCGCTGAGCTGGCAGCCAAGCGCGACGCCATGACCGATGCCGAGCTGGCCGACGTGGTCGAGCGCACGGCTGCGCTGCGTGCCGCGCAGGAGGCCGAGGACACGCCCGAGGACAAGGCCACGCTGCCGCGCCTGCGCGTGTCCGACATTGGCGAGGCGCGCCCCGAGCCGCCGCTGGTCGTAGACACGACCGCGCCCATCCCCTGCCTGCGCCACGGCATCCCCACCAACCGCCTGGCCTACGCCATGCAGTATTTCGACCTGAGCTGCGTCGCATTTGAGGACCTGCCCTATGTGACGCTGCTCTGCCGCCTGCTCAAACAACTGCCCACGAGCGAGCACTCGGCCGAGGAACTCGACAATCTGCTCGCCGGCAAGCTGGGCTTTTTGAGCTTTACGACCGAGGTCATGACGCAGCCCGACGTGGACGGCGTGCGCCCCTACCTGCTGGTGAGCGCCGGCGCCCTGTCCGAAAAGATCGACGCGCTGGCGAGCCTGCCGCGCGAGGTGTGGTCGAGCACGCTTTTGCTCGATGCCGACGCCGACCGCGTGCGCGACGTGCTCACGCAGATTCGCATTGGGCTTGAGCAGGGCTTTATCAACAACGGTCACTCGGCGGCGCTCGGTCGCGCGATGAGCTACAGCTCGCCTTCGGCCGTGGTGCGCGAGCAGCTTTCGGGCGTGGACTTCTACCTGTTCCTGCGCGATTTGCTCGAGCACTTTGACGAGCGACTGGACAATCTGCGCGCCAAGCTTGCCGAGCTGGCAGACCGCATCTTTGTGGCCGACGGCTGCCTGGCGAGCTTTACCGGCAGCGACGAGGACTTTGACACGTACTGGGATGCCGCGGGCGACCTGGGGCTGGGTGCGGGCGACGGTGCCGGCCGCGACGCGCTCGCGGTGCCGGCGCCGTGCGACCGCCACGAGGCTTTCGTGATCCCCAGCGACATCTGCTTTGCCGCGCGTGCGTGCGATCCGCGTCGCCTGGGCATTGACGTGACAGGCGCTTGGGCCGTGGCTGCCAACGCGCTCTCCTACGATTACCTGTGGAACGAGATTCGCGTGAAGGGCGGTGCATACGGCTGCGGATTCCGCGCAGCCGGCGAGCGCCAGACGGCGTTCTACACCTACCGCGACCCGGCGATCGACCCTTCGATTGAGCGCGTGGAGCGCGCAGGCGCATGGCTCGGCAGCTTTGAGCCCGACGAGGCCGCCTTCGAGGGCTTTATCGTGAGCTGCGTGAGCGGCATGGACGCGCCGGTGAAGCCGTACGCGCTCACCAAGCGCCGCAACACGACCTACCTTGCCGGGCTCGATCCGCACGCGCGCGAGGAGCGTCGCGCCCAGATGCTCGCCGCCACGCCCGGTGAGCTGCGCTCGCTCGGCGCCGACGTGAGGCGCTTCGCAGCCGAGTCGCCGACCTGCGTCTTTGGCGGCCGAGACGTCATCGCCAAGAGCAACGCCGGCTTTACCGTCATCGACCTGATGGGCTAACGCACAAAGGTAGATTTTTGGAACATGCCTGAAAAGCTACCTTTTTCTTTTGCCGCAGTCTGCCGGTTTGTCTCGATCTGTAACAGTTAGACAGGAATATGGGCTCCAAACGTTACAGATCGAGACAGTTCTGGGCGACACCGGCCCTTTATCTCAATCTGTAACACCTAGGCCCATTTTTGCCGAGTAACTGTTACAGATTTAGACAAACTGCCGCGAAAGCTCCTCTTCAGCCCAAACCACCACAAAGGGGACAGGCACCTTTGTGGTGGTTCGAACACTTGTTCCATACGTACATGTGTTCTATAGTATGATTGATTGCATCGGACTTAAATTGCAACTAGAATGTAGTTGCAGAATGTGAGGCGGGATGACTCGAGCCGATAAACTCATCGCCCAACTGTTTAGCTGCCCCTCGACGTATCGGTATGCCGATTTTTTAAAAGTCATGGCCTCATATGGCTTTGAAATGGACAGCAAGGGCAAGACATCCGGATCGCGCGTTCGCTTTTACAGGCCATCAGATGGCAGGATGTTCGTGATGCACGCACCCCATCCATCTGACGAATTGACAGCGGGGACCATTCGAAACATCGTTCGATTTCTGCAGGATGTCGGAGGCATTCATGAGTAACGTTTTGGCATACAAGGGCTATTTCGCCCCAGTCGAGTTCGATGCCGAGCAGCGCGTGCTAACAGGTATGGTCGCCGGCATTAGGGACGCAATCGTATTTGAAGGCTCCACGGCTGAAGAAGTGGAGCAATGCTTCCACGACGCCGTCGACGATTACCTTGAGTTTTGCGCCGAGAAGGGCAAGGAGCCCGAGCGGGCTTTCAAAGGCTCGTTCAACGTAAGAACGGGCTCTGAGCTCCACAAGCAAGCGGCGCTGGCAGCGGCAAGGAAGGGCGAGTCACTCAATAAGTTTGTGACCGAAGCAATCGCCGCGGCGTTATAAACCACCACAAAGGGGACAGGCACCTTTGTGGTGGTTTCGACATTTGCCCAGATAAAACCTGCCAAAATAAACCTGTCCCTTTTTGGCAGGTTTGCTAGAGGAGGTTGGGATGGGCAAGGCTGAAGTGCGGCGGGCGATGATTGCTCGGCGCGATGCTCTTGATTTGGATGTTCGGGCGGCGAAGTCTGCTGTCATTTGCGCGCGGCTTGTTGAGTTGCTGGGCAGCTCGGGTGCCGCGGCACCGCGCACCGTTGCCGTCTATGCCGCGATGGGTTCCGAAGTCGACCCAGCCGCGTTTGCCGCGGCTGCCGCCAAACGCGGCTGGCGCGTGGCCTATCCGTGCATGCTCTCGGCAACAGACGCCGCAGCTTGTGGCCAGCGCATGTGCATGCGGGCAGTCGCGGCTGGAGACGCGGCCGCGGCCCCGTTTATCGCCCACCCCACGCGTACCTTTGCGGCCACGGACATCGACAGCGTCCGCTTCCCCATTGTGCCTGCCGAGGCTCTCAACATGATCGTCGTGCCGCTCGTAGCCTTCGACCGCGCCGGCGCACGCCTGGGCTACGGCGGCGGCTGCTACGACCGCTACCTGCCCATACTCTCGCCCGCATGCCAAATCATCGGCATCGCCTTTGACGAGCAGCGTGTCGACCGCGTTCCCACCGACGCCCACGACCTGCCGCTACCCCACATCATCAGCGCCTAACGGCTGGCGCACCTCCTGACGGCCTAGTGCTCCTCGCCGGCGCGGGCCAGATCGTAGGGCGTGGTCTGGTAGACGTAGTAGTTGAGCCAGTTGGTGTAGAACAGCTGAGCCTGGCTGCGCCAGACGTTGCGCGGCTCGGCGGTAGGGTCGTCGCCCGGGAAGTAATGGGCCGGCACCTCGGGATCAAGCCCGCGCTTCACGTCGCGCTCGTACTCTAGGCGCAGCGTATCGGTATCGTACTCGGGATGGCCAAAGACAAAGAAGCGGCGGCTGTCGGTCGACTTGACGATGTACAGGCCCACCTCGTCGGACACGGCCACGACCTCAAGCTGCGGCTCGGCTTCCACGTCCTCGCGGCGCACATCGGTGTTGCGCGAATGCACAGCATAGAAACGGTCGTCAAAGCCGCGGACCAGCGGGCTTTGCGGCTTTACCAGGTAATGCTCAAAGACGCCGCTCGCCTTTGCCGGCAGGTCGTACTTCTGAATGCCGTAATGATGGTAGAGCCCCGCCTGCGCGCCCCAGCAAATGTGCAGCGTGGAGTGCACGTGCGTGGTAGACCAGTCCATAATCTGGCAGAGCTCGGGCCAGTAGTCGACCTCCTCGAACGGCATCTGCTCCACCGGCGCGCCCGTGATGATCAGGCCGTCGTAGTGAATGTCGCGGATGTCGTCGAACGTGCGGTAGAACGTCTCCAGGTGGCCGGCGCTCACGTGCGTGGCCTCGTGCGTTTTGGTGCGCAGCAGGTCCACCTCCACCTGTAGCGGCGTGTTGGAGAGCTTGCGCATGATCTGCGTCTCGGTGGCGATTTTGGTGGGCATGAGGTTGAGGATGAGCACGCGCAGCGGACGGATGTCCTGATGCAGCGCGCGGTACTCGGTCATGACAAAGATGTTCTCGCTCTCGAGCTGCGCGGCGGCAGGGAGGGCGTCGGGGATGCGAATGGGCATGGATGCTCCTTACGAGTCAGTTGCAGCTATGGTACAACGAGCGGGCCCATCCGCGCGAGCACATCGCCCGGCGATGCCGTCAGCGGCCCAAATCACTCCAAAAGTAGAGATTACGGCATGTCCCAAAAATCTATGGCGCTTTAGCCTAGCAAAGTGACAGCAGGACGCTACAATGGTTCGACGCGAAAAACTCGGCCGAAAGGATACATATATGTACCAGACGCGTAAGATCGGTGTGGTCGGCCAGGGCCACGTAGGAGCACATGTCGCCAACAGCCTGCTCATGCAGGGCATTGCCGACGAGCTGTACCTGTGCGATATCAACGAGGCCAAGGTGACGTCCGAGGTCCAGGACCTGCGCGACTCCCTTTCGTTTGTCCCGTACAACACCAAGATCGTCAACTGCTACGACCACTACGAGGTGCTGGCCTGCTGCGACGTCATCGTTAACGCCGCCGGCAAGGTTGCGCTGGCCGCCGGTAACCGCGACGGCGAGCTGTTCTTTACCACCGACGCCGCCCGCACCTTTGCCAAGCGTATCGTCGACGCCGGCTTCGACGGCATCTTCGTGAGCATCTCCAACCCCTGCGACGTCGTGTGCACCGAGCTGTGGCACCTGACCGGCTACGATCCCAAGAAGATCATCGGCTCGGGCTGCGGCCTAGATTCGGCCCGCCTGCGCACCGAGATCTCCAAGAAGGTCGGCGTGAGCCCCAAGTCCATCGACGCCTACATGATCGGCGAGCACGGCTTTAGCCAGCTTGCCGCCTTTAAGGCCGCGACCATCGCCGGCAAGAGCCTTAACGAGCTTCAGGCCGAGAATCCCGACAAGTACGCCTTCGACCACATGGAGGTCGAGGAGCTCGCACGCAAGGGCGGCTACGTAACCTACCAGGGCAAGCAGTGCACCGAGTACGCCGTCGCCAACTCCGCCGCGCGCGTCTGTGCCGCCGTGCTGCACAACGAGCACGCCGTGCTTTCGGCCTCTACGCTTATGACCGGCCAGTATGGCGAGGAGGGCATCTTCACCTCCCTGCCGTGCGTGATCGGCGCCGAGGGCGTCGAGGAGGTCTACACGCTCGACCTTTCCGAGCACGAGCTCGAGGGCTTCCACAAGAGCTGCCAGCACATCCGCGACAACATCGCCCAGCTCGACTGGTGGGATGCCGAGGCCTACGACGCCAAGTAAGCGTCGGTTGCCGCGACACCTCGCGAATCTAAGCGCGATACCAAGCGGGCCGCGCCGGAAATCCCCGGCGCGGCCCACTTTTTTGACTCACGCAGCGCCCTTGCGAATCGAAGGTGAATGGTTTTCCCGTTACTTAGTACTGCTCGATGCCCATGTAGCGACGAACCTCGGGGCTGTGGTCGAACACCTTGCCGCGGGCGGCGCGCAGCTCGCAGCTCATGTTGTAGAAGAAGATCGGCTCCAGGTATGAACGCACGCTGGCGGGCACCTCGCCCACGCCGTACTCGAGTGCATCGAGCACCATGACCGTATCGGTGTGCGTGTTGAGGAACGCCAGCGCGCGCTCCTCCATGGGGCGGCACTCGCCCGATCCGAGCTGCACAAAGTAGAACACGCCGGGCTCGGTAGCCTCGAAAGGACCGTGGAAATACTCGCCGGAGTGGATGTAGCAGCAGTGCTGCCACTGCATCTCCATGAGCGAGCAAATCGCCATGGCGTAGGTCTGGCTAAAGTTGGGGCCGGAGCCCAGGATGTAGAAGAACTTGTGCTGCTGGCAGAGCTCGGCAAAGCGATCGCCCAGCTCGGCGTTGACCTTCTCGCGGGCAGCGGGCAACAGCGCATCCATCTGCTTAAGGCCGGCGTACATGTCGGCAAGCGCCTCATAACCCTCCTGCTGGTGGAGCAGTTCGGCGGCGATCAGAGCGCCGATGCCCTGCGGTACCTCGGCCTGCGACACGCCCTCGCCCCAGGGGTAAACCCAGGTGGTCCACTTGCCGTTGTCGATCTTGGAGCCCTCGCAGTCGGTCATGGCAATGACCTCGGCGCCGGCAGCCAACGCCATCTCGCAGCCGTCAACGACCTCCTGCGTGTTACCGCTGTGGCTGCAGGCGACGACGAGCGACTTCGGCCCCAGGCTCTTGGGGGCCATCAGGCAAAACTCGCGCGCGGTGTAGACCGTCGAGGCAAACGTAGTGGCCTCGCGCTTGAGCAGCTCGTTAGCCGGCATCAGGTCGATCATCGAACCGCCGCAGGCGATCCAAAACACGTTCTCAATCTTGCCCTTGCGCTCGATAATTTCCTGAATCAGATCGTGTGCGTTCACCGTGACGCTCCTCCTTATGTGGCAGCTTTGAACGACAGCAGCTCGTACCTGCTGTCGTTCTATGTTGTTCTATTTATAGCACGCAAGCTGTCACCGGTGAAGTCATTTCACCAAATTTGTTCTATGTTGTTCTATTTATGACCGCTAGATGTCGAACACGTAGCGCGAGCCCACGATCTTTTGACGCCCGAGCAGCAGGGGGCGCTCGTCTGCATCGGTAAAGTACGCCTCCATATAGAAGAGCGGCTCGCCGACCGGCACCCCCAGCAGCGGGGCCGTCTGGGCATCCGCCAGCGCAATCTCCACGGTGCAGGGGTCGGACTTGAGCGGCGCGCGGCCCGAATGCTCGGCAACGAGCGCAAAGATCGAGTTATCGGCGAGGACCTTATCGGCAAGCGTCTGCAGGTAGGGATGGTCGGCGAGCACAAAGGCGTTGTTCTCGAGCATGACGGGCACGCCGTCTGCCGTGCGCACGCGCTCGACCACAATGAGCTCGCAGCCGGGTTCCACGCCAAAAAATGCCGCGTCCTCGTGCGTCGCCGCAACCACCGTGCGCGACACCAGGCGCGCTCCGGCCACCATGTCGTTGGCGGCGCAACCCTCGGAAAAGCTCTGGACGTCGCCTTTCTGAACAATCTTGCGCTTGAGCTTGGGAGCGCACACAAAGGTGCCCCTCCCCTGCTGTCGGTGGAGATACCCCGCGCGCGACAGCTCCTCGATGGCACGGCGCACGGTGATGCGCCCCACGCCGTAGGACTTCGCGAGCTCCATCTCGGCAGGAATGCGCGAACCGGCAGGGTACACGCCGCGCGCGATCTCGCCCTTTAGGTCGTCCATGACCTGCTGGTACAGCGGCACGGCGGACGAGCCAGCGCGGCCGGTTTTATCGTCGGTTGCCATCGTTACGCTCCATCCCGTGCATGCTCGGACTCAAATTCTTCAATCGCCGCCATAAACTGCTCGCCAAAGGCGTCGGCCTTTTTCTCGCCGATGCCGTTGACCTGGATAAGCTCGTCGCACGTCTGCGGGCGCAGGCGGCACAGGCCGCGCAGGGCCTTGTCGGAGAAGACCATGTACGGCGCCATCTCCAGCTCGGCCGCGATCTCCTTGCGCAGGGCGCGCAGGCACTCGAACAGCTCGGCATCGTCGCCCACGCGCGGGCGCTGATCCAGCTCGGCCTCCTCGCGCAGCAGATCCACCGCACGGCGGGCGCGGGCCGAGGCCTTGCGCTTGGACGCGCGACGCTTAACGGTAAAGGCGAACGCCTCATCCTCGACCTCGACGGCACGCGGGCCCAGCCCAACGACCGGGTACTGCCCCTGCGAGGTTGCCAAATAACCGCGGCCGCACAGCTGACCGATGATGTCCTTGATGCGCCCGACCGATTCGCTCAACAGCTCACCGTAGCCGCGGTCCTCGTCCAGATGCATCTGGCGAATGCGCTCGGTATTGCCGCCGTGGAGCACATCAGCGATCAGCGACTTGCCAAAGCGCATGGGTCGCGTGGCCACATAGCGCACGGCAGCACGGGCCATATCGGTGACGTCCTCGACCTCGAACTGCGTGAGGCAATTGCTGCAGTTGCCGCAGCCCTCGGCGTCGTCCGTGGCGGTGGCGCCCGCACCAGCCGCAGCAGCATGCTCGGCCGCGGTCTCGTCGCCAAAGTAGCGCAGCATATATTCGCGCAGGCAGCCGGTGGTATTGCAGTAGCCCTCCATCTGGCTGAGCAGACGATATCGATTTTGGAGCGCCCACGCGCGTTGCTCGTCGTCGAGCGCCTCGTCGGCCGCATCGCCGCGGTCGATTAAAAAGCGGCGCATGCGAAAATCGTTGCCGTTCCACAGTAAGTGGCAGCTGGCCGGATCGCCATCGCGGCCGGCGCGGCCCGCCTCCTGGTAGTAGGCCTCGATGCTCTCGGGCACATTGTTGTGGATCACGTAGCGCACGTTGGGCTTGTCGATGCCCATGCCAAAGGCGTTGGTGGCAACCATCACCTGAAGATCGTCGTCAATAAAGGCACGCTGGCTTTGGCGGCGGGCGTCATTGCCCATGCCGGCATGGTAGCGGCCAACGCGAATGCCGCTGGGGCCCAGCGCCTCGGCAAGCTCGCCTGCCAGCGCATCGACCGTCTTGCGGGTCGAGCAATACACGATGCCGCTCTCGCCCGAATGCGCAATCACATAGTCGCGCACCCACGCTGCCTTGGCCTTGTCGCCCATCTCCTCGCAGCCAAAGTAGAGGTTCTTGCGATCGAAGCCCGTCACCACCGTCGCGGGATTTTGCAGGCCGAGCATCTGCTGAATGTCCGCGCGCACACGCTCAGTCGCCGTAGCGGTAAAGGCCGCCACGATGGGGCGCTGCGGCAGGGAATCGATGAACTCACGAATCTGCAGGTAGGCGGGACGGAAATCCTGGCCCCATTGGCTCACGCAGTGGGCCTCGTCAATGGCCACGAGCGGCACGCCAATGCCGCCGTCCGCCGCGGCCTCCTGCGCAAAGGCCAAAAAGCGTGGCTCGAGCAAGCGCTCGGGCGCCACGTACATAAGCTGGTAGCGGCCCTCGCGCGCCCGCTTGAGCACGGTGTTTTGCTGGGCCGGAGTAAGGCTGGAGTTGAGATAACTGGGGCGCGCACCCGCCGCGAGCAGCGCGCGGGTCTGGTCCTCCATAAGCGACAGCAACGGACTCACCACAAAGGTGATGCCGGGAAGCATGAGCGCGGGCACCTGGTAGCAAATGGACTTGCCGGCGCCCGTGGGCATAACGCCCAGCGCGTCGCAGCCGGCAAGGATCGCATCGACCATACGGTCCTGCCCCGGGCGAAACGAGGTGTAGCCAAAATAGGCGCCGAGCGTGTCGAGCGCCGTCTGTTGCATGCTATCGGTCATGGTTTCCTAACGTCCAAGTCATCTGCCGCCGATTATACGCCGCCACGCGGACCGCTGCCGTACGGCTGTCAGCCACGCTCATTCTGCGGGTAGCCGTTGGGGACGTTCTTGAATGACTAGTCGTTTAAGAACGTCCCCAACGGCTAAGCTCTTGACAGGCGTGGAAACGTCGCAGGTTGAGCATAAGTCAGCGAAAACGCCCCTAAGCGAGCAAGGTGACGTGAAAGAGGAGGGAAGCGTACTTTGGTACGCGACCGACGATTGAACGTCAGATTGCCGCTTAGGGGCGTTTGCAGCGTCGACCGGTCCGCCGTTCGTTAGAACGGCGGAACCAAGGGCGCAGCGTCGAGCCGTTGCGCGGTTTGGAAAACCGCGCAACTAGAGCTACATCACCATAACGTAGCGCGATCCCACGTAGTACTGCTTACCCATCAGGACCGGCTCGCCATTGGGGCCGGTAAAGCCGGCGCGTAGATTGAGCAGTGGATCGTGCGGAGCAATGCCCAACTCGGCCGCTTGCTCGGCGTTAGCGCGAACGGCCTCGACCGTACGGTAGCCAACCGAGACAATCGGCGTTCCGCCAACACGCTCGACCTCGGCAAAAATCGACTTGTCCTCAAGATCGGCCGTCAACAGCTCACGGTATGTATCAAACGGCACAAAGATGTTTTCCTCAAAGATGGGCTCGCCGTCGGCCGTACGCACGCGCTTAATGTGCAGTAGCAGCGCGTCCTTCTGCAGGCCAAAGAACTCCATCTCGTTTTGACGTGCCGGCACAATCTGGCGATCGACCACGTGTGCACCCGCCTTCATGTCATTGTCGGCACACAGCGCGGTAAACGTCTGCAGCGTCGAGGCGTGGAACTGGCGGTTGATGTGCGGCGTGGAGACAAAGGTGCCGCGGCCCTGCTGCTTAACCAGGTAGCCATCGGAGCACAGCTCCTCAACGGCGCGACGCACCGTAATGCGGCTTACCTCGTACTGCTCGGCAAGCTCAAGTTCGGACGGAATACGCTCCTTGGGTGCATAAACACCTTTCTCAATCGCATCCTTGATCTCGTCGTAAATCTGCTGGTAAAGCGGTGCATTTTTGGGCGCAGGCATATCTGATCACTCTTATCAAAATATCGAAATAACTAATACGTATATAACGTCTTTTTATATGTTATCTCAGTTTGATAAAACGATACACCACATACAGCAAATCCTACTTGCCGTCGTCCTGCTGCAGGCTGTCCTGTTCACTGAGGCGCGCCTGACGACTCGCTATGCGAGCGGGCTTGTCGGGATCGGGAACGGCCGTGGGCATGGGCTCGTCGACATGACCGCCCCACCAGCCGCCCACAAAGTTGAGCGTGTGGAACACATTGATCACGGCGCCGGGATCAATGTCGCACACTAGCTTGATAATGTCCTGGCTCTCGTAGGTCGAGACAACGGTGTGCAGCAGGTACATCTTTTCACGGCTGTATCCGCCGATGACCTCGGCGCAGCTAATACCATGCTGAAAATGGTCAACATAGGCGGTCATGACCTCATCGGCCTTGCGCGTTGTGATCTGCAGCGTCACACGGTCGTAGCGATGATAGAAGCTGTCGATGGTCTTGGTCGAAATAAACTGGAACACGATGGAGTACGCCGCGTTGTCCCAGCCAAACATAAAGCCAAAGATCGCCAGGATAAAGCAGTTGAAACCAAAGATGACACCCCAGATGGTCTTGCCCGTGTGGTTGGAGACCCACAGCGCGATAAAGTCGGTGCCGCCGGTTGATGCACCGGACTTGAGCGCGATGGCAGCACCCAGACCCGAGACCACGCCACCAAAAATGATGAGCATGATCTTGTCGCCCAAAAACGGGGCGAAATGAAAGATGTTGAGGAACAGCGACGAGAGCATGACCTGCATCATCGAGAAGATGACGAAACGCTTGCTAATGCCGCTCCAGCATAGGAGCGCCACGGGGATGTTGAGCGCGAGCATGCCGAGCGAGATGTCGATATGAACGCCGCCAAGCGAGGTAACGCGATCGAGCAGGACCGCGACGCCTGTGAGACCGCTCGGAAGCAGATCGGCGGGCTGAATGAACGCCTGGATCAGAAATGTCTGGAGAACGGCTGATATGGTGACCGCCACAGCGGTAATAGCGCGGCGAACGATGGTAAGGCGGCCGAGCACGAGCACGCGGTCCGTGAGCTGATCGATGGCGTTCGCCACGTAGGCTCCCTTCGAAGGCAGATGTAGTTGTGGGGCATGTCGGCGATTGTAGCATGGAGCGACAGAGGGCGCCTCAATTCACCCTCTCTCGACAACCAAAACGGGACCGGTAACCCCACAACCAAAGGCCCAAATTCTAAGTGAGTAGACTTTTCGCAACCTCCCGAGCACAGCCAATAACAGCCACCTCTGTGACCTGCGGTTTTACTAAGTCAGAAACGCTTTGTGCCCGGCCTGCGCCAAAAAGTCTACTCACTTAGCCCGAATCGAAGCCAAACGGATCTAAATTGATGCCAAATTAAGCCAATCTGCAGCAAATGACGCGTGAACCAGTGCTTCTCGCGGTGGATTGACACTACAGAGCGGCCAAAATGTCGGTCAGGTTGTCGATGACGACGTCGGCGGCGGACTGGTCCAGGTTGACGCCCTCATGCGGACGCAGTGCCAGGACGCGGGCGCCGGAGCGCTTGCCGGCCTCGATACCCAAAGGCGAGTCCTCGATAACCAGACACTCGGCGGGGTCAACTCCCAGCGCCTTCATGGCACGCAGGTAGATCTCGGGGTCGGGCTTAAACGCACTGCACTCGTGACCGCTGATGGTGTAGTCCAGCACGTCGGCGATACCGGCAATCTCAACCAGCTCGTCAATGAGCTCACGATAGGACGAGCTTGCGATGGCGCACTTCACGCCGCGCTCGTGCAGCTCGCGCATCACCGGCTCCGTCTGCTCGTTGAGCAGCTCGGCATACGGAACGGGGTGAACCGGGCTGTAGACCTGCTTGTACTCCACGCGCAGACGCTCGCGCAGCTCAATATCGTCGGGCACCAGCGACTTCCAAATGGCAGGCTCGTTAGACCCCGAAAGATCGGGGATCTCGTCAAAATGGAACCCCTTCTCTTCCATAAAGGCCACGCGGCGACGGTTGTAGAACCACTCGGTATCGACCAGCACGCCGTCCATGTCAAACAGCACGGCCCGGGCCCGGGACTTTCTGTGCAGCCTCGGCAGGTACAGCAGTAGGCTGCTGCCCAGTATCAGCAACATGGCCACATAGTCCAGAGGCGCCGTCCGTTCCCGGAGAACTATCGCCCCGAGGATCGTGGTGAAGACAGGGCTTAGCGTGCAAAACAGGCTGGCCCGGTCCGCACCGATATGACTCCGGGCTATGGGCTGCAGGGTATAGCCAAAGCCGGTACACACCACCGCCAGGGCGGCGATGATACCCCACTCCCCGCCGGTCTGAGGCAGCCGGGGCGACTCAAACAGGAAGGAAGCCAGCAGTGCATACAGGCCCAGAAAACCCATCCCCAGTACGCCCAGGACGGAGCCATCCGTCTTGTGGCTGATGTGCTCAGTGGTAATGATGGCCACAGCGCACAAAAAAGCCGCCAGCAATGCGATGCATTCTCCCGCCCCCAGGCGGAAGCCCCCGTCCTTTAGGGCCAGCATAGCCACACCCCCCACGGCGATAGCGGCGCACAGCAGGCCCACAGCCTTGGGCCGGATACGATACAGAGCCGACTCCAGCAGCGGCACAAGGATAATAGCCAGATTCTCCAGCAGAGAAACCGTACCGGCGTGCGCCGTTTTGAGGGCCAGCATCTCGCAGCTCATCACCAGGAAAAAGAGGAAGCCCACCAGGGCTCCGCCCAAAATCGTGCAGCGGTCCAGCCTTGCCATCACCTTTTTGCCGAACAGGGCAAACAGCAGCATAAATGCCAGCAAAAACCGCGCCGCCAGGATATTGAAGGCGCCCATGGTGCTCAACCCCATTTTGCTGAACACAAAAGAGGTACTGCAGGCTATGATAGCCGCCGTCATCAGCACCTCTGCTTTTCTCTCAGACATTTTTATACCTCCTCGGTATCGGGTCATTTTGCCCCCGTATTATATACCGCGCCGCGGCGCAAAGTAAACCCCCATATTCCTCTTTTTTATCTTTTTTTACTCCCTTTTGTGCCAAAGTTCGCATTGCAAAGGTTCGCCGCCTGTGCTATACTGATGAAAAATCGCCGGGAGGTGCGGCATGGAACGGATCTTGGCCTATTTCGGCTCCTACAAGTTCATTTTCAGTGTCTGCATCGTGGCCGCAGCCCTAGTGTGCTGGCTTTTGCTGCGGCATCTGATTCACCGCTTCACGGAGAAAATCACTGCTGCCAGCGCCCTATCCGGCCGCCGCCAGACCTACCTGGCCCTGGCGCTGAACTCCGTGCGGGGGCTGCTGGCGCTGCTGGCGCTGATCCTGGTCCTGCAGGTCCACGGGGTGAATGTCTCCTCCCTGATAGCAGGCCTGGGTATCATCGGCGCCATTGTGGGCCTGGCGCTGCAGGACATGCTGAAGGACGTTATCATGGGCACCAATATCCTCACCGGGGAGTATTTTGCCGTGGGGGATGTGATTAAGTACGGCGACCTCACCGGCGAGGTGGTGCAGTTTTCCCTGCGCTCCACCAAGATCCGGGAGCTGGCTACCAATAACATCGTCACCGTTTCCAACCGGAACATCTTTGAGGCCACGAGGGTCAGCAATGAGCTGTTTATCACTGTTCCCACCTCCTATGCCGACGATCCCAACACCATTGAGCCCTTTTTACAGCAGCTTGCTCGGGAGATTTCCGCCCTGCCGGATGTTGAGAGCTGTGATTTTCTGGGGCTGAGTAATTTAGGGGAATATTCAGTGGATTACCTATGGGGTCTGCGGGCCAAGCCCGCCGTGCAAAGCGCTGTGCGCCGCCGGGCCCTGGGCCACATCCGCCACCGGTTTGCGGAAAATGGCTTTACCATCCCTTACCCGCAGATGGACGTACACGCAGATTGAACACACAGCAAAAAGCAGGCCCGGGGCCTGCTTTTTTTGCCGATGAGATAATGCTGGGCTGCAGGATTTTCTTCGTTCCGCCGCCCGGCATACATTTTATTATTTATTCCGCGGCAGCTTCCAGCATTGCCGCAGCGGCGGCCTGTCCCACCCGGCGGAAGGACTCCTCCGGCAGGAAAATCTCCATCCCCTCTCCGGTTTTCGCAAGCTCCGCCCGGCAGGCATTTACCAGGCATTCGCCGCCGGCGCCGTCCACGACCCGGCCCAAAAGCAGCACATTTTCGCACCCGAGCAATCTCCGATACCAGGGCAGGGTCTGCCCCAGCATGCGCCCCAAGGTGAAAAATGCCTCCAATGCCCGGCCATCGCCGGCTTCCGCTCGATCCTGGATCCAGCGCAATCTCTGCGCCGGGGTGTCTCCCTCCGGAGCAAGGCCGCATTGGGCTGCCAAGCGGATCACGCCCTCCTGGGAGAAATACCGCTCCCCCACGCCCCGGTCCCCGGACCAAGGATCCACAGGGGCGGCAGGATGCAGGTCCACCGGTAAAAATGCCAGCTCATTGAGCCAGCCGGTAATGCGTCCGCCGCCGTCCACATAGCCCCCCGCCTGGCTGGTGCCCATGGCGATGCCCAGGAGCTTCCGCCGCCCCAGGCTCACGGCCCCGGCCAGAGCCGCCACATCGCCGTCGTTGCACACGACGCAGGGAACATCCCCGCAGACCTCCCGCACCGCCCGGCGCAAAAGCTCCCGGCCGCAGTGGTCAAGCTCCTCAGCCGGCGCACTCATAAACAGGCTGGACCGGCGAATTTCGCCCTCCAGCACCACCCCGGCTGTGGAGATGCCCACGGCGTCCACCCCGGGCAGATGGGCCTTGGCTGCCCGCAGGGCTGCGGTGATGCCCTCATAGTGATAGCGCAGATCCCCGGCCGATTTGGGCTGCCAGACCACTTCCTCGGCATAAACGGTCTCTCCGTCCATCACCGCCGCAGCCTTGCGGTCGCTGCCGCCCAGGTCGATGCCGATGCGGCAGCCCACCGTACTGGCGGATATGG
>UQTW01000034.1 GCA_900544115.1 uncultured Collinsella sp. | reverse complement strand
TTAATGTGCTTTCCGTCTTGCGCAGGACTGTAGAGCAGCAAACTTAACCCGCGCCCGCCGGCCCCGGAGACCCTCCCGGAGGGACCGAAAAATTTTTTCAAAAAAGTTGTTGCGCGCCGGACAGACTTCTGTGTATACTAATCCCCGCAGCGCACGCGAGCGGAAACAAACGCGAACGTCTGCCTGGGGAGTTAGCTCAGTTTGGTTAGAGCGCCGGCCTGTCACGTCGGAGGTCGCGGGTTCGAGCCCCGTACTTCCCGCCAACGCAATTAAAGCCACGTCTTCGGACGTGGCTTTTTGCGTTTGATGCACTTTGTTTCGATAGAACGATCGCCCTGGCGCATCTTCGCCCAGAATCCCCGCCCCTTCGGGAACGCAAGTAAAATCTAATAAGCATATCTGTCTAAACAACAGCTTTGTTGCGCAACACCTGTTCAACGAAGCAGGGGGTTAGGTTATACTAAATTGCACTGTGGGCCGCATCTGATGCATTTCGCTCCAAGCGCGGCATTCAGTGGATATCCGATTTACCATTTGGATGTCCTGCGGTCATTTAGCGTCTCGACACAAGCTCGGCCCCGGAGCTCGTTCGAGCTGTTCGTATTCCTTGAAAGGGGAAAAATGGACATATCGAGGAAGACTGATTACGCCCTTCGTATGTTGGCGATGCTTGCCGAGGATCCGGAGCGTTTGCTTTCTGTTCGCACCGCTGCCGAAGAGGTCAATGTCCCGTATTCGTTTGCCCGCTCGATTCAGCACGGTTTGGTCCAGGCCGGTATTGTGGAGAGCCTGCGTGGCGTCCACGGTGGCATGCGTCTCAAGGTCAGTCCGGACGACGTTACCATTCGTCAGGTCGTCGAGGCCGTTCAGGGCCCTATGGTTATGAATGATTGCACCGCACCCGATGGCGACTGTGCGCGCATGGGCACGTGCTGCTATCATCCCCTGTGGGCCGGAGCTCAAGCATTGATGCGCGACTACCTCGATTCCGTTTCGCTCGGCGACATCGTCGCTCACCGCCAGTTCCCGGCCGTCGATCCCAAGTTCGCCGACCGCGAAGCGTTTCCCGAGTACGCCACCTGTGCGTATACATGCCGGGAGGAATAGCGCCGCATAAGGAGCATAGATATGATTCAGGACCCCTTTCGTTCGATGATTCGTTCGGAAGGGGTCCTGCGTTATCGCGACCTTCCGTGGCGCCGCACGCGCGATCCGTACATCATTTGGCTTTCCGAGGTCATGTTGCAGCAAACACAGGTGCCACGCGTGGAGACGCGTATGCCGGCGTGGCTCGATCGCTTTCCGACCGTGCAGGCGCTTGCCCAAGCCGCGCCTTCCGATGTTTTGGACGCTTGGCAGGGCATGGGCTACAACCGACGCGCTCTGGCGCTCCACAAGGCCGCTCAGCGCGTTGTGGAGGACTGGGACGGTGAGTTTCCGCGTGAGACGCGCGATCTGGTCGCGCTGCCCGGTATTGGCCCGGCAACGGCGCAAGGTATCCGGTCGTTTGCGTTTGACCTTCCAGGCGTGTATCTGGAGACCAACGTGCGCACGGTCTTTCTGCATCACTTCTTTCCCGATGTACCGGCTGTTCCCGACCGCGAGCTGGTGCCGCTGATTCAGGCGGCCTGTCCGGCGGTCCCCGGTGCGGCGACCGACGAGATCGCTCCCTTTGCCGTGCCGCTCGATGATGCCGACACGCCGCGCGCGTGGTATTACGCGTTGCTGGACTACGGCGCATATCTAAAAAAGACGTTGCCCAATCCGTCCAGGCGCTCGGCGGGCTATAGCCGTCAATCAAAGTTTGAGGGCTCACGTCGCCAAAAGCGCGCGCATATCGTGCGCATGTTGCTGGCAGCGCGCGATGGCCAACCGGCGGGGATTACGCTTGCTGATGCCGTGGTGGGCGTTAACGATATGGAAGCGGCGGCTGGGCGCGGGCCGGTCGAGCGCGAGCTTGTCGCGGGCATTCTGGCCGACCTGGAGCGTGAGGGCTTTTGCCGAGCCGAGGGCGATCGCTGGCTGAGCATTTAGCCCGTGGAAATCTGAAGAACAGGATTGTAAGGTTTAGATTTCCGACATGAGGGCATCCTAAAGACGAGGCCGCTCGAAGCCTACGGGCGGCATGCGTTGAAGGGAAGTACACCTATGGATTTTGAGAATTCCCAAACCAAGAAGAACCTCGAGACCGCTTTTGCCGGTGAGTCCCAGGCACACACCAAGTATCGCTACTATGCCTCCAAGGCAAAGAAGGACGGCTACGTTCAGATCTCGAACATCTTTGCCGAGACGGCTGGCAACGAGTCCGAGCACGCCAAACTGTGGTTTAAGTATCTGCACGATGGCGCCGTCCCCGATACCCTGGACAATCTGCGCGATGCCGCCGCGGGTGAGAACTACGAGTGGACCACGATGTACGACGAGTTTGCCAAGACCGCCGAGGAGGAGGGCTTTGTCGAGATCGCCGAGAAGTTCCGTGGTGTCGCCGCCGTCGAGAAGGCCCACGAGGAGCGCTACAACAAACTCGTCGAGCGCATCGAGTCGGGCGAGGTGTTTGAGCGCGAGGGCGTGAAGGTGTGGAAGTGCCTGAACTGCGGGCACCTGCACGTTGGTGCCGAGGCGCCCGAGGTGTGCCCGGTGTGCAACCACCCGAAGGCGTACTTTGAGGAGCAGGTGGTGAACTACTAGCGCTTGGCGCTGGCTGCTGCGGAGCGCAGGGCGGGAGGCCGGATCGCCTTCCCTCCCCGCTCACGGCTCCGCAGGGTCGCGTTGAGGGAAGACGATCCGGCCTCCCACCCTGCGCTCCGGCTTCGGGTCGTTGCGTGCTCGCTACAGAAAAGCTGATATTAAAGGTTGTGTGCCGCCCCTTTTTGGGGCGGCACGTTTTTGTGCGGGGTCCCTGTCCCCACAATTTTCGTCAAGCTTTTGGTTAGATTTTGGTCAGTTGGCGTAAGGGTGGAAGGCCAAAAGATTGTTGGCGAAAAAAGCTCAGAGAAAGTGCTGGTAGGGGAGTTGTTGAGGTTTTCGACAGCTTTTGTCAACAAGAAACTTTGCGGCTATTGCTACGGATTGCGTTGTCGCGGTCATGGCGGTGCGGGATGCTGGGCGTAAGCGTCGAATGCTCCGATTTTGGAGGCCAGCATGGATTTGTTTCTTGAGACTCCGCAGCAACAAGCTGAGCGCATGCTGCGTCAGCAGCAACGACTCATGGAGATGCAAATGCAAGGGGCGGCAGTCCAGCCCTTTGCGCAAAATGTCGTGCCCGCTGCTGTACCTGCAGCTGTGCCCGGGTGTGAATCGGCACCAGAGGCCTATTCCGTACAGCAAGATTCATATGCGCAGGAGCTCGCGTTCGACAAGCGTCGTGCGCGTCGTCGCCGCGTGGGCCAGCGCCTGCGCACCTTGGCGATGATCGTGCTCATCCCGCTGGGGCTTGCGGCCATCTTTCTGGCGTCGTATGCCCTCACGTGCATCCTCAACGGCGCATCGCCCAACGAGGTGCTCCAGCATCTAGCGGCCCTAGGCCAGCGCTTAGGTGACGTCATAACAACCATCCGCGCCGGCTGGGAGAGTTAGCGTTTGTCACATTAGGACTTCTAGGGTGTAGGGATTCTCGCCACGAGTAGGATTCTTGCATCCTGTGGGTCCTTTCGTGCGACTGAATAGTATTATTGAAGATGAATAATAATAGGATTTGCTATGTATAAGCAGGATTTAGAGCAGACTCTTTTGGATATTGACGAAGAGGCGGAGCTGGAAATAGGTCCAAGAGACGATAGGCCGAGCGTTGTATTGGTGGGAGGAAGCGCCTTCATGCTAAACGATGTGACGAATCGGTCGGTTACACATGACATTGATGTGTTTGAGGCAGACAGGTGCCTCCGCGAGATCATAGCTCGATACCCCGAGGTGAATGGCATGGTAGTGGCATATTGCAACCAGATGCCATTCAATTACGAAGATCGACTGATCCCATTGGAGATCGGGGCGCATTTTATCAGGTACTTTACGCCATCTTTGGAGGATCTGGCGGTGATGAAGCTTTATGCCTATCGTCCGAACGACATCGTCGACCTCCATAGTCGAACATTTATCGACCGACTTGATTGGGATCTGCTCGAGCGGCTTATATTCGATGAAGGAGAGGCGTTGGCCTCGTCGCCTTCAGAGCGGAGTTATCAAGAGATGGTCTGTGCATACAGGCAATACAAAAAGGAGGTGCTCGGTTGAATCTGACTTTTGAGGGATTTTTGAAAGGCTATTGCCGAGAGCTGTCCGGACAGCAGTCGCTGAGTTTTAGGAAGCTTGTAAAGCAGGCAACAACGGTTGAGCCGCGTGTGGCGGAGCCTCTGTTTTTGCTCGCTTTGGCGCAGGGTAAGGCCGAATACGTTCTGGGTTTATCCGAGGGCTCGTGGATGGAAGAGGGCTATCGAGGTGTTTTGTCTCTGTATGGCCAAGCGAGTAGCCTGGCATCTCTATGCTCCGAGGATAAGCTTCCCAATCGTTACGCCAACGTTTGGCGTGCGTATAGAGGGGTGAAAGAAAAGCCAGCGGCCGACAGAAGGGTGAACGCCCTGATGAGAAAGAGAACACTTAAAGCATTGGAGGAATCGGGTGTAACGCGCTACGGTCTCTGCCGCGATTTGAATCTGAATAAGGGAAACGTGTACGCATACTTAGCCGGTGATGACTCGAAGGTGAGCAGGAAGACAGCGCGTCGCATTATGGAATATGCGGAGGAGAGAAGCACCCAAGAAGGGGCCGGGCGCCCGGTGCGTGTGGCGGGGTAAGATTGATCGCGGTTTTGATTGATAATCGATTGGGTTTGTTGGGCGGAGTTTATGTCTGCTATTGATATTGTGCTTGTTGTGATTGCCTTGGTGGCGGTGGGGGTTGCTGTGGCTTGCGCCCTGCAGCTTAAAGGTCTTCGTGCCGAGCTGCGGGAGCGTGGCGACAGTAGCGCGGAAACGCTGGCAGCGCTCGAGCAGGCCAACAGCACGCTCGACACCCTGAACGTCGCGTTGTCCGAAACCCGCCGCACGGCCAATGCCATCGCGCAGCAGCAGACGACCGACGCCGCCGTAGAGCAGCAGCGCTACCTGACCATTGCGCGCGAGTTCTCGCAGGCGGGCGACCGTATGGATGACCTGCGCCGCGAGACGGCCCAACAGCTTGGCGCCAACCGCGAAGGCATCGAGCACCGCCTGGACAAGGTGCGCGAGACGGTCGATGCCCAGTTGGGCGCCATCCGCAAAGACAACAACGTGCAGCTCGACCAAATGCGTGCGACGGTGGACGAGAAGCTCTCTCGCACGCTCAACGATCGTCTGTCGGCATCGTTTAAGCAGGTGAGCGACCAGCTCGAGGCCGTGTACAAGGGCCTGGGCGACATGCAGTCTATCGCCACCGGCGTGGGCGACCTTAAGCGCGTGCTGGGCAACGTCAAAGCGCGTGGCATTTTGGGCGAGGTGCAGCTGGGCGCGATCCTGGCGGACATCCTCACGCCCGACCAGTATCTGGAAAACGTCGCCACCAAGCCCGGCGCCTCGGAACGCGTTGAGTTTGCCGTCAAGCTGCCGGTGGACGAGGGCGACCCCGTGCTGTTGCCGATTGACTCCAAGTTTCCGGGCGACGCGTACGAGCATCTGCTCGACGCCCAGGAGTCGGGCGACGCGGAGGCTGTGGCCGCCGCGCGCAAGGCGCTCGATATGATGGTGAAGCGCGAGGCAAAGGACATCTGCGAAAAGTACCTGAGCGTACCCGCGACCACCAACTTTGGCATTATGTTCGTGCCGTTTGAGGGCCTGTATGCCGAGGTCGTCAGTCGCCCCGGGCTTATCGAGACCCTGGGCCGCGACTATCACGTCAACGTTTCCGGCCCCAGCACCATGGCCGCCATTCTCAACAGCCTGCAGATGAGCTACCAGACGTTTAGGCTGCAAAAACGTACCGACGACGTACTGCGCGTGCTCTCCGCCGTCAAGGCCGAGCTGCCGCGTTATCAGGCGGCACTGCGCCGCGCCCAGCAGCAGATCGAGACCGCGGGCAAAACGGTCGAGGGCATCATCACCACGCGCACCAACGTCATGGAGCGCAAGCTCAAGGACATCGACGCGCTGGAAGATGCCGACCAAGCCGATGAGATCTTGGGACTCACGCCCGCGGGCCTTCCCACAGATCAAGAAGACGAGGGCTAATTGCAACAAGACGGTGGGGCGCCGGCGTAAACGCGGGTGCCCCACCGCTTTTCGCATCGCGCTTGCCTGAAGTGCGCTTTAATGTGCAACAATGGCCTCTCGCCCTATCAGACGCGAAAGGAAGCCCATGTCTCAGAGAAGCACCAGTCCGCTCAAACGCTCCACCGTGCGCCGCACGTTGCAGCGTTTTTGGGGTGTCACGCGCACGCAGCCGCTGATTGTCTTTCTCTCGGTGCTCTCGTCGGCGGGCTACATCTTTTTGCTGACGTTTGCCAATACCTATGTGATGGCCCTCATTGTCGACCGCATTCAAGCCGGTCCCGTGGCGGGTGACCAGGTGTTTGAGGTCTTCGGCCCCTATATCCTGGCGCTCGTACTCGTTAACCTGGTGGGTCAGATCCTCTCCAAGCTACAGGACTACACCGTCTACAAGCTCGAGATTGCGGGCAACTATCACCTGGCGCGTCTGTGCTTCGACACGCTCTCCAACCAATCCATGACATTCCATACCAGCCGCTTTGGCGGATCGCTTGTGAGCCAGACAAGCCGTTTTATGAGCGGCTATACGGGCTTGGTCGACGTGACGGTGTATTCGCTCATCCCCACCATCACCTCGGTCATCTGCACCGTGGCCGCACTCGCTCCGGTGGTGCCCACATTTACCGTGATCCTGGTGGGCATCATGGTCGTCTACATTGCGTTTGTCTGGCTTATGTACAAGCGCATCATGCCACTTTCGGCCGCGACGTCCGCCGCGCAGAATAAGCTCTCGGGTGTGCTGTCCGATGCGGTCACGAACATCTTGGCCGTCAAGACCTGCGGGCGAGAGGACTTTGAACGCGATCTGTTCGATGCCGCCGACCGTGCCGCGCGCGATGCCGAAACGGTATCGATGCACGCCATGATGCAGCGCAACTTTACGACCTCGGGTCTTATCGTCATCACCATGGCCGTGGTGAGTGTGTTCGTGGCGGGCGGCAACGCGTGGTTTGGCATCTCGGCCGGCTCGCTCGTCATGATCTTTACCTACACCTATAACCTCACCATGCGCCTGAACTACGTGAGTTCCATGATGCAGCGTATCAACCGCGCTTTGGGCGATGCGGCCGAGATGACGCGCGTGCTGGACGAGCCGCGTTTGGTGGCAGACGACCCGGACGCCTCTGAGCTCAAAGTGACCGAGGGCGCGATTGATTTTGAGCACCTGAGCTTTGCGTACCGTGACGCTGCGGCGGGCGAGAACGTGTTCGATGACCTGACACTTCATGTGGCGGCGGGCCAGCGCGTGGGCCTGGTGGGCAAATCGGGCTCGGGTAAGACGACGCTCACCAAGCTGCTGCTGCGTCTGGACGATGTTCAGGGCGGCCGCGTGCTCGTGGACGGTCAGGATGTCTCGCACTGCACGCAGCAGAGCCTGCGCCGCCAGGTTGCCTACGTGCCGCAGGAGGCGCTGCTGTTCCACCGCTCCATTCGCGAAAACATTGCCTACGGTTGTCCCGGCGCCACTGATGAGCAAATTCGCGAGGCCGCGCGCCTGGCCAATGCCCTGGAGTTTATCGACCGCTTGCCCCGTGGCTTTGACACTATGGTGGGCGAGCGCGGCGTCAAGCTCTCGGGCGGCCAGCGTCAGCGCGTGGCTATCGCCCGCGCCATTCTAACCGACGCGCCGATTCTGGTGCTCGATGAGGCGACCTCTGCCCTCGACAGCGAGTCCGAGGCGCTGGTGCAGGAGGCGCTCGAGAACCTGATGCGCGGCCGCACCTCCATTGTGGTGGCACATCGCCTGTCCACCGTGGCGGCGCTCGACCGCATTGTGGTGTTGGCCGATGGTGAGATTGTCGAGGACGGCACGCATGCGCGGCTCGTCGAGGCGGGTGGCGAGTACGCGAGTCTGTGGAGCCGTCAGACCGGCGCATTCTTGGAGACGTAAGCGTCTCGGACGTGGGACAATTGTGCCCATAAGTTTATTGTGCCGTTGAGCCGAGGAGTCGTTATGCCACGCGAGACCAATGCCGCCAAGCGCGAGCGCGCCATCGAGGTGTGTGAGCGCCTCAACCGTCGCTATGGCCCGGTCGAGTGCTTTTTGGACCACGAGAATCCCTTCCGCCTGCTGATCGCGGTGCTGCTTTCGGCGCAAACGACCGATGCGCAGGTCAACAAAGTGACGCCGCGGCTGTTTGCCCAGTGGCCCACGCCCGAGGCCATGGCCGGGGCGAGCGTAGCTGACGTGGCAGACACCATCAAGTCGCTCGGCTTCTACAAGAGCAAAGCCAAGCATGCCGTCGAGGCCGCGCAGATGATCGTCGCCGACTATGACGGCGAGGTGCCGGCCGACATGAAGGAGCTCGTGAAGCTGCCGGGCGTGGGACGCAAGACGGCGAACATCGTGCTCAACGTGGGGTATGGCATCGTGGAGGGTATTGCGGTGGACACGCACGTCAACCGCATTGCGCACCGCCTGATGCTGAGTCCCAAGACGCATGCCAAGGAACCGCTCAAGACCGAGCAGGATCTGCTCAAGATTTTGCCGCACGAGTATTGGGAGTCGGTCAACCATCAGTGGATCACCTTTGGTCGCGAGATCTGCGACGCCCGCAAACCCAAGTGTGACGAGTGTCCGCTGGCAGATTTGTGCCCCAGCGTGCGCGTGGCGGGGTAGGGCGGAACGCATCTTCGTCTGGCGTTTTTTGCGGGGCTGGGTTTGCCCTTGAGCCGGAGTCCTCTCCATGCGCTACCATGACAGACAATGTATTTGACGTACGACCCGCCGAGCTTGCCCCGGCGGGCTTTTGGCGTTGCGATGCCGGAGGAACAGCATGCTCATTCACCGTATAGCCGCGCAGCTCTACACTGCCGAGGCGCTGCAGACCGTCGAGGCCGGACTCGATGCCGGCGAGGACGTGACGCTGGCCGTGTCGCAGTCGGGCCGCACGCTCATGGCGGCAGCTCAGTTTGCGCGCCGTCCGCGTCCCACGGTCTACATCGTGAGCGGCGAGGACGCGGCCGATCGCGCCGCGCGCAGCCTGGCCGCCTATGTGGGTCTGGCGCATGTGTGCCGCTTTCCCGAGCGCAAAGACTATCCATGGCGTGAGCAGGCGCCCGACGACGCCGTGGTGGCCCAACGCTGCGAGGCTTTAGGGCGCATCGTGCGCGGCGATAACTGCATCATGGTCGCCTCGGCCCGCGCACTGCTGCGCTGCGTGCCGCCGGTCGAGAGTCGCTACTGGGAGTCCACTACTTTTGCGGTGGGCGAGGAGATTCCCTTTGACGAGGTGCCGCAGTGTCTGGTGGGCATGGGCTACACCAATGCCGGCGCCGCCGATGCACCCGGCCTGTTCCGCGTGCACGGTGACACCGTCGAGGTGTTTCCCGCACAGGAAAAGGCGCCCGTGCGCATCGAGTTTTTTGGCGACGAGATCGACCGTATCCGCCGCATGGTGAGTTCCACGGGCCAGACCATCGGCAACGAGGACAGCATCGAGATCTTCCCCTGTCGCGAGCTCGCACTCACCGACGACGCCGTCCACAACATGCATGTGGCGCTCTATCGTGCCAGCCAGGACGACAGCAAACTGGCGGCGCTGCTCGAGATGGTGGATGCGCGCATCGTCACGCCCGAGCTCGATCGCTTTTTGCCGGTGATGTACGGCCAGACCGTGAGCCCGCTGGCGCACGTGAGCGGCAAGGCGCTCGTGGTGCTGTCCGAGCCGCGCTCGCTGTTCGACGATTGCCTGCGTGCCTACGAGGATATCGAGGCGCGTGCCGGCGAGGCGGGGATTGACCGACTGGATGGCCTGTATGTACGTGCCCAGCAGCTCGATTTTGGTGCTCAGCAGCGCCTGAACTACGTGAGCCTGATTCGTGCCGGCGGTGCGGTGACGGCAGAGCTCAAGATTGAGCAGCCGGCCATTGCGGGCTCGGACAATCGCTTTATGACGCGCATTCGGGAAGTCGTGGGCAAGCGCTATGCCTGCGTATTTGCCATCCCTGACCGCGGTGCGCGCGAGTCGATGGAGCTCACCTTTGGCGACGAGGGCATTACCTTTGAGGAGTCGTTGACGGCCGCGCCCGAAAACGCCGGCGTTATTGGCGAGCGCGTACGCGTGGCAACGGCGGATTCTGCCGACCGTGCCGCACGCCAGGAGGCCCATGCTTCCATTCACGAGCGTAAGGCCGACGCGCTCAACGCCCGCTCGCTCGAGGCGGGCGCGGCCCAGGCTGCCGCCGGTGCCGCCGTGCCCACCATCTCGCGCGGACGCGTGACCTTTGTGGATGCCGCCCTGCCGCAGGGCGTGGTGGTGCCCGATGCCAACCTGGCCGTGTTCTCAATCGCCGACCTCAACGCCCGCATGGACGCCAACCGCGCGCGCAGCCGCCGCAAGGTGGACATTACGCAGATCACGTTCCCGTTTAAGCCGGGCGACTACGTGGTGCACGCCACTCACGGCATCGCGCTCTTTAGCGAGATCGCGCGCCAGGAAGTGGGCGGCAAGGAGCGTGACTACTTTTTGCTGGAATATGCCGACGGCGACAAGCTCTACGTGCCGCTGGAGCAGGTTGACCGCATTACGCGCTACGTTGGTCCCGACGGTGACAAGCCGCGCCTGACCAGGCTCAACACCGCCGACTGGACGCGTGCCACCAACAAGGCGCGCAAGAACGCCAAAAAGCTGGCGTTTGACCTGGTCGATCTGTATACGCGCCGCTCCTCGATTGCCGGTATCGCCTGCCCGCCCGATACGCCCGAGCAGATCGAGATGGAGGAGAGCTTTCCCTACGACGAGACGCGCGACCAGCTAGAGGCCATCGCCGATATTAAGGCCGACATGGAGGCGCCCAAGCCCATGGACCGCCTGCTGTGCGGCGACGTGGGCTTTGGCAAGACCGAGGTCGCCCTGCGCGCGGCGTTTAAGTGTGTGGACTCCGGCCGCCAGGTCATGGTGCTCTGCCCCACGACCATTCTTGCCCAGCAGCACTACGAGACGTTCTTTGAACGCTTTGCCCCGTTTGGCCTTGAGGTCGAGGTGCTCAGCCGCTTTCGCACCCCGGCGCAGCAAAAGCGCGCGCTCAAGGCGTTTGCCGAGGGCACGATCGATGTGCTGATCGGCACACACCGTCTGCTTTCGGCCGACGTGAACCCCAAGAACCTGGGCCTGGTGATCATCGACGAGGAACAGCGCTTTGGTGTGCAGCACAAGGAGCAGCTCAAGAACCTGCGCGAGCAGATCGACGTGCTCACGCTTTCGGCCACGCCCATCCCGCGTACCATGCAGATGGCAACGAGCGGCGTGCGCGACATGAGCCTGATCACCACGCCGCCGACCGGGCGCCGTCCCGTGATTGTGCACGTGGGGGAGTACGACCCCGACGTGGTGAGCGCGGCGATTCGCCTGGAGGTGGGTCGCGGCGGCCAGGTGTACTACGTGTCCAACCGCGTCAAGACCATTGACGACGCCGTGGCGCGCGTGCACGAGGCCGCGCCCGAGGCGCGCGTGGGCGTGGCGCACGGCAAGATGAGCCCGCGCGAGGTCGAGGACGTGATGATCGAGTTCGCGACCAAAAAGATCGATGTGCTCATCGCCACGACCATCGTGGAGAGCGGCATCGACAACGCGTGCGCCAATACGCTCATCATCGAGGACTCGCAGCGCCTGGGTCTGGCACAGCTCTACCAGCTCAAGGGCCGTGTGGGCCGTTCTGTCACGCAGGCCTACGCGTACTTTATGTTCCCGGGCGAGCTGCCGCTCACCGAGGAGGCGACGGCGCGCCTGACCGCGCTTTCCGAGTTCCAAGACCTGGGCAGCGGCATGCGCATTGCCATGCGCGACCTGGAGATCCGCGGCGCCGGTTCGCTCATGGGCGCCGAGCAGCACGGCAACCTGTCGAGCGTGGGCTTTGACCTGTTTACGCAGATGTTGGGACAGGCCGTGGCCGAGGCGCGCGGCGATGACGATGCCGGCGTGGAAGCGGCGAGCGTGGGCATCAACCTGCCGGCTGATTATTTCTTGTCCGAGGAGTACCTGCCGGCGGTGGATCAGCGCGTGCTCGTGTACCGTAAGCTCGCAGCGGCCGAGGACCTGGAGAGCATCGATGAGGTTCAGGAGGAGACCGAGGCCGCGCATGGCGAGCTGCCGTTGGCGGGACTCAACCTGTTCAATCGCGCGCGCATCCGCATTCGCGGCGAGCGCCTGGGGCTCGAGAGTGTCACGCTCAGCGGCGGTCGCATCACGTTTTTGGGCGTCGACGTGCCCAAGAAGGTGGCATTTGAGCTTAAGACCCGCTATGGCGCGGTGAACTTCCCCAAGAGTCGCAAACTGTCGGTGCCCTACAAGGCGGGCGCCGGTGCGGGCAGCGGCCTGGGTCGCGGCCTCGACGCCAACGACGGCACCGGCCCCGTGGCGGCGGCGCTCATGCTGCTGCAACAGCTGGGTGCCAGCGACGACGACTAGCGGCTCGACGCTGCAAACGCCCCATTTGGGCAATCTGACCCTCACTCGTCGGTCGCGTACATAAGTACGCTTCCCTCCTCCTTCGGGTCACCTTGCCACAAATGGGACGTTTTCGCTCACTTATGCTCAACCTGTAAAACTATTTATATTTATGGGACATAATTCCGCCATCTCGCGGGTCGATTCCGCCCCATCGAAAGGAAAGCATGTTCGGATACATCTATAAGAAAGATGCCGCCATGATCGCGATTGTCCTGTGCCTTTGTCTGTGCGTGGGCAGCTTCTTCGATTATCAGATCTCGAGCGCGCTGTTCAACATCGGCAGCATGTACGGCCGCTTTATCGAGGCCGCCGGCGAGCTGCCGTTCGAGCTGACGGCAAGCGTCGCAGGCGTCATGCTCGTGCGCGCGGTGCGTCCCGACTCCAGGGGGAGCAAATGGCTCGCCGTGCTCGGCATCCTCGTCAACGTTGGCCTGGCCGGCTACGAGATCGTCTCGTCCCTAAAGGTTGGCGGCAAACTCATCGCGGTTCAGCTGGTACTGACGTTTGTGCTGGTCATCGCTGCCAACCTTATCGTCTATCGCCTCACGCGCGACACCGACCCCGACGAGCTCACGCGCTGGGCACTGATGGTGCTTGCCGTATGGGTCGCCCAGGCCATCATCCTCAACGTGATCGTCAAGCCGCTGTGGTCGCGCCCGCGCATGCGCGTGATCGAGGTCACGCCGGGGCTCAATTTTCAGCCGTGGTGGGTGATCGGTAACCCCGACAAGTGGGCCTATATCGCTGCCGGCGTGATCAGGGACGGCTTTAAGTCGTTTGCGAGTGGACACACGGCGCACGCGGCGATCGGCCTTATGCTCGCCGCGCTTCCCGCGGCGGCCTTTACGGAAAAGCCTTCGCGTCGCCGCGTGGTCTTTTGGGCGGCGGCTGCGGTTGCGGTGCTCGTCGCCTTTGGCCGTATCGTGATCGGTGCACACTTTTTGACTGATGTGAGCTGCGGCTTTGCCCTGGTGTTGGCGCTTGAGTGCCTTGCCGCGCGCATTGCCTATCCTCACGGCGTACAATAGCCCCACCTGAATCATCTGGACGATACCTGGTAAGAGAGGATTGCCATGCTCGCGTTCAACAACGACTATTCCCACGGCGCACATCCGGCGGTGCTGCAGGCGCTCGTCGACACCAACATGGAGCCGCAGCCCGGCTACGGCACCGATGCACATACCGAGCGTGCCAAGCAGCTTATCCGCGAGGCCTGTCAGGCTCCCGATGCCGACGTGTTTTTGCTGGTGGGCGGCACGCAAACCAACGCGACGGTGATTGACATGCTGCTCGCGCCGTACGAGGGCGTCGTTGCCGCCGAGACCGGCCACGTTGCCTGCCACGAGGCAGGCGCCATCGAGTTTGGCGGCCATAAGGTTCTCACCATCCCCGGCTACGAGGGCAAGATGCACGCCGAGGATCTCGAAAGTTATATCCAGGTGTTCTACGAAAACGAGAGCTGCGAGCACATGGTGTTTCCGGGCGCCGTGTACGTGAGCCTGTCGACCGAGTATGGCACGCTGTACTCCAAGGCCGAGCTGGCCGAGATTTATGCGGTGTGCCAGAAGCGCGAGATTCCGCTGTTTGTGGACGGTGCTCGCCTGGCCTATGCGCTGGCGGCCGATGAGTGCGACATTACCCTGCCCGAGCTGGCGCAGCTGTGCGACGTGTTCTACATCGGCGGCACCAAGTGCGGCGCGCTCTGCGGCGAGGCCGTGGTGTTCTGCGGCATGCACGCCCCGGCGCACCCCATTCCGCGCATTAAGCAGCACGGCGCGCTGCTTGCCAAGGGCCGCCTGACGGGTGTGCAGTTTGAGGCGCTCTTTACCGACGGCCTGTATTTTGAGATTGGTCGCCAGGCGATTGAGACCGCTCAGGCGCTGCGTCGCGTGCTGCACGAGCGCGGTTACCAGTTCTTCTTGGAGACGCCGACCAACCAGCAGTTTGTGATTCTGCCCAACGAGGACATGGCGCGCATTCGCGAGCATGCCTCGATTGAGTACTGGGAAAAGTACGACGAGACCCACACGGTGGTGCGCTTTTGCACCAGCTGGGCCACGACGCAGGAGGACATCGACGCGTTGGCGGCTGTCCTGTAGCTTGATGCAATGACGAGGGCCGTCCTACGCCTGGGTTTGGCGCAGGGCGGCCTTTGCTTTTGAGGGAGAAGGGTTGTATGACCGAGATGTCCGAGCCGACGATTCGCCTGGCGACGCCCGATGATGCGCCGGCGTTGCTTGCCATCTATGAGCCATATGTGCGCCAGACGGCGATTACCTGCGAATACGAGGTGCCGAGCGTTGAGGAGTTCGCCGGGCGCATCGAGCGTACGCTCAAGCGCTATCCGTATCTGGTGATGGAGCTGAACGGGCGTCCGGTAGGCTATGCCTATGTGAGCCCGCTTAACAGCCGCGAGGCATACGACTGGTCGGTCGAGACGTCGATCTATCTGGCGCGCGACGTGCGCCACGGCGGGCTGGGCCGCAAGCTGCATGATGCGCTCAAGCAGTGCCTGATCGCGATGGGCATCACCAACATGTGCGCCCTCATCGCCGTGCCGCACGACAAGGACGACGAATACCTGGCGCACAACAGTCAGGATTTCCATGCCCATATGGGGTATCGCCTGGTGGGCGCCTTCGACCGCTGCGCCCAAAAGTTCGGTCGCTGGTACGACATGTGTTGGATGGAGCTGGTCCTAGCCGAGCGCACACCCAACCAACCCAAGCCGACCTGGTTCCCCGACCTCCCCAAACCTGCCATTTAGGGACAGGTTTATTTTGGCAGGTTAGCCGATGGGCTCGGTGTATTTGGCGCGGTCGGTGCGTTGGATGCGCTTGGAGATGTGCAGCGGGCGGCCGTCGGTGTCGTAGACGTAGTCGGTGATCAGGATCAGCGCCTGCCCGCGCTCGACGTTGAGCAAAAACGCCTCGTTTTGCGAGGCATAGCACACCTCAAAGGTCTTGTGCCCCTGTGCCGGCGCGCGATGGAATTCTTGGCGCAGCGTGGCGTAGAGCGAACCGTTGATATCGCGGTCGATGAGTGCCTCGAAGCTTGGCGGCAGATAGGTGGTCTCCAGGCAAAGCGGCGCATCGTCCAGATAACGCAGGCGGACAAGTTTGACGAGCTTGCTGCCCACGGCGGCGTCAAAGAACTTAGCTATGCTGCCGGCCGCCTTGGCAAAGCCCGAGTCCACGGTGCGCGTGGTGGGCTTCATGCCCTGGCCTTCGACCTGCTTGGTATAGCTCGAAAACATCAGGTTGTTCTCGTGGAGCGCAGGCGTGTCGGCCACAAAGGCGCCACGCCCGCGCTCGGTGCGCACCAGGCCCTCATCAACGAGCACCTTAAGGGCGTGGCGCACGGTGCTGCGCGACAGACCCGATTCGTCCATGAGTTCCATCTCGGACGGCAGCTTGTCTTCGCGTGCGTAGGTGCCGGCGGCGATGCGGTCACGCAGCGTACCCGCCAGACGCTCGTATTGGGCCAAGTTCTTTTTTGACGAAGTGCTCATGCGAATAACCTGTATCTAACCTGTATGCTTACTGAACCAAGCATGTATCCAACATGACAACAAAACCACTGGTAATGGATTGCCGAAAACTTTACCAGCAAAATTTCTAAGACAAATATAGCATACAACTAGTCGACATAACCAAAACATGTATGTAACTTGTATGCCATCGAGAGCATCAAACGAGAAGAAAGGCTGATGCACGATGACTACTCAGGAACAGGTTAAGGACGTCGTCTCCCAGGTTTTGGCTGACAAGGCGGACAAGGGCGGCATCAGGCGCGTCGTGTGGATCGGCGCTGGCGGATCCAACGGCGGCAACTATCCTGCCCAGTACTTTATGGAGCACGAGGCCACGCAGGTCGTGAGCTCCAGCTACACCAGCAACGAGTTCGTGCACGCCACCCCGGCCTACGTCAACGAGAACACCCTGGCCGTCGTCGTGTCCATGCGCGGCACCAAGGAGACCATCGTCGCCGCCCAGGTCGCCAAGGATCACGGCGCCAGCACCATCGCCATCTATGTCGACGAGTCCGGCCTCACCGAAGTCTGCGACTACAAGATCCAGTATGACAGCCTGGCCGTCGATGAGTCCTGCATGGGCCGCACCAACTCCGCCGTCGTGACCATGATCGCCATGGAGCTTACGCAGCAGACCGAGGGCTATGCCGAGTACGAGACCGCTATGGCCGCTTTCGACTTGGTCGACCCCATCTATCGAAAGGCCGTCGAGTACACCCGTCCGCTTGCTGCCAAGTGGGCCGAGCAGAACGCCGACAAGCCCTGCATCAACGTGATGGCTCAGGGTCCGCTCTTTGGTGCCGCCTACGTCTTTAGCATCTGCAACGTGCAGGAGATGCTGCAGATCGACTCCTGCACCATCAACACCTGTGACTTCTTCCACGGCCCCTTTGAGATCCTGGACAAGCGCACCTCGCTGTTCCAGCTCATCAGTGTCGGCCGCAGCCGCTGCAACGACGAGCGCGGCATCCGCTTCGTCAACCAGTACGGTGGCGAGCGCGTCTATCAGCTCGATGCCAAGGAGCTTGGCCTCAACGACATCAAGGACAGCGTGAGCGAGTACTTCAACCACCTGATCTTTGCCCCGATCCTCAACAACGTGTACATGCGTGCACTCTCTGCCGTCACCCACAAGGACTACATGACGCGCCGCTACATGTGGAAGCTGGACTACTAGGGAATAGAGCGGCCTAACAGCTCGATGTCCTCATAAGTTGCGGTGGAATAGTTCCTGTTTGGGGGTTTGAAGCATCTATTTAGGAACTATTTCACCGCAACCGCCAAGTAATCCGCTGGGGATGGAGGAAAACGGATCACTTTTCCGCTCGCCGATTTGTGCCTTGAAAAATGTATATAACGACTATAACGTAGTATGAAACATATTGGAAACAATACCGAGGAGGCTGCGTTGAAGAAAAGCAATCTGGGCTATGTGCTGGTGCTGATCGCCGCGCTTATGTGGGGCACCATCGGAATCTTTGTTAACGGAATATCGGCCCTGGGTGTTTCGTCTCAGAGCATGGCGGCCTTTCGCCTGTTGTCGGGTGCTGTCTTAATGGCTCCGGTCTTGGCATTCATGGGTTGCCAGGGAGGTGCTCGTGAGGGAAAGGCATCGGGTCCCCTGGCACTGTTCAAGGCAAGTCCTAAAGAGCTTGTTCCTTGTGCGCTTCTTGGCATTATCGGCCTCGCCACCGCTAACACGCTTTATTACGAGTGTATGGGCGAGGTGGGCATGTCCACGGCCTCGGTGCTGCTCTATACCTCGCCGGTGTTTGGCGTCGTGCTCGGCCGCGTGCTTTATCGCGAGGACGTGACCCCCAACAAGCTCGTTGCCATCGCTTTTAACATAGGGGGCTGTGTACTTGCAGTAACTAATGGTGACCTTTCCGGTTTCCATTTTTCGGTTTGGGGCGTCACGTCGGGCGTGATTGCAGGCTTTTGTGGGGCGTCGCTCGCGGTGTTTAGCCGGATAGCAACCAAGACGGTCCACCCGCTGGCTGTCACGTTTTGGGGCCTTGTTTTTGGCGGTGCGGTTATGGCGGCTATCGCGGCTCCGTGGCCGGATGTCGCCGCGGCAATGTCGCCACAGCTGCTGCTGCTGTTCCTTGGCTTTGGACTCATCCCCACAGCCGTGGCTTACATCTTATATATGCAGGGTCTGTCCATGGGGCTCGAGACGTCGAAAGTTCCCGTCGTAATGTCTTTCGAGACGGTCGTCACCGTACTGGTGGGCATTGGTGTCTATGCCGAGTCCGCCGGCGCGATCAAGGTTCTGGGCATCGTGCTGGTGCTCGCGTCCATCCTGATTATGAACACCGACTTCTCCAGGCTGCGCAACAGTGTGTTTGTCGGTCATGTCGTTGAGAGCATGACCTTTAAGCCCAATGCGTGGTGGACGGAAAAATCGCAGGACATGGATCTCTTCCGCGAGCGCACGGGCATTGCGCTGGAGCCCACCGTGCAGGAAAGTCCCTGGTACTTCGTGCGATAGGGGGGTTGCGCGCGGCGTCCGACCTGGGGTTATCCAGCCAGCGCCGGCCTACCCAAGACCATCGTTTCGATTGCGTTAAACCCGCCAACGGTCGTTTTTCACCCGCGAACGGTTTATATACTAATTATCAATATAAGCAACGTATAAGACGTTATAATGACCATAACGAAAAGGAGGAGGCAAGATGAATCAGATCATTCTCGCATCTCATGGCGGCCTGGCCGCAGGCGCCAAAGACACGCTCGAGATGGTTCTCGGCGACGTGTCGAACGTCCACGTCGTGTCGCTTGCTCGTGACGACAAGGAGCCCATCACCAATAAGGTTGAGGCTATGATCGCCACGTTCAACGCGGACGACACCGTCTATGTGCTGACCGATATGCTCGGCAGCTCGGTCAACAACAACATGGTCGAGCTTTCCAAGAACGGCACGAAGTTCACGGTTGTTAGCGGTTTCAACATCCCGCTGGCGCTCACGCTCGCTATGAGCCCCGTCCCCGTCAAGGGTGCCGAGCTCGCGGCCCTCATCAACGAGGCCCGCACCGGTCTGACCAACCCCAACGCACCGGTCGAGGCCGCCGCGGCTCCCGCCAAGAAGGCCAAGGCGTCCCGTCACAGCTCCGGTCCCGCCAAGATCGTCCTCGCACGTCTTGACTACCGTCTGCTGCACGGCCAGGTCGTCTTTACCTGGACCACCAAGGTTCAGGCCGAGCGCATCATCGTCGTCGACAACGCTGCCGCCAACGATGACATCAAGAAGGGCGCTCTTAAGCTGGCCAAGCCCCAGGGCGTGCGCCTGAACGTCTTCACCGTCGAGCGTGCCCTCGCCAAGATGGACAAGCTCAACACCCTCGGCGAGCGCGTCATGTTCGTCTTTGGCAACACGGCCGAGATGCTGCAGTTCTGCCAGGGCTACAAGCTCGACGCCATCAACCTGGGCGCCACCGCCAACCACGACGGTGCCGATCAGGTCGGCGGCAAGGACAGCTCCGTCTTCCTCGACGCCACCCAGAAGGCCGACGTCAACCAGCTGCTCGACATGGGCATCAAGCTCTACGTCCAGCAGACCCCTACGTATCAGAGCGTCGACATCGACGCCAAGCTGTAATCAACCAGGCTTTTGCCTGACTGAAAGGAGAAGGGTATGAATACGTTCATCAGTGCGGTGCTCGTCGGCCTCGTCGGCGTGTTCTGCATGTGGGACTCCCGCCTGCTCGGTCGTCTTAACTTCGAGCAGCCTCTCGTTGGCGCTACGCTCGTCGGTCTGCTGCTGGGCGATGTGCCCACCGGCCTTGCCGTCGGTGCCGCCGTCGAGCTCGTGTCCATGGGCCTGGTGCAGGTCGGCGCCGCCGTTCCGCCCGATATGGTCCTGGGCGGCATCGTGGCAGCTGCCTTCGCGTGCCTGACCGATGCTTCTGCTGAGACCGCCATGACGATCGCCATCCCGGTCGCCGTCCTGGGTCAGCTCCTCGGCATCGTGTTCCGTTCCATCATCGCCGCCCTCACCCATGTGGCCGATAGCGCGATCGATAACGGTAACTTCAAGACCGCCTACCGTATGCACATCTGCGCCGGCTCCGGTCTGTACGCCATCATGTACTTCCTGCCGATCTTCCTGGCCGTCTTTGTTGGCACCGACCTGGTTCAGGCCATCGTCAACATGGTTCCCGAGTGGCTGTCCACTGGTCTTAACGTTTCGACCAAGATCATGACCGCCTACGGCTTGGCCCTGCTGCTCACCATGATGATCAAGAAGGGTATGACTCCGTTCCTGTTCATCGGTTTCCTGCTCGCCGCTTACCTCAACCTGTCCGTCATCGCGGTCGCTCTGATCGGTGTGTGCCTGGCTGTCGTCTTCATGGGCTTCAAGTTCAACGGTTCCCATGCAGCCGCCGGTGTCGATTCCGACTACGATCCGCTCGAAGACGACGAAGACTAAGGAGGAACACACTATGGCAACCGCAACCAAGGACGTGTCCCTGAACAAGAAGGTCAGCCAGTTCTTCTGGCGCTCCTGGGCCATCCAGGCCTCTTGGAACTACGAGCGTCAGATGAACATGGGCTTCCTCTACGGCATGGTTCCCACGCTCGATCGCCTCTATCCGGACGAGTCCGACCCCAAGCAGCTCGCTGCTAAGAAAGAGGCTTACCACCGTCACATGGCGTTCTACAACTGCACCCCGCAGACGAGCGCTTTCATCCTGGGCCTCGCCGCCTCCATGGAGGAAGAGTACGCCAAGGATCCCGAGAACTTCGACCCCGATTCGATCAACGCGGTCAAGACCTCCCTTATGGGTCCGCTTTCCGGCATCGGTGACTCCTTCTTCCAGGGCACCATCCGCGTTATCGCCTTTGGCCTGGGTGTTCAGCTGGCTCAGCAGGGCTCCATCATGGGCCCGATCCTGGCCATGCTCATCTCCATCGTGCCCTCTGTGCTGATCACGTGGTTCGCAGCCAAGATCGGCTATCAGGGCGGCCACGAGTACCTGAGCAAGCTCCAGGGCGGCGACCTCATGGAGAAGCTCATGTATGTCTGCGGTATCGTGGGTCTTATGTCCGTGGGCGGCATGATCGCCACGCTGATCGGCGCCACCACCCCGCTGCAGTTCGCTGAGGGCACCGTCGTGATTCAGGACATCCTGGACGGCATGATGCCCCAGATGATCTCCCTCGGCCTCACCGGCCTTATGTACTGGCTCATCAAGAAGAACGTCAACACCGGTTGGCTTCTCGTGATCGCCATCGTGGGCGGCATCGCCCTCTCCGCGGCCGGCATCCTGGCCTAGTCGCGACCAAGCGTCTAACCGCTTTCCCCGGGGGCCTGCCTGGCATCCCATACCCCAGGCAGGCTTCCATCCCTAGATGTGTCAAAGGGACAGTTCCTTTGACACATCCTCAACGGGCCGGCGACTCGGTCCAAACCACGGTAACCCTGCGAGCGCCCGGCAATGTGGCGCCGCAAAAAATCGAAAGGAATGTGTCAGATGTACGAGATCGACCTTAACCTCCCTAAGCAGATCGTCGCTGACGTCCTGTCCAACCACGAGATCCACAGCGTCGCCTTCGTCGGCTGCGGTGCTTCCATGTCCGACCTTTACCCTGCCAAGTACTTCCTGGCCAACAACACGGACAAGCTGAACGTTCAGATCTTCACCGCTAACGAGTTCAACTACGACACGCCTTCCTGGGTCAACGAGCACACCTTCGTGATCACCTGCTCCCTGGGTGGCTCCACGCCCGAGACCGTCGAGGCCAACAAGACCGCCAAGAAGCACAACTGCCCGGTCGTCTCCCTCACCAACAAGGCCGGCTCCGCTCTGACCGTCGACGCCGACCACGTCATTGTTCACGGCTTCCATGCCAACTACGCTGCCAAGTGCGAGAAGCCTGGCTACGCCATCGCTCTTGCTCTCGAGATCCTTCAGCAGACCGAGGGCTATGACCACTACGAGGACATGATCACCGGCCTCACCAACGTCTTCGAGCTCTGCGAGAACGCCGCTCAGTCCGCCAAGGGCCTCGCCAAGCAGTTCGCCCAGGACTTCAAGGACGACAAGATGATCTACTTCATGGCCTCTGGTGCCTCCGAGAAGATGGCTTATTCTCACGCCGCCTTCCTGTTCACCGAGATGCAGTGGATCGACGCCGCCGCCTACAACACCGGCGAGTACTTCCACGGCCCGTTCGAGGTTTCCACCGAGGGTAAGCCCTACGTCTTCTTCATGTCCGATGGTGCCACCCGTCCGATGGACGCCCGCGCCCTCACCTTCCTTAAGCGCATGGGCGCCAAGGTCGCTCTGATCGACTCCAAGGACTACGGTCTGGCCGACGCCGTGCCGGCAAGCGTCGTCACCTACTTCAACCCGCTGCTGCACCTCGCCGTTATGCGCGAGTACGGCAACCAGATCGCCGAGGCCCGTCAGCACCCGCTGACCATGCGTCGCTACATGTGGAAGCTTTCCTACTAATCACAAGTAAGTAGACCTTACGGGTTGATTGAGAGGGGATGGGGTTTTGCCCCGTCCCCTTTTTTGCTTTGGGGAGGGCGTGTCTGTCGCGTCGCAAAACACCAGATAAAACCTACCAAAATAAACCTGTCCCTTTTCGGCAGGTGG
>UQTW01000033.1 GCA_900544115.1 uncultured Collinsella sp. | reverse complement strand
CCTATGACGTTCTGATTCGTAGTCAGACCCTCTATCCAGCTGAGGTAACGCCGCAACGCACGGATTATTATGCACGCGAGCCCCCGATGGGTCAAGCGACAATTAGAAAAAATTTTACGGAGTGATAATTAAGTTGTTCGTGCCTCGACCGAGGTTCGAATCCATGCGGTGCTGCCATAAAAGAAAAGCCCCCGTTGCCGGAGGCTTTCAATTTCAATTGGTGCGGCGTATAGGATTCCGCGCATCCGCTCCGCGGATCCGCGCCGGCTTCGCCCGCCTGCCGGCGTGCTCGTCCGCTCGCTACGGACGCTCCGCGTCCGCTTCACGCTCGCGCCTCGACCGAGGTTCGAATCCCTGTCTGGTCTCCAAAAAAGAAAAGCCCCCGTTGCCGGAGGCTTCAAGTTCAATTGGTGCGGCGTATAGGATTCGAACCTATGACGTTCTGATTCGTAGTCAGACCCTCTATCCAGCTGAGGTAACGCCGCAGCGCAAAACATATAAAACCACTTTAGCTTATTGGAGTCAAGCACAATCTCAAACTTTTTTTTGGAACGCAGTTTTGTCATGCTGCTCCGCATATACCGTCGTTCCCCGTACGATCGATTGGCTTTTCGATCACATCGAACCCGGCGCCAAACTCCCCCAGAAGCGACCGCACCCGTTGGGCACAGTCGTAGTCGGCAAACGAGATGCTCAGCATTTGGGCCACCTGATTAGAAGTTCCAACGCCATAGAAGTGCTCAAGGACAACAAGCGCCTCATGCGCCACAAAGGTCTCGACCACATGCGGCGACTCCTCATAGCACCATTGCGTCAATGGTCCCTCACTCGTCTGCCGAACCACCAAGCCACCCATACCCGACGGCTCGCACGTTACCAGCAGCTGCTCCCCGCCCTCATCGCTCTGGAACAAAACAACCCGCTCGTCGAACAGCCCCATCACATCCCCTTTCTCTTGCTCTTAGTTAGCAAAAGCATAGCAGGTAGATGGCTGTATACAGAACAGTTGTTCGTGTGTTTTCTATTGAGCTGTCCGCACAGCATGGTATGGCCGCACACAAAAAGGGCACCCCAAAAAGGAGTGCCCTAGCAAATCGCTTATGCAGCCAATCTACGCGACCGGCTCGATCTTCTCGAGGCCGCCCATGTAGGGACGCAGAACCTCGGGGATCGTGATGGTGCCGTCAGCGTTCTGGTAGTTCTCCAGAATGGCTGCCATGGTACGGCCAGCCGGCAGACCGGAACCGTTGAGGGTGTGCAGATAGCGCGAACCCTTGAAGTTCTCGGGGTCGCGATACTTGATGTTGGCGCGGCGAGCCTGGAAGTCACCGCAGTTGGAGCAGGAGCTGATCTCCTTGTAGGCGTTGTAGCTCGGCAGCCAGACCTCGACGTCGTAGGTCTGACGGGCAGAGAAGCCCAAGTCGCCGGTGCACAGGCTAATCACGCGATACGGAAGGCCCAGCTGCTGCAGCAGGTACTCGGCCTCGGCGGTCATGCTCTCGAGCTCCTCGTCGGACTCCTCCGGCTTGGCAAACTTGACCATCTCGACCTTGTCGAACTCGTGCTGGCGAATGATGCCGCGGGTATCGCGACCAGCGGAGCCGGCCTCCTCGCGGAAGCAGGGGGTGAAGGCGGTGTAGCGGCGCGGCAGGGTATCGGCGTCGAGGACCTCACCGGCGTGCAGGTTGGTGAGCACGACCTCGGCGGTGGGGATCAGGAAGTTGTCGCCCGAGACGTGATAGGCGTCGTCCTCGAACTTGGGCAGCTGGCCCGTGCCGAACATGGTCTGACGCTTGACGACGATGGGCGGCCACCACTCCTTAAAACCACGGCTGGTGTGCGTATCGAGGAAGAAGTTGATGAGGGCGCGCTCAAGACGGGCGCCGGCGCCACCGAGAACGGTGAAGCGGCTGCCGGAGAGCTTGTTGCCGCGCTCGAAGTCAAGGATGTCGAGGTCGGTGCCCAGATCCCAGTGCGGCTTAAAGTCGAAGTCGAACTCGCGCGGGGTGCCCCAACGACGGCGCTCGATGTTCTCGTCCTCGTCCTTGCCGTACGGCGTGGCCTCGCAAGGAATGTTGGGCAGGTGAGCCATGAAGTCGTACTGCTCCTGCTCGAGAGCAGTGCGGCGCTCGGCCAGACCGTCAATCTTCTCGTTGACGGCGCGCACGGCCTCCTTGGCGGCCTCGGCCTCGTCCTTCTTGCCCTCCTTCATCAGGGCGCCGATCTTCTTGGACTCGGCGTTGCGCGTAGCTTGAAGTTCCTCGACCTCGGTGATGACGGCACGACGCTCGTCGTCGAGCTCAAAGAACTTCTCGCGATCCCAAGACGTCTGGCGGTTAGCCATGGCGACATCGATGGCATCGGGGTTCTCGCGAACAAACTTGATATCAAGCATTAGATCCTCCGGCGATATACATTCCATTTAGGTTGCAACCTTGTACATGTATGGGCAAGTATATACTTATGAGCGTTTACGACCCAACTCAACTACGCAAGAAGGCACCCAATGGACGCAGTTTTTTCCTTTTTGTTTGGCACCCGCACCGGTTTTGCCATCCTTTTCGCCGGCGGCATCCTGCTGTTTGCGATTATTGCCTTTGTAATGGAGAAGCGCACCCATAAGATGTATGTCGACCGCGGCCCCAAGTCCGAGGACGAAGAAGACAGCTTCTGGGACTAACCTGCCAAAAAGGGACAGGTTTATTTTGGTCGGTTTTATCTGGGCAAACGCAAGTGCCCCGCAACTGGAATTGAGCCAGTTGCGGGGCACTTTTCGCTAAAAGGACAAAACCGCAGGAAAAACCTGCCAACATAAACCTGTCCCTTTTTTGGTCGGTTTTACTGGAGGGTTGCGTCGATTGCCTTGACCAGGGCGCTGCGCATGCCGGCGTCCTCGAGCGCAACGACGCCCTTGATGGTGGCACCGCCGGGCGAGCACACGGCATCCTTCATCGCTGCGGGATGCTGACCGGTTGCGAGCTGCAGCTTTGCCGTACCCAGCACCATCTGGCTCACAATGCGATAGGCATCGGCACGCGGGATACCGTGCTTGACCGCTGCATCGCCCAGGGCCTCGATTGCCATAGCGACAAATGCCGGAGCGCAACCACCCACCGTGCCGCCCACGAACAGCAGGCTCGTATCGAGCTCGACCACCGCACCGAGCTTGCCAAGCAAATCAAGCACCACTGCGCTCTGCTCATCACTAAGCGTGGAAGCCTTCTCGCAAGCGATGACGCCCTCGCCCACCGAAACCGGCGTGTTGGGCACCGTCGAGATATGCGCGACGCCCGGCAGGACCTGCTCCCACTTGGCACTGTCCCAGGTCCAGGCAACCGACAGAACGACCTTTTTGGCAAGAGCATCCTTGAGCGGGGCGAATACCTTCTCGATCATGTACGGCTTGACCGCAGCGACCACGATATCGGATGCGGCGACAACCTCGGCGGCATCGTGGCAAGCGGCCATCCCGCGCGCCTCACAGCGCTCAACCAGTGCGTCGTAGCGACCCGCACAGGCGCACATGTCGCTCGCAGCTACACCGGCAGCGATCCAGCCATCGGCCATAGCGCTCGCCATATTGCCAAAACCGACAAATCCAATCTTCATATCACATAGTCCTTTCAGACACATTCCTCAAAACGAAAGGTATTGTCCCACGCCATTGTTTCGTATTGCCGACCTATTTGTGATACGGCTCGCCACGACTGATCTTGCAGGCACGGTAAATCTGCTCCAGCAGCACCACACGCGCCAGGTTATGCGGCAAGGTAATGCGTCCAAAGCTGAGCATCTCGTCGGCTCGTGCGCGCACGTCATCGCTCACGCCGTCCGAACCGCCGATTACAAAGGCAATGTCGCTGCTGCCTCGCAGCATAAGATCGTCGAGCCTCGCCGAAAACTCCTCGCTCGAGCGCTCCTTGCCCTCGATAGCCAGCAGGATCACATGCGCTCGAGATGGCAAGGCGGCAAGAATCGCCGCCCCCTCCTTGTCGCGCGCGGCATCCACGCCGCCCGCCTTAGCCGGGTCGATATCGGCCACCTCGCGGATATCCACCTTGGCATAGGCACCTAGGCGCTTGGTGTACTCAGCGCACGCGTCCTTCCAAAAGCGCTCCTTGAGCTTACCGACGCAAACGACGGTGTATTTCACGCGCGTCTACTCCTTCGAATCGTTTTGAACTTTGCCGGCGGCCAGCATCTGCTCGAACATCGAGGCCGACTGCGAAAAGTCGCTCGGCAGCACGACCGTCGAGGTTTTACCCGTGCGAGCGAACTCCGTCATCATCTCGGACCACTGCGTAAACATGAACAGTTGGTTGGCCTCGTCATTGCCGACACCCGTCTCCTGGATGATCTCGAGCGAATCTTTGATACCCAGCGCGATGGCCTTGCGCTGGTTGGCGATGCCCTCGCCCGCCTTTTCCATAGCCTCGGCCTCGGCGGTCGCCTCGGTGACGCGCTTGATGCGGTCGGCCTCGGCGAGCTCCTGCGCGGCAGCGCGCTTGCGCTGGGCAGCGTTGATGTCGTTCATGGAGTTCTCGACCTCGGTCGGCAGCGCGATTTTGGTGATGAGCGTCGACACGAGGGTGAAGCCGTAGGCGGCCATCTGCTCGGAAACGGTAGCGTTGACATCCTTGGCGATGTCATCCTTCTTGGCAAAGACCTCATCGAGTGTGTAGACGGGAATCGAAGAGCGCAGGGCGTCGGTGATGAAGTCACGCATCTGGTCGACGGGCTCCTGCAGCATATAGTAGCTCTTGTAGATGCCCGAATCTGCCGGGCCGGCGCCCATGTCATAGCTCACGTGGTACTGAGCAGAGACCTCAAGGCCGATGGTCACGTTGTCCTGGGTCTTAACGTCGATGCCAAAACCGTTTTTCATCGTGCGCAGGCTCACCGTGGCAGCTTTACGGTCGACTACGGGCACCTTCATGTGGAAGCCCGCGTTGACGATGCGGTTGAACTTGCCTAAGCGTTCGATGATCACAGCATGCTGCTGTTCAACGACATAGCAGGCGCTGGGAAGCAGCAGCAACAGGATGATGATGGGAATCAAAAGGCTGGTAAGGGCGGCGATGATACCGGAAAACAGCATGGTCTCTCCTCTGATAGGCACTCGTTGGTACTAGGATACCCGTCCAAGGAGATCGTGCATAACAAAAAGAGCTCCCATTGCTGGGAGCTCTTTCAATCAATGGTGCGGGCGAAAGGACTTGAACCTTCATGGGGTTGCCCCCATACGGACCTGAACCGTACGCGTCTGCCAATTCCGCCACGCCCGCGTGCAGGAATTAGAATAACGGAGCGCTGCTGCGAACGCAAGAACTATTTTTGAAAAAGTTTGCAGGCATTTTCCCAGGCGGCTCGAGCGATTGCTCCGGCGTCCTCGCCGGTACGATCGACGCGGTCGTTGACCAGCGCGTTTGCTGTGATGGAAATCATTGCAGGCTCGCACTCAAGACCGCGAATGGGCTCCGGCGCCATATAGGGACAATCCGTCTCGAACAAAATACGGTCGAGCGGGGTTGCCGCGAATGCCTCGCGCACGTCGTCGTTGCGCTTAAAGGTAGCCGCGCCGCCATAGGCGATGTAACAACCCAAATCCACAAAGCGCTCCATCGTGGCTCGGTCCTCGCCAAAGCAGTGCAGCACGCAACCGGCCTGGGGCACGCCGACCTCGCGCAACACGTTGTAGGCGTCCACATGCGAGGTGCGCTCCTCGTCCGTGTCCTCATGACGCAGATGCAGCTCTACCGGCACATTGCGGCGTACGGCAAGCTCAAGCTGGCGCGCCATGCAGTCGATCTGCACGTCGTGAGGCGCCGGCGCAATATCGTCGTCGTAGTCCATGTGGTAGTCCAAACCGATCTCGCCAATGCCAACGCATAGGGGATCATCGAGTGCAGTCACAATCTGGGCATGGATGTTATCGGTGTAGTCGGGAGCACCATACGGATGCACGCCGGCAAGATATTTGATCTGCGGAATATCCCGCATCGGCAGGATCTCGCGAACCAGCCAGTCGCTATAGTCCGCCACGCTGCGCTTATCGGCAATGGGGTCGAAGATCGTCACCAACAAGTCAATGCCCGCTTCCTTGGCACGCTCGAGCGTCTCGGGAACTTCCTTACTCCAAAATGAGAGCAGGTGCGCATGCGTATCGGCAAGCGGCGCCAGCGGCACCGGGCAGGCCACCGTTTTCTTCTTTTTGGTAAACGTCACGCGTTCGGCATTAGGCATCATGGATGAGCTCCTGGGCCAGACGGACAAAGTCGGCAACATCGAGCGTCTCGGCTCGCGTGGTGGGCGCGATACCGCAAGCCTCAAAGGCCGCATCGAGCACGTCCTTGGCAAAGCCGTTGGCGCTCATGGAATTGCGGATGGTCTTGCGACGCAGGGCAAACGCGGCGTCGATCACACGGGCCACAAACTCGCGGTCGAGGCCCTCGAGTACCACGCCGTCAACGCGATCGATGCGCACTACGGCAGAATCCACATGCGGCGCCGGCATAAAGCAGCGCGGCGGCACCTCAAAGCGCCCCGTCACCTGCGCATACAGGCCGAGCTTTGCCGTGTAGCCGCCATAGGTCTTGTTGCCCGGCGTTGCGGCAATACGATCTGCAACTTCCTTTTGCACCATGACGACAGCGCGCTTAAGCGCTGGCATCGTCTGGAAGAACTGAAGGATGATCGTCGCCGCCACGTTGTAGGGCAGATTCGCGACGAACACCGTGGGTTCACCACCGGCGGCCTGCTCAATCTGCTCCGGCGTCACCTTGAGCGCATCACCCATGATAAAGCGGAAGTTGGCATAGTCGGCGGCGTGGGCATCGAGCACCGGCTCAAGCTCGGGATCGGCCTCAATGGACGTAACGCACGCCGCTTCCTGCAGTAACGCAAGTGTCAACGTTCCACAACCCGGACCCACCTCGAGTACGCGCTCGTCACCTGCAAGCTCGGCAAGCTCGCAGATACGCTCGATCACATGATTGTCGATTAGAAAGTTCTGGCCCAGGCGATGCTTGGTCGCAAGGCCAAACTCCTCCAGCAGCTCCCTGGTGGCCGTGGGGTTTGCCAAAGGCGAAGTTGTCATAGTTGCCTCCTTAGCATGATGGCGGCGTCTTGAAACGAAAGGGCATGGACCGTTGCGGCCATGCCCTTACATCTAAACAGCAAATTGCCGATATGGCGCTCGCGCGGTCTCTACGCCAGACGCGGGAACAGCGGATCGCCCTTCTCGACAGGCTGACCGCCGGCAAGCAGGCCCCAAGCGCAAATGCCCTTGAGGTCGTCGCTCGCGGCCTCGTCCTCGCACGACAGGCGACGCAGAGCCTCGGCAGAAGTCTGGGGCATGAGCGGCATCAGCAGGTGAGCGGCGATGCGGATGGCCTCGAGCAGGTTGTAGATCACAAACGCCAGCTCGTCAGCCTTGGCCTCGTCCTTGGCAAGCGCCCAGGGCTCGGAGTCCTCGATGTAGTGGTTGGCGGCGTGGATGAGCTCCATGACCTCGTCCTTGGCTCCGCCGTAATCGAGCACGTCCATCTTGGCCATGTAGCGCTCGACCAGGCCGTCGGCGATCTTTGCCAGCGGGTTGTCGAACGCATCGAACGATGCGGGCTTCGCAGGCGCGCAGCCGTCAAAGTACTTGCCGCTCATGTTGAGCGAGCGCGAGATGAGGTTGCCCCAGCTGTTGGCCAGGTCGGCGTTGTAGACCTGCTCCATGCGATCGAAGCTGATGGCGCCGTCGGTGCCGGGAACCACGTCGGTCATAAAGTAATAGCGATAGCCCTCGACACCCAGCATGTCGATAACATCCTGCGGAGCGATGGCGTTGCCGCGGCTCTTGGACATCTTTTCGGCCTTGCCGGTCTCGGCATTGCGCACAGTCAGGAAGCCGTGGGCAAAGACGTGCTCGGGCAGGGCCTCGCCGATGGCCATGAGCATGGCAGGCCAAATGACGCAGTGGAAGCGGATGATGTCCTTACCCACGATGTGGAACTGCGCGGGCCAGCGATAGGCCAGCTCGGCACGCGCCTCGTCGGTGTCGACACCGTAGCCGACGGCCGTCATATAGTTGAGCAGCGCGTCAAACCATACATAGGTCACATGGCCCTCGTCAAACGGAACCTGGATGCCCCAGTCAAAGCTCGTGCGACTCACGGAAAGGTCGTTGAGGCCGCCCTCGACAAAGCTGCGTACCTCGTTCATACGGAACGCAGGCTCGACAAAGTCGGGGTGCTCGTCATAGAGCTTGAGAAGCTTGTCCTGGAAGGCGGAAAGCTTAAAGAAGTAGGACTCCTCCTGCACGCGCTCAAGCGGACGGTGGCAGTCGGGGCACAGGTGCTGGCCGACGCTGCCGTACTCCTCGTCGCCCTTCTGGACCTGCGTATCAGTGAAGTAGGTCTCGTCAGGCACGCAATACCAACCGTCGTAGCTGCCCTTATACAGATAGCCGGACTCCTTCATGCGCTCCCACAGGTACTGCACGGCATGATGCTGGCGCGGCTCGGTGGTGCGGATGAAGTCGTCGTTGGAGATCTCGAGCTTGCTCCAAAGCTCCTTGAAGTGCGGGGCCTGGCTATCGGTCCACTCCTGCGGCGTCATGCCATGCTTGGCTGCGGCCTCGGCGACCTTCTCGCCATGCTCGTCCATGCCGGTCAGGAACTTGACGTTATAGCCGGCGGAACGGCGATAGCGAGCCTGAACGTCGGCGATGATGGTGGAATAAGCCGTGCCCAGGTGCGGATCGGCGTTGACGTAGTAGATGGGCGTCGTGATAAAGAACGAAGGCTTGCTTTGATCCATGGGGTTTGTCCTCCAGAAAAACGTTGCATACAGAGGATGATTCTAGCGCAAGGGCTGGATATCCTCCATCTATTGCATATCGAGCACCATGGCATAGACATCGCGCTTGCGGCGCGAATACTTCTGAGACAGGCGCTTGGCCACCGCAGACGCGGGCTCCCCCTCCTCGAGCGCGGCGCGGATATCCTCGCGCAGGGCCTCGTCGGGATCCGCTGCCGTGGTGCCGACCGGCACGATACCGGCCTCCTCATCCTCGCTCGGCGGCGCGATGACCAGCGCGATCTCGCCCTTTACCTCGCCGCGAGCGCGCAGTTCCTCGGCAAGCTGGGCAGCGAGCCCGCGCAAGACCTCCTCGTGCAGCTTGGTGAGTTCGCGGCAGACGGCAACCTCACGCTGGGGAAAGACCTCCGCCACGGCCTCGAGCGTCGCCACGATGCGATGTGGAGACTCGTAGAAGATGAGTGCGCCGGGCACCACGGCAAGGCGCTGCAAACGGCGCACACGGTCGCCGTGCTTTCGGCCCAAAAAGCCCTCGAAGAAAAAATGCTCGCAGGGAATGCCGGACGAAACAAGCGCCGTGACGCAAGCAGAGGGCCCGGGAATAACTTCGACGGGCAAATCGGCCTCACGCGCCGCCTCGACCAGCGCCTGGCCGGGATCGGACACGCTCGGCATGCCGGCGTCCGAGGCAAAGGCGAGGGTCTCCCCCGCCAGCAGACGGTCGACCAGGCCGGCAGCGCGGCTAGCGATCACATTCTCGTCGCAACGGACAAGCGGCTTGGAAATGCCCAGGTGCATCAGCAGCTTTGACGTCACACGCGTGTCTTCGCAGCAAATGGCATCGGCGGCGGCAAAGGCCTCGCCAACGCGCGGGGACAGGTCGCCTAGGTTGCCGATGGGCGTGCCGACCACATAGAGTTTGCCCGTATGGGCGCTGTTTTGCGTCATATCAACCTATTCAATCATGCCGCGCTCGAGCGTACCGAGCGCCGCGCGGGCGTCCCATGCTGCAATGCGCTTCTCGGTCTTCCACGTTTGGAAGAACCAACCGGCAGCCGGCGCAAACGAAGCCAGCTGGTTGGCGATAAACACGCGCTCGTAGGCATTGCGGCCCTCGGGCGTAACCGACGAGTTGGCAAAGATCGCCGCGCCCGACCATTCGCCCACCAGCACGGGGAACCCAGTCGAAATCGCCTCTTTGAGCTCGCGCTTGTTACGCGAAATCGCCGTCGTCAGCCCGCGAGGGCTCGTGATGTCGAGCGCATACTCGTCGCGGTAATGGTACAGGTGAAGGTCCATGTAGACGTTCTTGTACTTGGCGCCGCGCATAAAATGCTTCCACTCGCTGGGATGCCCCGACGACGAGAAGACGACGATCTTATCCTCGGGCATATACGAACGGACGAGCTCGTAGGCATCGCGATAGAAATTGCGCAGGTAGTGAGCAGGAATGCCATCCGTCATGGTGAAGAGGCTCTTGCGAACGCTCATCTGCGGCGTGTCCAGCAGCTCAATGCCCAGCAGGCTCTCGGCCTCGCCATAGCGATCGGCCAAGCGCTCGAGCACGTCGAGTGCGACATGACGGCCGTTGGTGGACGAATGCCACTCGGCGACAGCCTCCGGCGTGGTGGGCGAATCGTTGGAATCGCCCTGGCCACCGGGCACGGTTGCCAGATCGAGCAGCACGCGGATATCGTACTTGGCAGCCCACTCAATCGCGCGGTCGATGTAATCGACAACCGATATGTAGGAGGCATCGGACCCCTGTGAGCCAAAGGCATACCAGGGCACCGGCAGACGCACGGCATTGAGACCGATCTGCGCCATGCGGCGAAAATCGCCCTCGCTCACAAACGTCTCGTAATGACGACGCATGCGCTCGTTGTAAGCGGCGGTACCCATGGCCTCCTGCAGCTCGGCTGCGTTGGATGCGCCGGTCGCCGCGTACAGCGACGGGGTCACCCAAGGCTCGGGAATAAACCAGCCAGAGAGATTAACGCCGAGTATCCTCTCCATCACTGCCCCCTTCGGATCATGCAGGTCGAACCCGCATCGTATTGCATAGGATAAGTATCGTTTTGAGTATACCCGCGTGTGCGGACAGGCGACCGAACGGTCTGCAAAGTGACGCGAAAGTGGGAGGAATGTCTGGGGCGGGCGGGCTCGGAATGGTGCGACGAGGTGCGTACGCGCGCCGGAGGCAGGCACCGGAAAGTGTGTCCCGTTCTGAGCCCTTATTCTGGGACGCAGTTTCCGCAGAACCCTACATAAAAGAAAAGGACCCCTTTGCAGAGGTCCTAGTCAATTCAAGGTGGCGGGGAAGGGAATCGAACCCCTGACACGAGGATTTTCAGTCCTCTGCTCTACCAACTGAGCTACCCAGCCATTTGAGGTGTGCCTTGTTTCAAGGCTTGATTAGTATAACCAAGGACGCGTTCCGGTCAACCGAGAATTTCAAAAAAGTTTTTGAGCACAGCCTCGGTTCTTTAAATCGGCACGTCAGAGGCATCAGCCGGCAGCAAGAAGTTTTTCGCTCAGAGCCGCACGGGCAAACTCACTTGGCGTCATCCCCTCGGCAGCCGCCCGTCGACGAATGGCCTCCTTCATTCCCAGAGGAATCTTGACCGACAGCGTTGCCGTCCCCTCACCCGAGAGTGGGGGCCGTCCATGCACGATCCCACCAACGGTGTGTTCGCCATCCGGAAACTCTCCGCGCTCGTACGACTCGCACCACGCGTCAATCATTTCATCCGTTACAACCTGACCATTAGCGGCCGTATACGTCTTGCCCATCATCGACCCCTTTGCCGAGCCCGTTCAATCTCCTGCCAAAATTTCTTCTGGACTGGAGACAAGGCATGAATGATAAGCCCCCACGGACAAGCTCGACCGCGACAAGCTCCACGCTTCGTCCGTCTGGGAGCCATCCAATCGCAAGCCATCTCGGCGGCTCGTCCTTCGGCTCGCGACGAATGCACTCAGTAACCGCAAGCCAAGCGCTAAGCACCTGCTTTTCCGTCAGGTGCTTTTTAGCGTTGGGATGGATCTCAACATCCATGCATCTTCTCCTCCATCTTACCCAATTTCGTATGACGAAAGTCCGCTGTCGCCAATTCTTAAGCCGGCACGCGTTGGAGAGCAGGGGTCGAAACAATGATTGAAGGACGCTCTAGTACGGCCCAGGCGCCGGGGCAGGAGCACATACGCCAGGGACGTACGTTTTCGTAGCATACGAGGACATAGCCACGTGCATCGATAAAGGCGATATCGATGGGATAGGCCATAAAACACGTATGGACCGAAGAGCAGCGTGGAAATGCCATGACGAGCGGCAGACCGTTGGCGGCAACCGGACACCGTCCCAGCATGCCGCGCAGGCGCACGGCAAACGACTCCGCCACCGCAAACTCGGCCGGCGTCCAGCCCAGCCTATTGAGTGCCCGCGCGTAGGCGATGTAGGACGAGACCGCGGTCACATGACCACCCCCGGACGCCATGGATCGACCGTCACCGCGCGCTCGTGCGACAACGTTGTCGGCGCCCCCAGCGGAACGCCAGCGATGCTGAGAGAAGTCGGCCACGGCTCATAGTGCATGGTGCAGGTGTAGGTCCTAAACGTACCGGATAGGGAGAGCAGGCCACCATCCGATGCCTCCGCGCCTTGCTCGCTCGACACTTCGATCTGCAAGTCATAGCCTTCCATGGCATTCAGAATTTGAGTCCGGACCGTCGCCGAGGCATCGACAGAGCTTTCGTCGCCCTCCCCGCTCGGCGCCACGGCGTGCGCCAACACGATGTCGGGCACCACGCGGTCGAAGCGCGCGACAGCGCTGGCATAGATCATGACGTTGTATACGATGAGTGCCAGCACCAGCAAAACGGGCGTAACCACTGCTATCTCCACCGTCGCTTGGGCGCGCTCCTCGCGCAGACGCATGCGGATACTCATTACGACCCACCGCCCAGAGCGCCAACCAGCGTGGCGACATCGACGGTGAGCGGGATGGAGCCGCCGCCGGGCAGAGGAATCTCCGCAAGCGTGAACACCGTACCGCTGATGGTGCGTTCGACTTGATATTCCAACGCCTCGCAAAGCGCCTTGGGATCGGTCACGCCCAACGGAATACTTCGCAGTTTGTCTTGCGCTTGAGAGAGACCAGCAATGTCAGACCCCGGGCTCTTAATGACGTTGGCGGAATCAGTCAGCACCGGCTTTCGCAGGCGCAAGTCGCACGGTTCCAAACCCAGCGCCGCCACGGACGCCGAAACGGTATCGCCGAGCCACGATGCGATGGAGCCCAACGCGCCGCTGCCCCCTCCTAGGCCTTTAATCATCTCGTCCATAAGTTCGTCGGCCGAACCTTGGATGTCTCCGTATCCCACAAGCAGCCGTCCCCAGACATCCATGACGCCATCGAGTACGCCGGCAACGCCACCCGAGCGTTCCTTCAATGTCGAGAAAAATCGCGAAAGCACGTTGTTTTGCGCCGTCGCCTCATCGGGCTCCAGCACCGCGGCAGAGATGGCACCACGATCGCCAAGCCTGACTGCCGTGTTAAACGAAGAGTTGAGCTCATCGGGGCTCGAGATGGCACCCGAAACCGCAAAGGCAACCACGCCGTTGCGACCGGGCGGAGCGATACGCGGACGCTCGCCCGAAAGCGCTTTAATGGCCTGGTCAAACGCATTGCTCGCACGGTCGGCCTCATCCTCGGTCTGACGCATGAGCTCAAGCTCTTTGTTCCGACATTTGACGTATTCCTCCAAGGCCTTTTTGAACTCGTCGAAGTGATATTCGAAGCCGTTTTCGATAGAGGTTGAAGGCGCCGCAACAGCACCAAGCGACAAAACGCCAAAATGGCATTTGCTGCATTTATCCTGTCCATCGTAATCGGCAACCGAAGCAAATCCGCTCGGCGTCCCTTTCTTATAGTTAGGGCAGGTCGTCCCGTAATGCAGATACGCCTTGTCATCGTTCACGCTAGTCGGCCACACCGCATCGGTATAGAGTTCCGTCGCCCGAACCTCATCAGAGTTGCGCGGCAGCAGCGGAATATAGGAGGAAACCCTGTCTCCGTTCTCGGTTATATGCGCCCGATCGACCTCCGCGCTCGCATAGGTATAGAACGCCTTACGCGCCGCAGACTCTGCCTTCATCTCGACACTCGAGCCCTGGGGCTTCTCATTTGTCAGACGCCAATGGTAGTAGTCCTTCGCGCGATCAAGGGCAACTTTAGGCTCCCACGTAACGCTCGATGAGTAATGCGGATTTTGAACACCGGAGAGATCCGTTAGGCTTTTTGCGCGCTCCCACATACAAGAACAGCTGCCGACCGAACCTTTATCCGATCCACCGCAATCCGCTAGCCAGGCGCGCTCTTTGGCCTTCGCCGTCTCCTCCGATGCTTTTTGTAGCTCCTCGGCCGCGCGCTCCAGGTCTTCCGACGCATCTTTAATGGCATCGGTCGAGATTTCGGATCCTTCGAGCGCAACAAAATCCGACTCGGATGTCCTGGGCACGGCAAGCGCCGTACCGGTATAGGTCACGCCCTCGGTATCCTGCGCCGATACTGCCTGCATGGCGCGCGCGGCAACCAGGTACGGCAAGGCGGCCTCGATCTTTTGCAGGCCCTTTGCCGCGCTTTTGGCAAACTTGTTACGTGTTTTAATAATCTGGGTTCCCGTATCGATGATATCGCTGCCGACAACCTCGGCGCCCGGAATGAGCATGGCAACCAAGCCGGTGCCGATCGTGGCAAGCCCCGCCAGGCCCAAACTCAAAATGCTCGCATCGACCACCGTGGCGGCCGTGTGATAGGACGACACCACGTTGGCGCCCGCCAGGGCACCGCTATCGGCCGCCACCTGGGTGTCTCCGGCGCGCGACATGCTCCATATCGCCGCGGTCGACGAAAACAGCAGCGTAAGCACCACCAGAATGACAACCGCAGAAGAGAGCGTGGTATAGGCACCGTCTTCGATAAACAAGTCGATACCGGCACGGCCCATAAAGCCGCCCCGCTTGCGGCGAGCGCCTGGTCGACGGCGGGCCGCAAACCCTTGCGTCACCCGCAGCAGGCAGCGCCTAATCCCATGCAGCAATCCATGAATCATAATCTCCCTCCAGCCATTCGGGACGCGATCGATACGAGACGTCGGCCTTGAGCTCGACATAGCCGCCTTCACCCGCGCTGCCCATGGCCCGCGCAAATGCACCGATCACGGGCAGCGGCTTAACCTCGCCGGCAACAGACACGGACGAAAAGCCGCCGGCACCGGCCCGCCCCAACTCGATATCCCACGACAGCGGCCCGCCGGCATGAAAAATCGAGACGTTGGGCACCGCGGCAAGTCTGCGGCGAGTGAACTCCTTAAGGTCATCGTCGTCCTCCACCGTCGTCGTGGTCATAAGCCGCGCGGTCTCGGCGGCGGCAGACTCCATGACCGCGCGCGTATAGAGCAGGCACACCGGCTGCAACGCAAGCAAGATAAGCGTCAAAAACGTCGGCAGCAAAAAGGCGGCCTCGACCGTAGACTGCGCCCGATCCTCGCACGCGATATCAATACAGAGCGATGTCCTTGGCACCCGTCGCGGCATCGATAACCGACGACGGAGCGACGCCATGAGACGCTGCCCGCTCGACCAGTGCCGCCAAGCGCCCATCGGTGCCAGCGCGCCAAAGCCCCGCAATCGCCAGCACAATCGACAACAGCGCCACGGTGACGATGGCGTATTCGACGGTCGACTGAGCAGATTCCTCACGCAGGACATCATGCATTTCACGACCCCTCCTATGACTCCGTTGCTTGCGGAACCAGACGCACGGCACGCAGGCGGCACGAAGCATCGCCGGCATCCGCAGCAACCGTCACCATGTCGACCCAGCCTCGCCCATCGCGCACGATGACGCCCCATACGTTGCCCTTAATATCGAGATAGCCGCTCAGGGCGAGCTGGGCCGTGGGCACCTCGCGGTAGGCGCGCAACAGGTCTGCCGCCGCCTCGGTCATCGGCCGGTCCTCGGACCATGCGAGTCGAACCGCGATCGCGTTGTCTGCAGACGGCTCCGTCGCGCTGGCGGCCCGCTCGTCGAGTGCCTGCAAAAAGGTCCGAGCCGTGACGGCGGCATTCTGACCGCCCATATCTCCCGCGCCTTCCGCCTGTGACACCGCCGCCGAGCCCGATCCCAAATCGGCAGTAGCGCCTGGACGCTGCTGCCGTGCAACACCCAACCCCCAAAGCGTCACCGCTATTGCCACGAGCAAACAGGCGAGCACCAGCGGCGAACCAACAGGCCGCCTGCCTCCTACAGGCTGTTGATGCCGTCTTTGATCGCGTTCCATAGTTCTTCGACTTTGCTCTTAAACGCGACGATGGCGATAATCGCGATCACCACGAGCACACCGACCAAGATGGCGTATTCGGTAGTGCCCTGCGCGCTCTCCTCCCGCAACAGCACCTTGGCACGCTGGCAAGCGCGGATTGCCCGGCAAAAAGCCCAGCTCCAAGCCTTGCCCGCAATGTCGGTCATCGTGTTCATGTATTCCTCCCTACATCATCCCGCCTGCTCCCAGCAGCGGGCCCAATATGGACAGAAGCAACGCCGGCAAGATGAGCGTGCCGGTGGGAATCAGCAACTTGACCGGTGCGCGCTCGATCTCGCGCTCGACTGCGGCGCGATGGGCCGCACGGATCTCGCGACTTTGAGCAGCCAGCGTCTCGGCCAGCGGAGCGCCCAGGGCAAGCGCCTGCCCCACCGTGATGGCAAAGGTCTCGAGCGCCCTCACGTCCAAATCACGCGCGGTGGCCAACAGCTCGGCCTCGCGCGTCCCCACGCCCACCTGCCACGCCATGCAAGCTCGTTCAAGACGGACGGCCAGCGCCGACCGACGATTGGCACAGAAAATCTCGAGCGCCGCGTCAAACGAAAGGCCGGCAGAAAGCCCCAGGCGCACCACGTCGATCATCTCGGACACCTCACCGAGCGACACCCGCGCCGGGCCGCTCGCCCCAATCGCGCCCTTCATTCGCGCGGTCAGGGCATCGATCACCGAACCGCCCGCAGCAATGACCAGTACCGCCTCACGCTTGCATGTCTCTGCAATCTTGCGAGTATCCGCACGCTCCAAACCTGTCGCGGCAAATACGCTCAGGGCACACAGACAAGCTGCGACCCCGACCAGGGCGCTCATAACTCCACCCGCATAATGCGCCGGATAACTACCAGGGCAACGACGTTGAGGGCAAGTCCCAGCACCACGGCGCCCGCACCAGCCGGCGTCGCAAGACCGCGGCGAAAGTCTGCCGAAAGCAAAGCCAGTACCGCGCACATGCCCGCCGGCATCGCCGCGACCATGTGTGCCGACATGCGCGCTTGTGACGTCTTAACGTCCAGACGGCGTTTGAGCTCAATGCGCTCACCCACCATGCTCGACGCCTCGGACAGCAAGCCGGCAAGCGGAGCCCCGGTACGCTGCGACACTTTGAGCGCCAAGGCGACAAGCGAAAGGCCGGGGGCATCGATGCGAACGAGTAGGTCATCGAGTGCGTCGGTCGCCGAGATACCGCAATCGATTGCCGCCGCCACCCGCAAAAACTCGGTATGCACCGGCTCTTGCGCATGGGCGCCCACAAAACGCATGCCCTGTGCCAGCGAATGCCCCGAGGCAAGCGACATGGATAACGCTGTGAATGCCTCGGGCATGGCCTCCTCTACATCATGCTGTTCGCGTCGGCGATCGAAGGCGTCACGCGCGGCACCCACGCCAAACGGCGCCACCAGCCCCAAGACAAAGCCGATGGGCGACAACGACGCAACGGCCATCAAAACGCTGCAGATACCGCTCGACAGCAGCAGAAATGCCAGACGAGCCGCGTTATCCTCAATAGCAAGCCCAAGGCGATCTGCGGGGATCAGCGACGCCCACGAGCGGGCAATCTTTGTCAGCGGGTCGTTTTCCGCCAACTCACGCGGCAACTTCTCCGCCATCGATTCGAGCGTCTGGCGCGCCAGCTCCGCCGGCGGCATCCGCGGCACACGAGGCTCTGCCCCACACGCCGTCGCGACAGAAAGCCCCGCCAAACCCCCTACGACGAGGGGCATAGCGATCTCCATTCGTCCACCTCCTCTTGCGTGAGCGTTCCCGACCGCAAGCCCTCCGCAATAAACGGCGGCTCGCGGTCGAGCGACCAGGTACGTTCGGCGGCATCGAACGTCACGTAGCGTTCGAGCTCAACACCACCCGACGCGCCGCGGTGAACCCCAGAATATGAGGCCACAAAGCGCCTGCCATCTGCATGGCGCTCGGACATCACGATACCGTCGAGCGCCATGGCGATCTGCTCTTCGATAAGCTCACTCGGCAAATCGATGCCGTAGCGCGCAAGCAGCGTCAGGCGAACCACGGTCTCCTGCTCGGTACCCGCATGGAGCGTGGTGAGCGAGCCGTCGTGGCCTGTGTTCATGGCCTGCAGCATGTCGCAGCACTCGGCACCGCGCACCTCGCCCACGACGATGCGGTCGGGGCGCATACGCAGAGCATTGGTCACCAGGTCGCGAATCGTCACCGCACCCTCGCCCTCGATTGACGCCTCACGCGCCTCCAGACGAACGACGTGTGGGTGATGTGCAAACTTGAGCTCGGCGGAATCCTCGATCGTCACGATGCGCTCGCCGGTGGAAATCTCGCACGACAGCGCGTTGAGCAGCGTGGTCTTGCCCGACCCCGTGCCTCCCGCAACCGCCAAGTCCTGCCGCAACGACACCGCGCACGACAGCAGCTGCGCATACCAAAGCGGCAGTGACCCCAACCCCACAAGCTCGTCCAGCGAACAGATACGGTCCGAGAACTTACGGATAGTGAGGATTGGCCCGTCGATCGCCACGGGTGGAATCACCGCGTTGACGCGATAACCCGTCTTGAGGCGGGCGTTGACGATGGGGCTACGCTCATCGATACGACGGCCGAGCGGCGAGATGATACGGTCGATGAGCACACGGATCTGTTCGTCGTCCTCAAACGCGTGCTCGATGGGATACAAAACGCCACTGCGCTCAAAAAAGGCAGAGCGACAGCCGTTGATCATGATTTCGGTAACGGTGTCGTCCTCGATGAGCGGCTGCAGCGGTCCCAGGCCTACCACGTCATCTAGGATCTCGTCGATGATGGTCTCACGCTCAGGCGTCGCCAAGTCGGTCGGCTCTTCCACGTTGAGCGCCGCCTCCACCGCCGGACGCAGCTCAGAGCGGGCAAGGGCCGGGTCGACGTAGGCACTGATGCGCGCCACCTCGTCGTAGCCCATACGGTCCATCACCGCACGCTTGGTGCGGCGTTTAACGGCACGGTGGCGCCCCGCATCAACGGGGGCAGCCGCGGCGGCCGCGCCAGCGGCTTTAATCCTCGTCTGCAGACTCATCGCGAATCACCCTCACGCGACCAGGGAAGACGAATGCGTGGGCGCTCGGTGCGGGTCGCGCGGTCGGCGACCATATCGCTCCAAGGACCGACGGCGCAGCCCAGCTCCACGAGCATCTCGCGCGTGGCTTCGCGCACGCTGGTCGCAAAAGCGCTCGTCTGACCCACTGCCTCGTCGGCGCGACCGAATGCCATGAGCGCGGCCAAGTCCTGACCGCCATCGGCAATGCGGATCTTGGAGCTCAGTGCGCAGGCAATCTCGAAGCGCATGGCGACGTCCTCGTCGGCACCGCGCGCACCAAACCGGTTGAACACGGCGCTCATGCGTGTGCGCGGCACGCCCACACGGCTCGCCAGCTCAATGACGCGCGAAGCGGATGTCGCGGACGATACTGCCGCATCGCCTACGACCAGGCAACGGTCGCTCGCCGCCACAGCGGCGGCCACGGCATCACCCCAAAAGACCGAGGTGTCGACAAAGACCACGTCGGATTCGCGACGCAAAACATCGAGCAATAGCTCCACCGGACGTGCCATGAGCTCGGCCTTCTCGGGGGCCGCGACAGGTCCCCAGAGCGTGACGCCCGGGGCGACACGCATCGATGCGGCCACGATATCCGGCTCGGCAAGTGCGCCCGCCGCCGACGGCTCGATAAGCGTCGCCATATCGTGCGGGGCATCGACACCCAGCAGATCGTATAGGTTTCCAAACATGAGGTCCAAGTCGAGCACAGCGGCACGCAAACCCAGCAACGACGCCGCATGCGCCATAGTGGCAACGATCGTCGACTTGCCGCAACCGCCCGAACCCGAAACGGCGCAGACAACCGGTGCCCGACGAGACGGAATCGAAGCGTCCGCCGACAGCGCGGGGGCTGACGGCGCAGGAACCGGCGACACGGACGCGGGCGATAACATCCCCGTCTCCCCCGCCGCGGTCACGTGCTGAGCCCAAGCCGGCATGGCAGGCTGCCCGGGCTGCGGTTCCGAAGCCAAAGACGCAGCGGCACACGGCTCGCCAGCCCCGGCAAAACCCTCGACCTCGTCGAGCTCATCGGCCAGATTTACGCCGTGCACGTATCCCATATCTTCAGCCAGAACGTCATCGCCATACGGCACCGGCCCTCCAGCGTCATCGTATGCAAGGGGGTCCCGGGGGCGCCGACCATGCTCGGCTTCCGCTTTTCCATATTCATCAACACGCGGGCCTCTTGTAGCGCGAGGCGCCCCGGGTTCCCTATCAACAAAAGCATCGGGCTCAATCGTCATGCGCCAATCGGAATCAACCGTTCCCTCACCCGCGCGCCCGTTGCCGCACAAACTGTGCGCAGCGATGACCTCGGTCGCCCCCGCGCGAAACAGCCCTTCGATATCCGACGGGTCGAGTGTCTCGATCAACACGACGACACGACTCACGCGGCCCTCGGCCGTCAGGCGCGCAACGGTCTTCCGCACGTCTTCGGTATCGAACAGAGACGCCGCGATGATGGCGGCACCGCGACGCGACGGAAACGCCCGCGCCATGGATACCAGCCCGTCCAGGTCGCCCACGCGAAGCACCTGCGCGCCCACATCGCGACCCTCGACTTCCTGCTGTAGCAGCCCGTAATCGCCGCACGCGCAGCACGCAAGCCAGATCGCCTTCATCACTCGTCGCCTCCGCTCTTTTTGCCGCGTGCCGTGGCGGGAATCGTCAAGCTGACCGTTCCCTTTCCCGAGGCTCCCAGCAATTCCTTGACATCTTCGGGGTCTGCCGCCAGCGTCACCCACTCGATCTTGCCTTCACGCGTGGTACCGGCATCTTCGCTGGTATCGATCACGTACGCGCCGCACAAACGATCGGTCACGCCATCTTTTTGCACGTACACGTCTACATAGCTGCCCACGCCCGCGGCGCCGCCGACCGAGTGCTCGGCATCGACCGCCACCGAAACGGCCACCTTGCCTTTAGGCACCTCGAGCTTGTGGCTCTCAGCCTTGGTGTAGACATTGCAAATCACGGCGTTTTTGGGAATACGCGAGGTCGTCACGTCGCCGCGCACCTGACGCAGCTCGGTCGCCGCATCACGCGGCAGCAGACTCGCCAGCCATTCCTGAGTTATGACATTAGTCTCGTCGAGGGTCTCGCCCGCATCGATATCGCGCGCCGCGACGCACACCTCAACGCGGTCGCCGCCGTATTTTGCCAAAGTCTCGGCCTGGGCCTGTTCGGCTTGCGAGCGGATCGACGAGCCGTAGGCCATGCAGAGCGCCGCGGCAAGCACGCCCGCGACCAGGCTGATGGCGATGCGCTTGCTCTTGTTCACGGCCGCTCCTCTCAAGGTAGCACCGGGCAAATGCCCGTACCACCATTGTCTGGGCGACCAGGGCGCAAAGCGGCACAATCGCAATCTTGGTTTTACGTGTCAAACCAATTGCTGACCAAAAGCTGACCAGCCCGTCAAGCTCGTGGCAAGGTTTTGGTCAGAACGTCGGCAAAACGTATATTTAGAGGCGATTTGGCAGCAAAAAGCCGCCTCCCAAACAGTTGGAAGACGGCTGTCATAGGAAAATTCAATTACAGATGGACATCGGGATCGAGCATTTGGGCACTCACGCGCATGGATGACGCCAGGTTTTGGAACGTTTCCAGGCGCAGATTGTCGATCTGTCCCGCGTCCTCGGCCTCGCGAACGGCGCAACCCGGCTCGTGAGTGTGCGTGCAATCGCCAAACCGGCACGCACGCGACGCCTCGACGATCTCGGGGAAGGCACGCGCCAGGCCCCGCTCATGTCCCACGAGCGGCAGGCTGCGCAGGCCCGGAGCATCGGCGATCACGCCGGCGTTGCCCGGCAGTGCCACCATCACGCGCGCAACCGTGGTGTGGCGACCCTGGTCATCACGCTCGCGCACGCCGCCAGTGGCCAGCGCATCGTGGCCCAGCAGCGCATTGAGCAGCGTCGACTTGCCGGCACCCGACTCGCCCAGAATCATGGCGCACGTTCCCGCCGGCACGCAGGCACGAACCTCGTCCAGGCCACGGCCCTCGGCAGAAGATGTCACGATTACGCGCACGTCCGGACCCACCAGACGGCGCACGCGGTCCAGATCGCGCTCGAGCTCATCGGCCTCGCAGCGGTCGGCCTTGGTGAGCACCACCACCGGCTCGGCATCGCAATCGAGCGCCAACACCAGCGAGCGCGCCACGCGGTCGAGCAACACCTCGCCGGCGCCGAGCGCCTGCACGATCAGCACGCTATCCACGTTGGAGCAGAGTACCTGGCGCTCGCCGCGAGCGCGGCCGCGCCAACGCTCAAAACTCGTGCGGCGTGGCAGCACGCACTCGATCACGCCCATGTCGTGCCCGGGAGCACGGCGAACCGCCACGCGGTCGCCCACGGCCGGCAGCAGGACCTCGTCCTCGCCACGCGACTTGGCAAACCCTACGGCATGCTCGGCACGAAACGTGTCATCGGCAGTCGCCACCAGCGGAAACCCGCGGTCCAGGCGCACCACGGCACCGAGCTGCATCTGCTCGGACTCCTCGGCCTGTGCGCAAAAGTCGTCAAATGCAGCCTGCTGAGCCGCATCGACCGGCAGGTCATCGAACGCCGGAACATCCTGCAACGCGTCAAGCCCCGGTATACTCGCCAGCAACTCCTCCGCAGATGCGGGAGCTTCGGTCGCGAGCTTCCGACGACGATCGCGCTTAGCCCGCGCCCCCGTCGTCTTTTTCTTCGCCTTAGCCTTAGCCTTAGCCACAAACGCCTCCCAGCACCAAAAATCACAACTGAGCAGGTATTTTACCCACAAAAAAAGAGCCGGTCGAGCAAACGCTCGACCGGCTCACACACTTTCCCTCAGCTCATGGTCCCGAGAGGTTATCCGAAGGCCCGCCCGCCGGGAGGGGTTTCTTCTGAGCGATCCCGCAGCGCGAAGCGCGAGGACCAGCGAAGAAGAAACCCCGCAGGCGGTCGGGCCGGTGGGAAGGATGGCCTTTCGACCTACTCTTTCTCCACAGCGCGCATGATCGCCTTGTAGATCTCCATCAGCGGGATGATCAGGAAGGCCAGGCCCAGCGCGGCGATAACGCCCTTGAGCTCAAGCGTTACGGGACCAAAGAACATCTCGGCAAGCGTCGGCTGCACAGTCACGATCACCGTCAGCACCAGCGCCAGCGCGGCGGAAGCCCACAGCCATTTGTTCTGCTTCTTCATCTTAAACAGCGACGTGCGACGGCTGCGCATGTTAAAGCAATGGAAGATCTCGACCATGTTGAGCGTGATGAACGCCATCATCACGCCTTCCTCGTCGGCATTGCCGGCAATCATATCGGCGATGTGGATGTAGCCCATGTCAAAGTACACGCCCACAAAGAAGCTCGCCAGCACCAGCACGGTGATGATCAGGCCCTGGACCACGCAGTCCAGGCCCATATTGCCGGCAAAGACACCGTCCTTGGCGTTGCGCGGCTTACGCTTCATAATGTCGCCCTCGGCGTCCTCCATGCCCAGCGCAAGCGCGGGGAAGCAGTCGGTAACCAGGTTCACCCACAGCAGCTGCACCGGCTGGAAAATGGTAAAGCCGATGAGCGTAGCGATAAACACCGAGAACACCTCGGCAAGGTTGGCCGAGAGCAGGAACTGGATGACCTTGCGGATGTTGTCGTAGATGCGGCGACCCTCTTCGCAGGCGCCGATGATGGTGGCAAAGTTGTCGTCGGCGAGCACCATGTCGGCAACGTTCTTGGTGACGTCGGTACCGGTGATGCCCATGCCAACGCCAATGTCGGCGCGTTTGATGGACGGGGCGTCGTTGACGCCGTCGCCCGTCATGGCGACGATCTGGTCGCGCGACTTCCAAGCCTCGACGATGCGGGTCTTGTGCTCGGGCTGGACGCGGGCGTACACGCCGTAGTCCTCGATGTGCGCGTCGAGTTCCTCGTCGCTCATGCGATCGAGGTCGGCACCGGTGATGGCCTGGCTGCGATCGGCGACGATGCCCAGCTGCTTGGCGATGGCCACGGCGGTGTCGATGTGGTCGCCCGTGATCATGACGGTGCGGATACCGGCGTCGTGCGCCTCGTGGATAGCGTCGGCCACCTCGGGACGGACCGGGTCGATCATGCCGGACAGGCCACAGAAGACCAGGTCATGCTCGAGCGCAGCGGGGCTGCAGTCGTCGGGAACCTCGGTGTAGGTGCGGCTTGCCAGCGCCAGTACGCGCAGGGCCTCGTCGGCCATGGCCTTGTTGGCCGCCACGAGCTCGGCGCGGCGCTCCTCGGTCAGGGGGACGACCTTATCGCCCTCGTAGATATGGGTGCACAGGCCGATCACCACGTCGGGCGCACCCTTGGTGTACTGCTCGTACTCGCCATCCAGGGTCTCGACGACCACGGACATCATCTTGCGGCCCGAGTCAAACGGGGCCTCGCCCACGCGCGGATGCTCGGCAGTCAGGCCAGTGAGGCCCGCCTTGCCGGCGTCGTTGACGAGCGCGCACTCAGTCGGCTCGCCCACGGCCTCGCCCAGCTCCTCGTCCCACTGAGCATCGGAGCACAGCGCCATGCCGGCCAGGAACTTCTCCTTGGGCGCAGCGAGCTCGTGCTTGACGACGGTCATCTTGTTTTGGGTAAGGGTACCGGTCTTGTCGGAGCAGATGGTCTGCGTGCAGCCGAGAGTCTCGACGGCAGAGAGCTTGCGGATGATTGCCTGGCGCTTAGCCATCTTGGTCACGCCAAGCGATAGCACGATGGTCACGACGGCGACCAGGCCCTCGGGGATGGCAGCGACGGCGAGCGAGACGGCGACCATAAAGGTATCGAGCAGGGCGGTCGGGTCGGTAAGAACGTTGCCCACGCCGTGGCGGATGATATCAACGCCAAAGATGACGACGCAGATGACGATAACCATAATGGTAAGGATGCGGCTGAGCTCGGCGAGCTTCACTTGCAACGGCGTGAGCTCTTCCTTGGCCTCGGCCAGGGCGCCGGCGATCTTGCCCATCTCGGTGTTCATGCCGGTGCCGACCACGACGGCGCGACCACGGCCGTACACGACGGTGGAGCCCATATAGCACATGTTCTTACGGTCGCCGAGCGGCACGTCATCGGTGCCCGCAGCGAGCTCGATCACGTTGGCGTGCTTCTCTACGGGCACGGACTCGCCGGTGAGCGCGGCCTCTTCGATCTTCATCGTGGCGCTCTCGAGCACGCGGCAGTCGGCCGGGACGGAGTCGCCCGCCTCGAGCATGATCACGTCGCCGGGCACGAGCTCGGCGCTCGGCAGGTGCACGAGCTTGCCGTCGCGCAGCACCTTGGACTGCGCCGCACTCATCTCCTGCAGGGCCTCGAGGGCCTCCTCGCTCTTGGCTTCCTGGACCACGCCCAGCACCGAGTTGACGATAACGACGAACATGATGATGGCAACATCGGCAAAGTCGGGCTCGCCCTTGACCATGCCCGTGAGCGCACTGATGACGGCGGCAACGATCAGCATGATGACCATGGGGTCGGCCATCTGCTCAAAGAAACGCTTCCACAGCGGTGTCTTCTCGGCTTCCTCGAGCTTGTTAGGGCCTGTCTTGGCAAGGCGCGACGACGCCTCGTCGTTGCTCAGGCCGAGGTTCTCATCGACACCTTGGTCGCTGAGCACCTCCGCCGCGGCGGACAGGTATTCCTTTTGCATATAGAGTCCCCTCCTGGGATTCGGGCCACTCAGCAGATTGATGCCCGATCATAATTCCCAGGAGAAGGGCAAGGGCTCATCAAGGCTGCCGTGCTGAGCGGCAGTTGATAGTGGAGCTATGGTACCCCAAAGCGACGCGTCTAGCCAAAACAATCGGTTTGGAAATATGGTCCGCACGCAACCCTTGATTGGCAACTTCATCCGAACACTTCCCACATTCATCCGCACATGTG
>UQTW01000032.1 GCA_900544115.1 uncultured Collinsella sp. | reverse complement strand
CCCCAACCCGTAAATTGAACGCTATCAAACACAGATGCCGTCGCGAAGTCGATGTCGCGCGTGACGCGGCCGTCGGGGATGCGCGCGAGCAGCCCGCTTCCGCCCTTGAGGATAAACCGGCCGTCGGGGTTGCTGAACACCCTGCGCAGGAACCGGTCGCGCAAAGCCCGACGACAGCCGTCCCCGGGGTCACCGCCCCTGTCGCGAACGGCCCTCTTCAGGGCCCTGTCGAGCTGACCGCCGTTCTCGTACGTCATTCTTCCCGCCTCCTAGCTAACGAATCGTACAGGCTGGCCCCCGCCGGCATCCCGGCTTTTGCCCCCCGGCGTCGATTTTCTCCCTCAGCGCGCCCTCGTCTTCGACGAGGCCCCTTTCGAGCGCGTCCGCGAGCACGTTCGCGACCAGGCTCAGTTCCTCCCCGGAGTCTATCAGGTCCACCACCGTGAGCCAGGGCCTCGTCGCCGGGATGTCCGAGACGATCGCCACGTCCTTCGGGTCGAGGCGGCGCTTCCTGATGAATCAGGTTCGGGCGCTTAGTCTGCTTTCTCTCGGGCGTGCAGAACTCGTAGGGCGAGGGGCTGACCTCGCCGATGCCGTAGAGCCATGCAGCCGTCGCCCCCATGGCGACGGGGCGCCTCCCCGGGTCGATCGACAGTCAGGCCGCGAGGACGTCCTCCTCCCGCGTGCTCGGCGAGCCGCCCATGCGGTAGACGCCCTTCGCGAGCCTCTCTATGTTGCCGAGCCCTTCCAGCCTCGAGAGCGCGTACCGCTCGACGCCGAGCACCTTCGCCTGCACAGATGTGAAGAGCCCCCTTTGGGAAGAGGCGATGTCGTTGGTGGCTCGTATGACTTCGATTTATTCCATGCTTGCATTGTGGAAAATAATGCAACAATGCAAGCAATACGCTCAGAATACACGGCGTTATTCGGCGGCATTCGGGGTCACTGAAACTGAGGAAACCGATTTTCGCATTTCTTTATTCCCATTTGTTGACCTGGGAGAATGCAATTGAAGAGGGCTTGAATCCGCCTCGCAGTTTCAAGTCAGTTTCATCCGCTCGAAATCGGCCTTCGGGGGACCCGAATTGTGAATTATTCCCGCAGGGCCTAATTATTCCCGTACCGCCGAGTACTCCGTTGTACCGCCCAGTAGGGACACACGGGAATAATTGGGTCGTTTTCCCAGGTAGAGATGCAAAAAGAAAGCCCTCGAACCAAAGGGTTCGAGGGCTGTTATTCCCACTATTTCGCTGGTGGCTTTGGTTCTGTCGTCCCGTCATTCCAGTTGCACCCAGTTTTCGGCATCGACACGGAACGCGTGCCGCCGAATGACGCGATGTCGCGTCTCGTCGGCTTCGGGGACAAAAGCTGGGACAACTTCAAAAACTTTTTTCAAACTCAGGGCTTTGAGTTTTTGTTTTTGTCCCAAAGGAGCTTCCGGCCGTGATTCGGATGCCCGATTGGGCGGAATCGCCCGTTTCTGGAACTCAACCGCAGCATCACGCACAAGCCACTCGCAACAACTGCAAATGATTGGTCGAGGGCGGCTTCCAACGCGATTCCAAAGCCGCAGGTCAGGCGACTGCGCTGCTGGCAGGGAAAGGGAGTCGTATCAGGCGGCTTGCCCATGAGTCGACGATGAGGCCTTCACCGAATGTCGAGAACATGCTGGTAAAATAGGCAATACTTTTTATGACAGGAGAACGAGCATGGCCGAACCCCACGATAGGAAGCCGATCCTCACGATCGAGCAGCAGATAGAGCACCTCAAGCAGAAGGGCGTAGCCTTCGAGCTGTGTTCCGAGGAAGAGGCCGAGGACTACCTGCGCGACAAGTGCAACTTCTTCAAGCTCGCATCCTATCGCAAACTCTTCTCGAAATACGAGGGAGGCCCGCGCGACGGCCGCTACGTAGACCTCGACTTCGGCCAGCTACGCCTGCTCGCGGCGCTCGACCAGGAGCTACGCCACGCCCTGCTCGGCATGACGCTCGACATCGAGCACTTCCAGAAGGTGACACTGCTTCGCGAGATGGAGGACCGTGGAGAGGACGGCTACGCCATCGTGGCCGACTACATGGCATCGCTTACCACTGCAAACAGGGAGTACCGCCTGCGCGAGCTCAAGATGAGCGGCCGCAGCCCCTACAGCTCGAGCCTCTACGCGAAGTACTCCGGCGACATGCCTGCCTGGGCCTTCCTTGAGCTCACCTCGTTCGGCACCCTCATCGACTTCGTGCGCTTCTGCGCCAGGCGATGGGGCGACAGGCGCTTCGAGGCCTCCCACTACGACCTCAAGCGCGTGAAGTCCGTCCGCAACTGCGCCGCGCACGGCTCGTGCCTGATCAACTGCTTCGCCGAGAGGGGCGCCGCCCGGGGCTCGGCGTCCAGTGGCGTCTCCCGAAGGGTCGCCGCCGTGGGAATCCCCAAGGCGACCAGGAGGAAGTGGATGGGGAATACGGCCATGCAGGAGGTCGCGACCGTGCTCGTGGCGCACTCCGGCTTGGTACCCGAGGGCTCCTCGCGCTCGCGCGCCGCATCCGAGCTCGCCGAGATGTTCGCCAGGGCCGACGGAGAAACCGAGGCGCTGCCCGACAAGGGGCCCGACGCCGCAGCTCGCTCCGCGCTCGAGTTCCTTCGCAGGTTGACAGAATCGCTCGGGTTGGTAGAATAGCCTGCAGATAGCAAAACCTTCACGGTTTTAGGGGCGGACTTGCGCAAGCGACTCTGCCCTATTTTTATATTCACTCGCTATAGGAGACGGGTGATACCTGGGTCAATGACAGAACTGAGAAGCCCGGAATAATGGAGCCAGTTAGAAACCCTCGGATTTGCGGGGCGGGATCGTGAGAGCGATTCTGCCCTATTTTTTCCTCCGTCTGCCCCAAACCAAGTATTTCGAAGATAGCCTGTAGGTGTCCTCCTGGGCGCCTTTTATTTTCAGGGAATCGGCCGCTTCATGAACGAGCGACCGGCTTGACCTAGATCGAACCGCCTTCATCTCCGCCTAGGCGCCGGCGATCAACATCGTAAATCCGCGCGTGCTACAATGCGGGCACCAGAGATGAAAACACAGTCCCCGTCGGGTAGTCGTGGGCGTGCGGGAGTCCGCATCAGTAACCTGCCTCCTTGGTTGTCCCTTCTCTGCATGGTCATCTACATAAAGGAGGAACCAACCATGCAGATCAGCGTGTCATCCACCCTGACCGTATATCACGACGGCCAATTCTGGGTCGGGCTGGCGGAGCATGTCGAGGACGGCAGATACGGCGCCGCCCGCATCGTCTTCGGTGCAGAACCGTCCAATGAGGAAATCCTGCAATTCGTTACAAGCAAATGGGCGAAGCTCTCGTTCTTCGGTGACGAGGCCACGGAAACAAGCAAGCCCGCGAAGAATCCCAAGCGACGCGCTCGCGAGGCAGCGAAAGCCCTTAAGCGGCCCGCGGTGAGCACCAAGGCACAACAGGCGCTCGCAGCACAGCGGGAAGCGATGAAGCGGGAATCGGCCCGCGCAAGAAGCCAGTGTCGCGCGGATGAGGCGGAGGCGCGCTTCGAGCAGCGGAAGCTGAAGCGCAAGCAGAAGCATCGTGGGCATTGATCGCCATGTGCAGCAAGGCAGACCATATACAGCAGTGGGGCCAGTTCCACTTGAAGCCGACGCCGCGTAGACGCTGATGGTGACGGCTATGCACGGGCACGGGCGAGCCACTGCACTTCACAGCTTGTTTCTCAAGCATTTGGGACGCACACGCGGCGTTCAAAAATGCGGAGCGACTCCGCATGGCTCGAGACTGAGCCGAGGTGCCCTACTTCTCGCCCTCCAGCAGCCCCACGATACGGTCGATGTCGACGGCGAAGCGGGGCCTTCCCTCGCGCTCGTAGCGGTCGAGGTACGCCTGGCACTCGGAGACAATGCGCTTGGTGTTGCCGTCGATGATGCGCTGGAGCGTCTCGTAGTAGGCCGAGCCCTCGGTCCTGAAGCGGCGCTGGTAGGACTTGGTTATGGGGAACATCTTGATGTAGTGGATGCTGTGGCGACAGCCGGGGCGCGTCGTGGGGCGGGGTGGCAACGCAAAGTACTGGTCTTTGGGCACGTTGGGGGCGATGTTGGAATGCAGCGGCACGGCGAAGTCCCTGCGCTTTCCGCGGAAACGCAGCCTCACCACCACGATGCAGGGGAGATTGTGCTTAAGCATGAGCTCGCGGTCGCCCTCGACGAGGTCGAAGAAGTCCTGGGAGATGGATACGACCCTCACCGGTTGCGCCTCTTCATACGAAGTGGGGCCCGCATCGCTGCAGGCCCCTACAGGTGGGCGATATTCTACGCCTTGCGGCACCCCGTCGCCCACGGAGGTTAAACGTACACGTAAGCCGTACTCTGAAAGCCGCGGCTTCCGGCAAGCAGTTTATACCACGAAAGGTCGCTTTCAACGCGCATAGCTCGCAAAATAACACTCGCTAGGCCGTCGCCCCTGGCCGTTACCCTCCAATCTTCATTGGAGTCAGCAGGTCAATTCATATAGTTATGGGGGTGTATCCTAAAGGAAATCAAATTAATACCCCCATAACTAAGGAATTTTCTATTCCCACTCAATGACTAGAGCCCTGGTGTAATTGGCTGGATCACCGTTCCGGGAACCGGTATCGACCTACCTGTCCGCCAAGCTCCTTCTTCAGCTCCAGCCTAGTATCTGATTCGCGCCGTTATAAGCGAAAACCGAAGAGATGCGTCTTAGCCAAGAAAAGAAGGTTAGCCTCATCTTACTGCATGATTCGTGTGTTATAGTTAGATGGCTCTAACTGTTTGGGGGCGACAGCCATGCACGAACGTGAGGGTTTCTGGGACAAGAACGCCGGTCGGTATGACCGTTTCATGCGAAACGACCGGGCGGCGTATGAGAAGATGTATGGGCTGATCCGGCCGGTGGTGAAAGCAAAGACCGTGCTGGAGGTTGCTACCGGCACGGGGCTTATCGCAAAGAGCGTCGTGGATGCGGCGGCGCGCATCGAGGCTACGGACGCCTCTGCAAAGATGATCCTTGAAGCAAAGCGGGACAATCAATCCGCAAAGCTGCACTTTTCCGTACAAGATATGTTCCGCCTGCCCTATGCACAGAAGTCCTTCGAAGTGGTGATCGTGTCCAACGCACTTCACATAGTGCCGCATCCGGAAAAGGCCCTGCACGAAATCAGGCGGGTGCTGAAGGACGACGGCGTGCTCATCGCGCCAACCTTCACCCACGCGGGGAACTCGGTTTCCGGCAAGGCAAAAGCCTTTTTCATGAGTATGGCGGGATTCCCCCTCCACAGCAGATGGACAAGCGAGGAATACCTGCGTTTCCTGCGTCAAAACGGCTGGGCGGTGCGGAAAAGCGCGGTGCTGAAGGCCTCGTTCCCGTTGACCTATGCGGAATGCACGAAATCGGAGGGGCCAGATGTCGTTCTTTGAAAACACCCGCAAGCCCGTGGGCCTCGGCGGAAAACTTATGGTTGCCATGATGAATCTGGGCCACAGCCCTGTGGCGCGGTGGGGACTTCGATTTCTACGACTTGCGCCAAATGCCAAGGTGCTGGATTGCGGCTGCGGCGGCGGGGCGAACATAAAACGGCTGCTGAAAAAATGCCCGCATGGCGTCGTCAAGGGCGTCGACTATTCGCCCGTCAGCGTGGAGAAGGCTAGAAAGCTCAACCGAACTGCAATTCAGGAGGGGCGTTGCGCCGTCTTGCAAGGCAGTGTGGCGGATATGGCGTTTGAGGATAGCTACTTCGATGCTGCCACGGCCTTTGAAACCGTCTATTTTTGGCCTGATTTGCCCCGATGCTTCCGTGAGGTCTGGCGGACGCTGAAGCCAGGCGGGACAATTCTTATCTGCAACGAAAGCAATGGCGATACGGACAAGGACGAGAGGTGGACGCAGATCATCGGCGGCATGACCATCTACAAGGACATTGAATTAAAGGCATGTCTGGAGCAGGCGGGTTTTCACGAGGTGCAGATACACAAAAAGAAAAAGTGGCTCTGCGTCACGGCGCGGAAGTAGGGGCATCAAGCACGGGTATTTTTGCATCCATCCTGCACATGGCGATAGGCATGACGGTCATAGCGGCTATGCTGGCGGCAATTATGACAGTTTTTATTCACTGAGGAAGAAACCTATGAAATGTAAAATTGAGAAAAACACCGTGCAGGAGACGCTGATCCTCCCGCTGTATTCCCGGAAGCTGTGTACGGAGTTGTGCCCGAACCTTTACAGGGATGAAACAGCGGTTCGTCTGCTCGACCAGATCGACTACGACTTTTCAGAGGCAGAGAAAAACTCCCGCAGCCTGATGCAGCGCTTTGGTGCGCTGGAGGTGGCCACACGGCAGGGTGATCTTGCTTTCGAGGTGCGAGATTACCTGAAAGACCACCCCAATGCGGCGGTGGTCAATCTGGGCTGCGGGCTGGACAACACCGGCAGAACCTGCGACAACGGTAGATGCAAGATCTACAATCTGGACTTCCCGGATGTGATTGCCTTGCGGCAGCAGCTGCTGCCCGCCGGGGATCGAGAACAAAATATCCCCTGCGACCTGAAAGACACCGCATGGTTTGGCAAAATCGATGCCTCCGGCGGGGCGGTGTTCTTTGCCTCCGGAGTGTTCTATTACTTTCTGACCCAGCAGGTCCGGGAACTGGTGCGGGGGATGGCGGACGCTTTCCCCGGCGGTGTGCTGGTCTTTGATGCTGCCAATCGGACGGCAGTAAAGATGATCGCAAAAACATGGCTTAAGACTGCAAAAATCAAGGATGTGGGGGCATATTTTGCGGTTTCGGATGCCGCCAAGGAAATCGGCACGTGGAACAGCCGTCTGCAGGTCACAAGTCGCGGCTATATGCTGGGTTACAACGATTTGAGAGACCCTTCTGTCAGCGGCTTTTTCCGGTTTCTCGCAAGGGTCGGTGACAACGGGATGAAAATGCAAATCGTGAAAATAAGATTTTGAGAGGCAAAAACGAAGCGCATTCACTTTGACGTTGAAGAAGACGGATTTTACGGCGCATATTGGGCGTGCAAGGGCACGCATACAGCAGCGGGCACGGATTCGATTGAAACCGTGCCCGCTATCTGATACTATATTATTATATCGAACGTCTGTTCTATTCCAACTCAATAGTTAAAAACTATCTCCGGTTTGTTCCAGTTTGCCGCAGTTCGCACCAGTTTGTCCCATTTACACCCAGTCTCAAAATCGCCGTGAATCCATGGGGCCAAATCTGGGTCACGGATTTCGGGGCGGGGCAGGGGGTTTTAGCGGGTCAAGGTGGGTCACGGCAAACTGCGATAGCAGCTAATGATCACATGGACATTGCATGTCAGAGGAGGCAGGGTAGAGAAGCCTCTACAGGCCCCAGCAGCTACGATGGATCCCCGACCTTCGACTTGTACAGCTCGATCAGAAGCTCTGAGCAGTCAATGCCCGCTGCCTCAAAAACGATCTTCAGCGTTTCGATTTTCACATAAGTCGAGCTTCCGGGATTGAAGTAGATTCCCTCACCGACTTTGAAGCAATAGTCGCTTTCTTTCCATGAGAAATACCTTCCCGGGAAGTCCGAGCCCTCAGGGACGAACTTATGGAAGACGACTGGATCAAGCTCGTAAACCATGGAAAGCACGCCGCAGATCATGTCAACCCAGGTCTTCGCCGTGAAGCGAGATCCCATGAAGCTGTATGCGGCGATCTGCCTGCCGGTGAACGAGAAATCATCGTCGAGGGCATGCTCCTCGTAGGCGTCGTTGCCCCACTCGAAGTCGGACTCGATGGATGGCCAAAGCTCAAGGAACTTCCTCTTCATGAGCTCGTTGCGAGCCTTCAGCTGCTCCTCGCCCCAGGCCTCCTGCTGGCAGACGAAGCCGTTGATCCTGAAGCCAGACTGCTTGAAGCCGTTCTCCATGTCCCGCTTCTCGGCAAAGCGCCTGTTGCTGTATTTGGAGTTGTATGCGGTAAGCGTCAGATTCGCCATGCTGTTCAGCCACCTTGCGTGAATTGCGGCGAACTCAACGCCCAAATCCTGCTGCCAGCTTGTCGAAAGCGTCTGGGGCATGATGTGCTCAATGCTGAAAGACTCATCGCGAAGGTTGTCGACGACGTTGACCCTTTCGAGGCTGTCTCCGTTTTCAAGACGATCGAAGAGGTAGTACTTGTAGCTCGCGATCCTGTAGAAGTCCCTCTCTTCGAACGCTTGAATGAACTCGGCGTCGTCGGGGAAGTGGCCGCTGCCCTCCTTGGAGAGGAGAACTTTGTTCAACACGTCAGGATATGAACCGCCGTCTTTGACGCCTCTCAAAACCTCGCTGTGCAGAGTCTCGAAGACCTTGTTGAGCGCATTTGTGGGAACCTTGCAGACCCAGCGCCTGAAAAGGTAGGTCTCGACGGATTTGAGCGCCTCGATCACCTGCTGGTCGCTGATTCCTCCACAGCGCCTGTATTCGAATAGATTAAGCGTGAACGGGTTCATGACGCTCATGTCCAGCAGAATAAGTCGTCTCAAAACCGCATCAAGCCGATGGTTTCCAGAATCGGCGTCGTTAATCGCCTTGTAATGCTTTGAGTACTTAAGAAGTTCCTCAAGCAGGACTTTCGTATCGAATGCCTCCGCTTTTACATAGTCCTTGAACACGGAATAGACCTTCTTGATTGCGGGGGTCTTCCTGCGGACGGCAGCAAGCCAATCACGAGCAAAGGAGCTTACGTCGTAGCCGGTATTCTTCTCGATCTCGTTCCAGTACTGCTCGTAATACTCTTCCTGCATTTGGGCATCCAGACCCATGAGGATAAAGTTGCGGATCTTGTCGCCCTCGTTCAGGTCGAGGCCTGTCGAGTTGAGGCTCTCGAAGATTCGCTGGGCGTCATCCTCCTTGTCAAGCTTGATGTCGATGATCATCAGGCGCTCGATGGCATCGCGCAGCTGATCGGCCGTCAGCCTTGTCTTGTCGATACGGCCGCAGAAATAGATGTAATTCTGGGTTACGTTGGAGTCCTGGATGAACTTCTCTGCGTCAGCGGAGTAAAGCGCCTCAAAGGCAGCCTGGTCGTCCTTGATGAGCTTCAGCTTCAGCTTTCGCTCGGACTTATGCCATTTGTCGATGAGGTATTCCTCGTTGATCATGTCGGCCAGATTGTCGTCTTCGGAGGCGATGGCGCCTTCCCTGAGCTTGCTCACAAGCGCAAGGAGAAGGAGGTAAGACGTGGTGATCCTTTGCTGGCCATCGATGACGATGCGTGTGTCGGGGCCATCTGCTTTGGAGACGATGCTTCCAAAGAAATGACTCTCCACGCCTTCTGAAATGACATCCTCGAGGTCGTCGAACAATTGCTTGCAGTTTTCGATCTTCCAGTCGTAGTTGCGCTGATAGACGGGGATAACAAATCGAGTTTTCGTGCCTTCGAGCAAGTTAAGAAGGTATCGTTCTTCGCCTTTCATCTGTTACTCCTAGATAATCTTTGCTAAACGCGGGAGCGAGTCAAATCCCCAGCTTCTTCCAATAAGAACTTGATAGGAATGCTGGTATTTAGAATTGTTTCTGTCTTTGCACCAAATCATGTAGACCAAGGTCTCGAGGAGCTCGTGCCTTGCACCTACCTTGTCTTCGTCGGAAGGGGTCTTTCCCTCCTCGAACTTTATGTACGACCCCCATGTTGCATCCATAAACTCCATCGCCGCTTCGCTCTTAGAGAATGCATGATAAAGAGGCTCAATTTCAAATTTCTGAACCACAGAGGCAAACGCGTCGGCGTCAAATACTTTCAAGGCGAGCATAGTCGGGACCAGGCCGGCATCGGCAAACGCTCGAACCCGGTCGTCTACAAATCCATCGCGGCTTTCCAATACTAAAGGGCGAACTCTGAAAAGCTCAGTCAGATACCTGTTGGCGTCCCTCATCGTCATTCCGTATGCCTCTGCAAGCTCATACGCAATTACGTCAAAGCGGTTGGAGGTTTTTATGAAGCCGTTCGCTTCTAGCTGCTTAAAGCTATCGACCTTTCTTAGAGGGATGGTTAGATCGTAGAAACGCGACAAATAACGTCGGCCGTCAAAACCTTGCCCATACATGCCTTCAACAACATGTGATAGTTGATTGGCGTTGACCGAATACACGATGACTACTCGATCATCTGTAAACAGATTCTTCAACTGCTCGAGCACCTTCATTGCAAAAGAAGGACGGCAACGATCGAGCTCATCGACAATGAGAAGCAATGTGTTGGCTTTTTCAGGGAGAGCTACATCTACCAGGTTTGAAACAGAGGACCTTAGCGTTTCTCTGTCACGATAAGCCTGGATTAAATCTCTGCCCGAAAAAGCGTCTCTTAAAGAGCTGGCTCCGCCATGTCCAAAGACCCCCAATATGGCGTCGAGTGTTCCGGCAATCTTTTCGCCAGCTTCGGTGTCACTGCGAAAAGAGGCGCATGCATCGCCTTGGAGGGCTATAGATGCTGCAATCGAAGGCAGCGGATCATCCCAATGGTCATTTTCCCAGGCGTTGTAGTATACGGGCAAGAAGCTGTTCAGCTCCATATAGGGTGCAAGCTCGCGATTGTTGTCAAGCAATCCGTCGAGGTCTCCGTGAGACTCAAGAAAAGGATTAACCTCTTCAAGGATGCAGGCCACCTGTCTAACGAAGAATGTCTTCCCGCTTCCCCAATCAGCGTCGACGAACAGGGAAAACCCGCCTTCGATGGATTTGAGTATCCCGGCAAACTCGGCGAGATCTCCATTCCTCCCGAGGGCGTCGTTGTGCAGCAGCTTAACAAGGATGTCGCGTGTAGGTGCTGAATCGATTCTTCGCATGTTACTTACTCTAATCCCACTCAATAGTTAGAAACTATCTCCAGTTCGTTCCAGTTTGCCTCAGTTTGTCCCACTTGCATCCAGTCTCAAAATTGCCGCGAATCCAGACCTCGAAGGGTGTCCTCTGCTCCCTCACGGCCTGCTTGAGGAACATGTTGATCGCCTGGGTGGTGCTGATGCCGAGCTTCGAGAAGAGCTTCGCAGCGTCGTCCCTCGTCTGCCTCTCCATGCGTACGGTGACGTTAACTGTCTCCATGCGGACCTCCTTGCCTCGTGTGTGCGCAATACGGCGATTGCACGCGCGGCAGGCGGTATGTTCCTGGAATCCGTCATGGTGTGGCGGATATCCGTCACGTGGCGACTGGAATATGCCGTGACCCGCTCCCATATACAAAGATAGCACCCATGATGCAGTGCGCCATGGGTGCTATCTAGGTTTTCATGCACGTAAATTGCACATATTTTAACTATTCCCACTCGATCGTCGCAGGCGGCTTGGACGTGATGTCGTAGCACACGCGGTTGGCGCCGGGGACCTCGGCCACGATACGACCGGAGATGCGGGCCAGAACGTCGTAGGGCAGCTTGGCCCAGTCGGCGGTCATGGCATCACTGGACTCGACGGCGCGCAGGATGATCGGGCGCTGATAGGTGCGCTCGTCGCCCATAACGCCGACGGACTTAATGTCGGGCAGGACCGCAAAGTACTGCCAGCAGCTGTGCTCGGAGTTGCGCTCGCCGGTCTGTTCAAACAGTCGCTGGTTGTAGGCATCGAGCTCCTCGCGCACGATGGCGTCGGCGTTCTTGAGGATCTCGAGCTTCTCCTTGTCGACCGCACCAATGATGCGGATGGCAAGACCCGGGCCCGGGAAAGGCTGGCGGAACACGATATGGCCCGGCAGGCCCAGCGCCAGACCAAGTGCGCGGACCTCGTCCTTAAAGAAGTGGTCGAGCGGCTCAATAAGGTCGAAGTGCACGCCCTCGGGGAACGGAATCAGGTTGTGGTGGCTCTTGATGGTAGCCGTCTTGCCGCCCGTCTTGCGAGCGCCGGACTCGATGATGTCGGGGTAGATGGTGCCCTGAGCCAGGTACTTGACCGGCTTGCCATCGGTCTCGAGCTGCTGCGCCACGGCGAAGAACTCTTTCCAGAACTGCGTACCGATGATGCGGCGCTTCTCCTCGGGCTCGGTCACGCCGGCCAGAAGCTCGGCATAACGGTCCTCGGCGTGGACGTGGATAAAGTCGACGTCAAACTGTTTGGTGAAGACCTCCTCCACCTGCTCGGGCTCGCCCTTGCGCAGCAGACCGTGGTTGATGAACACGCAGGTCATCTGCTTGCCCACGGCGCGAGCGCCCAGCGCAGCCACGACGGAGGAGTCGACGCCACCGGACAGGGCCAGAATCACGCGGTCGTCGCCGACCTTCTCGCGGAACTCGGCCGTCATGGTCTCGACCAGGTTGTCCATGCTCCAGTTGGGCTCCAGGCCGCAGATCTCAAACAGGAAGTTGCTCAGCAGCTGCTGACCGTACTCGGAGTGCTTGACCTCGGGGTGGAACTGCGTGGTGAAAATCTTGCGCTCGACGCACTCCATGGCGGCAACCGGGCACACGTCGGTGCTGGCGGTAACGGTAAAGCCCTCGGGCACCTCGGACACGGCGTCGCGGTGGCTCATCCACACGGTCTGCTCCATGGGCGTGGAGTTAAAGAGCTTGGCGCCAGCCGTGCGCGTGATGGTGGCGCGGCCGTACTCGCCCACCTCGGAGTGGCCGACCTTGCCGCCGAGCGTCACGGCCGTGATCTGATGGCCGTAGCAAAAGCCCAGGACGGGAAGGCCCAGGTCAAAGATGGCAGGATCGATGGATGGAGCGTCCTCAGCATACACGGAGGCCGGGCCGCCAGAAAGGATGAGCGCAGAGGCGTTCATCTCGCGAATCTCATCGGCCGAGATGTCGCAGGGAACGATCTCGGAATACACGTTGAGGTCGCGGACGCGACGGGCAATGAGCTGACCGTACTGCGCACCAAAGTCGAGTACGAGGACCTTTGCGGAAGCCTTTTGATCCATGGTTTCCCCCTCTTGTTGGCGGGGAGCCGGTGCCCACCCGCGTGAATGAACGAAAATAACTTTCATAGTGTACACGTTATATGGGGTTTCTCGTCCCTCGCAGCCATCAGCGCACGGCAAACGCACGACCGGAGCCCTATTTGACGGCGATTGAAGTGTTACCAAACGCTACAGATGATGTAATACGTTTGAACATTGGACGCCCTGTGCCACAATACTGCCGAACGACTCCGCCTCTGCGGCGGCAAATACGATAGGAATACCAGCATGAAGCGCATCCTTCTCATCGCCACGGGCGGCACCATCGCATCGACCGAGGACGGCAACGGCCTCTCCCCCGCCCTGACCGGTGAGGAGCTCGCCCAGAGCGTCCCCGAAATCTCGGGCCTCTGCGAGCTCGACGTCGTGCAGCCCATGAACATCGACAGCACCAATATGCGCCCCAGTGACTGGATGCGTATCCGCGACGTCATCGTCGAGGGTTATGCCGACCACGACGGCTTCGTGATTCTGCACGGCACCGACACCATGAGCTACACCGCGGCAGCGCTTTCCTACCTGATTCAGGACAGCCCCAAGCCCATCGTGCTCACCGGCTCGCAAAAGCCCATGGGCAATCCCTTTACCGACGCCAAGCTCAACCTGTACCAGAGCCTGCTCTATGCGCTCGACGAGCACTCGCACGATGTCTCGATTGTGTTTGGCGGCGTCGCCATTGCCGGCACGCGCGCCCGCAAGCAGCGTACCATGAGCTTTAACGCGTTCATTAGCGTCAACTATCCGCCCATTGCCTATATCCGCAACGACCGCATCGTTCGCAACGGACTCCATGGCACTCACCAGAACGAGAACCCGGTTCGTTTCTACGACAGCATCGACCCGCGCGTATTTGTACTCAAGCTTACGCCCGGCGTAAACCCGGGCATCCTCGACGCCCTTGCCGATAGCTACGACGCCGTGATTCTGGAGACCTTTGGCATTGGCGGTATCCCCGAGTTTGGTGAGTCGGGCGAGTCGTTCCAAGAGGCAATTTTCCGCTGGGTCGATTCGGGCCGCACCGTCGTTATGACTACGCAGGTCCCCGAAGAGGGCCTCGATCTGGGCGTTTATGAGGTCGGCCGTGCTTACGCCGATCATCCGGGCATTCTGCGCGGCGACGATATGACAACCGAGACGCTCGTGGCCAAAACCATGTGGGCACTCGGCCAGTCACGTGATGCGGCCGAGATTCAGCGCCTGTTCTACAGCCAAGTCAACCACGACCGCGTCCCGATGGCGTAATACAGTTATCGACGGGTATCCCCTATTCGATCCCCTCGAGAAGCTCTGACACCGTCATGCCGAGTGCGGGCGCGATCTTAAATAGAACCTTGAGCGTGAAATTTGCCGTCCCATCTTCGATTCTGTCGAGATAGGGACGGCTGATTCCTGCTGCCACACAAAAATCGACCTTGGAGATACCAAGGTCCTTGCGCGTCTGCTCGACTCGCTTGCCAAGAATCTGTTTCGCACGTTCGTCCATGCAGCCAAGTTTGAAATGGAGCTGAACAAAAACGTAAACTATAGTTTACGTTTTGCCGAATACACAGGAGTTTTCTATGTCGGGTTCTTCGGTCCGCATGCACCGAACTACGCTTCGCACAAACAGCGCACCGCCCAAGCTCGTCGTTGTTGAAGCTGAATGCCTTTCGCCCGATGAGCGCACAGCATTTGCATTGCTATCAAGTCGCGTCGCCGCCGTTCTGGTCCCTTGCCCGGCGCAAGGTGAACTTGCCATCCAATGCCAAGCGCACAGCTGCTCGCTCAATCAGGCTGCCGTAATCGCAACCAGCCAACGCGGTCTGCCCCTTCTCCTGGAAGCCGGTACCGCGCTCACCCTTCGCGGCGCCGGATACGAAAACGAGGCCGCCGCCGATATGGTCTTTAAGCCACGATCGAGCGGCGGCCTCGCAGCAGCCATTGAATATGCGTGCAGGCTCGTTGCCTAAAAGGACAGGCTAGAAACCAAAGCCAAAGCCCGTTCCGGTAATCGCCGAGTACATAAAGTAAACGTTGATAACGTTGAGGAACACACCCGTGATGCAACCGTTGCGCAGATAGCGCTCGCACACGATGCGCGCCATGGCGGCGGAGTCCTCATTGTTCTTGGCCTGGCGTCCCGCCGTAAAGTACGTCGCCACGCTCAGCAGCAGGTTGAGCACCGGCAGTGCCAGCAGCTCGTAGCTCTTGCCCCAGCGCGTCACCTCGCCGGCTGCGTTAAACTTCGTTGCTACCTCGGAACCAATGTTGGGGATAACAAACGCTGCGACCACCAGCGGAAGCACCGCGAGCACCAGCAGCGCGATGCCCATGTAGCCGGCTTTTTTGCCATATTTAAACATGCGCGTCGTCCTTACACGTTAAAGCGGAAGTGCACGACGTCGCCATCGGCCATAACATAGTCCTTGCCCTCAATACGCAGCTTGCCGGCAGCCTTGGCGCCCTGCTCGCCACCGAGCTCGATGTAATCGTCGTAGCCAATGACCTCGGCCTTAATAAAGCCGCGCTCAAAGTCGGTGTGGATGACGCCGGCGGCCTGCGGGGCGGTCGCGCCCTGACGCACCGTCCAGGCCTTGACCTCCATCTCGCCGGCCGTAAAGAACGACTGCAGGCCGAGCAGCTTGTAGGCTGCCTGCGCGAGCACGTCCAGGCCGGGCTGCTCCAGGCCCAGGCTCTCCAGGTAGTCGGCAGCGTCCTCGGGATCGAGCTCGGAAAGCTCGGCCTCGATCTTGGCGCAGATCGGCAGCGGCTTGACACCGTCGATGGGTGCCAGGTCCTCGTTGAGCATGTCCTCGTCTACGTTGGCCACATACAGGATGGGCTTCATGGTGAGCAGGAACAGGCCCTTGGCAGCGGCGCGCTCCTCGTCGGTCATCTCCATGGATGCGGCGCGCTTGCCCTCGTTGAGCCAGGCAAGCAGACGCTTGGCAACCTCGAACTTGGGCATGAGCTCCTTGTCGCGCTTGGCCTCTTTCTCGAGCTTGGGCAGCTGCTTCTCGAGCGTGCCCATGTCGGCCAAGATGAGCTCGGTCATGATGGTGTCGGCATCGCCGGCGGGATCGACGAACTCGCCGGTGCGGCCCACCTCACGCATGACGTTGGGGTCCTTAAAGTAGCGCACGACCTCGCAGATGGCGTCGGTCTCGCGGATGTTTGCCAAGAACTGGTTGCCCAGACCCTCGCCCTCGTTAGCGCCCTTCACCAGACCTGCGATGTCGACGAACTCGACCGTAGCCGGCACAATGCGACCCGGGTTGACGATGTCGGCGAGCTTTTGCAGGCGGCTATCGGGCACATCGACGATACCCACGTTGGGGTCGATCGTGGCGAACGGGTAGTTGGCGGCAAGGCCGGTCTTTTTGGTAAGCGCGGTGAACAGCGTCGACTTGCCCACGTTGGGCAGGCCCACGATACCGATGGAAAGGGACACGACAGCTCCTTTTGATACAGGTACTTCAAACTGCATAAGTATAGCGCCGCCGCAGCATCTGGGCGAACCCGGACGCCACGGCGGCACGAATGAAGCAGAGATAGAGGTCGCTGACTAGTCCGCGAGCTTTTCCACCTGGTCGAGCATCTTGTCAAGCTTGGCCTTTGCCTCGGCCTTGACCTTCTCAGCTTCTTCGTGAGCCTTCGCCTTCTGGGCGGCCTTTTCCTCGGCTTCGGGATCGACGACGACCAGATTGGACGCGTCATGCTTAACTAACTTGAGCGCATGCTCGGGGCACACCTTGACGCAGGCTCCGCAACCCAGGCAATACGTGGATTCCAGTGCAAAGCGGCCGCTTCCCACCAGATCGCAGGCAAACGTGGGGCATACGTTGACGCACTCGCCACACGACGTGCACTTGTCAAAATCGCACTCCGGCGTGCTCACCTGCATGTTCTGGGCAAGCTCGGGGTGGTTTTGCAGCGTCGAGAGCACCAGCTGCCGCCCGTGCGTGAGCGAACGGCGACGCTTGGTCGTCGTGGTGCCGCACATGGTGTTGAGCGTACGCTCCAACTGGGTAATCTGATGGCGATGGGCTTTGAGCTTCTGCGTCACCGAGGCCAGTGCCGCCGTTGCCGGATTGAGCTTTGTCACGGTAAGGCCCGTGGTGCGGGCGATCTTTTCCATGTACTCCTTGCGCTCGTACTCGCGGCGCTTATGACATTTGAGGCTCTTGGGATCGACCTCCAGACCCATGCCCGTGCCGGCCCACTCCTCGGCCTTCGCAATCGCCTCGCCCAGGATGTCCTCACCGCCGGTGTTGCGGCACTTATCGCACACGCCCAGTGGCAGGTACACGCTCACGTTGGGATAGTCCGCCAGTACCGAGAACCAGGTCTCGGCCGTAATATCGCCCACGCAGGCGACAACAACCTCGTTCTCGCGCGGCATGCGCTTAAGGGCACGCGTGCAGGTAACGTAGGCGGTCTCGTGGCTCGTAGCCGCCGAGACAATGTCGTCGTAAAGGTTTTTGGGCGCCAGACGCGGCGAAATAATCGCCTCAGTCGGACAGGCGGCAGCGCACAGGCCGCACTTACGACAGGAGTCGAGGATCTCAATGGCGTCTTCCTCGACCTCGATAGCGTTGACCGGGCACACGTCCATGCACGCGGTGCAGCCGCTCTTTTCGTTTTTGCAGGTCAGGCACGGAATGGTGTTGCCGCGCGGACGCTCCTTGTAGTCGGCAGGATTCCACTGCGGCGCCGACGGATCGAGTGCGTCGGTCACACCGCCAAGCGGGTTTTTGAGAAAGTCGAAACCCTTGCTGATTTCGATAATGTCATCAAACAGATCGTGTTCCTGCGCCATGCGCGGCCCCTCCCTGAGCAGTGCAAACAAGCAAAAGATAATGATACGCTATCGGCCCACGCCTCGGGCAAATTACACGCGGAGCACCTTTGAGGCAAATAGCCCATGGCCTATCGCCGTCTCGATTGCACAAGGTCAATCAAGCGCCAAACTATGCCTCGCACATGAGCTGCAGGAGCTGTTGTTTGGTCGCCTTGGCCTGCTCGTTAGCCATATTGCGCTCGTTTCTAAAGACCGCATTTGCAACACCCTGCAGATCGGCATCGGAAATCTCGCCAAGGCCCAGCTCCTCGAGCGTCGTCGGCAGACCGACGCGCTGGCAAAACTCGAGCACCTGATCAAGCTCGGGTGCACGCTCCAGGCGCAGCTGCACCACCAGACCAAATGCCACGGCCTCACCATGCATGGCCTTGCACTCGGGCAGAATCGTCAGCCCGTTGGCGATGGCATGCGCCAACGCCAAGCCGCCACTCTCAAAGCCGACACCCGAGAGCAAAATATTGCACTCGATCAGGCGTTCAACCGCTGGCGACGTACGCCCCTTTTTGAGATCGCGCTTGGCAGCGACACCGCACTCCATAAGTGTGTCGTAGCAGGCACGAGCCGCAACCAGTGCCAAGTGCCCCGGCGCGCCACCGTGCTCGTTCGCGCCGTGCGCCGCGGCGCACGAACGCGCCTCAAAGTACGTTGCCAGCGCGTCGCCCATACCGGCGACCGTCATGCGCAGCGGGGCCGCCGCGACCACGTTGGTATCGACCACGACCAGGTCCGGATTCTTCTCGAGCATCAGATAGCGATCGAACGACCCATCCTCGTGATACAGCACCGAAATCGCGCTGCACGGACCGTCCATCGAAGCCGCCGTGGGGCATACACACAACGGCAGCTCAGCATAAAACGCAACGGCCTTTGCGATATCGAGCATCTTGCCGCCGCCAATGCCCACCACCATGTCGCAATACTCGGCCTGGGCTTCCTTGGCCATTTCGACAACGGCATCTTCCGTACACGGACCGTTGTAAATCTTAAAGAACGGCTCGCTTAGATCTTCATCCAGAAATCCATCGACGATTTGCCTGCACAGCCGATCCTCGGTGCCCTGGTCAAACAAGACATAGGCAGCGCAGCCCAACCATGACAAATACCTGCCCTGACGCGAAAGTTCGCCCGGCCCCTGAACATACCGGCCGGGACCGCCGTAAACCATAGGAAGCGCCATACGAGAATCCGCCCTTCATCAAACAACGATTGGTGCAAAGTAACCTGACCCCTTTGCACCAACTTGGTGCGATGGGGTCAGGTTAGTTTGCACCATAGCAAAAAGGGGCAAAGCCGTCTGCTGGCTTTGCCCCTTCCTTAGCTTGATTTACTCATCCATGAGATAGTAGTGTCCCAGCGCGTCGGCACCCAGGATGGCGTTTGCGACCATCTCGGGCGTCACCTCAAATGGCATATTGCACATGGTGTCATCGGGCGCGCAGGCGGCCTCGGCAACAATCATGGCCTGCTCGCGCGTAAGCTCGGCAACGCCAAGTTCCTTCATCGTGACCGGCAGGCCCAGCTCAATGCAGAAGCCCAAGACTTCCTCGAGTTTCTCAGTCGGAGCATCCTCGAGTACCAGCTGAACGATGGTGCCAAAGGCGACCTTCTCGCCGTGATACATGCCGTGGCACTCGGGCAGCATCGTCAGGCCATTGTGGATGGCATGAGCAGCAGCAAGGCCCGAGCTCTCAAAGCCAATGCCCGAAAGCAGCGTGTTGGCCTCGATGATATGCTCGACGGCAGGCGTGAGCGCACCCTTCTCCAGCGCGACCTTGGCCTTGACGCCATCGGCCATAAGCGTCTCGTAGCAGAGCTTGGCGAGCGCCAGGCCGGCCATGCCGCCCTTACCGCCGGCGCAAGTGCCACCGTCGGCATCATGCGTCGCCTGGGCCTCAAAGTAGGTTGCGAGCGCATCGCCCATACCGGAAACCGTCAGGCGCACCGGGCTCGCCGCGATAACCGTCGTATCCATCAGGACAATGTTGGGGTTTGCCTTAAGGAAGAGATATTTATCGAACTGGCCATCGTCGGTGTAGAGCACCGAAAGTGCCGAACACGGGGCATCGGTCGAAGCAATGGTGGGGCAAATGATAACCGGGGACTCCAGGTAGTAGGCAACGGCCTTCGCGGTGTCGAGGATCTTGCCGCCACCGACGCCGACGATGATGTCGCAACCGTTGTCGCGGGCGAGCGCGACCAGGCGATCGACCTCGCCCTTGGAGCACTCGCCGTTAAAGTCCTCAAACAGCAGCTCGGCCTTGGCCTCGGCAAAACCGCCCTCAATCTTGGCACCGACGCGCTTCTTGCCCGAAGGCGTCACGATGACGAGGGCCTTAGCGCCGAGCGGCTCGACATAGGAGCCGAGCTTGGCCAGCTCGTCCGGGCCCTGGATGTACTTGCTGGGGCTATTGAAAATTGCAGCCATAACTATCCCATTCTCTAATAATAAAAAAGAAAGGGGCTCCGTACGGATACGTGCGGAGCCCCTCGTTACGATAACAAGAGTCGATTAGAAATCGATGTCGGTGTCGTAGTAGCAGGCCTTGAGAATCTTCTCGAAGTCGGCAGCCTTGGTCTCACGCGGGTTCTCGGGCGTGCAGGCGTCCTGCTCGGCGTTCGCGGCGATCTCGGGGAGCTTCGCGAGGAACTCCTCCTCGGAAACCATCTGCGGGTTCTCGGCGTCGACCTTCACGCCACCATTCGCGTAATCCTTGATGGACTGCGGAATGTTGAGCTGGTCGTTGAGGTCGCGAATCTTCTGGACGAGCGCGGCAATGAGCTCCTCGTTGGTCTCGCCGGGAAGGTGCAGGATCTCCTTGGCCACGTAAGCGTAACGCTCGGCAGCGCGCGGGTCCTTGGAGTTCCACTGAATGACCTTGCCCAGGTACATGGCGTTAGCAGCACCGTGGATGATGTGGCCGTTCTCGAAGGCTGCACCGGTCTTGTGAGCCATGGAGTGAACGATGCCGAGCAGGCCCGAGGAGAAGGCGATACCGGCGATGCACTGAGCCTCATGCATGTGCTGACGGGCCTCATGGTCGCCGGCATAGGACTTGGGCAGCCACTCGACGATCTCGCGGATGCCGTGCAGAGCGTTGGCGTCGGTGAACATGGAAGCGCAGGTGGAAACGTAGGCCTCCATGCAGTGGGTCAGAGCGTCCATGCCGGTATGAGCGCACAGCTTGGCGGGCATGGTGTAGGTAAGCTCGGGGTCGACGATGGCGACATCAGGGGTGATGTTGAAGTCGGCCAGCGGGTACTTGATGCCCTTGGCGTAGTCGGTGATGACGGAGAAGGCAGTGACCTCGGTAGCGGTACCGGAGGTAGAGGAGATGGCGCAGAAGTGAGCCTTCTGACGCAGCTCGGGGAAGCTGAACGGCTGGATGATGTTATCGAAGGACTCCTCGGGATACTCGTAGAAGACCCACATGGCCTTAGCGGCATCGATGGGCGAGCCGCCGCCGATGGCGATAATCCAGTCGGGCTCGAACTCGCGCATGGCCTCGGCGCCCTTCATGACCGTCTCGATGGACGGGTCGGACTCGACGCCCTCGAACAGCTTGACCTCGAAACCGCCTTCCTTAAGGTCGTTCTCGACGTCCTGCAGGAACCCGCCGCGGCGCATAGAGCTGCCGCCAGAAACGATGATGGCCTTCTTGCCCTTGAGGTTCTTCACCTCGTGGCGAGCGCCCTCACCAAAGTACAGATCGCGAGGATTGGTAAAACGTCCCATACTGTGCCTCCTAAACAAGCCCCTCTTAGACTTGCGTATATAACGGAGCACCCGATTGGCTCCGTTAGGACCGTTTTGCGCGTTGCCGGCGATGACAATGCGCGATGTCTAAACGTCTCAACGCTCAGACAAACACTATTTTACCGTTCTGGTTGGTCAGTTATTCACCTAAAGCCGACAATGATGAAACGTTTTTTCTATCCCTGAAGACCCTTGTGAGGCATTCATACTCCCAAGCTGGGCAAACGTTTTATCAAGGTTGACCACATATCCCGGGCAGGACTGTGCCCCTCCAAAATGCGCCCCGTTCGCCGCCAAAAATCGACCGTTTGCGGCACCGTGATACCGCTCGGTCGTCCAAGGTGCCGACATTTGTGCGACATCCGTCTTCGTGGTGCAAAGGTGCAAGTCCAAGTGCGGCACCCCCGGTGTGCCACATGCGGGTAAACTAGAACCTTATATAGAGACATTTGAACCCTAACCGCAGCAAAGGAGGCCCCATGGCATTCGACCCCATTCAAGAGGATTGCCATCGCCTCGTTCTTGAGGCCTTGCGCCGCGACAATATCCCACTCACCGACGGTGCCGCCGTAGAGCGCCTGATGGAACAATTCACCCGCAACCCCGCGCCACTCATCGTGCACGACCGCGACCGTGCTGGTCACCTCATTGCCAAGGTGGTCGAGGCTGTCGACTACCGCATTCCCTTTATCCCTGACGATACCCAGGCAGAGCAAGAAGAGGCCGCAGCCGAGAACATGCTCCGCGAGGCAGCCGCGCTCGATCCGAGCAACTGGGATGCCCAGCGCATGCTGTGCGCCCTCACCGCCAACTCCAACGAGGAGTACGTACAGTACTTGGTATCCAAGCGCGATGAAGTCGAGCACGACCTGGCACTCAAGATCGCCTCGGCGCAGGACCCCTACGAGCGCGAGGCCGCTGGCGACCTTATGCGCCGCCCCTACCTGCGCTGGCTTGCCGCCCTTGCGTCGCGCGCCCTCATTAGCGGCCGCTATCGCATGTCGTTGGAGGCAGCGAATCGCAGCTTGGACTTTGCGCCCAACGACCCGGCTGGCGTCCGCCACACCGCAATGCTCGCCATGGCAAAGCTCGAATACCCCGCCGAGGAGCTCAAGCGCTTTCGCTCTGCCCACTCCGTGCCGTACCTCGCGAATACCCCGCTGCGCCGCCGCCCCAAAGATGCGGAGCGTGACTTGGACCCATGGACGCTCATCGCGCTGATGAGCGCTGCTTGGCGCGAGCTGGACTACGAGGGCGCCGAGCACTACTTGCGCATCCTTGCGCGCTCGTGTCCGCACGCAGCCGAGGCGCTCTACTTCCAAACCGAGTTTCCCGATGGCGTCTATGCCCGCGTCAACGTGGGTGCAGGCTCCACCGACGAGCTTGTCCTTGCGCTGTCCGAGGCGACGCCGGTACTGCAGGAGGGCCTGGGCGCCCCCGACAACGCCAGCTTTGCCGCCTGGATCGCCACCAACGACATCGTGCGTTCCCAGATCGACGAGCGCATCCTGCGCGCGGCCGAGCAGGGGCTTCCATTTAAGGGAGGGGACCTCTAATGGATCCGAGCGTCTACATCCCCGCCTACCTGGAGCGCACCTATCTGGCGTCGCACCCCGAGCTCACCGATGCAGCACGCGAGCTTGTCCATAACGACATTAGCGCGAATCCTCAAAAGTATGCGCAGGCCGAGCATGCCCAGGCACTGCTGTCCTATGCCGGCGTTCATCGCCACCTGCTCGACGAGCTCCATCGCATCGAGGACATGGGCAGCGACGAGGAGTTTGAGCAGACGCGCAACCGCCTGTTCGACGACATGCGCGACGAGCTGCTCAAGATCGTCCGCGTCGATGCGCTGGCCGTCGACGCGCAGCTGCTCGCCATCATCCTGGCCGACACGCCCGTTGACGCCTGCCTGGGCGACCTGATGAAGCTCGAGGCGACCACGGCCGATTACCTGCAGCAAAGCGTGCCCGGGTTCGACATGGAAGCCCCGCACTACTGGGCCAATAATGTTTTGGCCGACGGTGTCACCGCAGCAGACCTTACCGTGAGCGAGCCGGCTCTTATCGGGTGGCTTCACACACTCGAGGCCATCTCGCAGCTGTGCATGGCGAGCGCCCGCTACCGCGCTGCTGCCAACTACGCCCGCCGCGTCCTTAAGGCAGAAGGCTATCCCACCCGAGCTGCCGGCACCGTGTTGCTCGCCCTCGCTCGCCTGGAAGACCAGGACGGCTTTTTCGCCCTAGCGCACCAGCTCGAGGAACAGGCGGGAGCCGATGCACTCGAGAACTCTCCTTGGTACCTGCTCGCCCGCACAATCCTATTGTTCAAAACGAACAAGATGCGTCCGGCGGTGCGTGCGCTGCGTGAGTTCGCTAACCGCTGCGAGGGCGGCGCGTTCTTCTTGCTGAATCCCATGTACCAGACACCGTACCTTCCCTGCCGGCCCGAGCCACGCGATCCCTGGGATCTTTCGCACCAGGCCGTTTGGGAAGCGGACGGCATTATCTCGGACACTCCAGACTTTGCCCCCTGGGCCAATGCCTGCGAAGACGTGTCGCAGCTTGCCCAGGAATTTGCGCGCCGCTACGGTTTTTAGTGACGCACTCGACCCGACCATATCGTTTACGTTAGGAACGGTTTCATGAATCTCCGCTCATCTCTTGCCTGCACCTCGAGCGATATCGCCCGCTGGGGGCTGCGCTCCGTCCTTAAGCGCCAGGGCGGCGTACTTCCCGGCCGCATCGCCATGAAGATCGACCCCGAGCTGCTAAGCGACCTCGCGAGCCTGGTCGACCGCAGCGTGGTGATCACCGGTACTAATGGCAAGACCACCACCTCCAACCTCATCGCCGACGCCGTTGCCGCCAGCGGCGCCACCGTGGTGTGCAACCGCGCTGGCAACAACATGGAGCCGGGCGTGGTGGGCGCGTTGCTCGAGGCGCGCGGCAACCTTAAGCGAACGGCCAGCAGCAAGCGCGTAGGCGTCTTTGAGTGCGACGAGCTCTACACGGTGCGCGTCCTGCCCAAGCTCAAGCCGACCTACTTTGTGCTGCTCAACCTGTTCCGCGACCAGCTGGACCGCTACGGCGAGATCGACCATACCCAGGACGTCATCGCCCATGCGTTGGAGCTCTCTCCGACGACAACGCTCATCTACAACGCCGACGATCCGCTGTGCGCCTCGATCGCCGCGCGCGTCCCCAACACGAGCATCGCCTTTGGCATCGACGGCGCCACGGGCACCGAGTCCGACCGCATTAGCGACTCGCGTTTTTGCTCGCAGTGCAACGCCCCGCTGGAATACGACTATGTGCAGTACGGACAGCTGGGCGCCTATCATTGCCCTTCGTGCGGCTGGGGTCGCCCCGCGCTGCTCCGCCGCGTGACGGGCGTTGAGCTCGGCTGCGACGGCTACGGCTTTGACCTGGCCTTTGGACCTGAGGCCAACGCGCCCGCCGTGCACATCGCCACGCGCTACAACGGCCTGTACATGGTCTATAACGTCGCCGCCGCCTTCTTTGCGGCGCACGAGCTGGGCGTGGACGCGGCGCACCTGCAGCCCACGCTTAATGCCTACGTGCCCGCCGGCGGACGCATGGGCCGCTGGGATATTGCCGGCCGCACCGTCGAGGCCAACCTGGCCAAGAATCCCGTGGGCTTCGATCGCCAGATCCAGTCCATTAAAACGGCAGGTGGCAGGCTCTGCGCCTTCTTCCTAAACGATAACGATGCCGACGGCCACGATGTCTCGTGGATCTACGATGTCGACTTCGAGCGCATCGCCGACACGCCGGGTCTTGTCGCCTTTGCCGGAGGCACGCGTGCGCACGACATGCAGGTACGCCTCAAGTACGCCGGCATCGATGCCGCGATTATCTCGGACATCGCGCAGGCGATCGGTGCCGTGGCAGACGAGGCCGCCGATGACACCTTCTACGCCGTCGCCAACTACACGGCCTTCCCGCCGCTGGTCAAAGAACTCGACGGGCTGAAGGGTGCCGATGCAGCCACGGTTGCCGCCCGCGCCGCAGTCCGCGCCGACGGCAGCGCTCTTCCTGTCGGTATCGCGCCAGTCGAGCTCTCGCGCCCGCTGCGCATCGTCTACCTGTATCCCGATGCCCTCAACCTCTATGGCGACGGCGGCAACGTCATCGCCCTCGAGCGCCGCTGCGCCTGGCGCGGCATCCCCGTTCGCGTGGATGAGGTCCGCATGGGCGAGGTGCTCGATCTGCATGATGCCGATATCGTCATGATGGGCGGCGGATCCGATCGCGACCAGCTAGCCGTGGCACACGAGCTGCTCGCCCAAAAAGACAAGGTCGCAGCCTATGTTGAGGACGGCGGTTCGCTGCTCGCCATCTGCGGCAGCTATCAGCTGCTCGGCCGTTCGTACTATATGGGCGAAAATCGCATCGAGGGCCTGGGCGTCATTGCCGCCGAGACCGTACGCGGCTCCGACCGCCTGATCGGCAACGTCGCCGTCAAGACCGACCTGGCACCCGAGCCCTTTGTGGGATTCGAGAACCACGGTGGCCGCACGCTTTTGGACGCCGATGCCACGCCGCTCGGAACGTCCGTCGTCACGGGCACCGGCAACAACGGCGACGATGGCTTTGAGGGTCTCATCTACAAGGGTGTCATCGGCACGTACCTGCATGGCCCGGCGCTGCCCAAGAACCCCGAACTCGCCGACTGGCTCATCGCGCACGCCCTCGAGCGCCGTGGCGACACACAGGCCGCCGCCCTGCTGCCGCTCAAACCCCTCGACGACACCTACGAGCACGCCGCCCACGACGCCGCCATGAAGCTCCTCCCCTAACGCCCCAACCACCACAAAGGGGACAGGTACCTTTGTGGTGGTTTTCCAGTTTGCCAACGATATACGCGCCGGCAAAAAAGTCTGCTATACTCTTTCCCGCTGTCCCCATCGTCTAGCGGCCAAGGACGCCACCCTTTCAAGGTGGATATCGCGGGTTCGAATCCCGCTGGGGGCACCATTTGAAATGCAAAGCCCGTTACCCTTGTGGTGACGGGCTTTTTTCTTCTCCAACGCCGGGATTCGAACCCGACAGGGTGCGGAGCTGAGGAAACGCGTAAGCGTTTTCCAGCGCAGCACGCAAGGAGCGGAGCGACGCAGCGAAAGCGGGCGGCGCCAGCCGCACGCGGACATCCCGCTGGGGGCACCACAGAATCTGAGAAGCCCGTTACCAATTCGGTAGCGGGCTTTTTGCTACCCATACGCCGGGATTCGAACCCCGAAGGCATAAAATCACACTGTCATCCAAGGGCCCGTGGACAAAAAATAGCAAATATGAGTACTGTTACCAATTTAGTAACAGCGATTTCATGCCATCAGAAGGCGATTTGGACACAAGGCGTCCTACGGCGGAGGAATTGCAGGCATTTATCAGCTAAGTACTTGGACATATGTTGCGTAACACTGCATATTTTGCAAAAAGATAATGCTACAGGGCTTGTGACAGTACTCATATTTGACGTTTTTTGCCCACGACCCCTTATTGTGTGGGCGAATCAGTTGCAAAGCGGGATCCAAAGCGTCCCTCGCAAAATCAGAACCACCCTTAAAAAGGGTGGTTTGCTCTTAGGGTATAACCCACGGGC
>UQTW01000031.1 GCA_900544115.1 uncultured Collinsella sp. | reverse complement strand
GGTAACGCTGAAAGGCTGTTAAATTTATAATAAATAAAATAACCTCTTGACTAATTTCGGTTAAGAGGTTACAATTATGCCATTACGCTTTAACAGATAAAAGCTTTAAAGCACAAAACCATTAAAGAGGAATGAAGAGATGGAAAATAACACCGTTTTATGGATTACCATTGCAGCATACATAATTTGTCTTGTTGTAATAGGTATTGTGGAAGGCAGAAAGGCAAAAAGCATTGCCGATTTGACGGTAGGCGGCAGAAATGCAGGAGCGTGGCTTTCGGCATTGTCTTACGGAACAGCTTATTTTTCGGCTGTAATGTTTGTAGGATATGCAGGCAAAACAGGCCTCAGCTTTGGACTTTGGGGCGTTCTTGCAGGTCTCGGAAATGCTGTTTTCGGCTCATTACTCGCATGGCTCGTATTAGCGAGAAGAACGCGCGAGATTTCCGGAAGACTTAAAATACATACAATGCCCGATTTCTTTGAAAAAAGATATAACAGCAGAGCCATGAGAATTTTTTCGGCTGTGGTTATTTTTGTATTTCTTATTCCGTATTCGGCATCAGTTTACAGCGGTCTTGCCAGCGTTGCTGATGTTTTACTCGGAATAGACGATACCATTTTCCTTATAATAATTGCCGTTTATGGTAACACGATTTGTAGGGCTTTCGTCAAAGCGGGCAAAATATCTGCCGAGCATCATAAAGTCGGCGCCCATAGCAAGCGCCAAAGTCATATGATGGTCATGAACAATGCCGCCGTCGGAGCAAACCGGAATATAAACGCCGGTTTTTTCAAAATATTCATCTCTTGCCTTGCATACCTCTATAAGCGCGGTGGCCTGTCCTCTGCCTATGCCTTTTGTCTCGCGGGTAATGCATATAGAGCCGCCGCCTATACCTACCTTTATAAAGTCGGCGCCCGCTTCCGCCAAGAACAAAAAGCCCTCGCGGTCAACAACATTTCCGGCGCCTGCCTTTACGGTATCACCGTATTTTTCGCGTATAAATTTAAGCGTACGCGCCTGCCACTCGCTGAAGCCCTCGGAAGAGTCGATGCACAGGACATCGGCACCGGCCTCGATGAGCAGCGGCACGCGCTCGGCATAGTCGCGGGTATTGATACCGGCGCCGACCATATAGCGTTTGTCGTTATCGAGCAGCTCGTTGGGGTTGGTCTTGTGGCTGTCGTAGTCCTTGCGGAAGACGATGCCCATAAGGTGATCGTTGTCGTCGACGATAGGCAGGGCGTTGAGCTTGTTGTCCCAGATGACGTCGTTGGCAACCTTGAGGCTGATGTTCTTGTCGCCCACGATGAGCTGCTCGCGCGGGGTCATGAACTCGGAGACCTTCTTCTGGTGGTCATCGCGGCTGGGACGATAGTCACGGCTGGTGACAATGCCCAGGAGCTTGCCCTTGGGAGTGCCGTCGTCGGTGACCGGCATGGTGGAGTGGCCGGTCTTCTCCTTGAGCTCGATGACCTGCTCCATGGTCATGTCGGGTGTCAGCGTGGAATCGGACTGAACGAAACCAGCCTTGTGATCCTTAACGGCCTTGACCATAGCAGCCTCGGACTCGGGGGTCTGAGAACCGTAAATGAAGGACAGGCCACCCTCGGTAGCGAGCGCGACACCCATGTCGACGCCCGAGACGGACTGCATGATGGCGGAAACCATGGGGATGTTCAGGGTGATTGCCGGCTTCTCACCGCGCTTGAAGCGAGTTAGCGGCGTCTTAAGAGAGACGTTGTTGGGGATGCACTGCGAGGACGAGTAACCAGGGACCAGCAGATACTCCGAAAACGTGTGGGACTCACCGGGAAAGAACGTAGCCATGTTTCTCCTTTTTCCATGCGACCGGTCGGCTGCAGGCCTCGTAGGACCCAGCCCAACCTTGGGCGCCCAATACTGGGGAAGTATCTTAACGCACTTTGACTGCTACAATGCATGATTTAAGAAGAGCACACGAGGGTTTGACGCAGGCTTTGCGTTTGCCCAGCAAACACTTTAGCGGGGAGACGTGGAGCGTATGAAGTACAAGACGACGGCAAAGTTGGTCATTCAAGCGTGCGACAAGGATTTGCCGGGCGTGTTCGGCCATGGCTGCGTCTTGCTGCTGCAGGGTATTGCCCGGGAGCACTCACTCAACCGCGCCGCCAAAAGCATGGGCATGTCGTATTCTAAGGCCTGGCGCATCGTGAACGAGGCCGAAGGACAGCTGGGATGCAAACTCATCGAGCGCGACGGCGCCCGCGGATCCACGCTCACGCCGGCCGGCGAGCGAGCCATAGCAGTCTACGAGGAGCTGCAGGCCGATATCAACAACGTCATCGCTGCCAAGGCCGATGCCCTCATCGCAAACATCAACGCGGAGTAGTCCTTTTGGGCGGTTTTTAGCCCACAGCGCCCTCGGGTTGAGGCTCGCGCCACAAAACGGGCCCATCTACTACGTTTAGTTGGACACCCTCGACCACACCAGATTTCATGAAAACAAAACCGCTGGTAAACAGCTTACTAATTTTCAAAATAGGCGGGTGTGGTCGACCCCTATTGCTTAAACGTAGTAAATAGGCCGTTTTCGTGACACAGACCCCGATTAGCTACTTGCGAAGGGCGTTATCGAGAGTGGCAGCCACCTGCAGAGGGTCGTCTGTGCCGGCGAAGAGGCGGATGGCGCTCCCCTGCTTACCGCGCGGGGCCGAAAGGCGCGTTGTTGAGCCGCCGGCGGGTGATGTGCGGAATTCGTCCGGCAGTATGCTGAAAAATTCACCCGCGATGCAGTCCATCAGGTCAAACTCTACTGCGGGGCCAAAGCCGTGCTCGAGGATTCCCGTTGCAACCGCATGGTCGGGATGCGAGGTCAGCCCGGGATAGCGCACGTTGCGTACCATCTCGTTGGCGGCCAGATACTCGGCCAGCGCACGGGCGCGGTCGAAGTGGGCCTGCATGCGAGCGTCGAGCGTCTCGAGCCCGCGCTCCAGCACGTCGGCTTCATCAGCAGACAGGTCGAGCACGGGCGCACCGCAGCCCGCAAGCAACGCATGCGCGAACTCGGCAGCGGCATCCACACGATGTCGTTTGAGCTGCGAACGCGCTACCGAAGCGGCGACAAGCTTGCGCGGAGCTCTGCCGGCACACACGCGGTCGAGCGCCTCGAGCGAAAGAACGGCACCCAAGCGCAACGAATCGCACCCAAAGACACTAGCCACGGTGTTGTCAACCACAAGCAGTGCATGGGCCTCACGAGCCGCGCGACCCAGCGTGCGCAGATCGGGCACGCGCAGTCCAAAACCGCCAATAGAGTTAACGAACCACCACAGGTGCGGCCCCTCGACCTCAAACGAAGCATCAAAGCCCTCGGACGCAGAAGCAAACGCCGCAACCGACGGTTCCCCCACGAGCACAACGTCGAAGGCATCAAAGCCGCGAGCAAACGCATCGGCAAAATCGTCTGCAAAGGCTACCAAGCGATCCCCCGGCTGCACAACCCCCAGCTGCGACAGCGCTGCCGGCATATGCGAGGCCGCAACAAGACGCACCTCACGCGCGCCGGCCCTTGCAGCCCAGATTTCTTCTAGCTGTTGCACGTCCACGCAACACCGTCCCCAAAAACCGAACCGAATAAACCATCCATGAAGATCGCACGCCAGCGAGCGGGCAGCTGCCGTGGCGAGGTGCCTCGAAAGAGGAGCGACGCGTACTTTATGTACGCGCGCGACGGTTTGAGCGGCAGATCGCCCGGCAGATGCCCGCGCAGCGTCAAGCGGTCCGGCGTTTGTTAAAACGCCGGAACCAAGCTAGCCGTGATACTCGCCGTTGTATTGGATGAGCGTCAGGTCCTCAACGCCGTCGAGCGCACGGATGGCGTCCGCATAGGGCATATCCACGCCGTCCGAGAACACCTCGGCGGCCATCTCGACCTTGTCGCCGCGCATGGTCTTGGATTTGACGGTGAACTTGGTGCGCCCAAATGCACGCACGATATCATCGCCGGTGGTCTGGCCCGTGTAGTGGATGACCATCATGTACACGCGCGCCTTGTCCTGGTGGCTCGCAAAGCCGGCGATTATCACCACGATCACCACTGCCGTGAGTCCTACGAGCGCATACATACCGGCACCTGCAGTAATGCCTGTGGTAATGGCCCAAAACAGATACAGCAGGTCGAGCGGGTCCTTGACCGCCGTACGGTAGCGGACGATAGACAGAGCACCGACCATACCGAGCGAGATGACCACGTTTGTCGAGATCGCGAGCGTGACCATGCAGGTGAGCACGCACATGCCCACGAGCGTCACGGCAAAGCTACGCGAATACACCACGCCGGTAAAAAAGCGCTTGTACACGTAATAGATCAGGATGCCCATGGCGAGCGCCACGAGCAGCGAAAGGCCAATCTTGGCAGGGTCGACCTGGCCAAACGCCTCCAAGACGGAGTTCTTAAAAAAGTCCCTGGTGCTCATGGTCTAAAAATCCCCTCGGTTCTCAAAATCCGATTCCCAGTAGGTAAATCCGCGCAGGTAGGCGGTCTTTTCGTAACACAGGCAGTACTTAGAGACCGCCGTGAGTTCGGCCGCACCTGGCGGCACCATATCGCGCACCAGCTGCGGGCAAAACTCCGTAAACTTGACCCCCATCACCAGCTTGCCGGGCTCCAGCACGGGCAATGCAGGCAAGGTCGCGTCAAAAATGTCAAAGCTACCCACCGCGGCACGCACGTTGCTATCAAAGGTAATGCGCACGGTGCCCTCGTCCATCACCCACGGCTCGCGCTCGTAGTCCACGATGGTCCGTGGGCGCATCATATTGCAGATGCACTCGATGTAGAACTCGCGACAGAGCGGATAGGGGCTCCTCAGCAAAAAGTCGTAGTCACCGGCCAGAATCTGCTCAAACTCGCCACGCGTGAGCGGCGCGTCCTCCTTGTAGATCCAGCTGCCGTACTTCTTTTTGCGCTCGAGCTTAATCACCTTGTCGCTGCCGTTATAGATGCGTACGCGATACTTTTTGCGCATGAGAATGCCGGCGTCTTTTTCCTCGTAGGCCGAGTTGCAGTAGTCGTCAAAGTACAGGCTGCGAATGGTGTAACCACCCGCCCGCGCATGCTTATCCAGTTTAAAAACCGGCGCCATGCGGCAGGCAAGCGCGGCGTGCTCGCCCTCGTTAATGAGATATTTGAGCTCGTGGCGGTAACGCTCCTGCGTGGCGCGTGCGGGCGGGGCCGCCAAGCGCTCAAGCAGCGCGCTAGCCCTCCTCATACGTGTCCTCCACGACCTTACCGCCGTCTTGCACGTAAAAACACTTCATGCCGTAGTGCTTGCCGTCGTCGGTCACATAGTAGTCAAACGCATCTTGGGCATAGCCGTCTGAGTTGGTGGCGCGCACGCGCACAAAATACTGGCCGGCATCGGGCGCATCACAGGTCACCTCGGGAAGCAGCACGTCCTCAGCCTTAAAAAGCACGTCGCTTATGGCATAGTCGCGCGCCAGCTCCACGGCATAGCGAATGTCACGCGCCTTAAAGTCGTAGGACGCATCCCAGTTAATGCGCAGCTTACCGTTATCGATCTGCGGCACGCCAATGTAGAACGGCATAGGCTTTTTAAAACTCTCGCGAAAGCTCTTGTAGTTCTCCTCGATCTCGGAGGGAATCGCCGCGGCAATCTGCTCGTATTGGTCCTTGGTGACAGGCAGATTGTCGATATCGGGCGAAGCAAAAATCAGCGATTCGGTAACCTCGCGATAATGTTTGATCATCTTGGCCAAGCGTGCCTCGGTCATATACGAGCGCAAGTCCTTGACGGCGCGGTCGAGCTCACTGCGGAACGATTTGCTGCGCAACGCGCGATTGAATAGCACGTTGCCCCAGTAGTTGCTTACGCCGCGCTCCCAGCTCGCATAGTCCGAAAACCCGGTAAGAGAAAGCTCCATCTTACGCAGCATGCCATCGTTGTCCCAATCGAGGATGTACCACGTATTGGAGTTGAGCGGGCTGTACAGATAGCAGTTACGGTTCTGAGTATCGCAGTTGCCCGTCAGGATCTGAAACGCCAGCCAATAGACCAGATTCTCGGTATCAAAGTAGGTGTCGAGCACGTCATCGATCTTTTGCGATTCGTCGTTGAGCGCATCGAGCATCTCGATGAGCTTGGTGTGGTCCGAATCGCCCTTAATCTCAAGCATGCCCTCAAAGCTTGCCTGGTTGTAGTCGGGATCGTCGGCAAGCTTAATGGTGTCCTCGTAGCGATGGAAATCAAAGCTGTTCACCTTGTACAGGTGCCCGCTCTTATCCAGGCCATGTGCCTTAAGCGCCGTCTTGTTGAGCTGCTCCACCTGCGTAAACAGGCCGTAGTCCTCAAAGGTGTCGTTGGACTTTTCGGTCTGGTCGCACACCCACAGATGCACAAACTGCGTGCGCAGGCCCATCATCTGGGGGATTCCGCGGATAAGGTCGTAGGCCATCTTGTTGCGAAAACGCATACCCTCGCCCATGTGCTTGTTGAGCGCAATCGCGCGCTGTTGGCGCCAGGTACCCTTGCCCTTTTTGAGCTCCACCTTGTAATTCTTTTGCGAGTTCATGCTCGATGTCTGACCGCGCACCTGCACGGTAGCATTGGGCGCTTCCTCGCCATAGCCAACCTCGCCGGCCACCGGGCCGTCTTCGTCGCCCGCCTGCAGCAGGCCCATAACCTGATAGCGCGTCACGCCCATGTCGGCATAGTCATACACCGAGTACGTATTGATCTCGGCCCAGCTGTGGTCGGTGTTCTCGGAACTGTTGCCGCGCGAGACCGTCAGGTACATGGTCACAATGCCCGAGTCGTCGTAGACCTCGTACAGCTCGTCTTTATCGCGTAGGTGCTTGGTACCGTCCGAGGACTCGGCCTTTTTAATCTTGTCCTGCTTTTTGACCTTTTTGGTCGAGGAGTCTTCCTGCACCGAGCAGCCCGAAAGCAACAGCGCACCGGCAGCCGCCTCAAACAGGCGACGGCGAGACATCATCCTATCGGCCATCAGAACCTCCCCAATGGTTGCGATACACACGGACCACCGTGCGCTCAAACGCGCCGTGCGGCTCACCCTTATGGCGGCACTCCTCATAGCGCTGCTCGGCACGGTCGAGCAAGCGGCCCAACTCCGTAAAGCGACCCGTTTTGTCGGTCGCCACCATGGGCTGCTGACTCAGGATACGATACGGTAAGTTGGCAGTATAGGTATCGAGCCGCAGCAGGGCCACGATAAAAAACACGCCCGCACCCAACAAAAAGCCAAAGCCGTAAAACTGCTGCGGCAAAAGCAACGACACGGCGGTCGCCAGCCCGGCCACACCGGCAAACAGGCCCGAGGCCAGAACGGCTCCCTTGTAGTCGGTAAAGTACAGCAAGATAAGCAGGATCGTGTTGCCCACGGCATACAGGCCATAGCCTACGCATAACGTGCGAAAATACCCGTGCATAAGGTTGTTAAAGCCCAGCGGCAGGGCCGAGAGTACCGTGGTCTCGAGCGAAATGACAGCCGCAGTCACAAACAGCTGCTTGAGCGCGCAAAAGCGTAGTTCGCTATTAAGCGTAGAGAGCATCTCCTCCACGGCCACCACAATGTCGCCTACCACGCCGCCGTCATTGAACAGACTGTAGTAGTCGCGGTAGCGCGGATAAAAGTTGACCTCGACCGAGACCACGAAGTTAACGGTCGTGGCAAGGATGGTCAAAAACGCGATGAGCGCCGGCACATCGTGGTAGGGCGCGCCATAAAACAAGCCCTTGACCTGCACGCCAATGGGACCGGCCCAAATAATCACCAGGTGCGCAAAGAGCCCTAGGTTGGTAAACAGCCCCGTAAGCGCAAGCGGCATAAATTGGTCGAGCCAGCGCAAAAAACGCCAGGGACTCCGATCACTCTGTGGAAAATACCGGTACAGCAGTACCACATCCCAGGCAAGCATGACGCCGTAGCCTAGGGCGATTGACGCCAACAGGCCCTCGACCGGCGGCAGTCCCAACGTCAGCGCTGCCAGGGCGCACAGGCACGCCACGCCAATGGCGGCCGCAAAGCTGCACAGAATGCCACGATAATCTTTGATGGCCGTGAGATAGCTCATGCCGTTCCAGTTGACGATCATGATGTTGAAGAGCCACAGGCACAGCAGCCCCTGCAGCAGCGTGGCCCCCGAGAACAGCAAAAAGACGCCGTAGAGCACCGTGCCCGCAACGAGCATGATGGCATTAGATCCCCAAAACGAAGGCAGGATCTCATCCTCGCGCTCGGCAAAGAGCATGTCGGCCAAAAAGCGCGTGACCGGCATGGAGAAAAAGCTTGTGAGCGTAAGCGAGGCCAGCAGTGTATAGGTCACCATGCACACCAGCAGATCCTGGTTGGCGCGCCCCACGCCCCACAGACCGCACAGCACCAAGATACCCACCTGGAGCAGCACGCCCAGCAGCATGGGGCCCGTGCACACAATGCCAGCGTAGCCATAGGCGCGCATCGTGGCAAACAGACCCTTGCGCCTAAACAGGCGCTTGAGCTCAAAACCGATTCCGGCCACCGGCTACTCCCCCTCTCTGGGCAGGTCAAACGCTTGCGCCGTCTCGTCGTACAGCGCGCGATAGTTGGCGAGCATCTGCTCGTGCAAAAAGTACGTGGCGACGCGACACTGGCCGCGCTCCCCCATCTCAATGCGGCGGGCGCGGCTTGTGCACATGCGCTCCATGGCATCGGCCAAGCCCTTGCGATACATGGGCGGCGTCACAAAACCCGCCACGCCAAAGTCGTCGCCCGGGGCGCCTTCGAGCAGCTCGCGGCAGCAGCCCACCTCGGTCGTCACGCAGGGACGGCGCGCTGCAAGCGACTCCAGCACGCTGAGCGGCTGGCCCTCGGAGATGCTCGTCAAAATGGCAAAGTCGAGCTTTTCCATGTACTCAACCACGTTGACGCGGCCGGTAAAGATCAAGTCGCGCACGCCCAGGGTATCGACCAGCGCGTGACACTCGGCGCCGTACTCCTCGTCATCCACGCCACCCATGATGTGCAGGCGCACGCGGGGCAGGCGCTCGTGCAGCTCAAAGAAGGCATAGATCATGGTCTTGACGTCCTTGATGGGCGCCAGGCGCACCACCGCGCCAATGTCCACCCAGCCGTCATCGGTCTTTAAGGGAATTTCCTTAAAGCGGTCGAACTGGATGCCGTTGGGGATGACCAGGCATTTGTCCGCATCACAGCCCATATCGATCTGCGTCTTGCGGGCGTTGTGAAACAGGCTCGTCACGCGAAAGGCGCGACGGTAGATCTCCTCCGAAAGCAGGTAGAAAAAGCGGATCCAGCGGTCCTTAAACGACGGCACCACCCAGTCGGCGCGAATGATCTCTTCCTCGCGTTCGCGGGTATAGATGCCGTGCTCGGTGAGCAGCACCGGCGCATGGTGAACGCTTGAGCCCAGGCAGGCGAGAAGGCCGCCGTAGCCGGTTGAGATGGCGTGGTACACATCGGCCACCGGCACCTCGCTGCCCAGCAGGTAGAGCACGGGCAGTAGCATGGAGCGCATGGTATGGAATGCATCGGCAAAGGGCGTGTATGGGTACTCGGCCAGGCACACGTCGCGAAAGATATCCATAAACGTACGGCTCTGCAAAAACGAGAGCGGATGCACGCGACGGCGGTGGAAGATATCGAATAACACGTCCCAGTCCGGATTGGAGAGCGACACCAGACGGCGTAGCGCCTCGCGCTCACGGTCGTTAAAACTCGCTTCATGTTGCTCGCCCGAAAGCCTCAGGGCATCGTCCAGGAACACCTCGCGCACCTCGACCACGTTGCCGGGCAGCTCGTAGACAAACTTGCCGCGGTCGGCAGCATGCGCGCCGATCACCCACAGCACAAACTCGTGCTCGGGCATGGCCTGGATATAGCCATGCATCCAGGTAGATACGCCGCCGTGCACATAGGGGTAGCAACCCTCGAGTACCAAGCAGATTCTCATCTGTCACCACCCTCCTTGCGTGCAATGGTCACCGTCTTGTCCGTGGCTTTAACCAGGTACAGATCGCCCGTCAGATGCGTAATCTCGCCACCCGTGACTGCACCCGGCTCGCCGTTGTTGGCGCGGAACATGAGCCACGCCTCGTCGTGGAAATTGCCCAGGCTGAGCGTCCAGGCATCCGCACTGGTATCCACACTCACCGTCACGGACGAAAAGCGCTGGATGGCGCCCGAGCATTCCGAACCGGTCTGACGCCGCAGGTCGGGCGCAGACTTGCTAAGCCAGTCCAGGTAGTCGGTCAGGCCGCCCTTGTAGACCTCCCAGCCCTCCTTGGCGCCGCGATCGGGATCGAGCAGGTCGTCCGGGTGCATAAAATGCGTGCTCACATAGTGCATGTTTAGCTCGGACACGGCAGCCAAGCGCATATAGGAATCGTCGACCATGCCGCCCGAAACAATGCGCGGCTGCTCCACAATGCCATCGCTCGCCACGCCAAACTCCTGAACGTAGGGCAAGTCGGTGCCATCCTCAAAATACGTACTGGCGATGGTCTTAATGCGCGGAACGTCGGTGCCGATAAGCTTGCGCGCACGGGCCGAAAGGATATTTGACGGCGGCACGTAAACCGAGCCGTGCGCGTTGGGCAACACCTCATCTTGGAAGGCGATAAGCTCGTTGAGCGATGCGACGAGCGTTTCCTTGTTCTTCCAGGTCTTGTAGTCATGCAGTGTGCCATAGTCGGTATCCCAGAGCGCCAGAGGCTGATGGTTGTAGCCGTGAAAGCCCAGCTCTCCGCCCATCTGCAGCAGCATGCCGCCAAAGTAGCGAAACTGCGTGGTATCGGCCTGGCGCGCAGGCTCGGTCTGGTTGACCGCGTCCTCGTAGTTTTCGATCATCACGCCGGTAAAGCGAACGCCATATTTTTGCGCGAGCTTTTGCAGATCGGGCCACCAGACCTTGGTATAAAAGTCGGCGATAGAAAGCCCGTAGTCGCGCTTGATGTAGGTGCCGTCGCCCGAGGGCACGGGGCTGGGAAAGTCGTCCAGATAGAAGACGGCGCTGTTGATGACGGGGTAGGCCGTGGCATCGCCCAGCAGGCTGATCGCCGCGGCGTAAAAACCGCGCATGACCTTGTCATAGATACCGATATTGCACACCACGGTGCGACCGCTACCGCAGTCATTCGACCAAATGAGCGGGGCGGCCGCATCGCCGGTCTTAGCCCACACACGAGCCGTCTCGCGCAGCGAAACCGAAAGCGACGAATCAAAGGGGTCCGAGAGCTCGTAGCGCTCTCCCCCGCCCAGCATAAAGTCCTCGCTCGGCACAATGCTTTCGGCTTTTACATAGTCATATCCGGCCGATTCAATGCCAAGCTTGGGGGCAATCACTTGCAAATAGCTCGAGTTATCCGGAGGCATGGCGAGCATAAGCGAACCACCGGCACTCACCCAACTCATAATGTCGCTCAGGTGCGTACCGAGCCCATCGAGCGACGGCATGAGCAAAATCACGCGATCGAAGGAGGTCAGCGAGGGAATGGCACCCACGCCGTCCAGGGCAAGGTCCACGTCGCGGTGCGCGATCTTCATGTCGAGCAGGATCTGGTCAAACTGCTCCTTTACGTCCTCGACGCCAGCTTGGTCGGAATCGGTAATGACTAGGCACGTGGGCTTTTGGCCAAACATCGCCGAGGAGGCCGGCACCGCATCGTTGGCGGCAAGCATCCCCAGCTTATGCTGGCCCGCACTGTACTGCACGCCGGCACGTTCCACCAGCAGCACGGCGGCCATGGCAATAAAGACCGCCCACACCACAAGCAGCCCCATCCAGCGAAAATGGCCCGCACGGTCGCGGATATGCTGTACCACGCTCACCGGGCCTCCTCTCCGTTGCGCCAAAACGCCAGTTCCTCGCGGTTGGCGGCGCTCAAGTATACATGCTGTTTGTCAATCGCATCGATCACGCGGTGGACCTCGTCACCGTCGCGGCGCATCACCGCCAGGCGCAGGCAAAGCATCCAAACCTCCTGCTCCTCGGGCACATCGAGCACCAACTGGTCGATCACGGCCTGCGCCTCGTCGATCTGTCCGACATCGGCCAGCGCCGTCGCGTATCGAATGCGAAGCTCAAGGGCATCCTCGCGCTCGCAGCGACGCGCAAGCAGGCGCGCGTACTGTTGGCGCTGAATCTGAGCCACGCGCCCCTCGGCCAGGCCCGAGCCCAAGTATTCACCAAGAAAATCGCAGTATTCGTTGAGGTTTTGCGCGCTCGGGTCCGTCTTAAAGGCACGCTCCAGCTGCTGCAGTTTAAGGTCGGACTCCTTCGAGATCTGCGCCACCGCCGTCGCGGCATAGTGAGCCACCTCAACGTCGTCGTTAAGCTTAGCCGCCTGCAGCTGCGCCAGGTACGCGTCGGGCTCCTCGGTGAGCATGGAGAGCATTAGTCGGCGCCGGTCTGCCGGGTCGTTGACGATGAGCGCCTCCTCGAGCGGCACTACGCATGCATCGGCATCACGTTCGTGCACTAGGATGCTGCGATGCAGGTCGTCGTTGAAGCGCAGCGACTCCAGCGCAGACTCTTTCAGCCCCTCGCCAAACAACGCACCGCGGACCGATAGCAGAACCACCAGCAACGGGCCCCATAGCGGCACCAGCACAATCACAGCCAGCATGTGACCGCGAACGGGCAGCAGGCCCAACTTCATGAGCGTCCACAGCATCAGGCAAACCAGCGCATGAATCAGCAGCGAGACGGCAGCAACGACAAGCGAGATCAAGCGGCACCCCCCTCACCGTCACCGGTGTAAGAGATGTGCTGCAGCAGCGCCACGATGTCCTCGCCGTCAACGGGCTCCACCGCAATCTGCTTTTCGCTCAGGCGCTCGCGGATAATGGGCAGATCGCACGCCTTTGCCTGGCGCATAAGCAGGTAGAGCATGTCACCATCGACCAGGCCCGCCGCATCGCTCTCGCGGATTGCCGGCCCAATTGCGGCCGCCAGCTCGCCGACAGACTCCATGCCCGGTACCACGCGCAGGAGCAAAAAGCTGCCCATCTTGCCATCTGCCAGCGCCTGCTCGGCCGCGAGCTCTTGGCCAAAGGCAGCCTGCTTGAGCACGCAAGTGCCGTCAACGCAGCGTTTATCCTGTGCCACCGCCTCATAGTCAAAGGCACGGCCCAGCGCGCTTTCGACCAGGCCACACAAGATGCGGAACAGGTTTTGGTAATAGAGGGTCATTTGGTTTTCGGCCGCGCGACGCACAAAGATCAACACGGCGGGTGCCCCATCGCGCTCGATCGTATATCCAAACATGGGAAGCCCCGGCATCAGTTCGCGGTTCACCCACAGGTTCGAACGACCCCCGTCGCTCAAAAGAGGTGCAAGCTGCTCAAGCGTGAGCGAACGTGCGGCATCTTCGGCAATCGCGGGACTTGCCGCCACCAGGCGTGCAAATGCCCCGCCCGAAACATGGTAGATCGCCACCGAATCGTTCTCGAGGATCTCGCCCAGAAGCTCGCAGCACTTGCGATAGATGTCGCGTGGGTTGAGCACGTCGAGCTCCTGCGTCACGGCAAAGATCTTGCCAAAGCTGTCGTGGCGACCCACGATCTGGCGCCTGTACGCACGCTTGTCCTCGATCGCGTCGTGATAGAGCTGCGTAAGGAACGTATTGCGGTTGCGCACGAGCTCGTTTTGATCGCGCTCCGCCCTAATGGCTTCGCTGTTGCGCAGCTGCACATAGCCGCACACGGCACCCACAACAAAGTACGCAATAAACGGCAGCCAGTTGGACGGCTCGTAGAACAGGCCCTGGAAGGTATAGCCGTACAGAGTAAAGTAACTCGCAGCCAAACCCACCGACGCCAGCAGCGCCGCAACCAGGCCAAAGTCCAAGCCATACAGCGTGCCGATCAGCACCACGTAGAGCAGGCGGTAATCGAGCACGTTGAGCTGGGCAGATTGGGAGAACAGATGCTCCAGTACCTCGAACAAAACCCAAGCAACGCCCGTCTCCAGGCATTTGATGGGCAGCGAGCGCATCTGGATACGGTCGATGGCGGCACGCAGCGGATTGACCTTTTTGATGCGTCCAGCGCCCCAGCGAGCTTGAATGGTCGAAAGATCGCGCAGCAAGTCGTAACGCTGAAACCAGCCATAGCGCACGCGAGCGACGTCGCTGGCGGGCAGAGCATAGCCGGCAGAATCGCCATAGGCAACGTCAAGCCCTGGGAACAGCGCCTTGAGGGCCTCGCCCACCTCACCTGACGTGTGATGGAAGGCATCGGCAACGTCGAGCGTCTCAAAGTTACCATCCCAGCTGTCGAAGATACGGCGTACCAGCACCGCAAGCTCCTCGGCACACAGCAGGGGAAACGCCGCAGCTTGCGTGCCCTGCAGAGCGACCGATCCGGTTGAGCACGCGTCGAACAGCGGCACCAAAAACGGGTCCTCCAGCGCGGCAGACGCGGTATACAGGAACGGCACGCGCAGGATCTTGGTTTGAACGCCCTCGCGAGCAGCGTAGTAGCGGCACAGGTCGTTTGACGCACGGGCGATAATTCCCTTGCCCGTTCGCCCCGCGGCATCGGCGGCACCCTCGGCACCCGCGGGCCCCGCTACATACAGCAGTTGGACCCGGCGACCCATGCACGAACGAAAGACCGAGCGCAGCAGCTCGATATCGCCCACGGTATCGGTATGCGGGGTAAGGTAATTAGACAGGTAGACCACGCGGTCGAACTCGTAGGCCTGCTCCAAGTGCTGGAGCAGCTCTTTCCACGAGGCATGGGGCGACGACTCATCGCGGCGCGCTTCCTGCGCGGCTACAACCTTAACGTGGTCCCCAGGGAATGCCTTGGCGCAAAAGTCATCGTCAACATATGCGGTGTTGCCAACAACCAGCACCTCCATGGCGTACTCCTCCCCTAAAATCCACTTTAGTCATAGTCAAACATGCGTATTTTACGCTGTCAACGCGAGCTGGAACGCCTTTAAGGCTGTTTTAAGAACTTTTTTAGGGGATGTGGGGACTTCGAGAGTGCAAAATGAGCGCCCAATCCGGAAGTGGGGTGAAAAACCGAGACCTGTCGACCAGACCCTAGTTTTGGGCACCCGCGACCTGCGGTTTTGTTGCCTGAAATCGGGCTATGCTCGGCGAGTTTCGATTTTTCTCCGCACTTCTCCTACGCACCGGATTTGCAATCGCGCATCACAATCCGCCAATCGCCCTAACCGTAAAGCCAATCCACAGACTCGACTAGCCAGCCAGATACGGCCCGATTACATCGAAAATTTCGCCCACCTTAGTTGCAGGGTTTTGCGCAGATGGCTTAACGTTACCCAGCCCCCTATGGTATGTGACGAGGCGCCCAACACGCTGCAATGCCTCGCCTCGTTTGCCGTCCACCACCTCGAACAGCCCGTCCAAGTTCTTGCGGTACTCGATGCCCAGGTCTCTCGACATCTCCTGCGCGAGGGCATGCTGGCAGTCGGACGCGGACATATGCGCGGTCGTGTAGCGAAAGTGCAGAAGAGGCCACAGCTCGAAGCAGGGGTTCGACCACAACGCATGGAAGGTCCTCGAACCATCGGAGAGCTCGTCGCATTTGCGCTCCATCGCGTCAAAGTCGGACGCAGGAAAGTCATCCTTGTCATACACGAGCCACACATGGTCGAATGTCTCGGGCGCATAGCGGCAGTGTTCGACGGCAAAGTCAAGTAGGTCAAGTGTGTGTTTGCCGGTCCCCTTAACGACAATGGCAACCTTACGCTCGTTCGCCGCACCCAACGCCGCACGCACACCCTCAAAGTAGCGAGGCTCGGTCTCCTTGCCCTCGCTCACTACAAGATGACGCGTCATCTGAACCATGCGCGAGCGGCCCTCTCGTTTGCCGCTACGCCAGCCCTTCGACTTCTTCGCCACCATGCTAATCCCACTCCTCGATGCGGGTGAGATACGGATCGGCGCCGTAGCGACCGGACAGGTATTGCTTGTCGAAAGCCGCGTTCTTGCTTACCAGATTACCGTTTGCCTCGTGGATGTCGGCGAGAGACCACAGTTGGCTCGCCTCCCCCTCGCCGCGCGCAGCGAACCATATCTCGTCACGGCGGAACACATCGTTTCGCATGGTTGACACATCCTGGGACGAGAAGATGAGCTGCGCGCCACTCTTGTTGACCCCAGGATCCTTAAACAGCAGAATCACATAGCGAAGAAGCTTCGGGTGCAGTTTGGCGTCGAGCTCGTCTACCACAACGGTGCCACCACGCTCAAGCGCTGTCATCAGATACGCAGCCAACCCCATGAGCTTCTGGGTTCCGGCAGATTCCTCGGATAAACGCAGCTCGTACGCCTTGCCGCCCACCTCGTGCCTCACGAAGACGCGCTGGCCGCGCCACTCCGGCGCCCTCTCCACTCTGAAGCCATCAATACGTACATCAACGGCGCGCAAAAAACGCGTGACCTCGGGTGAGTCATCCTCATCGAGCAATTGTTCGAGCATCTGCTCCAGATAGGAGCTGTTATAGTTCAGGAACGCCCCGTCAAGAAACCAGCTGGCAGCCTCCTTGACCACCGGCGCGTCAAAGTTGATGCAGAGAAACGACAGGTACGGCAGCCTCGGGTTGAATCTCGCAGCCGTCACGAGCTTACGCAGCGTGGGACCGAGCTCAACCTCTGCGCCCTCACGCTCGAACAGCATCGCCGTGCGTGACGCTCCCAATTTTCGCCGCCATAGGCCTTCGGACACGATCTCGTCCGCATGCACGGACAGGGCATAGCGGTACTCGTGCTCACCCGCGCGATAGTAGAGCTCGAATTCGGTGGGCTCAGCAGCCGACACTTCATCGAACTCAAACGCAGAGCAACGTGGTATCGAAGGACGGTTACCCTCTGGCGCATCAGTGCTGGCAGACAGCAATCTGATCGGCCTGGCCACCGCCGAGCGAACGTAATCAAGCGCCTCGAGCAGGTTAGACTTGCCGCCAGCGTTAGGCCCGTACACCGCAGCCACCGGAAGAAAACTCTGCCCGTCAGGGAACTCTATGAGGGAGCACTCGAACTCCCTCATCGATGTTGCCTGCATAGAAAGCTCGGTCTCGTCGCGATAGGATCTATAGTTCCTGAAGGTGAACTGACAAAGCATCGTCCTCAAAATTCCTTTCATTGTTTTGAAAAGATATTTCAGAGTTTTTATTTGATTATAGACTTTAAGAAACATCAATCAAGTGTTTACCACTCCCAAGACAACAGGTATAGGGCGCCGAACACGGAAGTGCGGTAAAAATGAGTCCATCGTCGAAGCGGACACGGCCGGCGTGCCAGACTTTAAACGCATAAAAAAGGGCAACACCCTCTAACTGAAAGCGTCGCCCTTAAAGCCCCAAAGAGCTTTTGTACTATGACTACGTACTATACACCTCAATAAGGTGAAGCATCATACCCAGTTCGTCCGCCACGAAAGCATCAATGCCCACAAGCTAGAGGATGATCGAATCAACCGCATACCAGGTTCTTCAACGTCGAGACGCATTGCTTTAGATCGGACGCTACGCCAACTTTCACGACATTACCCAATCCGGCACGCGGGTTTGAGGAGACGCTCTTATATTTGCACTAAGAACCTGAGCACATGACGAGGCTCGGGATACATCAACCAACGAGAGGACTCGCCATGCCAATAGACGGAATCATCTACCTACTGAAGTTCGCTCCCCAAGAGGCGTACATCGACGACCTGATGAACGGGCGCCTCTATATGAACGCCGCCGGCTACTATCACGGTCTGCCCGGAGAGCAGGGCGATCCGCTAGAAGCGTCTCTGGCATGCGGCATGGGCATCTACGCCCATTGGCTCTTGCCGATCTACTGCATGTACACGGTGTGGGAGAGCGACATCGTTGACAACGCTGTCGTAATTACCAAGCGAATGGTCGAGGAGTTCAGGTGTTCCGACGGCTGGATCGGCATCGTGCGGTATGACCGCTTTGAGCGGCTGCTAAATAGGAAGTTTGATTCGGGAGATGGCGTATCCCTGCACGGCCCCGTCTTTTACGGCGCCCCTAGTCCAAGCGTAACTGCCGAGGCATTCCAAGGCATCCCGGACAACCTTGTTATCAAAACACCCAAATTTGCATACCAACGGGAGTATCGAATCGTCGGATCGCAACCGGTCAAGTGGCGCCTTAAGCCCGACAAGAACAACCCTGACTACAAAATCGAAGAGTATGGACATGCGGAACTGGACTTAGGCGGCAGCCTTATGGACTTTTCCTGGAAGGTGCCGGTATCGAGCCTCACGGAGGTTAAAGGCGGCCTCATGCTTAAACTGCCGTTAGCTAAATAACAAGTCGACGAGCAAGCAATCGACCACTCGAAAAGCCACAATGGAACCCTACTCAATACTGCAAGGAACTAATGGAACTGGGGCACGGCGCAATCTCCGCCGCCCTCCGCAGACGACTCAAGCTCAAGCGAGAAAATACTCACGTTACATCGCCACGCGAACTCACAACTCTTGAGTCACTGCTTAATCGAACTTGACGGTAATGGAGCGGGTTCGCCTAATTGCTAGTCGGCAACTACACTCAATCATTCACTTGAATCGAACTCACGCCCCGTTCGCAATCATCACGAGAATCTCTCTCGCCTGATGAAGGCAGCTGCAGTGGCTTGTCAACATGAAAGCCCGGAGAAGAGCAGAGCGCGGTATCGATAACATATAACGGATCGCTCGAGCCGATTTCGATCCCCCGACTCGAGAACTTCAATCGCTGCGGGGCGGGCAGATAGCGAGGGGCCTCATCCGCATTGTGTTCATACTCATACCGATATAAACAGGAAAGGAGAACGAACAATCCTGAAAGCGCCTGGAGCACATTGCCAAGATTGGCTTCGGCATAGCTATCTAAGCGATGGTGTTTGACATTGTTATACGAGATCCACCATTCAGGATTCATGGTGGATTCGGTCCCATCATCTGCCCACCAAGATGACCAGGGGTTAATAACGATCTCGCTGGCATCAATAACAACGCAGCTAAAACGAAACTGTTGCGAGAAGCGAGCGTGAACCATCTCACGCGCTTCGGAAATGTTTTTAACCGCACCCCAATCGACGCTCTCGTAACGCCCAACAAGGTGGTTAAGATCTTTAAAGGCGACGTCGATCTCGGAACAAATCGAGAGATAGGCTTTGACGAGCTCGGCGCCATAGGTGCCATAGTTCGCTTCGGTTGGCTCGATGTAATGCAATATACGAATGACATCTTCCTCGAGCAAAATGAAGTAATCCCAGTGTATTTGACTCATTGAAAGCGCCATCTAAACCATCCAATCAATCAGCATAACCAGTAAGCCCATTTTACGGTCTAGGCATTGTTAAACATTAAAAGGGTAAAACCTACGGATGGAAGCCAGATAAGAAGAGACCTACCGATCCTATTTACGGAAAGAATAAGACCGAAACACAATCTAAGACCACAGAAAGAAGGCGGCCACCATGAAACGAGTCGATGAGGAGCCCACGCCGAAAGCGATTGACAACGCCCTCAGCCAGGATCCGCTTCACCGCAAGAGAGAAATTGAGGACTTTCTAAAGATGCTCATTACAGTTGAGCCTCCGTATACCTTTGTTATTGACGCGCCTTGGGGATCTGGTAAGACATTCTTTGTAAAACAAGTAGCTAGAGTCCTGCAAATGGCAAATCCGACTCTCAACCACGATTTCGAGACACTTAACGCGACACTAGGAGAAACCGCAACAGAACTCCCCGCGACACCATGCCTCCCCATTTATTTCAACGCATGGGAAGACGACCATTTCGACAATCCGATCTTGCCTATATTGGCCTCTATCGCTAACGCCGTAGACGAACAGAGCGTCAAGGGAGGAAAGGATTTCGGCAAGGGAGTCATTAGCGTCATAGAAACCGCCGCCTCCATTATTGGATACGGCGTTGACATTAATGGCATCATTGAAAATTTCAGCGGCACCGATTTTCTCGAACAGTACAAAGCGGAAAAGAGCTTAGGAGCAAAATTGGCGAGCTCATAAAGAGCCATCTGCCCAAGGTAGCCAAACGAGCCATCATCTTTATCGACGAGCTTGACCGCTGCCGGCCCGAATTCGCTATAAAGGTGCTCGAGCAGACCAAAACCCTGTTTCAACAAGAAAGCATTGTTGTGGTTTATTCGACCAGCATCACGCAGCTTGCACATTCCCTCCAAGGCGTATATGGCCCAAGATTTGAAGGGAGAAAATACCTCGAGCGCTTCTACGACAAGCGCCTAGAGCTAAATCCGATAAAGCCGGCTGACTACCTTCTGTATAAAGGCATCAATACAATGGATGGATATACCTTCATGGATATAACCGTCGATTTGCTCAGCTACAAACATGCCTCACTAAGAGCCTGCAACAGGCTTATCGACTCTATAACAAGTCTGTCCGGATACATTACTAACCACTGGGAGCACTTTGGGGATGGAAGGGTTCAGCATTTCCCAGACCAGGGCCTGCTTCCTGTAATAAATATTCTTGCTTACTATGACCCGCTCGCCTGGCACGAAATGAAAACCAGCACTGACTTCGGGGCTGTCTACGAACTTGCGAAACACAGCAATCGCTTCATCCAATATCTTGATGAAGTGATTGAATCGGTATGGGGAGCCAATAAGGATGAACTTCCCTATAAGCAGGATATTGAAAATAGACGCAAGCGTATTGTAGAAGATCTATGCGCGTTGATATACGGCAACGATGACAGGGACCCACGGGTCAAAGAACTGGGCAATTGTGAACTTACCAGAATGTCTTTCAATCAGCAGCTATATCAGCGCCTGACGCCACCATCGTAGGGCGGCGGCGATCCGTCCAGTGGCCTTATGCACAGCTCCATGACGCCCGCATCCGGGCTCGAGGCAATGGCACTCGACCACTTCATCCGAGAAGAAGCAACCATCACGGACAAAGACGCACACGACACGACCCGCGCCAACATGAGCAAAAACAACACGCGGCAGCACCGCAGAGCCGAACGTTAGCAAGAAAAAGGCAACGAGGGCCCATGACGGCCACGGCGCCTAGGCGCAATGCTGCGGTACCACTTCGCAATATTCAACAGTGACTAATTAAACAAACACCGCATCCTACCAAGACGCCAGTGCCCAAGCCGTTCTAGTCAAAGAGCAGCTTGGGCACACTCCATGAGACCATAGTAAGGGCCGCAACCGGACCTCGCGTCAGAAGCAGACACGCTCCATCCCACCGGCAATCACCCCTCCCCGTCCATGACCGTCCAGCTCACAGGCTCAATGCCCGGAAGAGACGTTAGGCAAGAGGGGCAGGCAACCTGATAGTTCCCGTAATTTGTTCTGCGCTGCATCGAAGCGGAGACGTATACCGCTTTGCGGGCGCGAGTGACGCCGACGTACAGCAGGCCTATTTCCTCAATAAGCCCATCTGGCATTTTCTTCGCATCAGCAATCTGGCAACCTCGCGCAGAACGTAAGCATATACCAGCATTTTCGCAACGAGAGCAAATCCCTCCAGGCCAATCGAAACGCGTAACGCCCGGAATGAAAACGGTGTCCCACTCGAGCCCCTTAGCGGAGTGAACGGTCATCATGGAGATGCCCACATCAAGGTAATCGGAGAAACGTCGCAGGGAGCCCTCGGAAAAGATACTAACGATATAGTCGAAGCGCTCCGAAGGTCCCATCGCGACGCAGTCATTTTTAAGGTGTTTCCGCAGCGCTCCTAGAAGCATGGCATAGGACCGCCCATACTCGAACCTCTTGGAGCCAGTCAGCAGTTCATCAGAGATGGAGTCGATTATTTTGTCCGCAGCAGACCGGCTGACGCCCTTTTCTCCAGACACTGCATCGGTAATCCTGGATAAAGCAAACGCATTGAATTCGATGAACCCCCGACTTGTATCCGAGAAGAGTCCGTTGAAGTAAGAGATACCTTCTTTAGCAAGCTCTTCCATAATGAGATCGGCAAGGGCACCACGCTTACGAACAAGAATCGCAATCCTCCCGCCACTGCTTTGAGCGAGCGCCGTAACCTTGGAAACGATGGCAGTCGCTTCGTCTTGCTGAGTAGAGCCAACAAATATGGGAAGTCGGGGCGTACCGCCGGCAATGGTGCCCTTCATGTTGGAGCGAATCGCAGCACCGAGCTCTCCGACGATAGATCTCCCAGAAAACCTATGGTTATACTCGAGTTCCAACGGCGTTAGACGCAGGTCGGTAGTGGCCTTTGCCTTTAAGCCTTCCATTGCACCAATAAAACCATAAACACGCTGAATGGGGTCGCCGAACATGCAGATCCCCGACTCATCAGAAATCAGACCCCTTAGGAAGACATAGCACAACGCATTCGTGTCCTGCGCCTCGTCGACAAGCACGACAGGATATGCTGCCGACAGATAGGACCTTAACTTGGGAAAATGAGCGAGCAATTCAATTGCAAGGGAAATCATTGCGGAGTATGGCAAGAGACCGTTCGATGCAAACCTTTCCTTGATGATCCTATTAAAGGAAAACATCACACGCCTCAAGTCCATTTCCTGACCGTTTCTCATGAAGCGGAGGAAGTCGTCAACGGCATTCTTTTCATCCCAGGTCAGCCTGCCACCTCGCGAAACCAGCTCGCTAACGGCGCTGTTGTCATCAACCATAGAGAGCTCGCCAACGTTCACTGGGAGCGAGAGCGATTTCCAGTATCTGCGTAGCAGAGCGCAAGCAAAGCCGTGGAAGTTGGTCGCCATGACGCTGTCCTCAAAACGCTTGGCCACGGGACCAGGAAGTGCCGACATAGTGATGCCCAAATCCATACGCATCCTCCGCGCGGCGGCAACGCTAAAGGTCAGGGCCAAAATCCTTTTTGGCGGATGGACTTCGCCAGATGCCAGCAGCCAGCAAGCCCGCCCAGTCATCACCGTGGTCTTCCCGTAGCCTGCCGGCGCCTCCACGAACACCCTCTTTGATGGCGAGAAAATCGCGGAGCACTGCGATGCATCCCCACCACAGCGCGCCTCAATCTCGGCTCTAACACTATCCCGCAGGTCAGTCTGACTCATCAGCATTCGAGCCCCACGGCCTTGCGAATAATACTTTTGTAACATGTGGGAACGCCATTAGCACCAAGAGCCTCCGCGAGGGCGACGCCAGACACGACGCCCTTGTTCGATGAAAGCCATGCATACATAAGCGCACGTGATTTGGGCGTGTCTGCGAATAACCCGTCAAACTCCGATCCCCGGAAATCGTATTCAGGGTCCCGCAAGTTAACGCCGTAGACAGCACAGGCGCTTTTCAAAGCTTTACTATTCCCCTTGATGCAAGTTGCCCTCTGAAAAGGATCAATCGACTCAAGAAGCGCAATAAACGCACCCTGGTTATCGCTAGCGAAGAACGAGTCAACGACCTCACCTTCGAAATCCCGTTCGATTGTCGTTATATGGTCTTCAGAAGTTTCTTGCAGCTCATCCTCATCTCTGTCGACAATTGAATAATTTGGAATCTCGAACTTGCCCAGAAGTTCACAGAGTGGTTTAACGTTCTTTTTCCCGCCGGCCCTGATAGGCACAACTCCATAATCATCCAGATCCATCCCAAGGTTGCGAGCGAACACCGGAATGGCTCCAGACTCTGTCTGCCCCTCAAAAGCCAAAACCGACCGCGCGAAAAAGGCCTCTCGTATCGACTCAAAGTTCAGCATAAGATGCTTTTCAACCTTGTCGGACAGGTCAATATCCCTACCGCATATGACCTTCGGCGAATTTTCGCCCTGCCCGAATCGCACAATGTTCTTATAGCCGCGAGCCAGAATGTTAGGCGAATGCGTCACCATGATCAGCTGAGCTTTGATTGAATCAATTCCGAAATAGTCCTTTAGAAGAGCATTGAATCTATCATCCTTCCCTTCGCAAATCCTATGCAAGCTCTTCGAGAGACGCCTCTGCATATACGGGTGAAGGTGGGCTTCGGGTTCGTCATAAGCCAGAACGGCATGCAGCACGCGTCTGTCATCATCATCTGAGCGAAGGCTCTCTTGAAGGCGTTTAGGCGAAAGACGCATAATGCTCTCGATTATCGAGAGCGAGGCAATAGCGAGGTACTGCAAGCCTACCCCTGCCTTTTTAAAATGAACGCCCCTCTTGTCAAGCAAGGTAACCAAACTTCCAAGCGTTCCGCCATCCGATGAATCGACGCCAGGCCTCACACCATATGATGACAGGATCGGGACGTCGCCGACGATTTCGCCGAGATCTGCAACCAGACCTTCGAGCTCGCTCCCATCCAGAAAATCGGAGACCTCTTTACCCTCCTTATCTAGATAAAGAGCGATACCTTTGGAGAGAACTTTACCGACACCTCGGGTACCATCAAACGCCAGGTCTCCCCTATTAAAGGATGCAGTCGAGTACCTGAACATGTGAACGGATCGCATCAGAGAGGGTGGAATACTTTCTCCGCTCCCTTCGGCCTTAAATTCAATTCGAGAATCCGGGTCGTCAGCAAAAGCGCAGATGGTAATAGTGTTTCCGGTCGTAGGATCGATGTCGAGCCCCGTTATTCCGATCTCGTCCTCGTCCAACTTTAAAGTTACTAGAGCCCCTGCGCGCTTTTCAATGTCAGCGAAATCCTCTTCGCTAATCGTCGCTTGATTGAAAATTGTATTGAGCAAGTCAAGCACATTCGTTTTGCCGAGGTTGTTCTCGCCGACAATATAGCTCACGTCCTCGTCAAAACTAATCGACACTCCATCGAGATTCCGATAGTTCTCAATCCTCAGTTTAGAGATCCTCATGCGTCCTCCCGACCTTTATGGTTTTATGGCTTCCAACAATCTAACACGCCTCGTGTTGTACTGAACTTGAGGCACAGCCACTTCGAGAGGCTTGTAAATCAAAAGCGTAGTCCTAAGAAGGTTGTTTGCATGCACCAAGCCGTCTCCTAAGGCTCCCCCTCCCCGACATTCCCCAGAAAGTTCGCTGATGTTGACTGGGGTTCCCGTAAAATAAACCCCAACAAAATATGTGCGGAGTGCTGGCCTGGAGCTGCCTTCGGACCCTATTGGCTGCTCACCGAGAGGCTCCGCTATGAAACGACCCCTTTACTACCTGCTCTGCGCGATCGCGTGCACGTCCATGGTCGGCGCGACGGTGCCCATGGCGGCCATCGCAGAAGCCATGCAGCCTCGGGCAACCGCCGAGCAGCAGGCGCAAGCCGACGCCACGAGCAGCGACACAGGCAAGGCCGAAGACGGCACCAACACAAGCGCGACAGCAGATACCGTAGAGAACAGCACCTCACCATCCACCGACACCAGTGCCGTCAACACGGAAAGCGCCGACGGCACCGCCGCCGCAACCGGCACCCCCACCTCATCCCTCCGAGCCCAAGCCAATCCCACGCCCGAGGCGATCTCCGCCGCGTCACAAACCGGCTACGCCCATTCCGCCACGGCAACCCAAAACGGCGTCACCTTCACCGTCTCGTGGAACGACGCCCCCGCGGGCACCGCGACGACCTTCCACGTAACCCAGGCCAACGGCTCGTCCCAGGCCAAGGCGCGCATGGACGTGCCCACCTATTGGGACGGCGGTAGCCAGGAAAGCGTCTGCGACCCGTCGCGCGCGGCATGGGCCGGCTACTACAGCCTGGGCACCGCGGGCCACGACTTCACCTTCGACTTCACGGCATCGGGCACGTACCGCATCCACTTCTACTTTATGGACAACGACAGAAACGACCCCCAAAACGACAAGGGGATCTACTACCTGCGCACCACCGCGGAGGTGACCGTAAACGACGTCGCCCGCCCAAACGTCACGCAGATCGTCAACGGTGCCGTAGCCCAGTGCAGGCAACAGACAAACGGCTCGGAATACGACATGGCGCCGTGGCTCCACGACTGGACGCTCGACCAACTGGAGTACGACCACAGCCTCAATTGGTGCTCGGCCGAAAGCGGCCTCACGCGCCGCTAGGGCACCTGCGAGAGCTACCAGTGCATCTACTTGAGCTAGGCTAAGGGCCTATAAATCACGTCAGTCTCCAGAACCTCATCCATTACGGACATGAGCCGATCGTCCATCGGCACGTCAAGAATCTCAATGAGCTCTATCCCCGGTTTCAAAAATTTGGCATAGCCGAGATTAATTTCGATTTTCTCATCCTTATTATTTATAAGAAGCACATGAGACGATGAAGAAAATAGATTCAAACCGCCTTTAGGCTCAAGCGTGAACGTTATCCAGTCATTAGACGAAAGTAGTCCCAGCGAATCCATGGCGACGATAGATTCAAATGAAATTGTGCCCCCATTGTATGTCCAAGAATCATCTTCTGAGGTTTTAAGGAGAACCGGGATTGGAGTAAGTACCGAATTGGGCCCCACTTTCGCCCATAGACAGCACCGAAGAATTGAAAACAGCTGATTCGCTTCTTCCGAATCCATTTGTTCGAGTATTTTCTTCGTTCTTTTAGAGCGCGCGCGACCTGATGATACTTCCTGCGAAATCAATTTTGCCCATATTTCCCTCAGATCATCGTCATAGGCTGTCTGAGCTCCCTGAATGTCAAGATCAATGCAGGACTCCGGCAGTTCATCAACTCTATTCGAATCTGACATTCTTCCCGCGCGCTCAAGAACATTTAGCAAATTATCTGCCTGAGAAGCGCTCGTGTTATAACCATGGGCCACTAAACATAGCTGGCCATCAGTAAAAGTCGGAAACGCCCGTTTATAGATTGCAACAACATCCGCTATAGAACTCGCTTCGATACTCCGCATCTCCGCCTCGTCACGCGCGGCCCCAATGGGGTTAAGAGCCTTACGTGCGTTACGAATAAACCGCGCAGGGAACGACGCAAGATCACCGCGTCCATTAAAGCCTAGGTTAACAGTTGGTTGAAAGGACACGTCATTTGTCGAAATATTTACAGCGCCCGCCTGGGCATTAACTTTGATATCGTTATTATGCAAGTCATTCATTGCGTCTCCCCTCATCAGGTAATAAGCGCTCACGCCTGAATTCCACTCATTCCCGTAAGCAACAAATAAGCAGTTAGTTTTGAATACTTCTATACAATTACACAATTATCGAAATGCGTAAAACTATGATTCATCTGAACGTACGCACTAAAGATGTTAACGCACTTTGTAGGTTGATTTCCGATCTCAGCCGAACACATTGAGCTGACGGCACGCTCCCGCAGTTAGCCGAACGCCCCCTAGGCCCCATCCGGGAACCGGGGGCGACATTTTCCCAGTTGAAGGAACGGTGGAAATGTGTTTGATAGGTCCGG
>UQTW01000030.1 GCA_900544115.1 uncultured Collinsella sp. | reverse complement strand
CAGGAGATATACCGCGCATTCGGGAGCGAGGTGCTGCTGCGCATGGACGGAAAGCGGGGCAGGTGCACATACGAGCAGAAGGCCGCCGGCGGCCGCCGAGATCTTCTCGCGCACCGCCAACGGCTGCGGGCACCGGCAGATAGCGATGTGCCTCAGGGCGGAAGAGGGGGCCGTGATAGCCGACAAGACCGTGCTCAAGATGATGCGCGAGATGGGGATTCGCTGCGGTATCAGACGCGAGACGGCCTACCACAGGTACAACTCGTACAGGGGCGTCGTCGGCAGGACGTTCGAGAACGTGATCGCGAGGGATTTCGACGCCGGGGCCCCGTGGCGGAAGCTGGGAACGGACGTCACCGAGTTCAAGGTGGCGGGCGGCAAGGCCTACTGGGCCCCGACGCTGGACTTCTGCACCAAGGAGATCGTGGCGAGCGACATATCGACCACGCCCGACATGGCCCAGCAGGTCAGGATGCTCGACGAGCTGCTGTCCAAGATCCCCGAGGGCGCCGCCCCGACCATGCACTCGGACCGGGGCTGGCAGTACCAGCACGCCTCGTACACATCCAGGCTCGAGGCCGCCGGCATCGTCCAGAGCATGTCCAGGAAGGCGAACTGCATCGACAACGCCGCCACCGAGCAGCTCTTCGGCCACGTCAAGGACGAGTTCTACCGGGGCCGCGAGTGGGAGACGTTCGAGGATTTCAAACGCGACCTGGAGGAATACATAGTCCACTGGAACACGAGCCGGAGGCAGGTAAGATTGAAGGGCCTGACCCCGGAGGAGTTCCGGAATCAGGCCCTCGCGGCCTAGTCGCTATTTAGGGCGTCCAAGATTTGGGACGCAGTTCATTTTCACTCTGGTTTTGCATTCCTGGATAGATAGAAAAGAAACCGCCTTCTCAAAAGAAAGCGGTTTCTTATAGTTCTATATGAACGCGAGGTCTTTGACCCGGAGAGTCCGAGGTACTTGTTGGTAAGACCTTATTTAGGAGCGCGCAACCTTGCCGGACTTGAGGCAGGTGGAGCAAACGTTCATCTTGCGACGGTGACCATCGACGACGACGTAGACACGCTGGATGTTGGGGCGGAACTTACGGTTGGTGACGCGGTGAGAGTGGCTGATGGAGCGACCGGCAACGGGGTGCTTACCGCAAACTTCGCAAACTTTGGACATAACTGACCCTCCTTGGGCGACAAACGAACATGTCGCGTTAACAAACAAGCCTGAACTATAGCACAGAAGCAGCTCCCTGTGCGTAATCTACACAGAGATATTTCTCTTTTGGCGATAGTGCCCACGCCACGGCCCTGGACGTAGATCCGATTTGCGTGCAGCAGAGGGGATTATGCCAGCTCGTGCGTGTGTTTTCAAGCTCGTCCCACAAATATATATAGGTTTATGGAGCGCCTGCGCCCGTTTTCGGATTGCCCTGTATTTATGCTCGCAATTAAGCTCGAGGTTGGCTACACTATCCCTTGACCATTAAAGGGGTACGAGATGCCCACATGGAATTACATAGCTGCCAAAGAGCAGCCCTTCCTGTGGGTGTCTGGTCCGCTTTGAGCGGTCGGGCATCTATTTTTTTGACTGTGTCAGCAGTCAAGACATGTGAGGAAGGAGATCGATGGGCACGACTTCCCCCAAGGCGGTCATCATGGACGAGACCGCCGTCAATCGAGCGATGACCCGCATCGCGCACGAGATTCTCGAGCGCAACGAGGGCTGTGAAGACCTCGCTCTGGTCGGCATCGTCACGCGCGGCGACCTTCTGGCAAAGAAGCTCGCCGAGGAGATCAAGGAGATCGAGGGCGTCGACGTTCCGCTCGGTAGCCTCGACATCAGCTTCTACCGCGATGACTACGCCACCAATTTCGCTCCCGCGATCCACGCCACCAACATTCCCTTTAGCGTCGACGGCAAGCGCGTCGTTTTGGTGGACGACATCCTGTATACGGGCCGTACCATTCGCGCCGCTCTGGACGCCGTTATGGACCTGGGCCGTCCGAGCCGCATTGAGCTGGCAGTCCTCGTTGACCGCGGCCACCGCGAGCTCCCCATCTCGCCGGACTTTGTCGGCAAGAACGTTCCATCGTCGCATGAGGAGAACGTGCACCTATATATGAAGGAAGTAGACGGCCGCACCGCTGTCGAGATTAACGACGTCGCGCCGGGTTCCCACGTGGGCTCCGCGCCGCTGGGAGGTGAGTAGTACCGTGGCGTTCAACCATAAGCACCTGATCGACATTACCGAGTACTCCGAAGAGGACATCAAGCTCATCCTCGAGACCGCCAAGGCGTTCTCCGAGGTCAACGAGCGTGCGATCAAGAAGGTCCCCACGCTCAAGGGCAAGACCATCGTCAACATGTTCAACGAGCCCTCGACGCGCACCCGCAGCTCCTTCGAACTCGCCGAGAAGCGTCTTTCGGCCGACAGCCTCAACTTTGGCGGCTCCTCGACCTCCACGGTCAAGGGTGAGAGCCTCGTCGACACCGTCGAGACCCTCAACGCCTACAAGATCGACTGCATCGTCGTGCGCGATAAGCACGCCGGTGCTCCCTACATCGTCACGCAGAACTCGCCCGCGAGCGTTATCTGCGCCGGCGACGGCAAGCACAACCATCCCACGCAGGCCCTGCTCGACCTGTACACCATCTGGGAGCACAAGGGTGACTTCCACGGCCTGAAGGTCGCCGTCGTCGGCGATATCGCGCACTCCCGCGTCTGCGGCTCGCTGATCCCTGCCCTTAAGATTATGGGCTGCGAGACCTACGCCGTCGCCCCCGGCACGCTGCTGCCGCCGGCACCCGAGGTTCTGGGCTGCGACCACGTGACGAGCGACCTCGATTCCGTCCTGCCCGAGCTGGACGTCGTCTATATGCTGCGCGTGCAGCAGGAGCGCCTCGAGGGTGCCCCGTTCCCGACCATTCGCGAGTACCACAAGCTCTTCGGTCTGACCAAGGACCGCGAGAAGCTCATGAAGCCCGACGCGATCATCTGCCACCCGGGCCCCATCAACCGCGGCGTCGAGTTCGACTCCTATATGGCCGACCACCCGCAACGCTCCGTCATCCTGGAGCAGGTCTACGCCGGTATCTGCGTGCGTATGGCTATCCTGTATCTGCTGCTTGGAGGTGCCGATAATGGCCTTGCTTCTTAAGAATGCCCACGTCGTCGACCCGTCCGTCGAGCTTGACGGTGTCGTTGACGTCCTGATTGACGGCGATAAGATCGCCGAGGTCGGCGAGAATCTCGCCGTCGAGGGAGCCGAGGTCCGCGACCTTTCCGGCAAGTACCTCGTCCCCGGCCTGGTGGATATGCACGTTCACCTTCGCGAGCCTGGCTACGAGGTCAAAGAGGACATCGAGAGCGGCACCCGCGCTGCTGCCAAGGGCGGCTTCACCGGCGTGTGCGCCATGCCCAACACCGATCCCGTCACCGATAACGGAACCGTCGTTGAGTTCGTCAAGTCCCGCGCTGCCGAGGTCGGCCACTGCCGCGTCTATCCTTCTGGTGCTATGACTCGCGGCCTTAAGGGCGAGGCTATGTCCGAGATGGGCGATATGGTCGCCCACGGCGCCGTCGCCTTCACCGATGACGGTCGCGGCGTGCAGGGTGCGGGCATGCTCCGTCGCTGCATGGACTACGGCAAGATGTTCGGCAAGGTCTTTATGAGCCACTGCCAGGACGAGGATCTGGTCGGCCACGGCCAGATCAACGAGGGCAAGGTCTCGACCCGTCTGGCCCTCGAGGGTTGGCCGGCCGCCGGCGAGGAGCTTCAGATTGCCCGCGACATCGAGATTGCCAAGCTGACCGGTGCCAAGCTGCACATCCAGCACATCTCCACCGCTCATGGCCTGGAGCTCGTGCGTGCCGGTAAGGCTGCCGGTGTCCAGGTGACCTGCGAGGCCACCCCGCACCACATGTTCTTGACCGAGAACGACCTGGACGAGACCTACAACACCTCGCTCAAGGTCAATCCGCCGCTGCGCACCGACGAGGATGCCGAGGCCATCCGTCAGGGTGTCATCGACGGTACCGTCGACGCTATCGTTACCGACCACGCTCCCCACACCCCGTGGGAGAAGGCCCGCGAGTTCGAGCTCGCGCCCTTTGGAATGATTGGCCTCGAGACTTCGCTGTCGCTCGTGCTCACTGAGCTGGTCAACACGGGCAAGATGAGCGTGAGCCGCATGGTCGAGCTCATGGCCATCAAGCCGCGTGAGATTCTGGGCCTCGATCAGGTTCAGGTCAAGGCGGGCTCTGTCGCCGACCTGACCGTGTTCGACCCCTCCGCAACCTGGACGGTTGGCGAGGACGGTTACGAGTCGCGCGCCGAGAACTCCGGTTTTGCCGGCCGCACGCTCACCGGTCGTGCCACCGATGTATTTGTCGGTGGCAAGCAGACGCTTGCCGACGGCTGCATCTGCTAGCATAGCCTTATCGCTTTTGTGCGCGGCGCCCTTGCGGTGCCGCGCTTTCTGTTCGCCTGAACCATGCAACCGCATGGGGGATTGGAGCGTCTATGCCCACACCTTCCACTGCACGCATGCACGACTTCGAGGTCGTCTCGAACCAGGAGATCGCCGACGGCATCTTCTCGCTCGTCATCTCGGCCCCCAAGCTTGCAAGTGCGCTCAAGCCCGGTCAGTTTGTGAACATTGCCGTGCCCGGCGATGCCTCCTCGCTGCTTCGCGTGCCCCTGAGCTTCTATCGCGCCGACGCCCAGGCCGGCACCGTCGAGCTGTGGTACGCCGTCGTGGGCGACGATACCCGCCGTTTGTCCCAGATGGGCCCTGGCTCCACCTCTAACCTGTTGGGCCCCGGTGGCCGTGGCTGGATGGTACCCGAGGGCACCAGGAAGGCTTTGCTCGTCGCCGGTGGTATCGGCGTTCCGCCTGTGCTTTGTCTTGCCGGTATGCTTGCCGAGCAGGGTGTTGATGTGGACGTGTGCCTGGGCTTTGGCACCGCTTCCAAAGTCGTGGGTGTCGATGAGTTCCGTGCGCTGGGCGCCACGGTTAACGTGTGCACCGACGACGGTTCGCTCGGCACGCACGGTTTTTGCACCGATCCGGCAGCCGAGCTGCTTGGAGAGGGCGGCTACGACTACGTCGCCAGCTGCGGCCCCGCCGTCATGATGAAGAAGGTCGCCGCCGCTGCCGCCGAGGCCGGTGTGTACTGCGAGGTGTCGCTCGAGCGCATGATGAGCTGTGGCTTTGGCGCCTGCAACACCTGCAATGTCGAGACGGTCGACGGTATGAAGGGTGCTTGTATGTGCGGCCCCGTGTTCGATGCTTCCAAGGTGGTGGTCTTCTAGTGGGTACCGTGAACATGGCCGTCGATTTCGGCGGCGTCAAGATGCAGAACCCCATCAACACCGCAGCCGGTACCTTCGGCTACGGTTGGCAGTTCCAGAATTTCTTCGATGTTTCCCAGCTGGGCGCCATTACCACCAAGGGCTGTGCCGCCGAGCCCTGGCCGGGCAACCCTGCGCCTCGCATGGCCGAGATTCCTGGCGGTATGATCAACTCCGTGGGACTGCAGAACCCCGGTGTCGCCGCCTTTGCCCGTGAGTCCGGCCCGTGGCTCGAGCAGCTGTCCAAGGACGGTTGCCAGGTCATTTGCCAGGTTGCCGGGCACTCCGTTGACGAGTTTGTCCGCGCACTCGAGATGTATGTCGAGCTGTGCCCCTGGGCTGCCGGCTACGAGATCAACGTGAGCTGCCCTAATATCGCCGCCGGCGGTGCCGCCATGGGCTCCACGCCCGAGGGCGCCTCTTCCGTTATGGCTGCTTGCCGCAAGGTGACCGATAAGCCGCTGTTCGTGAAGATGGCGCCGGTCAACGTCGCCGAGATCGCCAAGGCCCTCGAGGCTGCCGGCGCCGACGGCCTTTCGGTCATCAACTCCATCCAGGGCATGGCCATCGACGTCCATACCCGCAAGTCCCGCGTGGCCAAGCCCAAGGGCGGCCTTTCGGGCCCGCTGTGCCACCACATCGCCGTGCGCATGGTCTGGGAGGTTGCCCAGGCCGTCGATATCCCCATCAACGGTGTCGGCGGTGTCATGACTGGCGAGGATGCGGCTGAGTTTATCCTGGCCGGCGCCACCTGCGTGTCGGTCGGCATGGCCAACTTCGTCGATCCGTGCGCTTCGCTTAAGATCGCGCATGAGCTCGAGGCCTGGGCCGAGTCCCAGGGCGTAAAGGACATCAACGAGCTGGTGGGTGCTTTCGAATGCTAGAGAATGATGCCCGCGACCGTGTTATCGTCGCCCTCGACTGCGACCGTGAGCGCGCGCTCGAGCTCGCCCACGAGCTTTCGGGCCATGCCGCCTGGCTCAAGGTCGGCATGACGCTCTATTACGCTGAGGGTCCCCAGATCGTCAAGACCTTTAAGGACCTTGGCTTTAAGGTCTTCCTCGACCTTAAGTTCCATGACATTCCGCATCAGGTGCGCGGCGCTGCCCGCTCGGCCTCGCTTGCCGGTGCCGACCTGCTTTCGGTCCACGGCCTGGGCTCGGGTGCTATGCTCGCTGCCTGCCGCGAGGGTGCCGAGGAGGCGCGTGAGGACCGCGCCAAGCTCGTCGCCATCACCGTGCTCACGAGCATGAATCAGGATGCCTTGAGCGAGATCGGCGTCGAGTCTCCCGTGGCCGAGGAGGCCGCCCGCTTGGCAAAGCTTGCTCAAGCCACTGGCATCGATGGCATCGTGTGCTCACCGATGGAGGCTCACGACATGCGTGAGCTGCTGGGTCCTGATGCCCTGATCGTGACTCCGGGTGTGCGTCCGGTGGGTGCCGCCCTTGGTGACCAGTCCCGCGTGGCGACGCCTTCCCAGGCTATCGAGCGTGGCGCAAGCCACATTGTGGTGGGCCGTCCCATCACCGGTGCCGACGATCCGGTTGCCGCCTTTGACGCCATCGTCGCCGAGCTGGTCGAAAACGTTGCGTAAAAGATTCCCCTAAGTCACCACTTTTGGGTCTCATTAGCACAAAATAGCCCCTGTGCCTGCGTAAACTTTCCCATCCTTTGTGTGGAATCGCAGGTCAGGGGCTTAACTTTGGGCGCAGTATATTGCACTTTTTGCGGGTATCGTCTAACCTATGGAGCCGCGATTAGGCATTTTGTACGTTCTACGTGCTAAAATGCCAATTATTGAATCAGATATAACCCAACTATTTGGAGGTACGAATGGCACTCCCTCAGCTTACCGACGAGCAGCGCAAGCAGGCTCTTGAGAAGGCTGCTGCCGCACGTCACGCCCGCGCTGAGCTTCGCGAGCAGATCAAGAAGGGCGAGAAGTCCCTCGAGTCCGTGCTCAACTCCGATGACCCCATCGCTTCCCGCATGAAGGTTTCCACCCTCATCGAGTCTCTCCCCGGTTATGGCAAGGCCAAGGCCGCCAAGATCATGGAGGAGCTCGGTATCTCCGCTACTCGTCGCGTCCAGGGCCTCGGTGTCCGTCAGCGCGAGCAGCTCCTCGAGCAGCTGACCAAATAAGTGAGCGCTCAGGATTCCAAGCTCTTTGTGATTTCTGGACCGTCAGGCGCAGGCAAGGGTACGCTCGTCACTCGTGTGCGCGAGCGCCGCTCGAACCTGGGTCTGACGGTTTCGGCTACCACGCGAGCACCACGCAAAGGTGAGGTCGACGGCGTCAACTACTTTTTTCTGACGCGCGAGGAGTTCGACCGCCGCGTGGCAAACGGTGAGTTTGTTGAGTGGGCCGAGGTCCACGGTAACTGCTACGGCACGTTGGTGAGCGAGGTCACATCCAAGCTCGCCTCGGGCTCGTCTCTGATTTTGGAGATCGATGTCCAGGGCGCCCTGCAGGTGAAGGAGCGTTTCCCCGAGGCCGTGCTGATCTTTATCAAGCCGCCTTCGCTTGAGGTGCTCCGCGAGCGTCTAGTCGGTCGCGGTACCGAGACGCCCGAGACGATTGAGCTGCGTATGGCAAACGCTGCCGATGAGCTTGCCCTTGCCGACCGCTACGACGACGTCGTGGTGAATGACGATCTCGACCGCGCGACCGATGAGCTCGTTCGCGTTCTCGATATGCATGAAAGGATCTGAGGTCCGTGTCCGTTGTAAAGCCTTGCATTGACGATCTTCTGGAGAAGACCGATCACAACCGCTTCCTGCTCGCTTCGCTTGCCTCCAAGCGCGCCTGCGACATCAATAGCATGCTGCGTGGCCAGCACAACCGCGTGCTTGCCGTCCAGGATGTTGATGACATCACCATCGGGCTTTCCGGTGCCGATACCATCTCGATGGCTATGGACGAGATTGTCGACGGCGACATCTCTTACGACGAGGCCCGTTACGAGAAGGCGCTCGGCCACAAGGTTGCTGAAGCCTAAATGGCGGCTCGCGTCTGCCTAGTCCACTATCACGAGGTTGGGCTGAAGGGCAAGAACCGCGCACATTTTGAGCATATCCTCATGGATAACATCAAGGCGGCCTTGGCCGCCTTTTCCGTGAACGCCGTGTCTCGAATTTCCGGTTATATCCTCGTGACCTTTAACGAGCATCAGGCCGACGAGGCGGCGCGTGTCATCCGCACCGTCCCCGGCGTTGCCCGTGTGTCTTTGGCGTATCACACCAACCGCGACCCGCAGGAGTACTGCGCCGCCGCTGTGAAGGCGCTGCGCGAGTTTGGTTCCTTCGATTCGTTTAAGGTGCACGCCAAGCGCTCCAATACTGACTATGAGCTCACCTCGATCGATATCAATCGACAGGTTGGCGAGGTGCTGTGTGAGGCGTTTCCCGATAAAAAGGTCCAGATGCACGACCCCGATGCGATGGTGCACGTACTGGTGGTCCAGGGCAGCGTTTATGTTTACGCGCGCTCCGAGCGCGGCGTGGGCGGTCTGCCGGTGGGTTCTGCCGGCAAGGTCGTGACGCTGCTGTCGTCGGGTATCGATTCTCCGGTGGCGACCTGGATGCTCGCGCGTCGCGGCGCGGTGTGCGTGCCGGTGCATTTCTCCGGTCGTCCGCAGACGCCCGACACGAGTGAATACCTGGTGCAGGACATCATCCGTGCGCTTGAGCCGGGTGTCCAGATCGGCCGCCTGTACGTGGTGCCGTTTGGCGACTGCCAGCGTGAGATTTCGGTCACCTGTCCCAGCAACCTGCGCGTGATCATGTATCGCCGCATTATGTATTCGGTTGCTGAGCGCATTGCACACATCGAGGGTGCCAGGGCCATCGTTACGGGCGAATCGCTTGGGCAGGTTGCCTCCCAAACGCTTGAGAACATCATGGCCGTCAACGAAGCCGTGAAGATTCCCGTGTTCCGTCCTCTCATCGGTTCGGACAAGCAGGAGATCATCGTGCGCGCCGAGGAGATCGGTACCTTCGATATCTCGACTGAGGCCGCTCCCGACTGCTGCACGCTGTTTATGCCGCGTCGTCCCGAGACGCACGCTAAACTCGATGCCGTGCATGAGGCCTGGGAACTGTTTGATCATGAGGAGATGATTGAGCGCCTGCTCAAGCAGACAGAGTACATCGACTTCGAGAGCAACACATATAAGGCCCCTAAGACCTTAAAACGCAAACATTCGGAGCTTGCTCCGCGTGAGATTTACCAAGATTACGAGTAAATTTGTGCATAGACCGACGATGCGCCTGCATCGTCGGTCTTTTGCCATCTGGGCATTTTGCGGCTAAGTGTTCATTTGCTGACGTGTGCCTGAATAAATGGACAGATTTGTGCAAGGTTTTGGTCAGCTTTTGGTTTGACCTCGAAAACCGGTTTTCGGGCGTGGCTGTTGCGGAGCTCCTTTCCTGACACGATGGTGTTGGGAGGTTTTGCTATGGCGCAGCGCGAACAACACGAACGAGTCAAAAAGATGGACCGTTGGGCGGGCAAACTGCTCGGTCATAAGACAGTGGTGATGGCGATACTGGTCGTCATTGCGATGGCGAGTGGACTGGCAATGGCGAACCTTGGCGGCGGCGCCGGCGGTGTGTCGTTTGAGCGCACTGATGGTTCGGGCACGTTAGTGGAGCCGGGATCCGGCGATGCTTCGAGTGGAAAGACATCTGAAGGCTCTTCGCCTAAGGCGTCTGCCGCGGCAGAGGTCTATGTCGATGTTGATGGCGCCGTGGTGTCACCCGGTGTATATCGCCTCAAAGACGGGGCGCGGGTGGCTCAGGCGATTGATGCCGCCGGCGGGCTGGCGCCCGAAGCAGACGTTACGGGGCTTAATCGTGCATCCAAGGTCACTGATGGACAAAAAATTCACGTTCCAACGGTAGGGGAGCAGCAGGTGTCCATTGCGGAAGCCGGTGTTGATGGTGGGACTTCCGCATCATCAGGCGTCGGTGGCGCAACAGGCCTAGTAAACATTAATACGGCAAGCTCGGCAGAGCTGCAGACGCTCTCGGGAATCGGTCCCTCAATGGCACAGTCGATTATCGATGAGCGGACAAAGAACGGTGCTTTTGCTTCGGTTGACGATCTGATGCGCGTGTCGGGAATCGGCGAGAAGAAGCTTGCCAAAATCAAAGATTGCATCTGCGTATGAGTGCGACCGAGCGAGAGCACGTGATGCCTCCGCGGCCCCTGATTCCGTGGACGATGGCCCTGTGTGCCGGCATGTGCGTGAGCTGCGCCTTGGTGCTCAGCATGGCCGCTGATGCGCTGCTGAGGGAGCGGGCGACGGCGGTCGGGCCGCTATGGGCCATTCCCGTTGCGGCAGCGGTTTTCGTTGTGCTGGCTCACTCTTGTGCGAGGCTTGCCCCTTTGAAGCGGTGGCTGTATGCCGCGTCCGTCGGTCTCATAGCGGGTGCGGTCGTTTCGGCGTGGTGGGCCGTGGGTGCGCTCAACGCCTCGAAGACGCTCGACGGTCGAGCGGCAAGCAGTCTCGAGTTTGTCGTGCAGGGTGACCCATCCATAAATGACGACGTGTATTCCTATACCTGCGAGGCACGCTCGGACGGTAAGAACTTGGCAACGGTTCGCCTATCGTGTGACCGTGAGTTCAAGGTCGGGGCGCACGTGCGTGTTATCGGTCGCGTGTCACGTTTTGAGAACGATGCGTATGGACGATCGCGCGTGCTTCGAGGCGAGGTGCGCAAGGTTAAAGCCGTTCGGATTGTGTCGGTCGATGAGGGTTCTCCGAGGCCGCTGCATCGGCTGCGAAATGGGCTGCTTGCGTCCATCGCGCCTGCGACCGACCCGGCGCGTGCGCTCATAGCCGGTGTCGTCTGCGGTCGTTCGGCCGAGCTGCGCGCCCAGCCGGCGGGCGACTGGTTTTCGGTGACGGGAACGGCGCATCTTATCGCAGTCTCGGGCAGCCATTTGGCTATCGTGGGGTTTGTAATCGAGGGCGTATTGCAAAAGACTCGGTGCTCACGTGGTCTTCAGCGGGCGATATTGGCGATAACGCTTGTGGGCTACGCTGCATTTACGGGCGCGTCTCCCTCGGCCGCGCGCGCGTGCTGCATGGTGTTCGTGACGCTTGTCGTAAACGACGCGGGGCGTCGTCGGCACGGCCTTTCGGCACTCTTCGTAACCATGTCCATCTTTGTGCTACTGCGGCCGACGGTGCTGTTCGAGATGGGCTTTCAGCTATCATGTGCCAGCGTCTTAGCCATTCTGTGCTTTTGCCCCTATGCGACCTATGCTTTGGGTGAGCTGGGTGTGCCATCGGGCGTTACCAGCGTGTTTTCCGTCACGCTGTGCTCGCAACTGGCGACACTTCCCATTACCATTCCTGCCTTCGGTACATTCTCGCTCATTGCTCCGTTGTCAAATGCGGTCATCGGTCCGGTGGTGAGCGTTCTGCTCGCTGTGTCGATCGTGCTGGTTCCCTTTTCGCTCGTGGGACCGTTGCGGACTTGGGCGCTCGTTGTGCCCATGATTGCCGCCCGTTGCGCGCTGTTCTTCGAGCAGCTGTTTGCCGCCGTGCCGGGTGCATACGTGAGCGTGCCGCCCGATAGCATGTGGATTTACCTATTGCCGTGTTTTCTGGCGGTTCTGCTGGTCTGGTGGCCGCGTCCCCGTGCACGTCCTATGGCGGCGGGGCTTGCATGCCTGATGCTCTTGGCTGCGATTCCGTACGTCTATTGGGATCGATTCGCTCCGCCTTCGGTGACGGTGCTCGATGTGGGCCAGGCCGATGCGATTCTTATCCGCCAAGGCGGCGCAGTAGCTCTCGTCGACTGCGGGCTCGACGAGCGCGTGGTGGCGGCGTTGGTTCGCAATAACGTGCACCATATCGATGCCGTCTTTGTGACGCATTGGGATGAGGACCACTGGGGTGGTTTGCCTGCCGTGCTCGAACAGTTTTCGGTCGGAACGATTGCCGTGGCGGCGGATGCGCTGGAGGATGCTCCTGCCGAGGTATTGAACCGACCTGGCGTGGAGTATCGGCAGGTGCGCCGTGGGGATACGGTCGACATCGGCTCATTTTGCGCCCGCGTGATGTGGCCATTCGAGTCCGTGGATGGCGAGGGAAATGAGGACTCGCTTGTCCTGCTGCTCTCTTATGTTCAGGAAGGTAAGGGCCTGCGAATACTTCTCACCGGTGATGCCGAGCTCGACCAAGAACGGGAATTCGTGCAGGAGGTGGGGGATATCGATGTACTTAAACTTGGGCATCACGGCTCCAAGGTTTCAGTCGATGGTGAGTTGCTGGACGTCCTGAAGCCCGAGCTTTCCCTCGCAAGCGCCGGTGAGGGGAATCGATACGGCCATCCGTCCGATGCCTGCATCGATGCCGTTAAGGAAGCGGGTGGTGTGTTCGCGTGTACCATCGAACACGGCGACATTACCGTCGCACCGACTGCGAATGGCTTTGTGATGCGATGCCAGCGACCGTGACGACGTCGTTGGCGTGTGGTGGGCCCCTGGGCTAGAATGGCACGGAACGAATGCGAAGGCCTGCGGGAGGGGAGCGCAATGTCCGAAACCGGTTTGCTGCCGGCATATCTGATCGTCGGTACCGACGGAGTTAAGCGCGATCACGCCGTCTCGCGTATGAAAGCGCGTCTGGAAAAGTCGGGTATGGTCGAGTTCAACCTCGACGAGCGAGACATGACCAAGGACCCCGATATCGAGTCCATTATCGGATCGCTTAACACCTTTCCGATGGGCAGCGAGTTTCGTCTGGTAATCCTCGATGGCTGCTCAAAGCTCGCCAAGGCGGTCTCGGAGCCGCTCGTTGGGTATCTGGCGAGTCCCAGCCCCACTACGGTCTGCCTCATCATCGCCGACTCACTTGCCAAGAATACGCGCCTGTATAAGGCAATCGCCAAGATCGACAAGAAGGCTATCGTCGATTGCTCGGGTACCAAGCGCTGGGAACTGCCGCGCCGTGTTCAGCAGATGGCGACGCAGCGCGGTAAGTCGATTTCGACGGCGGCCGCCGAGGAGCTCGTCTCGCGTTCGGGCGAAAACACGCGCATGCTCGATAACGACTTGGCTAAGCTTGCCCAGATGGTCGAGTCGCCTCAGATTGAACTTGCCGATGTTGAGCGCTGGATTGTCCGTACGGCCGAGGTTCAACCCTGGGACTTCCTCAACGCCATCTCGGCTCGCGATATGCGGCGATCGCTCGAGCTCTTCAATCTACTGCCCGCCAAGAGCTACGTGTGGACTTACACATTGCTGTGCGGCCGCATCCGCGAGCTTATCGTTGCCAAGGCGCTCGACGCGCGTGGGCAGGGTCGCGAGCTGGCCGCAACGCTCAAGCTCCAGTCCTGGCAGGTCAAGAATCACCTTACCTGGGCGCGTCGTTTTTCGATGACCGAGCTCGTCGCAGCGCTCGAGGGTGCCGTTGATGTGGAGCTCGCGCTCAAGGGTTCGGCAGATTCTGAGACCGCGCTTTTGCTCTGGATTACGAACATCTTGAGAAAATCGTGATGATACCTGCCTATTTGACAAATTCGTTCTATCCCTTTGAGAGGGAGCGTGCTATAGTAGGCGCTTGCATGACCTCACCGTGTCTCAGAGGTGTCATACATTTTTTGCAAGGAACTCGAAAGGAACTCCAGAAGTGGCAAACATCAAGTCTCAGAAGAAGCGTATCCGCACCAATGAGGCAGCTCGCATGCGTAACAAGGCTGTCAAGTCCGAGATCAAGACGCTGACCAAGCACGTCCAGTCCGCCGTCGCCGAGGGCGACGCCGAGAAGGCCCAGGCTGCCCTCAAGACCGTCACCAAGCGTCTCGACATGGCTGCCGCCAAGCATGTTATCCACAAGAACCAGGCTTCCAACCGCAAGTCCGGTCTTGCCAAGCTCGTGAACAGCATCAACGCCTAAGTTGTAAATTTCACACCACACAGATTACGCGCATAAATGGAGCCTGTTTTATGGAACAGGCTCCATTTTTTGTACCGCTCGGGTAAGATAGTCCGCATGAATACTTCAATTGACATTTCCCACATCCGCAACTTCTCGATCGTTGCGCATATCGACCATGGCAAGTCCACGATCAGCGACCGCATCCTCGAGCTCACCCATACCGTCGACGAACGCGACATGGAGTCGCAGCTGCTCGACACCATGGATATCGAGCGCGAGCGCGGCATTACGATCAAGTCCAATGCCGTCCGCGTTTCCTATGACGCCGACGATGGTGAGACGTATCAGTTCAATCTGATCGATACGCCGGGCCACGTGGACTTTACCTATGAGGTCTCGCGCTCGCTGGCAGCCTGTGAGGGCGCGGTACTCGTTGTCGACGCCACGCAGGGCGTCGAGGCGCAGACCGTTTCCAACGCGACGCTCGCCATGAACGCCAATCTGGACATTGTGCCGGCCATCAACAAGATCGACCTGCCCTCGGCCCATCCCGATGAGGTTAAGACCGAGATCGAGGATGACCTGGCGATCCCTGCCGATGATGCCGTGTGCGTCTCGGGCAAGACCGGCGAGGGCATTCACGATCTGCTGGAGTCCATTGTCTTTTTGATTTCGCCGCCTAAGGGCGATGCAAACGCTCCGCTCAAAGCGCTCATTTTGGATTCGTACTTTGACGAGTATCGCGGTGTGGTGGCTACGGTGCGCGTCTTCGATGGTTCCATCAAAAAGGGCGATACCCTGCTTATGATGCAAGCCAAGGGCGACTTTTTGGTCGACGGCGTGGGCGTCAAGCGTCCTGCCGAGACCCCGGTCGACGCGCTGACGGTCGGCGAGGTCGGATATGTGGTCACGGGCTTGAAGGATCCCGAGGCCGTTCGCGTGGGCGATACCCTTACGTGGGCGTCGAACCCCTGCCCCGAGCCGCTTCCCGGTTATCGCGAGGCCAAGCCCATGGTCTACACGGGCCTGTTCCCGATCGACAACAAGGACTACGAGAACCTGCGTGACGCCCTCGATAAGCTGCACGTCAACGACCCGTCGTTGGTGTGGGAGCCCGAGACCTCGGTGGCGCTCGGCTTTGGCTTCCGCGTGGGCTTCCTGGGCCTGCTGCACATGGAAGTCGTCAAGGAACGCCTGGAGCGCGAGTTCAACCTGGACCTCATTGCCACGAGTCCCTCGGTCGACTATCACGTCTACAAGACCGACGGCGAAATGATCGATGTCCGCAGTCCGCAGGACCTTCCCGAGGCCACACGCATCGATCGTATCGAGGAACCCTACCTCAAGGCAAAGATCATCTGCCCGCCTGAGTACACGGGTGCCGTCATGCAGCTCGCCATCGAGCACCGCGGCGTCACAACCGACATGATCCACCTGACGAGCAAATCGGTCGAGATGCGCTTCGATATGCCGCTCGCCGAGCTCATCTTGGACTTCTTCGATCAGCTCAAGAGCCGCACCAAGGGTTACGCCTCGCTCGACTATGAGTTCAACGAATATCGCCCCTCTGAGCTCGTCAAGCTCGACATCCTGCTTTCGGGCGACGAGGTGGACGCGCTTTCGTTTATCGTCCATAAGGACAAGGCATATGGCCTGGCCCGTGGCCTGTGCGACAAGCTCAAGGAGATCATCCCGCGTCAGCTGTTCGAGGTGCCCATCCAGGGTGCTATCGGCAACAAGATCATCGCCCGTTCCACCGTCAAGGCGCGTCGCAAGGACGTTCTTGCTAAGTGCTACGGCGGCGATATCTCGCGTAAGCGCAAGCTGCTCGAGAAGCAGAAAGAGGGCAAGAAGCGTATGAAGGCCATCGGATCGGTCGAGGTCCCGCAGGAGGCCTTTATGGCGATCCTCAAGGTGGACGAGTAGGTCTATGGCTCTTTCCGAATATAGTCTGCGGCTGCTGGGCGCCTATGCCGAGCAGCCGTTCCTTATGGCTCCCATGGCGGGCGTTACCGACCCCGCCTATCGCATCATGTGTCGCCGCCGCGGTGCCAGCCTTGCCTACAGCGAGATGGTGAGCGTGGCAGGCCTTGCCTATGCCAGTAATAAGACGTGGCGCCTGGTGCTACCGGCCGACGAGGAGCAGCAGATTTGCGTGCAGCTCTTTGGCTCCAAGCCCGATCAGTTTGCGAGCGCCGTCGCCGCCGTCGAGGAGCGCGTTGGCGATCGCCTGTCGCTCATCGATATCAATATGGCATGTCCCGCCCGCAAGGTCGTTACCAAGGGCGAGGGCTCGGCGCTCATGCGCACGCCCGACCTGGCCGAGAAGATCGTCGAGGCCACGGTGGGCGCGGCACACGTGCCCGTTACCGTCAAGATTCGCAAGGGCTTTTATGCCGAGGACCGCAATGCCGCGACATTTGCCCAGATGCTTGAGGGCGCAGGGGCTGCCGCAGTCGCCGTGCATGGTCGTTGCGCCACGCAGCTCTACACGGGCCAGGCCGATTGGTCGGTCGTCGATGAGGTTGCCGACGCTGTCGAGATTCCCGTGATTGGTTCGGGCGATGTGTTCTCGGCCGAGGACGCTGCTGAGCATCTGCACGGCTCGGGTGCCAGCGCGGTGTTTATCGCGCGCGGCATCTACGGCAATCCGTGGGTGTTCGGCGATGCCCGAGCCCTTGCACTCGATGGCACGCCGGTTCCTTCTCGCTCCTCGGTCGAGCGCCTGGAGGCTCTGCGCGAGCACCTGACGTTGACGCACGAGCTTCTGCCGCTCATGTCGCGTGCTCGCACGTACGCAAGCTGGTACTTAAAGGGCATGCCCCATGCCGCCGCCTGGCGCGCTCAGGTGGTGCGTTGCTCTACGTACGAGGAGTTCATGTCGCTGGTCGATGATATCGAGTGCGATGTGGTGGCCTGCGAGGCCGCGCTTGCCGCCGGTGAGTCGGTGCCCGATCATCCGCTGGAGGCATAAGGGTGGCCGTTACCGCGCTGTACGTGCACGTGCCGTTTTGCGCTCAAAAATGCCGCTATTGCGACTTTGACTCGCGCAGCTTTGCTCTGTGTGATTTGGATGCTGCGCTCGATTCCTATTTTGAGCAGCTGTATGCGCGCCTCGATTCCTTTGGCGACGCCGGGGCGCTTGCGCAGGTCCGCACGGTCTATATTGGCGGCGGCACGCCGTCACTTGCTGGGGAGCGCCTGGTGAAACTTGCCCGTCGTATCTCCATGTGGTGCAAACCCTTTGAATTTACTTGCGAAGCCAATCCTGAGTCCCTGACCGCTGAGCTCGCCACCGCGCTTGCCGAGGCGGGTGTCACGCGCATCTCTCTGGGCGTGCAAACCCTCGACAATACCGAGCTGGCTGCTATTGGCCGCATTCACGATGCTAATCGCGCACTTGCGGCTATCGCGACGGTGAAGGACGCTGGCCTCGATGTGTCGTGCGACCTGATGTGCGGCCTTCCCGGGCAGACGGCCGCAAGCTGGCGGAGCACGCTCGATGGCGTGTTGGCGGCGGCGCCTCATCATGTGTCGGTCTACCCGCTCACGCTCGAGGAGGGCACGCCACTCTATCGCATGGCGTGCCGTGACGAGTCGCTCGAGCCCGATGAGGATTTTCAGGCTTCGTGCATGGACGCGGCGCGTGAGCGCCTGGGTGCGGCCGGCTATCATCCGTATGAGGTGGCAAGCTACGCGCTCGACGGCCATGAGTGCGCCCATAACATTGCCTACTGGACCGGACGGGGCTACCTGGGCCTGGGTCGTTCTGCCGCGGGCATGCTCGACGACGAGGATTTCGACCGTCTTGCAGGTTTGTTCCCCGGCGTGTCTTCTCGAGGCGATGCGTACCGCGTGCGTCTGGTGCAACGTGACGATGACGCGACGGCGTTCGAGGCCGAATATCTGTCGCAGCGTGAGGCTGTCGCCGAAGACTTGATGCTCGCTTGTCGCATGACGCGCGGTGTTGCGTCCGACCTGTTGGCTCGTGCAGCTTGCGTCATCCCAACGGGCGAGCTGACAGCCGCTTGCGATCTCGCGCTCGAATTGGGTCTTGCCACTTGGGTGCCCGAGACGCTCGGGGTCCATGAGGGACCCTTCACTTCGGCAGATGTCGTCGCGGGCCATGTTCGAGCTCGTCTGGCGCCGACCCACCTGGGCTGGCTCGATGGAAATGTTCTGTTCGAGCTGTTTTGGGATCTAGCTTAGGCCGCTCGGGTAGAATTACCGGAATATATACGCTGCTGTGAGCAGGAGGTTGCCGCGCATGGCGACGATGAACGAAAAAGATTACTACGAGATTCTGGGTGTCTCCAAAGACGCCACCTCGCGTGATATTCAAAAGGCCTTCCAGCAAAAGGCCCGCAAGCTCCATCCGGACGTCAACAAAGAGCCGGATGCCGAGGAGAAGTTTAAAGAGGTTTCCGAGGCCTACGCCGTGCTCTCGGACGAGCAGAAGCGTGCGCGTTACGACGCCATGCGGTCGGGCAATCCCTTTGCCGGTGCACCGACGGCTTCGCCCTATGGCGGCGGTTATGCCGGCAGCGCCGGTTACGGCAATCCCTTTGACGGCGGTTTCCCCTTCGGAGGCGCCTGGGGCCAGCCCCGTCGCGGCCAGGCGGCCTACAACCCCGAGAGTGGCGCCAACGTGGTCGTCGATATCAAGCTCGACGCCAAGGAGGCCAAGAGCGGTGCCCACAAGACCGTTCGATATACCCGCTTTGACACCTGCGGGCATTGTGGCGGATCGGGCTCCGTTTCTTCAGAGCATGCCCACACCTGTCCGAGCTGCGGTGGCCGCGGCCACATCGACGTCGACCTGTCCTTCCTGTTTGGTGCGGGCACGTTCCAGTCGGTCTGCCCCGAGTGCGGCGGTTCCGGTAAGGTCGTGGCCGACCCCTGCCCCGATTGCGGTGGCAGCGGGCGAACCCGTGTGACCTCCGAGCAGACGATTGAGTTTCCTGCCGGCACGCACGATGGCGACGAGGTCCGCATTAGCGGCATGGGCCACGCAGGCACTAACGGTGCCGCGGGCGGCGACCTGGTCGGCCGCGCCCATGTTGAGGCCGAGCGCTTGGAAGGCAAAGCTCGTACTGGCTTTTACCTGATGGGCATTGTGGCGCCGTTTTTGGTGCTGTCGGCCATCTCGGGCGTGTTCTCGGCCTTTGCCATGATGTGCTTTATTCCGTTTGCCATGGGCCTGTTCATGGTGCTCTCGGACGGCGTGCTTCATCGCAGCCTGCTGTGGTGGAAACGCGGCGCGATGCAGTTTGCCAACGGTTTTGCCAACGGCTTCATGTTCGCACTCGTGTCGGTTTGGTTTGCGAGCTGCTCGCAGCGTGCCATGCTTTCGCCGTACGGAATGTACTAACATCAAACCCTCTGTTTGCGGCCGCCCCAGCTTGGGTATAGGACGCACTGTGACAATAATGAAAGTCGGAAGGATTCGGTCGTGTCGGAAAATAGGGATTACTACGAGGTACTTGGCGTCGAAAAGGATGCCGACGCGCGGACGATTAAGCGCGCGTTTCTAAAGAAGGCCCGTACCGTACACCCGGACGTTTCGGACGACCCCGAGGCCGAGGCCAAGTTCAAAGAGCTCAACGAGGCATATTCCGTTCTTTCCGATGAGCAGAAGCGTGCAAACTACGACCGCTACGGCACCGCGGACGGCCCTGGTGGTTCGGGCTATGTCGACATCAACGATATCTTTGGTGGCATGGGCATGGACGACCTGTTCTCGTCGTTTTTTGGCGGCGGTGCCGGTGGTGGTGCCCGCAGCCGTCGTGAGCGTCGTCGCGGACGTGACATGGCCATCTCGCTTTCGGTGACGCTCGAGGAGGCGGCGCTCGGCTGCAAAAAGACGATCAGCTATGATCGCCTTGCTCCTTGCGAGGACTGCAACGGTACCGGTAGGGCCGAGGGTGCACAGGAAAAGCAGTGCAGCCGTTGCCACGGCACGGGCTATGTCACGACGGTCCAGCGTTCGTTCTTGGGCCAGGTCCAGTCCTCTTCGCCTTGCCCCGACTGCCACGGCGAGGGCACGGTCATCGATCATCCCTGCGAGACCTGCGATGGTCAGGGCCGCACGCCTTCCCACGAAAAGATCGACATCGATATTCCCGCCGGCGTTTCGACCGGCCGCCAGCTGCGCGTGAGCGGCTTTGGCGAGGCCGGCCTTCGCGGCGAGCCCTCGGGCGACCTGATCGTCAACGTTCGCGTCGCCGACCACGAGCGCTTTAAGCGCAACGGCGACGACCTGTACCTCGTGAGCGATATCTCGATTGCGCAGGCGGCTCTCGGCTGCGAGATCGAGGTCGAGGGCATTATGCCTGACGAGGTCGTTAAGGTCACGGTCCCCGCCGGCACGCAGTACGGCGACACCGTGAGCGTCGGTAACTTCGGCATGCCCCGCATTGGCGGTGGCGGCTCGCGTGGCCGCCTGGTCGTTCAGCTGCGCGTGCTCGTTCCCACGAGCCTTTCGGCCAAGCAGCGCGACCTGCTCGAGGCCTTCGCCGCCGAGTCCGGCGACGACGTCGCTCCCGGCAAGAAATCGGTTACCGATCGCATCAAGAGTGCCCTCGACGACATCCTCGATTAAGGAGCCCGCGTGCTCGCACCCCATATCTCTGTTGTCAACCTCGGCTGCCGCGTCAACCGGGTTGAGTCTGACCGTATCACTGCCGATCTTATGCGCCTGGGCTTTGCTATTGTGGAGCCCCAGGATGCCGATCTGATCGTAATCAATACCTGTGCCGTGACGGGCGAGGCCGAGGCTAAGACCCGCAAGGCCGTCCGTCATGCGCTGGCCCATCCAAACGAGCCTTATGTGCTCGTGACCGGTTGCGTGGTCAATTTGCATCCCGAGGAGCTGTTGGAGCTCTCGGATCGCGTGATCGCCGAGCCGTCCAAGATTGATGTCGCCGAACGTGTCTGCGAGGTGCTGGGCGTTGAGTCCGATAGCGTTCCCGCCTGCAGCGATGGCGAGGTGGTCGATGCGCTCGGTCGCTCTCGCCTGGGCGTGAAGATCCAGGACGGCTGCAACCATCGCTGCACCTATTGCATTGTGTGGAAGGCGCGCGGCCCCGAGCGCTCCGTGCCCGTCGAGTCCGTGCTTGAACAAGTTCGCGAGGCCCAGGAGGCCGGCGTGCCCGAGGTGGTGCTGACCGGTGTGAACCTGGGTGCCTACGATGGCAAGAGCGCGACCGACGAGCATGTCGAAATCGATGAGCTGCTCGAGGCCATCATGGAGCGCACGACTATTGCGCATGTGCGCATTTCCTCGGTCGAGCCCATGGATATCTCTGAGCGCCTGCTTAAGGTTATGGCGCGCTATCCGCAGCGTATCGCCCCGTTTTTGCACCTGCCCGTGCAGTCCGGCTGTACGGCGACCCTGCATCGCATGGGTCGTCCCTATAGCGCGGAGGCCTTTGAGGACACGGTGCGTATGATTCGCGCCAACTTGCCCCAGGCGTCTCTTTCGTGCGATGTCATCGTCGGTTTTCCTGGTGAGACGGACGAGGAGTTCGAGGAGTCGCTGGCGCTGTGCCGCCGTGTGGGTTTCTCGCGTATGCACGTGTTCCGCTACAGCAAGCGTCCCGGTACCCTTGCTGCCGACATGCCCGACCAGGTGCCGCCCGAGGTTATGGCCGAGCGCAGCCGTCGTATGCGAGACACGGCGCAGGAGCTCGCTATTGCCGATGCTCGTCGTCGCGTGGGCACTGTCGAGCGTGCCGTGCTCGAGTATGGTGACAACCTGACGCTCGGTTCGTTCCATCATGCCCGTCTTGACGATACCTGTGGACTTACAGCCCCGTGCCTGCTCGATGTTGCTATCATCGGAGTCGATGATTCCGGCTTGGTCCATGCGCGCAGGGAGGTCCATGGAAGCCTCGAAGATTAGACTTACCGTTCCCGAGGGAGTTGATCCCTCGCGTGTTTTGGGCGCCGGCGACGGCGTCCTTCGTGCGCTCGAGAGTTTGGTTCGCGCTCACGTGGTCGCCCGTGGCGATAGCATCGCCGTGAGCGGTGACCCGGACGAGGTCGAACTCGTGGCGCGTTTTTTCGAACACGCTTTTCGCGAGGCGGCGGCCGGTCGTACCCTGTCTGCCGACGATGTCTCTCGCTGCCTGGCCGTCTTGCGCGACGGTGAGCACGAGGCTACGTCGCTTCGCGATGACGTGCTGCTTTCGTATCGCGGCCGCGTCATTCGCCCCAAGACGCTCGGGCAAAAGCGCTATGTGGATGCCATCCGCTCGCATACCATCACGTTTGGCCTGGGTCCAGCCGGTACCGGTAAGACTTATCTGGCCATGGCGCTCGCCGTTGCCGCGCTCAAGCGCCACGAGGTGGGCCGTTTGATCTTGACGCGTCCGGTTGTCGAAGCAGGGGAGAACCTGGGCTTTTTGCCCGGCACCCTCGAGGAAAAGATCGATCCGTACATGCGTCCGCTCTACGACGCCCTTTTTGACATGATGGATCGCGAGCGCACCGATGAGCTTATGGAGCGCGGCGTGATCGAGATCGCCCCGCTTGCCTATATGCGCGGTCGTACGCTGAGCGATGCCTTCGTGGTGCTCGACGAAGCGCAAAATACCACGCCCGAGCAGATGAAGATGTTCCTGACACGACTTGGATTCAACTCAAAGTTCGTGATTACCGGCGACCTCAGCCAGCGCGACCTGGTGGGTCGTCGTGGTGGCTTGGCGGATGTCGAGAAGATTTTGGGCCGTGTCGACGATGTGGCGTTTGCACACCTGGAGCGCGCCGACGTGGTGCGCCATGCCCTGGTAGGTCGTATCGTTGAGGCATATGATGCTTATGATGGCGTGCGCGAGCAGCGCTAGCGCGATCGAAAGGAGTCCCGTTGAGTGTATTGATCAGCAACGATGCCGAGCTCGATACGCTGCTCGACTCGCAGGAGGTAGAGCACATCTGCGAGGTTGTGCTTGCCGCCGAGGGCGTTGAGCGTGAAGTCGAGATTTCTCTTTCGTATGTCGATGAGGACGAGATGCACGAGCTCAACCACGAGTGGCGTGGCATCGACCGCACCACCGATGTCCTCTCGTTTGAATGCGACTCGGCCTTTGACGAGGATATTCCCGCCGACGAGACGCTCGAGCTCGGCGATATCATCTTGGCCCCGCAGGTCATTGCCCGTCAGGCCCCCGGCTTTGGCAATAGCCCTGCCGACGAGTGCCGCCTGATGCTCGTGCATGGCATGCTGCACCTGCTGGGGTATGACCATATCGAGGACGACGAGGCCGAGGTCATGGAGGCCCGCGAGGACGCTATCCTGCGCGATCTGGCGCTCGAGCGCGGCGAGGACCCCAAACTCGTTCACGTCGGCCCCATCACCAATCATGTCCACGACTAGGAGCCGTTTATGATTCCCGGATCGAACAAGGACCATCCGTCCTTTTTAAAGTCGTTCTCCTACGCCATGGAGGGCTTCGTCACCGCCGTCAAGACCGAGCGCAACATTAAGGTCATGCTCGTGGCGGGCGTGTGCACTGTCATTGCCGGCTGCATTGTGGGGCTCGACATTGCCGAGTGGGCTACGATTATCATCTGCTGCGGCCTGGTGATTCACGGCGAGCTGTGCAACACCGCCATGGAGGCGATTGTCGATCTGGCGACCCAGGAGCTCCATCCGCTGGCAAAACGCGCCAAGGACATCGCCGCCGCCTCGGTATACGTACTTTCAATCACCGCCGCGATTGTGGGCTTGCTGGTATTTGCCCACGCGCTCGGCTTTATTTAGAAAGGGATTCCCATGTCCGACAATATGCAGCCTACCGATGAGATTTTGGACGACGAGTCCCCGGATGCTAAGGCGACCGAGGCCTATGAGGAAGTCGAGGAGTTCGACCCGTTTGAGGGCATGAGCGACGAAGAACTCGACGCCCTGTGTGACGAGGATGATGCCCCCATGGGCTTTGGCGACGTTGAGCCCGGGTTCCGCAGCGGCTTCGTCGCCCTGGTCGGTCGTCCCAACGCCGGCAAGTCCACGCTGCTCAACGCCTGCTATGGCAAAAAGGTTGCCATCACCTCGCCGGTGGCCCAAACGACCCGCCGCCGTATGCGCGCCGTCGTCAACCGCCCCGGCTACCAGCTGGTCTTTGTCGATACCCCGGGTATCCACAAGCCCAAGGATGGCCTGGGGTCCGAGCTCAACAAGAGCGCGCTGTTCGAGCTGAACGATGTTGACGTCGTCGCGTTTTTGATCGATGCCACTAAGCCTATCGGCAGGGGAGACGCCTGGGTTGCCGAACGCGTCAAGAATGCTCGCTGCAAGAAGGTCCTGGTGCTCACCAAGGCCGACGAGGCCGACCCCGCACAGGTCATGGAGCAGCTTAAGGCTGCCCACGAGCTCATGGAATATGACGACGAGATCGTGACGTCGTCGGTCAAGAACTTTAACGTCGATGCCTTCATCGAGACCGTTGCGCACTTTTTGCCCGAGGGTCCGCGTTGGTTCCCCGAGGACATGGGTACCGACGCTTCCGATGAGACGCTCGTTGCCGAGTTTGTGCGCGAGAAGGTCTTGCGCCGCACCCGTGATGAGATCCCGCACTCCGTGGGCGTGATTTGCGATGCGCTTGAGCAGACCAAGAAGGTGCTGCGCGTGCACGCCACCATTTACGTCGAGCGCGAGGGCCAAAAGGGCATCATCATCGGCAAGGGCGGCGAGATGATCAAACATATCGGCATCGACGCCCGTCGCGACCTTGAGCGCATCTTTGGCACCCAGGTCTTTTTGGAGCTGGACGTGAAGGCCAAGGCCGGCTGGCGTGACGACGAGGCCCAGATTCGCCGCTTTGGCTATAACGCCGAGGATTAGGGACACGCGGCGCGAATGGCAGGTTCTCGTACATATCGCACGAAAGTGCTCGTGCTCGATAAGACGAAGCTCAAAGAGACGGACCTGATCCTGACGATGCTTGACGAGCGGGGTCGGCAGGTTCGTGCCGTGGCAAAGGGCGCCCGCAAACCCGGTGGACGCCTGGCTGCGCGCTGCGAGATGTTCTGTACCGTTGATCTGCTGCTTGCGCATGGACGGTCGCTCGACGTGGTTTCCCAGGCCGAGCTTATGGAGGCGCCGCTCGGCGCTGCTCCCGATTACGAGATGACATGCGCCGCAAGCGCGATCGCCGAGGTCGCGCGCGTGTGCTCGTTCGAGGACGCCGAGGACCCGTTTACCTTTGCCATCACGCAGCGGGCGCTCACACTTGTCGGCAGCGGGCTCGACGCGGCACATATGGACCTGCTCGTGGCGGCCTTTGTCTTTAAATTGCTGTCGCACGTTGGCTACCGACCCGATTTTTCGGCATGCGTGCTGTGCGGAGACCCGATGCTGTCGTATTTTTCGCCCCAGGCGGGCGGCCTCATGTGCGGGTCGTGCGCGTCGAGCGTGCCCGGTGCCGAGCTGGTGTCGACCGGTGAGGTCGCATGGCTGCGCGCCCTTATGTCCATGACCTTCGATGCGCTTATGGCCGAGAGGGTCGACCCCCATACCGCTGCCTTTTTGCTGGGGCTTTCGCACGTGTGGGCTGCGACGCACACTGATCAACGTCTCCGTGCGATGGAATTCATGTTGGGTCGGTGATGATGCGCAGGCGCGGGCTGCTTGTGGTAACATACCGACCTGTTGGTACCTCGACCTTGGATGCTCGCTCCACCGGCGGCTTCCCAGTCCGAGGCGAATAGCGTCGCCCGCGGGCGACAAGAAACGAAAGGTGAAACAATGACTGTTTCCAAAGAGCGCAAGGCGGAGCTGACTGCCCAGTTCGGTAACACCCCGGTCGACACCGGCAACCCCAAGGTTCAGGTCGCCATCCTGACCGAGCGCATCAAGGAGCTGACCGAGCACATGAAGTCCCACCAGAAGGACTTCCACACCCGTCGTGGCCTGCTCATGCTCGTCGGCCGTCGTCGTCGTCTTCTCTCCTACATCAAGAAGAACGACATCGTCGAGTACCGTGAGCTCATCAAGGCTCTGGGCATCCGCGACAACATCCAGTAGGATTTGTACATGCTAAGAGCGTCCTGCGCAGCGGGGCGCTCTTTTTGTGTAAGGGCGTGAACAATCACGCTCTGAAGCGTGGCGGGGGCAGGGGGCCCGCGTCACATGAGAAGCCCGCAGGCAAGGGGCCTGTGGGGTAAAGGAGAACAATGACACTCGTATCCAAGACCTTTGAGCTGTACGGCAAGACCTACACCTTTGAGTCCGGCGAGCTTGCCAAGCAGGCCACCGGCGCCTGTCTGGTCAAGCAGGGCGACACCACGATGCTCGACACCGTGGTCGTCTCCAAGGAGCGTAAGAACTACGACTTCTTCCCGCTGACCGTCGACTTCAACGAGAAGATGTACGCCGCCGGCCGCATCCCGGGTGGCTACCTCAAGCGTGAGGGCCGTCCCAGCGAGAAGGCCACGCTCACGGCCCGTATGATCGACCGCCCGATTCGTCCGAGCTTCCCGGACGGCTTCCGCAACGAGGTGCACATCGTCGCCACCTCGCTCGTCGCCGACCAGGTCAACCCGTTTGACGTCATCAACGTCATGGGTGCTTCCCTGGCAATGACGCTCGGCGGCGTGCCCTTCGAGGGCCCGCTTGCCTGCGTGCGCATCGGCCGAAACGTGGAGACCGGCGAGTTTATCGTCAACCCCACCTATGAGGAGCGCGAGAACTCCGATCTGGATCTGGAGCTGGGTGGCTCCGCCGACTTCATCTCGATGGTCGAGGCCGGCGCCGAGGAGATCTCCGAGGACGACATGCTCGCCGCCATGAAGTTTGGCCAGGAGGCCCTTGCTGCCTTCTGCCAGGCTCAGGACGAGTTTGTCGCCGAGTGGGAGCAGGTCAACGGCGCCATCGTCAAGAAGGAGTACCCGCTCGACCAGCCCGTCGAGGAGGTCCAGGAGCGCATCTTCGCCCACTACGACGAGATGGCAGCCGCCCTTCGCGACGCCGACAAGCTCTCCCGTATCGGTAAGGTCGAGGCTCTGAAGGAGTCCATCCGTGCCGAGTTCACCGAGGAGGAGCAGGCCGCTTGGGAGCGCGAGATCCCCGTGGCGCTCAAGAAGCTCGAGAAGAAGGCTATGCGTACCATGGTCGTCGAGACCGGCGAGCGCGTCGACGGCCGTGCCGCCGATGAGATTCGTCCCATCATGGTGAAGGACAACTACCTGCCGCTCGTTCACGGCTCCGGCCTGTTCCAGCGTGGTCAGACTCAGGTGCTCTCCGTCCTGTCGCTCGGCATGCTTAACGAGGGCCAGCGTCTGGATACCATCGAGCCCACCGAGGGCAAGCGCTACATGCACCACTACAACTTCCCGCCTTTCTGCACCGGCGAGACCGGCCGCATGGGCAGCCCCAAGCGCCGCGAGATCGGTCATGGCAATCTGGCCGAGCGCGCTCTGCTTCCGGTGCTTCCCGACGAGAACGAGTTCCCCTACGCCATCCGCGTCGTCTCCGAGGTCATGGAGTCCAACGGCTCCTCTTCGATGGCTTCGACCTGCGGCTCCACGCTTGCCCTTATGGACGGCGGCGTGCCCATTAAGCGCCCGGTTTCCGGTATCGCCATGGGGCTGATCCAGGAGGAGGGCAAGACCGTGGTCCTGTCCGACATCCAGGGTCTCGAGGACTTCCTGGGCGACATGGACTTTAAGGTCACTGGCACCACCGAGGGCATCACCGCCCTGCAGATGGACAACAAGGCCACCGGCCTCACCTTCGACATCTTGGCCCGCGCCCTGCAGCAGGCCAAGGAGGGTCGCGCCTTCATCCTGCAGAAGATGCTCGATGTGATCCCCGAGCCGCGTCATACCACGCGCAGCACCGCTCCTCGCATCGTCTCCATCCAGGTTCCGACCGATAAGATCCGCGACGTCATCGGTTCCGGCGGCAAGGTCATCCGCGGCATCCAGGACGAGACCGGCGCTTCGGTCGACATCCAGGAGGACGGCACCGTCTTTGTCGGCGGCACCGGCGAGTCCGTCGACCAGGCTGTCGAGCGCATCAAGCTCATCATCAAGGTTCCCGAGCCGGGCGAGGAGTACACCGGTCGTGTGGTCTCCATCCAGCCCTTCGGCGCCTTCGTCAACCTGCTGCCTGGTAAGGACGGCCTGCTGCACATCTCCCGCGTCGCCAAGGGCCGCGTGGAGAAGGTCGAGGACGTCCTCAACGTCGGCGACGAGGTCAAGGTCGTCGTCATAGAGGTCGACGATCGCGGCAAGATCTCGCTCGATCGTCTTGACAAGCCTGAGGCTCCGGCTCGCGCCGAGGGTTCCTCCGAGGGCGACGGCGAGCACTTCCAGCGCCGTGAGCGTCCGCGTCGCGAGCGCTCCGAGCGCAGCGACCGTCCGCGCCGTCCCGGCGACAACGGAGGCCGCAAGCCCCGCCGTCACCACGACGCCGAGTAACAGCCGTACATAAGCAGCTCATGCAAGGGCGACTCCTAAGGGGTCGCCCTTTTGCTTGCGCCCGGGAGGGCCGCATATGAAGTTTCCTGCTCTACAGTCCTGCGCAAGACGGAAAGCACATTAAGTGCTTTCCTTTGCGTG
>UQTW01000029.1 GCA_900544115.1 uncultured Collinsella sp. | reverse complement strand
GAGTTCCGCACGAGCCGGAGAGCACTTAATGTGCTCTCCGTGCGAGCAGGACTGTAGAGCAGGAAACCTTGTATACGCCCGCTCGCTCCCGAGGGGCATCTCTCATGCAAAAACTTTTGTTGGGTAAAGTCCGAGGTCAGTGGCGTTTTATACCGAGAATTTCAAAAAAAGTTGAAAATTCATTACAAATTTGCGTTGACTTTAGGTAACTAAAGTTACATACTCCTTTTCAACCACTGGGGGATGTGAACCGCACGGATCGTTCGCATCATGATTGAAGAGGATTTTTTAGACATGTTCACGCATCAGCTAAACATTATCAGCGTAGTAATTATCTGATGCGGGTTAGCACATACAGCTAGCCCGTACGATAACGGGCGGCTGATGAAGATGAGGGCCGTCGAGCGCAACCGACGGCCCTCATTTTTTATGTCTGAGAAGTTCTTTTTAGAGGAGGAAATGTAATGAACGGAGTTTTGCTCATGGTTGTGGCCGCGGCGGTGCTCGCCTGCGGCTATCTGGGCTATGGCCGATGGCTGGCCAACAAGTGGGGCGTTGACAAAGAGGCTCTCACGCCGGCCAAGCGCATGAAGGACGGCAAGAGCTTCTCGCCCGTCTCTGCCTTCACCGCGTTCTCGCACCAGTTCAGCTCGATCTGCGGTGCTGGCCCTGTTACGGGTACGATCGTCGCCATGGCCTTTGGCTGGCTGCCCGTCGTGCTCTGGGTCCTCGTCGGCGGCATCTTCTTTGGCGCCGTCCACGACTTTGGTGCTCTGTACGCTTCGATGAAGAACAACGGCAAGTCGCTCGCTCAGCTCATCGAGAAGTACATCGGCAAGACCGGCCGTCGCCTGTTCCTGCTGTTCTGCTGGCTGTTCTGCATCATCGTCATCGCCGCCTTCACCGACATGGTCTGCAAGACGTTCATGTTCACCCCGGCCGTTGACGCTTCTGGTGCTGCTACCGGTGCCATCGACTTCACCAAGTCCTATGCCGCCGGCTGCGCTGGTACCATCTCCATCCTGTTCACCTTCGTCGCTATCGCCTTTGGTTGGGCCCAGAAGAAGTTCAACCTCACCGGTGCTACCGAGTTCGTCACCGGCGTGGTCCTCATGGTTCTCATGTTTGCCGTCGGTATGCAGTTCCCGGTCTACCTGGATAAGTTCCAGTGGTTCGCCGTCGTCATGGTCTACCTGGTCTTCGCTGGCGCTATGCCCATCCAGATGCTCAAGACCCCGCGTGACTACCTCACTTCCATCATGATGATCGTCATGATCGTTTGCGCTGTCCTCGGCATCGTCGTCCTGGGCGTCAACGGCCAGGCCACCATCACCGCTCCGGTCTTCACCGGCTTCTCCAGCGCTTCTGGCATGATGTTCCCGGTCCTGTTTGTTTCCGTTGCCTGCGGTGCCCTCTCCGGCTTCCACAGCCTCGTTTCTTCTGGTACCTCCTCCAAGCAGGTCGAGAAGGAGCAGGACGCCGTCAAGGTCGGTTATGGCGCCATGATCGTCGAGTCCTTCGTCGGCATCCTTGCCATCATCGTCGCCGGTATCATGTTCTCCGACATGAACACCGCCGGTACCGGCGCCCTCAACGCTGGCGTCGCTTCCACCCCGTTTCAGATCTTCGCTGCTGGTATCTCCCGCGGTATGCAGGCCTTCGGTGTTGACGGTACGTTCGCTACCGTCTTCATGACCATGAACGTTTCCGCTCTGGCCCTGACCTCGCTCGACGCCGTCGCCCGCATCGCCCGCACCTCGTTCTCCGAGTTCTTTGCCCAGACCAACGACGCCCTGGCCATCGAGTCCAAGGCCGGCTACATGAAGGTTCTCGGCAACCCCTGGTTCGCCACGGTCGTCACCCTGCTTCCCGGTCTCGCCCTCGCCTTTGGCGGCTATGCCAACATCTGGCCGCTCTTTGGTGCTTCCAACCAGCTGCTCGGCGGCATGACCATGATCACCCTCGCCGTGTTCTGCAAGTGCACCGGCCGCAAGGGCTGGATGCTCTACGTGCCCGTCGCCTTCCTGCTCTGCTGCACCTTCACCTCGCTGGTCCAGAGCGCCATGGGCTGCATGACCGCTGTCCAGGCTTACGGCTTCTTCGGCACCATCCCGGCTACCGCCACCACGGCCGCCGTCTCCGTCGCCGCCACCAAGGGCTTGCAGCTCGTTTTCGCCGTCCTGCTGATGGTCCTGGGCCTCATCGTCGCCGTCAACTGCCTCAAGGAGTTCTTCGGCAAGGAGGCCGGCTCCATGCCCGACGAGGAGCCCGAGTGGTCCGAGATGGGCAAGGCCGAGTACGGTCGCGCCGCTGCCGCTGAAGCTCCTGCCGACGCCGAGGCCGCCAAGGCCTAGTCGGTCGGACGGGTTGAATCTCCCATCTATTTGACTCGGAAAGACCGGGTCCGCAATCAAGCGGACCCGGTCTTTTTTCTTGTGAGAACAGGTGGTGCAAGGGCGTTCTCGCAGATGTTTTGCGTGGATAGGCTCGTGCGTTGTACCATATGAACGTATATGTGTGCATATGAAAGGGGCCCCGTGGCCAAGACGGTATATTCCGATAATCAAAACAATGTCGATGCTCTGGCTGAGCGTCTGAGCAGCCAGACATCGCTTTCTGCCGAGCGCGCCAAGCTGGTTGCCTACGACCTGCTCTGCCGCAAGGCGCTCAAGATTAAGTCGAGCGCGCTGGCGCAGATTTTCCGCTCCGTCGATAAGGAATGCGACACCAAGGCGATGCGCGATGAGCTTATCGCGGCAAATATCGTGACCAAGATCGAGGGCAGCGGCATTAACGGGCGCCCGGCGTTCTATACCATCAATGTCGAGATCCGCGATGCCCAGGAGCAGCCTGCCGAGTCCGTCGAAGATTTTGTCGTCGAGGATTCCGCTGACGTGCCTGCTGTGGAAGAAGCTGCTCCGCGTGAGCATGTCGATACCGATGAGTTGCTCGATGAGAACGTCGTGCGTGCCTTTACGGCCAAGGCGGGACGCGGCGGTTTTGGCGGGGGTGGCAAGCGCGATGCGCAGCGCCGCGCCCAGCAGGAGCGCTTCCGTCGTGCCGTTGCTCAAAAGGGTGAGACGGATGCCGAGGCTGTTGAGAACGAGGTTGCTGCCGAGTCGCAGAGGCCCGCGAAGGAGCAAAAGCCCGTGGAGGCCCAGGAGCCCCAGCGTCGCCGTGGTGCCCACTTTAAGGCTGCGCAGCAGGATGTCGCGCATGAGGTTGAAGAGCCTTCCGAGGCTGCAGACGATGTTGAGGAGTCTGCCAAGAAGGCTCCGGGTTCATGCCGTCCCGGGCGTGGTTTTGCGAGGCGCGCGTATCCCGTAAGGCGTCAGGAGAAGGGCGAGCCGGCTTCGACCGCTCAGGCCGAGAAGGCCGAACAAACCGAGAAAACCGTTGAGCCGGCGGCTCGCGAACAGAAGCCTGTTGAGCCGCAGCTTGAGGTTGCTGCCGAGGCCAAGGGCGAGCAGCCTACTGATGGGCAGACGGAGCAGGGCGCGTCGAGCAGGCCTCGCCGCCGTCGCCATCGCGGGGGCCGCAGTTCCCATGCCGAGACTGCAGCCGAGAAGACCACGCCGCAGGACGAGGATGCGAAGGCCGAGGTTTCTTCGGGGCAGCCTAAGCGCCAGCCGGCGAAGGAGAGCAAGTCCGATCGTCCGCAGAAGCAGGCGTCTATGCCGAAGCGCGAGCGCAATTCCCAAGGCGATTCTAAGCGCAGGTCTCAGAAGAAGCCGGAGTCTGCCGCAGTAGATGCTGCTGCCCAGCAGCCCGAGCCGGCCGTCCACGGCGAGGTATCGGCGTTTGCCCTTGCCCGCGTTTTAGGCAGGCAGCTGCTCAAAGTTGTCCCTACGCCTACGGCGCTCTCTAAGATCAAGGAGCAGCAGACACAGATCGTAAAGGTCGAGGGCAAGGACGGCAAAAAGGCTCCGCAGCGCACTCAGCACAACGAGATGTCCAACCGCAAGATTGCCGAGGAAATCGCAATCATCCAGGCTTGGATCGAGCAAAACCGAGGTGCCGATACGCCGGTTGCCTCGCGCCGCCAGCGTGCCTACCAGATTTTTAACGACGAGAAGGCTTTTGACGGCAAGCACGGTGAGCGCCTGATAAGGCGCATGACCGAAAAGGGCATCAGCATGCAGGCGATCAAGGTCGCCCCCAACCGCCCCGTGCACTTTACGGGTTTCTTTACGCTGGGCGCCGATAAGCCGTTCATTATGGTCGAGAACCTGGACACCTACGACGAGATCGTCAGGCTGCTGCGTGGCCGCAAGCACGCCAAGCTCTTTGGCATCAAGGTGGGCGGCGTGATTTTTGGCGGCGGATGCAAGGCGAGCGTCTCGCATGCCCTGGACGATTATCTGGCTGAGATCGGCTATCGCTTTAACTACGTCTACTACGTGGGCGATATCGACCGCGAGGGCGCGCGCATCGTCGAGCAGGCTCGCAATGCCAATGTGGTTGAGATTCGCCTGCATGCCGGCATGTACCGCGCCATGCTCGCCGAGCATAAGCGTCGCGTGAAGGCCGGCGGCGAGTGCGAGCCCGCGGCTGCCAACCAGGGCGTGCCGCAGAACTTGGCGGCGACGATCAAGGATCTGCCCATGGTCACGCGCGTGCAGTTCCGCAATGTGCTGCGCGAGGGCGGGCGCATTCCGCAGGAGATTCTGATGACCGCTGACTATCGGGATGGCGACTCGGGAAGCTTCGACCGCATGCTCAACAATTAGGGACGTGTGGCCCCGGCGGGCCGGGCATTAAGTTTGCTGCTCTACAGTCCTGCGCAAGACGAAGGCCACATTAAGTGGCCTTCTTTGCGTGCGGAACTCGCGACAAACTTAATGCCCGGCCGGCCGGGGCCACACGGCACTTTGTAGATGGCGGCTCGCTTTTCGGAACTGGGCTGATGTGGGACGGAGGGATTCCGCGTCCGCCTGGTCGGCGACCGCGCCCCGCTGCGTCGCTTCGCTCCTTGCGTGCTGCGCTGGAAAACGCTTCGCGTTTCCTCAGCTCCGCACCCTTGCGGGCTCGAATTCCTCCGCTTGCCCACAAGAAAGCGCCCTGGGCCGTTATGGGCTTAGGGCGCTCAGTTTTAATGGCTGGGACGGAGGGATTCGAACCCCCAACAGCCGGCACCAAAAACCGGAGTTCTACCGTTGAACTACGTCCCAATGTGTGGTGTTGCCCAAAAGCAACTCGTCTAGTTTACCTAATCTGCGAGGGCATCGCAAACGCCATCGAGTAGGCGTACGGCGAGCGTCTGCGCGTCGCTGGCCGTGAAGGTGCCGTTGTAGCGCGTCATGCCCGTGAGCTCAATGCGAATGCGAGCCGGCTTCTGCTGCGCGGCGACATTGGCGGTGCGGATGCGCTGGGCCAGGTTGTGGCACTCGGCGAGGGCAATCGTGGCGCGTGGCGCGGCGTCGGCGGGCAGCTCGTCGCTTGCGATCTCGAGCACCAGGTCAACGTCGGTTGGGACCTCGGAGTCGCAGAGCATCATGCCGCTGTTGTCGGTCGTTGCCGTGGCGATGTTCCACATGCGCGAAGCAACGCTGCGTGCGATGGGGTCCTCACCGATAACGGCGATCTGGAAGCGCTCGAGCACGTTGGCGGCGCGAGCAAAACCGATGCGGGACTCGGCTTCGGTGACCGAGGGCTTGCCCTCCCACACATGGTGCAGGCGGTTGATGTAGGCGTAGGTGTCCTGGAAGGCCATGCCGTCGGCAAACAGGCCGACATTTTCCTGGAACTGCTGCAGGGCGGCCTCGGTATGCGGACCAAAGTAGCCGTCGTCTTCGCCACAGGCAAAGCCCAAAACGTTGAGAGCGCGCTGCAGGGCCTGCACATCGGCGCCATGGAAATTGGGCATGCGCAGATACAGGGTGCGGTCGCCCAGCTTATACGAGGCGTCGACCAGGGCGCTCCAACAGGGGATATCGACGGCATGACCGGCAGCAAGGCCGCTGTCGAGCCTGAAGGTGCTGACGGCCTGCTCGGTGGTGGTGCCAAAGCGCTTGTCGACAACCTCGGCGTCATCGATTGTATAGCCGAGCTGCAGAAGACGGGACTGGACGTCCTCGACGGCTGCTCCCTGCATGCCCGTGGTAATAGGTTCCATGAACGAACCCCTTTCGGCGTACCATTCGTACTATTTTGAGCGTGTGTCGGATAGACAACGCGAGACAATTTATAAACATGCACTCAATAGTGTAGCAACTTGTACCCAAACTCGCTGCCCACAGGTTTTATGACCCCCGCTAGTTAAGACGCTCCACAAAGAAATCTGCCATTGAGAGGAAGAGCTCGCGCGCATGCGGGTCGAGCTCGACGCCTTCGATAGCGGCCTTGGCCTTAGCGGTCAGGTCGAGCGCATAGGTGTGGGCGTAATCGATGGAGCCGGTCTCCTGGAAGATCTCCACGGCGCGTGCGAGCTGCGCAGGGTCCTCGGTGCCCGAGGAAAGGATTGCCTCGATCTCGTCGTGATAGCGCTTGTCTGACAGGGCATGCACGGCAACGAGGGTGCGCTTGCCCTCGGTGATATCGGTGCGGAAGTCCTTGTTGGCGGCCTCCTTGGTGCCGATCAAGTTGAGCAGGTCGTCTTGAATCTGGAAGGCAAGGCCCGTGTGCAGCCCAAAGGCGCGCAGTGCCTCAATCTGCTCTTCGCTGCCGCCGCCGATAATGGCTCCGGCGGCAAGCGGCGTCGCTCCGCTGTAGTACGCGGTCTTGTGCGTCGCCATGTCCAGATAATCGTCGACCGAAATGTCAAAGCGCTCGTCGCGGACCCAGCCCAGGTCGAGCGCTTGGCCCTCGATGGTACGGACGATCATCTCGGTAAGCTCGTGGAGCACGTGAAGCTTCACGTCTGCGTTGAGTGTGGGGTCGTCGAGAACCGTCTTGGTGACCATGGTGAGCGCCAGGTCACCGCAGTTGATGGCAAGACCGGTGCCCTCGGTAAGGTGCATGCAGGGCTTGCCGCGACGAATCTGCCCGTTGTCGGCGATGTCGTCGTGGATGAGTGCGCCCGACTGAAAGTGCTCGATGGCCGCCGCTGCGCTGCGGGCGCTCTCAAAGCTGCCGCCTACCGCAGTGGCGGCGAGCATGCAGATGAGCGGGCGGTGGCGCTTGCCAGCGTTTGCCGTAAATGCCGAGAGCGGGGTATACAGGTAGCGCTCGATATCGGCGGAAGTCGCCTGTCCGTCAAAGAACGTGGCCAGATAGTCGTTAATCTGGTCAAAGTGCTGGGCTAAAAAGCTGGTAAACGGACTGGACACGGGTTCTCGCATTCTTTGATAGGTTGCATCGTTGCATTATGCAGACAACATATTGCCACATTAGGGCGTCGAGCGCGGCGGTTGAAGACGATTGGTCCATGCGGCCGCAAGTGCGGTAGGGGCTTGGCTAGATAAGCCCAAAGTGTTCGAGCGCGGTGACGACGCCGTCGTGGTCGATGCTGTCGGTGACATAGTCGGCCTTTTCCTTGAGGAAGTCCGGCGCATTGCCCATGGCGATACCGACATCGACGGCGTTCATCAGCGAGACGTCATTGCTGGCGTCGCCGATGCCGTATACGGTTCCGTGGTGGGGATCGAGGGCGTCGAGTACGGACTGGATACCCTCGCGCTTGGTGCATTCGCGAGGCGAAATCTCGGTCACTTCGAGCTCGAGCTCGTTAAAGCAGAGCAGCGGCTCAAACGCTTGATCCTGAGCGATGCGGTTGGCAAGCGACGTGGACATTAAGATCTTGTAGGCGCTGTAATGTTGCAGCTGCGTAATTGCATCGCCCACGGTGCGGGCGTATCCCGGGGCGTCGGGCGCATCGGCACTCATGCGAACGACGCCATTGAGTCCCTCAAAACGAATCACTTCGTCCGATTGCTCAAGAATGGGAGCAAGGCGCTGCAGCATGCCGGGCGTCATCGCCAAATCGCGAATCACGTGTCCCTCAAGTTCGACATAGCCACCCGCGAGGCAGACGATGCCGGTCCAGGGCAGCTCGAGCAGCTTTGGATGGATGCAGCTCAGCGTGCGCCCTGTGCAGATAAACGCCATATTGCCCTTGGCGACAAAATCACGGATGGCTTGCGAGACCGCTTCATTGGGATAGGGGGAGAGGTCTCGCTCGCTCTCGGGAAGCTCTTGTGCCACTCGAGGGTCTTGCCAGGCGAGTGTTCCGTCGATATCGAAGAAGCAGATATCGCCGCGCTTATGGGCTGCGCTGACGGCAGGGGAGGCCGAGGTGGTGGACACAAATCCCGGCTCGAGGCCCATGATCTGGTCAAAATGCTCTTTGACGCGGGGAACGGAGATGCCAATAATCACCTGGGCGGTCTTGCCCGTAATGATGAGGCCCTTGGCGCCCACCGCGACAAACGACGCATTATCTGCAACGATGGAAGAGTCTGCGACCTCGACGCGCAGGCGCGTGGCGCAGTTGGTTGCGCCCACGATATTGCCAACGCCACCTAAAAGCTGAATTACCCGCTCGGCGAGGACGTGATCTTGATCGGATTGAATACTGACCTCGCCATTGGGAGATTGCTCTTTGGCAAAGCCGCTTCCCGTTAAACGATCGATTGCCGCGCGATTGGAGACATGATCCTCGCGGCCCGGCGTCTTAAGGTCATAGACCAAGATGAGTGCTCGAAAACTAACAAAAAAGATGAGGCTAAAGGCAAGACCGATACCGAGCGCCAAAAGGTAGGAGCCGGCATGCATTCGCATGAGTGGGATGAAGTTGAAGGCCGTCATTTCCATGAGACCGCCCGAGAAGATGCCGACGATGCCAAAGAAGTTCATGGTCATGGCAAGGCAGGAGGACAGGACGGCGTAGAGCAAAAAGAGTCCGGGATAGGTGAACATAAAGAGAAACTCGAGCGGCTCGGTGACGCCGCAGACCACCGAGGCGACGATGGCGGGCAAAAGGATGACCTTAAGGCCGGCGCGGCGTTCGGGTTTGGCGGTGAAATAGAATGCTGCCGCGATGGCGGGAAGGCCAAAGAGCTTGCCCCAGCCGGTGGCGGTAAAACCTGCCCAGGGCGCAAGTTCATTTAAAGGGCGCGTGCTATGGGAGAGAATGGGGAGCAGGTTGGTCCACGTGGCGTAAATACCGTCGTGAATGACCAGATTGTCGTAATAGATGGGCATATAGAGCAGATGGTGCAGCCCCATGGGCTCGAGCGCTCGCTCCAAAAACACAAAGATGCCCACGCCGAAGGGGCCGACGCCCGCAAGTGCGTGGCGCAGCGTTTCGGTCACAGCGTATGCGAAGGGCACGATGGCGGCCGAGATGGCGGCAAGGGCAAACACGGCAAAAAAGCTGATGAGGTAGACCAGCGAGGAACCCGAGAAGGTGCCGAGCCAATCGGGAACCTTGGCATCGTAGAAGCGGTCATGGATGGCGACGACGGTTGCCGACACCGCCAGCGGGCCGATAATGCCGGTGTCGAGCGTCTTGATGCCGTCGATGACGGTGATGCCGCTGGCGGGGGTTAAAGACGACGGGTACTTAAGCCCAAGGTTGTCGCCGCTCAGCTTAATGATCTCGCTCAAAAAGAAACAGTAGGCAAAATAGGCTACGAGCGCCTCGAGGCAGCAGCGTGCCGGTTGCTTTTGGGCAAGACCGATAGGCAACGCTACGGCAAAAAGGAGCGGGAGACGTTTAAAGACCGTCCACGAGCCGCGCTGGATGATGGTCCAGAAAACGTACCAAGGGGTTCCGTATACGGCGAGATCGCCGACGATGTCTACGGTCGTGGCGAGGGCGGAGATGCCGACCATGAGGCCTGATATAGAAAACAGCATGGCGGGCGCGAACATGGCTCCGCCAAAACGTTGGATTTTCTGCAGCATAATATGCCTTCCGGATGCAACATGCTGTGCGAGCAAGAACGTTTAAACAATGAACTCATTGTAGAGGACTGGCTGCTTGCCGCATTGACGGTTTTGATTCGGTCCGATTTGGGTTTCGGGGGAACCGTCGACGGTAAATAATCCGTACTTTACCGATAATCGGTTTAAACAACTTTAAGAAATGCTATCGTGCCTAGCCATACATATTCATTAGAGGTGAAATCATGCCAAAAGCGATTTACGAAGGAATCTACCGCGAGATCCGTTCGCGCATCATTAACGGGACCTATGCGTTTCAGGAGATGCTGCCAACCGAAGCCGAGCTGACCGCGGAGTTTGGCTGCACGCGCAATACCGTTCGACGCGCCTTGAGCATGCTGGCCGACCAGATGTTTGTGCAGCCTATACACGGTAAGGGCGTGCGCGTTATTTGGCTTAAGGGCGAAACCGACATGCTGGGCGCACTCGAAGAGGTTGAGTCGTTTGGCGAGTTCGCAAAACGCAACAATGCCGTCGCATCGACCGAGGTCAAGTCTTTTGAACATTTGATTTGCACTGAGCAACTCTCTCGCCGCCTGGGCTTTAAGGTGGGCGAGGAGCTGATTCGCGTCGTGCGTGTCCGAAGCCTCAACGGCAGCGCGCGCCAAGTGGACCATGGCTACTTTTTGGCGTCGGTCGCCAAGGGCCTGACCCCCGAGATCGCGGCGGATTCTATCTACGGCTATCTGGAGCACAAGCGCGGCGTCAAAGTGATGGCGAGCCGTCGTACGGTGAGTGTCGAGCTCGCCAACGATGAGGACTGCAGCTATCTGGACCTTGGCAAGTACAACTGCGTCGCCGTTATGGAGAGCCAGTCGTACACCTCGGACGGCATCTTGTTCGAGGTCACGCATGCCCGCACACACCCCGAGATCTTCCATTACCGCGTCAATTCCAAGCGATAGCCGGCTAGCTCGCAGCCTGACGAGACTCATGCCCTCAAAGCGAAAACGCCCGGTCAAACCGACGATGCATCGGCTTGATCGGGCGTTTTCTCTGCATTCGATAACAAATAATTGTTTATACAAAACTTGTCAAGTATCAAGTCGAAATTACCGTTCACCGAAGTTTTTCTACCGCTCTAGTAATACTTGTTCAAACAACTAGCCAAATAGCGTATTGTACAAATCAGCAAAAGGGGCAAAGTCCCCGAGCCAATCTCCGAAGGCGGCGGCAAAGGGTGCCGCCACGGTGTGAAAGGGTGGATTGTAATGAAGAACGAAATGAGCAGAAGGCAGTTCCTGGGCTTTGCTGGTTCCGCGGCTGCGGTTCTTGGTCTGGGTCTCGTGGGCTGCGGTGGTTCTGCCGGCTCCGGCTCCTCTGCTTCTGGTGACGCTGCCGAGGTCTACTTCCTCCAGTTCAAGCCCGAGGTCGACAAGGAGTGGAAGGAGATCGCCAAGGCGTACAAGAAGGAGAAGGGCGTCGAGGTCAAGATCGTGACCGCCGCCTCCAACACCTACGAGGAGAAGCTCAAGTCCGAGATGTCCAAGAGCTCCGCTCCGACGCTGTTCCAGGTCAACGGCCCCACCGGCCTTAAGAACTGGAAGGACTACTGCGCCGATCTTTCCGACACCAAGCTCCGCGGCGAGCTCATCGACGACTCCCTGGCGCTGCAGTCCGACGGCAAGGATCTGGGTATCGACTGGGTTCAGGAGAGCTACGGCATCATTTACAACAAGGAGCTCCTCGAGAAGGCCGGCTACAAGGCCGAGGACATCAACTCCTTCGACAAGCTGAAGGCTTGCGCCGATGACATCCAGGCCCGCAAGGACGAGCTCGGCGTTGACGGTGCCTTCACTTCCGCCGGTATGGATGACTCCTCCAGCTGGCGCTACACCACGCACCTCGCCAACCTCCCGCTCTACTACGAGTTCGAGAAGGAGCACAACCAGGAGGACGACGAGATCAAGGGCGAGTATCTCGACAACTTTAAGCAGATCTTCGACCTGTACATCACCGACTCCACCTGCGATCCTTCGCAGCTCGCCTCCAAGACCGGTGACGACGCCACCAACGAGTTCGCAACCGGCAAGGCCGTCTTCTACCAGAACGGCTCTTGGGCCTACGCCGACCTCACCAAGGCCGGTATGACCGACGACCAGCTCGGCATGCTGCCGATCTACATCGGCGTCGATGGCGAGGAGAACCAGGGCCTGTGCTCCGGCGGCGAGAACTACTGGTGCGTCAGCTCCCAGGCTTCCGAGGATGCCCAGAAGGCCACCGAGGACTTCATGTATTGGTGCGTCACTTCTGACACCGCCACCAGCATCATCGCTGACAAGATGGGTCTGACCGCCCCGTTCAAGAGCGCTAAGGAGACCACCAACGTCTTCTCGCAGCAGGCCGTTGCTATGGCCAAGGACGGCAAGAAGACCGTCGCTTGGGACTTCGTTTACATCCCCTCCGAGGAGTGGAAGAAGAACCTCAAGCAGGCTCTCATCGCTTATGCTGCCGACAGCACCAAGTGGGACGGCGTCAAGAACGCCTTCGTCGATGGCTGGAAGACCGAGAAGGCTGCTTCCGAGTAAGCAGTTGCTGCCCAAGCTATCTGATTAGCGACAGGGGGCGGGCAGACGTAGGTTTGCCCGCCCCCTGCATATTGAAAGGACCCTTCTATGGGCAAAGCACTCAAGCGCTGGTGGCCGCTCTTTATGCTGCCCACGTGCCTGGCGTTTATGATCGGGTTCGTGATTCCCTTTATCCAGGGTTTCTATCTCTCGTTCTGCCAGTTTATTACCATCAATAACGCGCACTTTGTCGGTATCGAGAACTACGTGCGCGCGCTGTCCGATCCGCAGTTCTCCACGTCGTTCTTCTTTACCGTGGCGTTTGCCTTCCTGTCGACGGTGCTCATCAACGTGATCGCGCTGGCCATTGCGCAGGCGCTCACTCGCAAGGCGCTCAAGGGCACCAACATCTTCCGTACGATTTTCTTTATGCCTAACCTGATTGGCGGCATTGTACTGGGTTACATTTGGCAGATTCTGATCAACTGCCTGCTCTCCAACGTGGGTGCCCAGCTTATCGCCCTCAACTCCGCCGCTGGCTTCTGGGGCCTTATCATCCTGACCCTGTGGCAACAGGTCGGCTACATGATGATCATCTACATCGCCGGTCTGCAGTCCATTCCGTCTGACTACATCGAGGCCGCCAAGGTCGATGGCGCTACGGCATGGCAGACGTTTTGGAAGGTTAAGATCCCCAACCTGATGCCGACCATCACCATCTGCCTGTTCCTGTCCATCACCAACGGCTTTAAGCTGTTCGACCAGAACCTCGCCCTTACCGGTGGCGCCCCGGCGCACTCCACCGAGATGCTCGCCCTGAACATCTACAACACGTTCTATTCGCGTGCTGGCATCGCATGGCAGGGCATCGGTCAGGCCAAGGCAGTTATCTTCTGCATCCTGGTTGTCGCTATTTCTATGATCCAGCTTAAGGCCACGAGGTCCAAGGAGGTGCAGCAGTAATGAAACGCGATAAGGCTATCAACCGCGCGCTCTCGATCTTCTTTACGATCCTGTCGCTCGCATGGATCTACCCCGTGTTCATGATTGCGCTCAATTCCTTTAAGAAAGCGACCGCAATCAGCACCACCACGGCGTTCGATCTGCTCACGCCCGAGACGTTCAACGGCCTCGCAAACTACGTGCACGCTCTGAACGAGCAGGGCTTTGCCTCGGCGTTTATGTACTCGCTTATCATCACGGTCACGTCGGTCGTGCTGATTCTGGTGTGCTGCTCCATGTGCGCTTGGTACGTGGTGCGCGTCAACAGCAAGATCTCGAACTTCTTCTATTACCTGTTCGTCTTCTCGATGGTCGTACCGTTCCAGATGCTCATGTTCACGCTGTCCAACCTCGCGGACCGCATCGGCTTTAACACGCCGTTTAACATCTGCTTCATCTACCTTGGTTTTGGCGCGGGCCTCGCGGTCTTTATGTTCGCCGGCTTCGTCAAGAACATCCCGCTCGAGATTGAGGAAGCGGCCATGATCGACGGCTGCAACCCGGTCCAAGTGTTCTTTAAGATCGTCCTTCCCATTATGAAGCCCACCTATCTTTCGGTCGGCATCCTTGAGACCATGTGGGTCTGGAACGACTATCTGCTGCCCTACCTTACGCTCGACTCCACCAAGTACAAGACCATTCCTATCTTGATCCAGTACTTCCGTGGCGGCTATGGCCACGTCGAGCTCGGTCCCATGATGGCGTGCATCATGATGGTCGTCATCCCCATCGTCATCATGTACATCTTCTGCCAGAAGTACATCATCGACGGTGTGGTGGCAGGTGCCGTCAAGGGCTGATGCCGTAACTGTTTTGCAAGTTTTGGCGGCGCCTCTCAGCGCGGCGCCGCGTATCGAAAGGTAAAGACATGGCCGAGATCGTTCTCAAACATGTTCAGAAGGTGTATCCCAACAACGAGTCAAAAAAGAAGGGCTTCTTTGGCAAAAAGAAGAAGACCGAGGAGAAGAAGCACAACCTCAAGGTTACCGAGGACGGTGTGCTCGCTGTAGAGGACTTCAACCTCACCGTTCACGACCAGGAGTTCATCGTCCTCGTTGGCCCTTCTGGCTGCGGTAAGTCCACGACGATGCGCATGGTCGCCGGCCTGGAGGACATCACCTCCGGCGATGTGTTCATCGATGGCAAGCGCGTCAACGACGTGGCGCCCAAGGACCGCGACATCGCCATGGTGTTCCAGAGTTATGCTCTGTACCCCAATATGACGGTGTACGAGAACATGGCGTTTACGCTTGAGCTCAAGAAGGTCCCCAAGGACGAGATCGACCGCAAGGTTCGCTCTGCTGCCGAGATCCTGGGCATTACCGAGTATCTCGACCGTAAGCCTAAGGCGCTTTCGGGTGGCCAGCGCCAGCGCGTCGCCATCGGCCGCGCCATCGTGCGTGACCCCAAGGTCTTCCTGATGGACGAGCCGCTGTCCAACCTGGATGCCAAGCTTCGTAACCAGATGCGCGCCGAGCTCATTAAGCTGCGTCACGAGATCAAGGGCACCTTCATCTACGTTACCCACGACCAGACCGAGGCTATGACCCTCGGCGACCGCATCGTGGTCATGAAGGACGGCGTCGTCCAGCAGATCGCCACGCCGCAGGAGGTCTTCAACCATCCCGCGAACATCTTCGTCGCCGGCTTCATCGGCGTGCCGCAGATGAACTTCTTCGATGCCCAGCTGGTGCGCTCGGGCAACGGCTTTACTGTCAAGACCGAGGATATGAACGTGGCGCTCGCCCCGGAGACTTGCGCTCAGCTTGCCCTCAACTGGGACGGCGGCGACGTGAAGGAGATTACGGCCGGCGTGCGCCCCGAGCAGATCCTGCTTGCCGACAAGGGCGAGGAGGGTGCGCTCCAGGGCACCGTCGAGGTGACCGAGCTCATGGGCTCGACCGAGCATGTCCATGTGACCGCTCCCGACGGCCAGTTTGTCCTGATTATCCCCGTCGTCGACCTCGAGGCCAAGGGCGCGCTCAAGGCTGGCGACCCCATCTGGTTCAAGTTCGAGAAGAACGCGACTCATCTCTTCGATAAGGTGTCTGGCAAGAACCTTATCTAGGCCCGGTGCATCCAGGCCCTCCCTTTGGGCGACTGCGGCTTTGCCATCCTTTTGCCGCGGTCACATATAAGGCTCCCCTCCCGTCCACTGGGCGAGAGGGGAGCCTTTCTTTGTGTTGGGGCTTTCCGTCTGTCAGTTTGTCTTGATCTGTAACAGGTAGGGCCGATTTCGGACGTTAGATGTTACAGATCGAGACGGTTCCGCTGAGCTAACCATTTCATCTAAATCTGTAACACCAAAGGCGAATTACACCTGCTAGATGTTACAGATTGAGATAAACCCAAGGGGAGGGGCCGGTATGTCTCAATCTGTAACGGCTGGGACCGTTTTGGTTGAGTAATTGCTACGGATCGAGATTGTTTGGCCGAGTCGGATCACAGGGTAACGTGCGGGCACAAAAACGGAGCCGTGTTGCCACGACTCCGTTTCTCAAGAGGATGGGTAAGGGAAGCGAAATTAGTTCAGGTGCCAGATCTCGTCGTTGTACTGGGAGATGGTGCGGTCGGACGAGAAGGTGCCAGCGTTGGCGATATTGATGAGCGCCTTGCGCATCCAGGCGTCCTGGTCCTCGTAGTCGGCCAGTACGCGCTCCTTGGTCTGGATGTACTCCTCAATGTCGAGCAGGGCCATAAACCAGTCCTTGCCCTTAATGTCGTCGTGCAGGCGCTGCAGGCGCTCGGCGTTGCCGGTCGCCATAAAGGCGGGGTTGGTGATAAAGTCCACCAGCAGCTTGATACCGGGCTTGCGGTAGAGTGCGCTGGCGTTATAGCTGCCGTCGGCGTAGAGCTGCTCGACCTGTTTGGACGAGGCACCAAAGGTATAGATGTTCTCGTCGCCCACGAGCTCGGCAATCTCCACGTTGGCGCCGTCGAGCGTGCACAGGGTTAGGGCGCCGTTGAGCATGAACTTCATGTTGGAGGTGCCGCTCGCCTCCTTGGAGGCCAGGCTGATCTGCTCGGAGATGTCGGCGGCGGGGATCACGCGCTCGGCGGCGGTGACGTTGTAGTTCTCGATCATGACAACCTGCAGGTAGGGAGCCACGTCGGGGTCGTTTGCAATCCACTGCGACAGCGTCAGGATCAGATGGATGATGTCCTGCGCGATAGTGTAGGCAGGGGCCGCCTTGCCGCCAAAGATGATGGTGACGGGGTGCTTAGGCTTATTGCCGTTCTTGATGTCGAGATACTTCCAGATTATGTAGAGCGCGAGCATCTGCTGGCGCTTGTACTCGTGGATACGCTTGACCTGAACATCGATGATGGCGTTGGATGGGATCGTCACGCCCTGTTCGAGCGCCATGAACTGGCGCATGATGGCCTTGGCCTCGGTCTTGGTGGCGGCCAGGCGCTCAAGAACATTCTTGTCGTCGGCGAACTTGGCGAGTTTGCTCAGATCGCCGGTGCTGCGCCAGTCGGTGCCGATCACATCGTCGAGCAGGCTGGCGAGCGCGGGGTTGGCCCCATGGATCCAGCGGCGGAAGGTGATGCCGTTGGTCTTGTTGGAGAACTTCTCGGGATAGATCTCGTAGAACGGATGAAGCTCGGTGTCCTCCAGAATCTTGGTGTGGAGGGCGGCTACACCGTTGATGGAGAAGCCAAAGTGGATGTCCATGTGGGCCATGTGGACGGTGTCGTGCTCGTCAATGATGGCGACGCGCGGGTCATCGTGCTCGGCTTTCGCGATCTCATCGAGCTTGACGATAATGTCGGCGATGGCAGGGGAGACCTTCTGCAGGCTAACGAGCGGCCACTTCTCGAGCGCCTCGGCAAGAATCGTGTGGTTAGTGTAGGCGACCATGGAGCGTACGATGGTCACGGCCTCGTCAAACTCGATGCCATGCTCGGTGGTGAGCAAGCGAATGAGCTCGGGGATGACCATGGTGGGGTGCGTGTCGTTAATTTGGACCACGGCGTAGTCGGCCAGATCGTGCAGGTTGCTGCCGCGCTCGATGGCCTCGTCGATCAGGAGCTGGGCGGCGTTGCTCACCATGAAGTATTCCTGGTAGATGCGAAGCAGGCGGCCCTGCTCGTCGGAATCGTCGGGGTAGAGGAACAAGGTGAGGTTCTTGGCGATCTCTGTCTTGTCGAAGTCGATGGAGCTGCCGGGGACCAGGCCGTCGTCGACGCTCGCCAGGTCGAACAGGCGCAGACGGTTCTTGGTGGGCTGGCCGTAACCGGGCACGTCGATGTTGACGAGCTTGGAGGTAACGGCAAAATCGCCGAACTCGACGGTGTAGGAGCGGTCGTCGTCGACTAGGATGTCCTGCTCACCGAGCCACTCGTCGGGGACGGCCTTCTGCTGGTTGTCGACAAAGCGCTGACGGAACAGGCCGTAGTGATAGTTGAGGCCCACGCCATCGCCGGTCAAGCCCAGCGTGGCGATGGAATCCAGGAAGCATGCGGCCAGGCGGCCCAGGCCGCCGTTGCCGAGCGACGGCTCGACCTCGAACTCCTCGATCTTGTTGAGGTCGTGGCCTGCGGCGGTGAGCTGGTCCTTAACCTCGTCGTAGATGCCGAGGTCGATCATGTTGTTGATGAGCAGCTTGCCGATCAAAAATTCGGCGGAAATGTAATAGAGCTTTTTCTTGCCGTTGTTGAGCGGGCAGGCGGCGGAGCGCTCCTGCACGAGTTTGACCAGCAGCTTGTAAATGCGACGGTCGTCGAGCTGCTCGAGCGAGGTGCCAAAAGACTGCTCGGCGAGTTCCATGAGGTTAATTTGGGGCATGTTTCCTCCTGTAATGGGTTGATTACATGTCTGCAATTCATAAGAATCCCGCGCGAGGGGATTGGGGTGGCCTCGCGCGGGTAAGCAAGCGCGTCCGCACGGTGGGGAGGGGTCGGGCGCGGTAGCTCCTATTGAGGAAGCTCGATTTCGGCTTCCGACGGGATGCGGAAGTAGGTCTCGGTCCAGTCGGTGAGTTTGTGCTCGAGCTCGCGGGCGATGGCGCCGTCGAGCATGCGCCAGGTCCAGTTGCCGCCCAGCGTGGCAGGGGTGTTGATGCGCGCCTCGTTGCCCAAGTTGAGCAGGTCCTGCATGGTGTAGATGCACGTGTCGCTCACGCTGGCTGCGATGGTTCGGTTGAGTGCATCTGCCATGGGTTCGCCGGCCTGCTGATGGGTGTACAGGGCTGCCTGCTCGCGCTGACGAGGGGTGGCCGTTCCCTCAAACCAACCGCGCGCCGTCTCGTTATCGTGGGTGCCCACATAGGCGACGGTGTTGGCGATGTAGTTATGCGGCAGGTAGTACGAGTTGGCGCCCTCAAAGGCAAACTGCAGGATCTTCATGCCGGGGAAGCCCGAGTTGTCGCGCATGTCGATGACGCCGGGGGTGAGGAAGCCCAGGTCCTCGGCGATGATGGGCAGCGTGCCGAGCTTTTCCTCGAGCGTCTTGAAGAACTTGAGGCCGGGACCCTGCGTCCACGAACCGTAAGACGAATCGGGCGAGGAGAACGGCACCTCCCAATAGGCCTCGAAGCCGCGGAAGTGATCCAGGCGGATGACGTCGTACATGTCGAGGGCGGCGCAAATGCGGCCCTCCCACCAGGAGAAGCCGTCGGACTCCATGCCGTCCCAGTCGTAGATGGGGTTGCCCCAGTACTGGCCGGTGGCCGAGAACTGGTCGGGCGGCGTGCCGGCGACGCTTACGGGATTGCCGGCGGCGTCGATCTTAAAGAGCTCAGGCGTGGCCCACATCTCGACGGAGTCGCGTGAGACATAGATGGGCAGGTCGCCGATGATGAGGATGTCGCGCTCGTTGGCATAGGCCTTGAGGCGGCTCCACTGACGATCGAAGAAGTACTGCGTCATCTGGTGGTAGAGCATGCGCGCGGGATGGGCAGCGCAGACCTTGGCAGAAGCCTCGCCACGGGTACGGAGCTCTGCGGGCCACTCCCAAAATGCCTTGAGACCGCACTCCTCCTTGACGGTCATGAACTCACAGTAGGGGATGAGCCAGTCCTCGTTGGCTTGGATAAAGTCATCGAAATCGGCCGGCTTGTCGACAGCAAAGCGCTCAGCGGCGCGGTCGAGAATCTGACGGCGGCCGCCAAAGATAGCACCGTAGTCGACATTGCTGGGGTCGGATCCCAGATACACGCCATCGATATCGCGCTGCTCCAGATACCCTGCTTCGATAAGCTCGGCAAAGTCGATAAAGTTGGGGTTGCCTGCGCGGGCCGAGAACGACTGATAGGGCGAATCGCCATAGCTGGTCGTCGTAAGGGGCAGAATCTGCCAGTAATGTTGTTTGCACGAGGCGAGAAAATCGACGAAGTCGTAGGCATTCCAGCCAAAGCCGCCGATTCCGTATGGTCCGGGCAGAGACGAGACGGGCATGAGGACGCCGCTTGCACGCTCCATGAATGCGCTCACCAACCTTCTTGTTGTGGGGTCGGCCTGCCGATGGGTGTGCAGTCCGCCTCCGATGTTCTGATTCGATACGCCTATTGTAAAACATGTTGTTTAAACATGTACAGGCAAGATAAAAAAGTTGGTCGATTTTCGGCGAATGGTTACATGCCATGAAAAAGCCCCGACCTCACAACGTGAGATCGGGGCAAGAGCGGTATGTAGGTTTTTGCTACTCGGCGTCGGCGAAGCCGTTGGGGTTGTGGCTCTGCCAGTTCCAGCTATCGCGGCACATGTCTGCGATGTCGTACTGGGCCTTCCAGCCCATCATGCGCTCGGCCTTGGAGGCATCGCACCAGTTGGCAGCGATGTCGCCGGCGCGGCGCTCGCGGATCACGTAGGGCAGCTCCTTGCCACAAGCCTTGGAGAAGGCGGCGACGACCTCGAGTACCGAGGTGCCGGTGCCGGTGCCCAGGTTAAAGATCTCGACGCCGGTTTTGCCGTTCATCCAGTTAAGGGCGGCAACGTGACCAGAGGCCAGATCGCACACGTGGATGTAGTCGCGCACGCCGGTGCCGTCGGGGGTGGGGTAGTCGTTGCCAAAGACCTGAACGGCCTCGAGCTTGCCCACGGCGACCTGGGCGACATAGGGCACCAGGTTGTTGGGGATACCCTTGGGGTCCTCGCCGATCAGGCCCGACGGATGAGCGCCGATGGGGTTGAAGTAACGGAGCAGCACGACGTCCCACTCGGGGTCGGCGGTGTGGACGTCCATAAGGATCTGCTCGATCATCCACTTGGTCCAACCATAGGGGTTGGTCGCGGGCTTCTTAGGATCCTCCTCGGTGACGGGCGGGTTGTCCGGGTCGCCGTAGACGGTCGAGGAGCTCGAGAAGATGATGGACTTGCAGCCATGGTTGCGCATGACGTCGATGAGCACCAGGGTGTTCTCGATGTTGTTGTGGTAGTACTCGACGGGCTTGCTCACCGACTCGCCGACGGCCTTAAAGCCGGCAAAGTGGATGACGCGGTCGATCTGATGGGTATCGAAGATCTTGTTCATCGCATCGCGGTCGAGCACGTTGGCCTCGTAGAAGGTGAGGTTCTTGGCGGCCTCGTCGCCCACGATGGTCTTGACGCGGTCGACGGCGACGGCGCTGGAGTTGGAGAGATCATCGACGATGACGACCTGGTAGCCACCCTCGAGCAGCTGAACGACGGTGTGCGAGCCGATAAAGCCGGCGCCACCGGTAACGAGGACGCAGGTGTCTTTGGGGTCGAGTGCTTTGGACATGTAGTCTCCTATCGAATCAGGAACACTTCTTCAGGGGAGTATAGCGCAGGCAGGGACGCCCAAATCGTGCACTGTAGGAAAAGCAGAGGATCATGCTAGCGTACTCATAGAAGAGCTTGCGTACGCACAACCTGATCTTTGGCGTTTGCTTACGAGCCGCCGACCTTGTAGTTTCCTGCCGTTCGTGGAAATCGTTGGGACGCGCCATATGTACGCTAATATGTATGAGTTGAGCGACATATAAATAAACATGTAACGGAGTACATATGTCACCAAACAGCGATTCCATCCTTTCCCAGGAGCTCTCGCGCCGCACTGCCCTCAAGGCCCTGTTCGGCGCCGCTTCTGCGGCAGTTCTTTTTGGCCTGCCCGCTCGCGCCCATGCGGCGGAGGCTTCCAAAGAAACCACCGATAAACTGAATGCCGCCCAGGCCCAGCTCGACGAGGTACAGGCCCAGCTCGACAGCATCGCAAATGAGTATGCGGCGCTGGCCAACAAGAATGCCCAGACCCTCAACGACATTGAGAATGTCCAGGGCAAGATTGACGACACACAGGCTCAGATCGATGAAAAGAAGGCCGAGCTCAAGAAGAAGCGTAACGACCTTTCCGATCGCGTGGCCGCCAGCTACAAGTCCGGCGGCACGAACATCCTGTCGCTGCTGCTGGCCTCTGGCTCGTTTGAGGAGCTCGTTGCCAACGCGCATTACGTTGAGAAGATCAACAAGAGCGACCGCGATGCCATCGAGGACATCCAGACGATTCAGGCCGAGCTCGACGCACAGAAGACCGAGCTCGAAGCACAAAAGGCTGACCTGGAGAAACTCAAGGATCAGCAGACGGCTCAGATGCAGGATATGCAGGCCAAGCAGCAAGAGGTCCAGACCGTGCTGAACGGTCTTTCCGACGACGTCAAGGAGCTCATGGCTCAGCGTGATTCCGAGATTCTCGCTGCCGCCCAGGCCGAGGAGGCCGCTAGGAAGGCCGCCGCTGCCGCGGCCGCCGCGAACAAGAACAATTCCTACTCGGGTGGTTCGAGCTCGGGCGGTGGATCGTATGCGCCCGGAACTCCGCAGCAGAATGCCGGCTCGGGCAAGCAGCAGGCCGTCGTCAACGCGTGCTACTCCACGCCTTCGCCGGGTCAGAACTGGTGCGCGGCGTGGGTTACCAATGTCTTCCGTAACGCCGGCGTTGGCTACTTTGGCGGCAACGCCTGCGACATGTTCAACGCCTGGTGCTATAGCTCCGACCGCTCGGCGCTGCAGGTGGGCATGATCGTGGCCGATTCCTCGCACAGCGGCACGGGTGCTCCGGGCCTTATCTACGGTCATGTGGGTATCTATGTTGGCGGCGGCATCGTAATGAGCAACGAGGGCGCCATTACGTCTAAGTCGCTTGATTCGTTTATTAGCTTCTATGGCACTGGCTCTGGCGTGCGTTGGGGCTGGCTTGGCGGTATTGCGCTGTCGTAACGGCGGTTTGAAGTAAGTTGGTCCGTGGCTGCCCGGAAGGCATTAGGTTGCCTGCTCGGACAGCCACGGACCTCTCGGATCCAATGCGTCACACACCGGACTGGTTGTCTGAATAAATATGGCGAAGGCCCCTTTCGGGGCCTTTTTTAAATGAATTTATCGACTCCGTGGACTTCGGTTTTGGAATTTGGAGCCGACGGCTCACCAAAGTGGAAAATGAAATAGAACCTAGCTGCAATAATCGCCTTGTTGCGAACTCGAACTGATCATGTAGATTTAAAATAACCGCAATTTACAATTGTCGAGCGGTGCGTTGGGTTGGAGCTGCTGCGGGTCCTATATGGATTGCGGTCTTGCGCTCCGATGTCCAAATAGGTCTCTCTAGACGGGAAGTTGCTCATGGACACCATATATGACGGAGACGGCTGGGTCGATCATTATAGTTGGCGACTAGTCGGCTCGGATGACAATGGGGATGTGGTGTTTGATGGACTATGTCCAAAGCATCTCCATCCTTTTGTTTCGTCGTTAATTGAGAGTTCCGCTCGTGTTGCCCCCTACAGCTCGGCGTCGCTTCATGATACGGACGTTTTGAAGACCATAAGGGAATCAATTGACGAGGGCACGATGAGCAGCCCGCTGTTTTCTCAGCTTGTGGGGCTAGATGAGATTGGCTCGAAACGACTGCTTGCGGGCGAAAAAGTGGAACTCACTTATCGGTCGATGATTTCAATCCTGCGGCTAGCCGATGTTCTTCGCAAATAAATGATAACGGGACAAGTGAGCTAGATCACTTGTCCCGTTATTAATTAAAGTGGATCGCGGTGGGCAGGCTATAAAAATTCGCCGACTCGGTGGACTTCGGGTTCTAGGTCTACGTTGAATTGGTCTTTGACGGTTGTTTGGATGTGGCGGATGAGTTCGTCGACGTCGGCGGCGGTGGCGTGGTCGGCGTTGACGATGAAGCCGCAGTGCTTCTCGCTCACCTGCGCGCCGCCAACGGCGTGTCCTCGAAGGCCGGCATCCATGATGAGTTTGCCGGCAAAGTAACCCTCGGGGCGCTTGAAAGTGGAGCCAGCGCTCGGCATGTCGAGTGGCTGCTTGTCCTCGCGGCGCTGGCGGTAGTCGTCCATGTCGGCCTTAATCATCGCGGCGTTGCCCGGTGCGAGGTTGAAGGTGGCAGAAAGAACGATAAAGCCGTCGTCGGCGACGCGGCTCTTGCGATAGCCTAGGTTGAGTTCGTCGACATCGAACTCGATGATGTTGCCGCTGCCGCGGGTGCCGTCGTCGAGCTGGCGAGCGGGTTTGTAGACGCGCACGGACTCCAGCACATCGGCCATGCAGGCACCGTAGGCACCGGCGTTCATGTAGCAGGCGCCGCCGACCGATCCGGGGATGCCCGAGATGGGCTCCATGCCGGTGAGACCGGCCTCGGCTGCCGCAGCGGCGACATCAGAAAGCAAGGCGCCGGCTGCCGCCGTGACGTGCGTGCCGTCGACCGTAATGTCGGAGAGTCCCTCGCCCAGCGCCACGACGACGCCGCGGATGCCCTTGTCGCCGACGAGCAGGTCGGAGCCGTTGCCCACGATGGTGAGGGGCAGATCGCAGCGATAGCAGGTATCGAGCGTGGCGACGAGGCCCTGCTCGGTATCGGGCGTGACAAAGACGTCGGCCGGGCCGCCGATCTTAAACGTGGTGTGCTCGCGCATGGGCTCGCTCATCAGTACGTTGTCCTCGCCGGCAACGCCAGCAAGCGCGCACAGCAGGTCCTCGTTAAAAAAGTCGTTCTCGTGCATACGAATATCCGCCTTTTGGTGGTCGTTGTCATCAATCGATTGCAATATACCCCACCCGGACGGATTTGGTGCGCTGGCGGCGATAAAACAGCCGTCTACCGGATTGGTAAAGTGTTTATCACCGAGGTAGAGGGGTAGTCGCTATACTTTCAAGAGATTGCGCGTAAACCTGGAAGGAGCGAGATGGCCAACAAAGTCACCCTCAAGCAGATCGCCCAGGAGGTGGGGCTTTCCCCCTCGTCGGTCTCGCTTGTGCTCAATAATCGGCCCTGTCGCATCTCAGAAGAAAACCGCAAGCTCATCAAGGAGGTCGCGGCGCGCAACCACTATGTTCCCAACCAGATTGCGCGTAGCCTGGTCATGCGCGAGTCGCGCACGCTGGGCCTTATCGTCCCTAACATCGAGAGCCGCTTTTTTGCCTCGCTTGCCGGCAGCTTGGAAAAGCGCTGCCGCGAGGACGGCTATGCGCTCTTTATTACCAGTTCGGGCGGAAGTGCCGACGACGATCTTGAGCTGCTGCGTCAGCTGGTGACGCGCGGCGTCGACGGTGTCTTTTTGGTGGTGGGTGACGAGTTCTCCGACGACCGCGCCCTGCGCGAAGAAGTCAGCCACCTGCCCATCCCGGCCGTGATGGTCGATCGTGCCATTGAAGGACTCGAGTGCGACAAGGTGATGTTCGACCACGAGATGGGTGGCTACATGGCCACGCGGTATCTAATTGAGCAGGGTCATCGCCGCATCGCCTGTCTGGTTAACGCACGCCGTTCCAATACGGGTCGCAAACGACTTGCCGGCTATGAGCGCGCGCTGCGCGAGGTTGGCCTGCCAATCGACGCGCGTTTGGAGTTTGAGAGCGAGTACTACATTCCGAGCGCATACGAGGCCTCGGAGGCGGTGCTCGCGACCGACGCCACCGCCGTGTTCGCAAGCTCGGATAACATTGCCCTCGGCCTGCTCAAGCGCTTGCACGAGATGGGGAAGAGCATCCCGGGCGATATCTCGGTCGTAAGCTATGACAACTCGGCGGCCGACGTTCTCTTTGAGCCGGCGCTGACCGCGATTGAGCAGGATCCCGGTGTCCTTGCGGAGCATGCTTTTGGCTGCATGTCCAAGCGTCTTGCCGGTAGGGGCGGTAGACGTGCCGAAGAGGTCGTTCTGGAGCCGGCGCTTATCGTGAAGGGCAGTGTGCTTGACCTTACCGAATATAGCTAAGCGCACTTGTTTGTTTGCATAGATTGCATGCGGAGTGTCCGCTATTTGCCGGCGGGGCCGGGGAGGCATACTTTGTTTTGAAAAGTTCGCGGAGCCCACTTCTCAAAACAAAGCAGGCACCCCGGCCCTCGTCCGTGAACTTTTCCGCTGGTCGAGCCATAGACGCCGCGCACCGATACGGTAAAGCGGCGGCTTGAAATTGGTGCTATATTCAGCTTGAGTTGTTTAATGCTAGTACGGGAGGCTGATATGGGGCTGTTCAAGAAGAAAAATCCGCAGGATGCCTTTGATCCCGATGTGTTTACCATCACGGATACGATTTTGGACCCGCCGCGGTTTACGTTTTTGCCGGCTATCTACCAGGATGCCACGCGTCGCAAGTGGGCCGTGCATCAGCGCGGCGGCGAGCCGAAGATTTTTGACTATGCGGACGTGTTGCAGTGCGAAGTAGCCGAGGCGGGCGATCCGGAGGCCGAGGAAGTGGCCTCAAAACAGGAATTTGCCCAGCGTATCCTGGCAAATCCTGCCAAGGCGGCGAAAATAAACGCTGCCAAGCGTAATATGTGTCTTGGTATGGGCGTTGTTGTGGCGGTTCAGACGGGAAAAGACGAGGTTTCCAAATTAGAGATTCCCGTTATGACCGACGAAGTCAAACGCGATTCAAGCCTATATAAGTCGTATCGGAATGTCGCCGAGAAGATCAAGGCCGAATTTGATGCCATGGGAGGGCTGGTCTAATTTTGGCGGCATACGTTTCTGAATGAGGAGTCTGTGCAATGGCAGGCGAATCTTATGCAATTCCCCCTAAAGATCGTGCTGTTGAGGGAATTCTATGGTATATCCAGCACCATCAGCTTGCCGGCGGCGATCGCCTGCCGGCCGAGCGCGTGCTGTGCGAAGAGATCGGCGTTTCGCGTACGGCGTTGCGCGCCGGTATCACGCGGCTCATCTCGTGCGGAACGCTCGAGAGCCGTCGCGGATCGGGTACGTATGTGTGTCCTCCTAAGCCGCTGAACATCTTCCAGGAAACGTATAACTTTTCCGATGCCGTGCGGACTGCCGGCCTGCATCCCTCTTCTCGTCTGGTTTCCACCGAGACCATCGAGGCGGATAAGACGCTTGCCGACAAGCTTGGGGTGGCTATAGGCGCTCCTTTGCTCCGCATGCAGCGCGTTCGACTTATTGAGGGCGAGCCGGCGTCAATCGAGACGGCTCACGTTAACCTGTCCCTGTGCCCATCGCTTCCCGAGCACGATTTTGAGTGCGAGAGCCTTTACGATGTCTTGCTCAAAGAAGGTGGCGTGCGTGTTGAGCATGGACGTGAGCATATCTCCATCTCGCGTTTGAACGCCGAAGAGGCCGAGCTGCTCCAACAAGAAGAGGAAACGCCGGTGTTCTATGAGAGCACGATCGAATTTGATAAGGACATGCGTTTTGTGGAGCATTGCAAATCGGTGATTTTGCCCACAAAGTTCCGCTTTGCCGATAACGGCGAAAAGAACGGCATGAGGAGCGTGGCAGGTGAACAATGGCTGAAACAGTAGATGCCACCCCGGTTTATATGCGCATTCGACGCCGCATCGAGGAGCGTATCGAGCGCGGTATATATCCCACGGGTTCCATGATTCCGTCCGAAAAAGACCTCGCTGAGGAATTTGGTACGACACGCTTGACCATCCGAAGTGCTGTCGATGAGCTGGTTCGGCGTGGGCAGATTCGACGCGTCCGCGGAAAGGGCGCGTTTGTGGCACAGAAAGTGCCCGTTGCCTACGAGCGAACGGGAGGCTTTCGCGAATCGGTTCGTGCTTCGGGCGGCGAGCCGTCCGTCCGCATCCTCGCGCGTTCCAAGCGTTATGCGGGCCCATATTATGCCAACCTGTTTGGTATTGCGGAGGACGATTTACTGTATTCGATTCGGCGTTTGAACTGCGTCAACGGCGATCCCGTATCGATTGAGATGGCGTTCATCCCGTGCCTGCTGTTTCCCACAATCGAAGATATTGACGTGTCGGTCTTCAGTTTGTACGAGACCTATGAGATGTTGGGCCGAAAGCCGGTCATGGCACAGGAAAAGCTCGATATCGAAGCGCTGGGCGCGCGAGATGCCGGCCTGCTTGGACTGGAGCAGGGCGATCTTGCCTTGACGCTTGAGTGCGTGAGCTTCGATGCGAGCGGCCAGGCGATCGAGTACGTCAAGTCGTTTAACCGCGGTGATGCGGGTGGATATACCTATACGTACTAGCTGGTTTTTTGCATAACGGGCTGAAAATCTGACGGAATTTTGATTCGTTGAGCAGACTGCATATACAACCTTACATGGCTCAAAATCGACCGTTCGCCGATGGGGATAAATTAATCGACAAAGAGGTATCAAAAAGCCGTAACCTGTAACTGTGATTGGTATCAAATACTAATGATTTGTTACGAGGTGAGAAGATGAAGATGCTCGATTACGTTCAGCTTGCCCATGTGCGCATGGGAGAGAACCTCGAGCGTTCGTCTGAGCTGGTAGCGCAGCTCGTTGATATTTTCCAGTCCGGTTCTTTTGACGCGCTGCGCATCGTTGCTTCGGGGTCGTCGCGCCATGCCGCCGATTGCGCCCGCGATTACCTGCAAGATGCCCTGCAAATGCAGGTGTCCGTTGTGACGCCCGAGGCCTTCGTCGATTTTGAACACACCTATCCGCAGCATGCGCTCAACATTGCCATTTCGCAGAGCGGCTATTCGACCAATACGATCGCGGCTCTTGATTGCATGCGCGCACACGATATGGCTGCAGTTGCGCTCACGGCAAACGTCGAGGCACCCATCAAGGAGCACGCTGATATCGTTCTTGACTACGGTGTGGGCGTCGAGTCGGTGGACTTTGTGACGCTGGGCGTTGAGGTTCTCGTTGAGTACCTGGTGCTCTTTGGTGTTTACGGCGGTCAGGCGCGCGGAACGATTGACGCCAAGGGCGTGGCCCAGCGTTTAGACGACCTGCGCGAGGCTATCCATGCCAATGCCGTGATGTGCAAGACCGCCGAGGCATATGTCCAAGACCGCATGCTCGAGCTTTCTGAGCACATGCCCGCCATGGTCGTCGGCAACGGCCCCAACTACGGTGTTGCCGAGGAGGCGGCGCTCAAGCTGAGCGAGACCATCAAGATTCCTGCCATGCATCACGAGGGCGAGGAGTTCGTTCACGGTCCCGAGATGCAGATAACTCCAGGCTACCTGGTGTTTATTGTCGACGATCCGCAGGGGTCGGAGCGTCTTGCGAATATCGCCGATGCGCTATCGAACGTTACGGCAAAAACGGTGCTGCTCACGGCCCATCCCAGGGGTAAGGCTCACGAGGTTGCGGTGCCTCAGGTGGCTCCGCTGCTCAGCGCAATTCCCAATCTTGTGTTCTTCCAGACAATTGCGGCCATAATCGCCGAGCGTCTGAAGTCATGGGACGTGCACCCGTATCTCGATGCCGTCTCCAAGCAAATGGAGGTCAAGGCAGAGGGCTACGAAGAGTCAGTCAATGCGCTTAAGGCCAAAGCGGCCGAGTGTTACGGAATGTAAGCGGGCTTTGATGCCCGTTGGCATGGGGGATGTGGAGACAACCCCAGAAAGGAGAGACAAATGAAGGAAACCGAGAAGATCGAGATTATGCATTTCGACCAGGAGGGCTACCTCGAGGACGGCAAGGCGCTCTACGAGACCGGCAAGAAGATGACCGCGCTCGCCGACAAGGTCGCCGACGAGGGCTACGACGC
>UQTW01000028.1 GCA_900544115.1 uncultured Collinsella sp. | reverse complement strand
ACAAAAAACGTACCCGAACCCTTTCTCGTAAAGAATCGGGTTCGAGTACGAACTGAATACTGGAGCAATATAAAACCACCACAAAGGTGCCTGTCCCCTTTGTGGCGGTTTTGGCCTAGAGCTAGAGCGTGTGGCCGTAGGCGTTGGCGGCCTTGATGGCGGCGGCGAACTTTTCGTCGGTGAAAGGCTCGGGATTGCCTTGCTTCCACTCGTTGGTGGCGTGTGCGAACTCGCACAGGGCAGGGATATCGGCCTCGGAAAGGCCGACCTGCTCAAGCGTCACGGGCAGCCCCATCTGCTTGTTAAAGGCGGCGTAGCGCTCAAGGTTCTCGGTATCGCCCGTATAGGCAAACAGCACGAGCACGCCCAGGCTCACGACCTCGCCGTGCAGGTAGGAGCCCTCGCGCGGGATGCTGCACGTGGCGTTGTAGAACGCATGCGCCACGCTCGAGTTGTAGTAGTAATCGTTTTGGTTGGTCAGGTTCGAGACATAGCCCGTGTTGACCACGATGTCGAGCGCGATCTGCTTGACGGCCTCGCTCGACAGGTCCTGGCGCACGTCCTCTAGACCCTGCACGCCATAGGTAAACAGCGGCTCGGAGCAGGTGTGGGCGAGTGCCAGGCCAAGTCCGGCGGTGTGCTCCAGGTTGCCGGCGCTCGTGGCGTACTCGACCTCGGGCTGCTTGGACAGGGCATCGCCCACGCCCGCCCAGAAGTACTCCGCCGGAGCCTCGGCGATGATCTTGGGGTTGATGAAGATGTGCGCGGGGCGGTTTGGGTACGAATAGCCCTCGAGCGAGCCGTCGTCGTTGTAGACAACGGCAATGGCGGTCGCGGCCGAGCAGTTGGAGCAGATCGTCGGTACCGTAAAGACAATCTTCTTGAGCTCGATAGCTGCGGTCTTCACGGTGTCGAGCGCCTTGCCGCCGCCGCATGCGATAAGCACGTCAGCTTCCTGGCAGGCAGGGGAGTTTACGACCTTGGCGATATTTGCGCGCGTACTGTTGGTGCCGTAGACGCGCGTCTCCAGAATCTCGACGTCGGTACCTGCCAGCGCAGCTTCGATACCGGGAAGTGCTGCGGCCAGTGCTCGTTTACCACCAATGATGGCGACCTTGGTTGCTCCGTACTCGGCCAACGCGCCGTGCAGCTCGTCAAAGCAGTCTTCGCCAACGGTATAGTCGCTCATTCCGATCGTGCGCATAGCAATCTTCTTTCGTTCGATAAAGTGCTTACAGGTATTTTGCTCCAAGTGAGTGCTTGCGATCGCGAGAAGTTTCTAAAGTATGAAACCGATGTTGAGGGTTTTTCGCCGGCGTTGACCGTGTTACCATACAGCGCATAAGCGTTGATGGGGACGAGTAGTCGGCCGTCCGCATGCTACAGAGAGCGGGGAGCGCTGAGAACCCGTGCATGCGACCGATGAAAATCACCCCGGAGCTGCGGTCCCAACGGACGTGCCGCGTAGGTTCGTCTTAGTAGACATCGCCGAGATGGTCGTCGATACAGACCAGCCGAGTAACGGATGCGAGCGCGCGAATACGCGGGCGAGGGCATCTAAGCTGGGTGGTTAAGCGAAGAGCTTTTGCGGGCGTGCAGCCCGTTTGTGGCGCTTCGTCCCAGCTTGTAGGGACGGGCGCTTTTTTGGTGCCCAGAGGGCGTGCGCGCCCATGACAAGAAAGGGGTACCGTGGCAAACGAGTACAAGCAGACGATGAATCTGCCCAAGACCGGTTTTCCCATGCGTGCCGGTCTTTCCAAGTCCGAGCCCAAGCGACTCAAGGACTGGCAGGACAACAAGGTCTACGAGCAGGTTCTGAAGAAGAACGAGGGTCACAAGAAGTTCGTGCTGCACGACGGCCCTCCGTACGCCAACGGCCCGATCCACATCGGCCACGCCATGAACAAGATCTCCAAGGACATGATCAACCGTTACTGGATGATGCAGGGCTATGAGGTTCCCTATGTCCCCGGTTGGGACTGCCACGGTCAGCCGATTGAGCACAAGGTCGAGGAGAAGCTCGGCACCGAGAAGTTCAACCAGACCTCCACGGCTAAGATCCGCGAGCTCTGCAACAAGTTCGCTGTCGAGAACATCGAGCTGCAGAAGGCCGGCTTCCGTCGCCTGGGCGTGCTCGGCGACTGGGACAACCCCTATCTGACGCTCTATCACCAGCATGACGCCGCCGACATCGAGGTCTTCAAGGCCATGTTCGATAAGGGCATGATCTATCGCGGCCACAAGCCGGTTCACTGGTGCAAGCACTGTCACACCGCACTCGCCGAGGCCGAGATCGAGTACTCCGACGAGACGAGCCCTTCCATCTTCGTGCGCTTTGAGATGACCTCCAAGCCCGCCGACCTCGAGAACTTCGACGGCCCGGTCGACTTCATCATCTGGACGACTACCCCGTGGACCATCCCCTCCGACCAGGCCGTTTCCCTTAAGCCCGGCGCCGCCTATGTCGCCGTTGAGCACGACGGCCGCGCCGAGGTCATGCTCGAGGACCTTGCTCCCAAGTGCTGCGAGGAGTTTGGCTGGGAGTACACCCCGGTCATGGTCGACGGCAAGCCCTACGTGGTTCCCGCCGAGACCTTCCACCACATCCACTACAAGCAGCCGATCTTTGACGGCGTCGAGGGCGTGGCGCTGCTGGCCGATTACGTCGGCGTCGACGACGGTACCGGTATCGTCCACAACTCGCCCGGCCACGGCGTCGACGACTACTTCGCCTGCCTCAAGGAGGGCATCACCGACATCTGCATGCCGGTCGATGACGACGGCAAGTTCTACACCGGTGAGGAGTTTGGCACCGGCGGTCCCTTCAGCGGCATGGACACCGATGAGGCCAATCCGCACATCATCGAGTTCCTGCGCGAGCGCGGCACCCTGGTCCTCGAGAAGAAGATCACGCACAGCTATCCGCACTGCTGGCGCTGCAAGCACCCGGTGCTCTTCCGTGCTACCGACCAGTGGTTTGTCTCGATGGACAAGACCGGCTTGCGCGAGCAGGCTGGCAAAGAGGTCCGCGAGAACGTCAAGTGGTATCCGGCCCACGCCGCCAACCGCATTGGCGCCATGGTCGAGCAGCGTCCCGACTGGTGCATCAGCCGTCAGCGCAACTGGGGTGTGCCTATCCCCAGCTACACCTGCGCCGACTGCGGCGAGAAGGTCATGAACGACGCCACGCTCGACGCCGTCATCAAACTCTTCCACGAGAAGGGCTCCGACGCCTGGTTTACCGATGCTCCTGAGAGCTATCTGGGCGAGGCCTGCGTCTGCCCCAAGTGCGGTGGCCATCACCTCAAGGCTGATAAGGACATCCTTGACGTGTGGTGGGACTCCGGCGTGTCTTGGAAGGCCGTCTGCGAGTACCGTCCCGAGCTGGAGTACCCGGCGGACGTCTACCTCGAGGGCTCTGACCAGCACCGCGGTTGGTTCCAGAGCTCACTGCTCACCTCGGTGGGCGCCAACGGCCACGCTCCGTACAAGGCGGTCGTCTCGCAGGGCTTCACCCTCGACGGCCAGGGCCGTAAGATGTCTAAGTCACTCGGCAACGTCATCGACCCCAACAAGGTCTGTGACGAGATGGGTGCCGACATCATCCGTCTGTGGGTCGCCTCCGTCGATACCAGCTCCGACGTCTCCATCGACCACGAGATTCTCGCTCGTACGTCCGATGCCTACCGTCGTTTCCGCAACACGCTGCGCTTCCTGCTCTCCGAGCTCGAGGGTCAGTTTGTGCCCGAGACCGACGGCGTCGCCTTTGCCGACCTGCTGCCGCTCGACAAGCTCATGGTTGCTCGCCTGACCCAGGTCCAGGCCGAGGTTGACGACGCCTACGCCAGCTACGAGTTCCCGCGCGCCTACCGTGCGCTTTACGACTTTGTGGTTACCGAGCTCTCCAACGTGTATCTCGACGCCCTGAAGGACCGTCTGTACTGTGAGAAGCCCGGTTCGCTCGAGCGTCGCAGCGCCCAGACCGTGCTGGCCGAGCTCTTCTCGATGCTCATGCGCGACCTGCAGCCGATCTTGTCCTACACGGTCGACGAGGCCATGGCCTATGCGCCCGCCGGCTGCGTCGATCACCAGAAGTACGCCGCGCTGCTCGATTGGTACAAGTCGCCCATCACGGTCGACGAGGCCAACGAGTTTGAGGGCGTGCTCGAGGCTTCACTCGAGCTCCGCAGCGTCGTGACCAAGGCCCTTGAGGATGCCCGCTCCGCCGGCACCTTCACCAAGAGCCAGCAGGTCCGCGTCAAGGCGGTCGTTCCTGCCGAAATGTATGCGCTGCTGACCGGCGACAAGGCCGTCGACCTGGCCGAGTTCTACATCGTCTCCGATGTTGAGCTTACCCAGGGCGAGGAGCTTTCTGTTGCCATCGATGCAGCCGAGGGCGAGTGCTGCGACCGTTGCTGGAACTACCGCACCACCGTCGGCGAGTACAACGGCCACGCTCACATTTGCAAGCGCTGCGCGAATGCCCTTTAAGGCACGGTAACTCGGCATTTTAGTTATAGGGAGAATTTAGGCGCCTTCGGCCCATTTGCTCCGCTGAAGAAAAGCGACATTCCGTTATCCGGAATGCCGCTTTCTTTTATGCTGGTTATTTATCTGACGTTAGCGAATGTGTCGTGCGCTCTGCGTGTGGCAATATAAGATGGTTATCTGCGTTAAATAGAATTTGATTATCTGAGGGTAGGGGATTTCTTTGGGTCGTGGTGCGGATATGACGCCGCCTTTGCGTTGGCGGTTGGGTGTTGCTGGTGGGGTGGCGCTGGTTGTGCTGCTTGTTGACCAGCTTACTAAGCTCGCGGTTCGTGCCGTGGGCGACGCCTTGCATGTGACCGTCATCCCCGGTGTTATCGACTTTATGTTTGTCCGCAATATCGGTGCTGCCTTTAGCATGGGCGAGGGGCATGGCATCGCGTTTGCCGTGCTGGCGTTGGCGGTCATTATCGCTATTGCCGTGTACCTCGTTCGTGCACCCCAGCTCGCCCATCTTGAGGTTGTGGGCATGGCGATGGTTGCGGGCGGTGCTATCGGCAACGCTATCGATCGTTTGGCCTTTGGCTTCGTGACCGATTTTATTGCCACCACCTTCATCGACTTCCCCGTCTTCAATGTGGCCGATATCGGCATTACGGTCGGTGTGGTGCTGGCGCTCTTCGGTTACATGTTCTTGAGCCCCGCGGCTCGTGAGGTCGATGCGACCGCCGAGCTTAACGCCCGTGACGAGGCCCGCGCCAAGCGCAAGGCTAAACAACGTGGGGAGCGTGCCCGCAAGATTCGCGAAAGGACTGAGCGCTAATGGCCGACATCCATATCCTTGTTGCCGACGATGCCGCTGGTCAGCGTCTTGACGCCTATCTGGGCGCCAATGACGGCTGCCCTACGCGCTCTGCCTGCGCACATCTGATTGAGGGCGGGGCCGTAGTGGTCAATGGCGAGACCTGCCTGTCCAAAAAGTACGCCGTGCGAGCCGGTGACCGTATTTCGGTTGATTTGCCCGAGCCGCACGATCCCACCGACGTGATTCCCGAGGCCATCCCGCTCGACATTCGCTATGAGGACGACTACCTCATCGTGCTCTCCAAGCAGCGCGGCCTGGTGTGCCATCCTGCTCACGGCCACGAGAGCGGTACGCTTGCGAACGCCCTGGTCTACCACTGCGGCATCGACCATCTGGGCACCGTGCAGGGCGAGGACCGCCCCGGTATCGTACATCGTTTGGATCGCGATACCTCGGGTCTTATGCTTGCGGCAAAGGACGACGACACCCAGCGCGCGCTCCAAAATCTTATCCGTACGCGCACGCTCGACCGCCGCTACATTACGCTCGTTCACGGTCATATCGCCATGGATGAGGGCACCGTTAACACCGGCATTGCCCGTTCTACACGTGACCGTGTCAAGATGGCGGTTTCCGATGATCCTTTTGCGCGCCAGGCCATCACGACCTTTAAGGTCCTTGAGCGCTTTGATTCCACGCGCTTTGATGACGGCTACACACTCGTTGAGTGTCACCTGTTTACCGGTCGCACGCATCAGATTCGCGTGCACATGCGCCATATCAACCACGCCTGCGTGGGCGATCCGCTCTACGGTAAGTGCGATGCGCGTGCCGATCAGGGTCTGACCAGGCAATTCCTCCATTCCTGGCGCGTGGCGTTCGATCATCCCGTGACGGGAGAGCGCATTGAGTGCCGCGACGAGCTGCCGTGGGATCTCGCCGCCGTCCTCGACGACTTAGCCCCGCGTTCGCTTGGTCGCACTGCTGCCGGCGACGAAATCGTACCGCAGCTCGGCCTGCTCGAAGCCTAGCCAGTATTAGGTGGTTTCTTGAACTCGGTAAGCCTGCGGTAAGATATACGATTGTTTACGTAACACGTTCCTGGGAGCCTGCATGCTCGCCTTTTTACAAACCAACACACCCATCGTGATCTTCAACCAGATTGTCGTCACGCTGCTCACGGTCTGCTTCTTGTACCAGGTGGTCTTCTTTGTCATCGGTGCTTTCCGCGGCGAGGTCGCGCCTCCCAAGGCCAAAAAGCTGCACCGCTATGCCTTCTTTATCGCGGCGCATAACGAGGAGGCCGTGATTGCCAACCTCGTTCGCTCCATCAAGGACCAGGATTATCCTTCAGAGCTTATCGAGGTCTTTGTCGTCGCCGATGCTTGCACCGACAACACGGCGCAGCTCGCGCGCGAGGCGGGCGCCATTGTGTACGAGCGCAATGACCTGGCCCGTAAAGGCAAGAGTTGGGTCATGGACTTTGGTTTCGACCGTATCCTTAACGAGTATCCCGACACCTTTGAAGGTTACTTTATCTTCGATGCCGATAATGTTATCGCCCGCGATTATGTGTCCAAGATGAATGATGCCTTTGACCAGGGCTTCCATGTGGTCACGAGCTATCGTAACTCCAAGAACTTCGGAAGCTCGTGGATCTCGGCAGCGAATGCCACTTGGTATCTGCGCGAGGCGCGTTTCCTCAACAACGCGCGCAACATCTGCAAGACGTCCTGTGCTGTCTCGGGTTCGGGCTACCTCATCTCAGCCAGTGTTATCGAGGGCATGCACGGCTGGCAGTTCCACACGCTGACCGAGGATATTCAGTTCACGACGTTCTGTGCCATTCACGGCATTCGTATTGGCTATGCGCCGGCTGAGTTCTTTGACGAGCAGCCTGTGACGTTTAAGGCTTCTTGGAAACAGCGTATGCGTTGGACCAAGGGCTTCTACCAGGTCTTCTTTACCTACGGTAAGCATCTGGTCAAGTCAACCTTCCGCTATCATCGCTTCGCTGCCTACGACATGTTCATGACAATCGCACCGGGTATGCTGCTATCGCTGATTTCGATGCTTGCCAATGCGACGTTCCTCATTGTTGGCGGTCTTTCCCACGGCTTCTTAGCTACCGAGGTCGAGATGCAGGCGTGTGCCGCTTCGCTCATCATGACCTTCGTCATGATGTATCAGACCTTCTTTATCCTGGCGCTGCTCACGACTATCTTCGAGTACAAGCACATCCATTGCGCGCAAAAGTGGCGCCTGGTGACCAACCTGTTTACCTTCCCGATCTTTATGTTCAGCTATATCCCCATTACGGTGGCTGCGTTGTTCCTGAAGGTCGACTGGGTCCCGACGCAGCATGCCGTCAGCGTTACCCTCGACGAGGTCATGCAGGGCGCTAAATAACCACCACCAAAACCACCACGAAGGGGACAGGCACCTCTGTGGTGGTTTTTGCTTTTGAGTGACTGCCCCGGGAGGTGTTCAATGGTCTATATCCCGTTTTGGATTTGTATCTTTGCCGGTGCGGTGATTGATGTCCGTGAACGGCGGTTTCCCAACGCGCTTGCCGCCGCATGCGCCGTGGCGGCGTTTGCAGGCGTTTGGCTGGACAGGGGCTTGAACACGGCGCTTGACCACGCCGGTCCTGCCGTTATCGTGTACCTTTCCCTTGTGCTGACCGAGTCGCTTTGGCGGCGTTTCCGCCAGGCCCCCGGCATCGGCATGGGGGATGCCAAGGCGCTTTTCGCGCTTTGCACGCTCGACCCTCTGGGCGGCATCGTGGCATTTGCCGTCGCGCTCCTGGTCCTGGCCCTCTCCTGCCTCTTTACAAAATCGCGCTCCCTGCCATTGCTCCCGTTTTTGGTGCCGATATTTGCCATAATCGAGGTCGTGGGCTGGACATTGTAACCGATTGCGCATCCTTTTTAAGGAGCATGCCATGGCAACTAATCAAGAAACGGCCGTCATTAAGGCGCGCATGGACCGCATTCCCGCGGCGTTGTCGCCCGAGCTGGTCGAGCGTATCGCCGCCGACCGCGCCTCGGGTGTCGTTAATCCTTATCGATGCTGCGACGACCAGGTCATTCGTCGTATAGATCGCGCTGCCGACAAAGGCACGCTTATGCGTCCGGCGTTTATGCGCGATACCGAAAAGATTCTTCATCTTCCTGCGTACACGCGTTATGCAGGCAAAACGCAGGTCTTTAGCTTTCGCAGCAACGACGACCTGTCGCGGCGCGGCCTTCATGTGCAGCTTGTCTCGCGCATTGCCCGCGATATCGGCCGTGCCCTGGGCCTCAACTGCGATTTGATCGAGGCGATTGGCCTGGGCCACGATTTGGGCCACACGCCCTTTGGCCATGCCGGCGAGCGTTTCCTCAACGATATCTATCACGAGCGTACGGGTCGTTATTTTTTCCATAACGTGCAGTCCGTCCGCGTGCTCGACGCGCTGTACGGCCGCAACGTGTCGCTCCAGACGCTCGACGGCGTGCTGTGCCATAACGGCGAGTACGAGCAGCGTGTCTTTGGACTCTCGGACATGGCGTCGTTTGACCAGTTCGACCGTACCGTCGAGGACTGCATTGCCACGGGCTATGGCGCGATCGAGCACCTGCGCCCCATGACCCTCGAGGGCTGTGTGGTGCGTATCTCGGATATCCTCGCCTACGTCGGTCGTGATCGTCAGGACGCCATTGCGGCGGGCCTGCTGTCGCCCGACGCTTTTGACGATGGTCGGGGCGGCGCCTATAACAGCTGGATTCTCACGCACGCTTCCATCGATATCGTTGAGCATAGCTATGGCAAACCGCGTATCGAGATGAGCGAGGACCTGTTTGAGGAGATCCGCCGGGCGAAGCGCGAGAACTACGAGAAGATCTATAGCAAGGGCGGTATCGAAGGCGATTCCGAGGCAGAGTTGCGTGAGGCCTTCGAAAAGCTCTACGACCGTTGCCTGCAGGATCTAAATAAAGGCGACGAGTTCTCTTACATCTTTAAGCATCATGTTTCGCGCATTGAGCAGCAGCTTTCCTACTACGATCGCACCTATGCCTGGCAGGACGACAAGGATCAGGTCGTCGTCGATTACATCGCAAGCATGACGGATGGTTATTTCTGCGAGCTGACGAGCAAATTGTTCCCAGGTCTAAAGTTTCCGCACCGCACGTATATTAACGAACGGTAGTTCGTATCCTTTCGGTATACTGTTGGTCAACAACGATTTTGATTAATGCACGGGATGGCTATGGACGACCTTTTTTCTGCTTCGACGCGCGAGCGCTCCTTTAAAAATGCGCCGCTTGCGGTGCGTATGCGCCCCAATTCGCTCGACGAGTATGTGGGCCAGCAAAAGGCCGTCGGTAAGGGCTCGTGGCTGCGCGCCGCGATTGAGCATGACGTGCTGTCGAGCGTGATTCTGTACGGCCCGGCTGGCACGGGCAAGACGACGCTGGCCCACATTATCGCCAACCATACCAAGAGCGAGTTTGTCGAGGTCAGCGCCGTGACGGGCACTGTGAAGGACCTGCGCCGCGTAATCGATGAGGCTAAGACCCGTCTGAACACCTACGACCGCCGCACCATTCTGTTTATCGATGAGATCCATCGCTTCTCTAAGTCGCAGCAGGATGCCTTACTGCATGCGGTTGAGAACCGCACCGTCATTATGATTGGTGCCACGACGGAAAACCCGTACTTTGAGGTCAACTCGGCATTGCTCTCGCGTGGGCGTGTGGTAGAGCTTGAGCACCTGAAGGACGAGGATATCGCCATGCTCATTGAGCGTGCGCTCGAGGCGCCGCAGGGTTTAAACGGTAAGTTCTCGGCCGATGAGGATACGGTTAAAACCATTTGCACATTGGCCGCGGGCGATGCTCGCTCAGCACTCACGACGCTCGAGCTTGCGAGCGAGATTGCCGTTACGCGTCCCGATACCGAGGGAACGCCAGCGCCGGCGGCCGGGGAACGCTATCCCATTACCGTGGATGACGTGAAGATCGCCAATCCACGTCGTGGGTTTTCGTATGACAAAAACGGTGACATGCACTACGACATTATCAGTGCGTTTATTAAATCTATGCGCGGCAGCGACCCCGATGCCACGATCTATTGGCTCGCGCGCATGATCGATGCAGGGGAGGATCCCAAGTTTATCGCTCGCCGCATTATGATTCAGGCTTCCGAGGATGTTGGCAACGCCGACCCGCAGGCGCTTCTGGTGGCACATGCCGCATTTAAATCTGCCGAGGTCATTGGCTATCCCGAGTGTCGCATCAACCTGGCTCAGGCTGCGCTCTATGTGTGCCTGGCGCCTAAGTCCAACGCGTGCGAGGCCTCGATCGATGCGGCGCTGGCCGATATCCACAGCAGTGGTCTTCGCGAGGTGCCCAGCTTCCTGCGCGATCGTCACCGTCCCGGCAGCGACGAGTACGGTGTATACAAGTACCCGCACGATTATCCCGAAGGCTGGGTCGATCAGCGCTATTTGCCCGAGGGGTTGGAGCGCGGCGCGTTCTGGCAGCCTGCCGGCCGCGGTTGGGAAGAGTGGCGTGTGGAGCAAAGCGAGCGCGACCGTAGCGGCAACGCTCCCAAGTAGGCCATTGGCGCCTCGCGCATTCCCTTTGGGTATCTTTGCCCTTCTTTGGGGTACCATGAAAAACGTCTGTATTTCGATTCCTTCGGGAGGCTTGCATGAGTCCCATTCAAATCGCCCTGCTGGTGCTCGCCGTTGCCGGCGTGTGGGCTGTTGTCGAGCTCGCGCTCACGCTGCGCAAGACTCGCACCGTCGTCGACTCGCTCGACAAGACGGTGAGTGACCTTAACAATACGCTCGCCGAGGCACAGCCTGTGGTGGCAAAGCTCGATGGCGCTGTCGATGAGCTCACCCCCGCGCTGGCACAGGTTGAGCCGCTCCTCAAGTCGAGCAAGACTGCCGTTGACGCCCTGACGTCTAACCTCGTTGAGGTTGAGGCGGTCGTTCGCGACATCTCCGAGGTCGCGGGCAGCGTGGCCGAGGCTAGCAATGCCGTATCGAGCGTGACTGATTCTGCTGCTGGCGCCGTGCAGAAGCTCTTCAATAAGGTGAAGGCTCCTGCAGCCGACGCCGATCGCAAGCTCGCCGCTGCCGCCGCCGAGGCCGAGCAGCCTACTGAGCGCGTTCTGATTGGCGATGACGATGCCGCTGCTGACGACGATGATGTTCAGAAGCCCGCAGCCAAGCCTGCTCAGTATTACACCTATACGCCTGCCGAGACCTCCGAGGAGTCCTGCGATGAGTAGTGAAGCAACCTGCCCCATCACGCTGAGCGTTGCCGGTGATCCTCGTCTCGCGCGCTTGGTGCGCATGACGGCCGCCAACGTCGGCGCCCTGTGCTCTATGTCCGTCGATCGCATCGAGGATATCCGCATGGCTGCCGAGGAAGCCTTCATCTTTGGGTGCACCGCGGTCGACTGCGACGACATCACGATCAATTTCGATGTGGACGAATCTCACGTCGGCATGACCTTTACCTTTGGGGAACAGGCCACCGTCGACGAGGATGACCAGGCTACTGTGTATGCCGAGCTCATTCTTGCAAGCGTGTGCGATTCCTACGAAAAGACTGCGGCGCCCCTAACGCTTTCCCTCGACCTCAAGGCGGATATCTAATATGACCGAACGTTCCCGGAGCGGCAAGACCGCTTGGGACAAGGAGAAAACCCGCGAGCTGTTTCGTCGTTATAAGGAGACCGGTGATCCGGATGCCCGCGAGCAGCTCGTCATGTCCCATATGAATCTGGTAAGGTTTCTTGCCAACAAATTTAAGAACCGCGGCGAGCCGCTCGATGACCTTTTGCAGGTCGGCTATTTGGGCCTGCTCAAGGCTATCGACCGCTTTGACCCTGAACGCGGACTCGAGTTCACGACGTTTGCCACGCCCACCATCTTGGGCGAGATTAAGCGCCACTTCCGCGACAAGGGCTGGAGTGTGCGCGTGCCGCGTCGTCTGCAGGAGCTCTCGGCCAAGGTTAACCAGGCCACCGATAAGCTCACCAACGAGCTTCAGCGTTCGCCCAAGGTTGAGGAAATCGCCGATTACCTTGGCGTGACCGTTGACGAGGTGCTCGAAGCCATGGAATCGTCCTCGGCCTATACCTCGGTGCCCATCGAGGCTCCCGGCGCGTCCGACTCCGACGATGCTCCCTCGATTCTCGATCGCTATGCCGACGACGACAACGAGCTCGACTTTACCGATGACCGTCTGGTAATCGAGGAAGCCATCCGCGATTTCTCGCCTCGCGAGCGCGAGGTTATCGAGCTGCGTTTTGTGAAGGGCATGACCCAGATCGAGATTGCCAAGAAGCTGGGCATCTCGCAGGTGCAGGTTTCGCGTCTGCTGCGCCGCACGCTTAAGAAGATTCAAGATAAGATTGACCCCGACGGAGTGATGGTTCGTTCATGAGTGAGCACCCCCAACAAATCGACCGCACGCTTCGCGATACCCGCATTCTGACGCTGCGCATTTGGGGCGTCGTCGGCTGCATTGTCATCGCTGCCGTCATCTTTAACCTTATGGGCATCCTGGCACCGGTCATCGAGTTTCTCGCTGTCGGCTCCATCATCGCTTTTGTGATGTCTCCGATCACCAACTGGCTCGAGCATCACGGCGTCGGACGTGGCCTCGGTTCGCTCATCGCACTCATTGTGGTTGTTGCCGTGCTCGTCGGCGTCGTCTGCATCCTATCGCCTATTTTGCTCGGTCAAATCATGGAAGTCCTGAGCCGCCTGCCCGAGCAGCTTCGTGTTGCGGGTGGCGATCTCAACGAGATGCTCTCGCACGCCAAGACGCTCAATAACACGCCGCTCAAGGAGTATCTGGACGACAATCTTTCTTCGCTGGTTACCGTAGCGTCCAAGTACGTCTCGCAAATCGCTGCCGAGCTCGGTCGCGGTGTATTCCCGCTTATTACCAATACGGCCTCGCAGCTGTTCGTCATCTTCCTGGGCTTGGTGCTTGCCTATTGGTTGGCCTGCGACTATCCCCGTATGCACCACGAGGTCTGCACCATCATCGGACAGGAAAAGGAGACCTCGTACCGCTTTATGGTTGCCATCCTTTCACGCTCGGTCGGCGGCTATATGCGCGGCATGGTCGTGACTTCCATCTGCGGTGGCTTTTTGGCTTTTATCGGCTTTACGCTCATTGGCCATCCATACGCAGCACTTATGGCCATCTTCACCGGCATTATGCACTTGGTTCCGGTTGTCGGTCCCTGGGTGAGCGCGGCGATCGCCACGGTGCTCGGGTTTATGTTCAGCCCTATGCTGGCGTTATGGACGCTTGTCGTGACCATGGTGGCTCAAAACGTCACCGATAATGTCATTTCGCCTAAGGTCATGCAGAGCTCGGTGCAGGTGCATCCCGTTATGAGCCTGACGGCTCTCGTTATCGGTTCGGCACTCATGGGTCCCATCGGCATGGTTATCGCCATTCCGCTGTGCGCGGCCCTCAAGGGCATCTTCGTCTACTACTTTGAGAACGAGACCGGCCGTCAGCTCGTGGCATACGACGGCGCCGTGTTTAAGGGCACTCCGTATCGCGATACCGAGGGTAACCCGGTCGCCGCCTACGACGCGCTCGGAGACGATACGTTCATCTATGAGTCCGAGCTCATCGGCAACGAGACAGCACCCGAGGCCAAGGCCATGCCCAAGCCCGAGCTCGATAATCCCTGGATCAAGCTCTCAGGCCTGCAGCCCGACGCGACGGGTTTCTTTAAGAACCCCTTTGCCAAGGACGACGACACAAGCTCTGACGACGACACCAAAACCGGCATCGACGGCTCCATGGACGATTCGGATTCCAAATAGGCCCTGTTAGCGTTTCTTGATGTTGTAAATAACAATAAACGCGATCAAAGCGATTGATAAGGGGCCAGCCACATAGAAAAAGATGGTGTCAATTGCGCTTAGGGTGTAATACGCTTTATCGCCAGATGTTACTGCGTACAATGCGTAGCCAAATCTCGGCTGGTTCACATACCAGCTCGAGTAAGCGAAGATTGCTAAAAGGGCTACTGAGGTTAGTGCATTCACGACAAACCGTTTGCTATTCATCGATCGCTCCTTCCGGACGATTCTTATATGCAATTATACCGAAATCATTTTTTTCAAAGTATTTGACAGACCTAAATAACGTGCACTTTCGCTGGAGGGTCGCTGTTTGGCGGCCCTCTTTTTTGCACAGGCGCGGTGGGATGGTAATATCGTTACGTTTGAACTGTTTCGATGTGAAACCGAGGAGATTCCCTCTATGAGTGCTGACTACCCGTCAATGACTACGGCCGAGATTCGCTCCAAGTTCCTCAACTTCTTTGAGGAGCGCGGTCTTAAGCTCTATCCTTCTTCGTCCCTCGTCCCCGACGATCCTTCGCTGCTGCTTGCCAACGCCGGCATGAACCAGTTTAAGGAGTACTACCAGGGCAAGAAGACCATGAAGGAGATCGGCGCGATCTCCTGCCAGAAGTGTGTCCGCACCAACGACATCGACTGCATCGGTGAGGACGGCCGTCACCTGTCCTTCTTTGAGATGCTCGGCGACTTCTCCTTTGGCGGCGTCTCCAAGCAGCAGGCCTGCGCTTGGGCCTTTGAGCTCATCACCAAGGAGTTCAAGCTGCCGCTCGACCGCCTGTACTTCACCGTCTTTACCGAAGACGACGAGACCCACGACGTGTGGCGCTCTCTGGGCGTTGCCGAGGATCACATCTCCCGCCTGGGCGAGGACGACAACTTCTGGGCCGCTGGCCCCACCGGCCCCTGCGGTCCGTGCTCCGAGATCTACTTTGACATGGGCGAGGAGGTCGGTTGCGGCAGCCCCGACTGCAAGCCTGGCTGCGACTGCGACCGCTTCCTTGAGTTCTGGAACCTCGTGTTTACCCAGTACGACCGCCAGGAGGACGGCTCCATGCCGGAGCTGCCGCACCGCAACCTCGATACGGGCATGGGTCTGGAGCGCATGGCCGCTATCATGCAGCACAAGACCGCTAACTACGACGGCGATCTGATGCAGCACCTCATCAAGCTCGGTGAGAAGATCAGCGGCAAGACCTATGACGCCGACGATTACTCCGGTGCCAGCCGCTCCCTGCGCATCATCGCCGACCACTCCCGTGCCGTCGACTTTATGATCTCGGACGGCATCCTGCCCGGTAACGAGGGTCGCGAGTACGTCCTGCGCCGCCTGCTCCGTCGTGCCGTGTTCCACGGTCGTCTGCTGGGCATCGAGGGCGCCTTCCTGACCAAGTTTATCGACGAGGTCAACGCTCAGATGGGCGAGGCTTATCCCGAGCTGCTCAAGAACGTCGCGCTCGTTAAGGGCATCGTCGCTTCCGAGGAGGAGCGTTTCTCAACGACGCTCGACAACGGCCGCGTTTACCTGGACGAGGCCCTGGCCGCGCTCGCCGACGGCGCTGTCCTTCCGGGCGATGTTGCCTTTAAGCTTCACGACACCTTTGGTTTCCCCATTGACCTGACTGTCGAGATCGCCGGCACCGCCGGTCACGACGTCGACATGGATGGCTTTACCGCTTGCATGGAGGACCAGAAGGCCCGCGCCCGCGCCAACGCCAAGGGCGATGCCTGGGGTAGCTTTAACGACGTGTGGGTCGAGCTTTCCGACAAGGTTGCCGCGACCGAGTTCGACGGCTATGACAACGACGTCATCGATGGCGCCAAGGTTGTCGCCATCGTGAGCAACGGCGAGTCCGTCGAGTCCGTTGCCGCCGGCGAGGACGTCGAGGTCGTGCTCGACCGCACCCCGTTCTATGCCGAGATGGGTGGCCAGCAGGGCGACGCCGGCGAGCTTTCCGCCGAGGGCGTTGCGCTGACCATTTCCGATACCAAGAACCACAACGGCCTGTATGCCCACGTCGCCCACGTCGCCGAGGGCACGCTGACCGTCGGTGCTACCGTGACCGCCGCGCTCGACGCCGAGCGCCGTGGCTTCCTGCGTCGCAACCACACCGCCACGCACCTGCTCGACGCTGCGCTTAAGCAGGTCCTGGGCGAGCATGTCTCCCAGGCTGGCTCGTTGGTGACGCCCGAGCACCTGCGCTTTGACTTCACGCACTTCGAGGCCCTGTCCTCCGAGCAGCTCAAGGCTGTCGAGGACCTGGTCAACCAGCAGATCTTCGCTTCCAAGCCGGTTGTGACCCGCGTCATGGGCATCGACGAGGCCAAGGCCGCCGGTGCTGTCGCCCTCTTTGGCGAGAAGTACGGCGACGTCGTCCGCGTTGTCTCCGTGGGCGCCGAGGACCAGCCGTTCTCCCGCGAGCTCTGCGGTGGCACGCATGCCGCCAACACCGCCGAGATCGGTCTGTTCAAGATCATCTCCGAGTCTTCCACGGGCTCCAACGTCCGCCGTATCGAGGCCGTGACCTCCAAGGGCGCTCTCGACTACATGGCCGACCGCCTGGCGCTCGTTGACGCCGCTGCCGCTGCGCTCAAGTGCCGCGTTGACGAGGTTCCCGCCCGCGTGGAGAATCTGCAGGCCGAGCTGCGCGAGACTTCCAACAAGCTCAAGAAGGCACTCACCGGTGGCTCCTCCGATGCGATTTCCAGCGCCATCGAAGGCGCTGTCGAGCTGAATGGCTACAAGCTCGTTGTCGCTGAGCTCCAGGGTCTCGAGGCCGCAGACCTGCGCAATGTGTGGGATACCGTGCACCAGAAGGTTGCCGGCCCCGTCGCTTGCGTCGTCGCCAGCGTGACCGAGAAGGGCACCCCGGCCCTGCTCGCTGCCGGCTCCGATGACGCCGTGAAGGCCGGTTTCCACGCCGGTAACGTGATCAAGCAGATCGCGGGCCTGGTCGATGGTCGTGGTGGCGGTCGTCCCAACATGGCTCAGGCCGGTGGCAAGAACGCCGCCGGTATCGCCGATGCCCTCGCGGCCGCCAAGACCGCGCTCGGCGCCTAAGAACCTAAGTAGTCGCTGTGGTCGCGCTCGCACTGGACATAGGGGAGACCCGGATTGGCATTGCCGTCTCGAGCCGTGATGGCAAGATGGCAATGCCCGTCAAGGTGCTCCCGGCTGCCGAGGTCACTGGCATGGCCAAGACGTTCCGTTACCTGGTTGAGGACTATGAGCCCGATATCCTGGTAAGCGGACGTCCCTTGACCATGGCCGGTGAGCCCGGCCCCCAGGCCGAGCGCGTTGCCGCCGTTGCGCAAAAGATTGCCCAAGAGCTCGATCTTCCGCTTGAGTTTGAGGATGAGCGCCTGTCCTCGCAAGAGGCAAAGCGTATCCTGCGCGAGCAGGGACTCAACGAAAAGCAGATGAGGGGCAAGATTGACATGATCGCCGCCAGCCTGTTCTTGCAGACGTGGCTCGATCGCAAAAACGAGGAGGTTTCGCATGGCTAGCGCTTCCGATCCGCGCCAGCCGAATCGCCAGGGGCAGCCTACGCCGCGCCCTGTATCGTCCGGCCAGCGTCCGATGCAACCGACGCAGCGTGCGGCTCAGCCTGCTGCTCGTCCCGCACAGCCCTCCTCTCGTGCAGCTCAATCTGCTCAGCGTCCTGCCCAACAGCCCGCTGCCCGCGCAGCCCGGCCCGCAAGCGGTACCCGTTTTAAGCAGCAGGCGCCCACGCAGCGTGCGCAGGCGCCTCAATCGCATACGCGTACACATCATGCTCACGGCACACATGGCGTAGCTCCGGCCACGCGCTCGAGCTATAACACGCATGCCCGCCGTGGCGTCCAAAAGAAAAGCTCTCCGGTGCCTATGATTATCGGTGGCGTCATCGCCGTGCTTGCGCTTGTCGCGATCGTTTTCTTTGTCGTGCCAGCCGTCAAGGGCTTCTTTGCCGGCGAGGATGCGAAAGTCGCTGCTGGCCAGCAAGTTACTATCACGATTCCCGATGGCGCCTCGGGTGATACCATCGCTTCGATTCTCTCCGAGAACCATATCGTCGAAGACCCCAAGGATTATTATGCGGCGGTCAAAAAGCTCAATGCCGATATGTCGCTTAAGCCTGGCGCCTACTCGTTTACCACGCTCATGGACGCGACCGAGGTTGTTCAGCAGCTCATGGAAGGCCCCAATGCGGGCTCCGATGCGCTGACTATCCCTGAGGGCCTAACGGTCGACCAGGTCGCCGATCGCGTGGCCGCGGCATACGACAGCATCTCCAAGGAAGACTTCCTTAACCAGGCCAAGGCGAGCAATTATGTGAATGATTACGCTTTCCTTAAAGATGCCGCGAACGATTCGCTCGAGGGCTTCCTATTCCCCAAGACCTATTCGTTGGGTAAGGACCCGTCTGCCGATGATGTGATTCGCGCCATGCTTGACCAGTTCAACGCCGAGTATAAGTCGCTTGACTTTGCCAGCTGCGAGGCCAAGATCAAGGAGCGCTATGGCGTGGAGATGTCCGATTACGACATCGTTAACCTTGCCTCGATCGTCGAGCGCGAGGGCCTCAACGCCGATCAGCGCGCGCATGTGGCTTCGGTTTTCTATAACCGTCTGGCGGGCAAGCTCGATGGCCTGCGTTACCTCAATAGCGATGCGACCATGATGTATGTCACCGGCGGCGAGGTTACCGCCGACGACCTGCAGAGCGATAGTCCGTATAACACCTATAAGCATGAAGGCCTGCCGCCCACGCCCATCTGCTCTCCGTCGCTCGAGGCGCTCAAGGCTACCCTTGAGCCGACCGACTCTGATGACCTGTATTTCTACATTACACAGGACGAGGAGTATTTCTCGAAGACCTACGAAGAGCACCAACAGTCTTGGAATTGATCATGAGGATTTTTAGCCCCAAACGTTATGTTGCCTCAGTTGACCGCATCGACCTCGATACCCTCTGGGCCGACGGCAAGCGCGCCATTCTACTCGACCGCGATAACACTCTGGTGCCGCGCGATACCGAGCAGGTTCCCGCTGCGGTTTCAGCTTGGCTCGAAGCCGCCCATGCCAAGGGCTTTAAGCTGTGTATGGTGTCCAATAACTGGCATCGCGACCAGGTCATGGCATCGGCGCGCGAGCTGGGGCTCGAGGCTATCAGCCACGCCATGAAGCCCGCCCCGTTTGCCCTGAAGGCGGGTCTTAAGCGTCTGGGCGCCACGGCCGACGAGGCCGTGCTGATCGGTGACCAGCTTTACACGGACGTGTGGAGCGGTAACTTTGCCGGCGTTGACACTATTCTGGTCAAGCCGCAGGCGACCCAGGACCTGTGGTACACGCAGATCTTCCGTATCTTTGAGCGCCGGGCCCTGCGCGACCTTCCCTGCGAGGAATAGGTTTCGCCATGTCTCAGCACATTAAACACGGCTGCGACCATATCTTCTTTATCGGCTTTTTGGGCGCGGGCAAGTCGACGCTTGCGCGCAACGTGGGCACTATGTTCAAGCGGCGTTTTATCGATACCGATCGTTTGGTTGTGCGTCGATGCGGCAAGTCGGTGACCGAGATATTTAAGACCGAGGGCGAGGATCGTTTTCGCGAGCTCGAGACCTCGGCACTCCGTTCGCTTCAAAGCGAACGCAGCCTTCTGGTATCGTGCGGGGGCGGCATCGTCGAGACGCCGGTGAACATTGAGCTGATGCACGAGATGGGTACCTGTGTGTACCTCGAAGGCGACTTTGAGGACTCGTTGCGCCAGATTCGCCGCTCCGATACCCGGCCCGATTTCCGCTCGCCCGAGCACGCTGCGCGCCTGTTTGAGCATCGCCGTCCGCTGTATCGCCGGGCCGCCGATATTACCCTTGATATTCGCAACAAGTCCTTCGAGGACGTTTCCTACCTTTGTGCCGAGATGCTTTTGGAGCGTGGACTGCTATGATTCGCCGTCAACTTATCAATTTCCAAAATCGTAGTGTCGATGTCCGCGTCGGATTGGGCGCGTTCGAGGAGCTGCCGCGCATGTTTGCCTCGGCTGTGGGCAAGCCTAAGCGCGCGATGGTGGTTTGGAACGACGCTACATCCGAGCGTTTTGGCGAGGTTGTCGAGCATGCACTGGTTGACGCCGGTTTTGCCGTGTCGCTGCTCGTCCTCGAGGTTTCGCCTGCCGGTGCTACGCTTGCCGATGCCGATACCGTCTTTGGCGCCCTATCGGCTAACGGCATTACCTGCGACGATCTCGTTGTCGCTGTCGGCGACGCGGCGACCTGCTCGGTCGTTTGCTGGTGTGCCAATCAGTGGTGCGGTCGCACCGAGTGCGCCTTGCTGCCGACGACGTTCGACGCCATGCTCACGGTCGCGACGACCATGAAGCCGCTCGTCGCCTCGTCGGCGCATGCGCTTCCCGCTATCGCGTTCCGTCCCGAGCCGGGCTTGGTCGTGTGTGACCTCGACCTTGTACGCGAGGCGGACCCCGAGGATCTCAAGCTCGGCTATGCGGTACTTGTTGGCACCATGCTTTCGAGCAGCAAGTCCCGCTGGAATCAGTTTACCGAGACCGTCCCCGAGATTCTCTCGGGCGAGGAGGTTGCGCTCGTCAATGCCGTTCAGTGGTCTCAGACTTCCCGCAAGGACGTACTGATGGCCACGAACCCGAGCGCCCGCCATGCGCTCGATTTTGGCAAGACGGGGGAGCGTACCCTGCGCGCCTGCTTGGGCGATGCCGCTTCGCCGGTGCCTGCCTACCAGCTGTTGTCCGAGGGCATGCGCTTTGAGGCGCGCCTAGCACATGATGCCTGCGACTTCGATATCGATTACGTCTTTGAGGTCGATGACTGCCTGGAGGACTTTGGTATCGAGGAGCTTGCCTTTGATCTGGAGCCTGCCGCATATATCGAGGAGTTCCGCAGGCAGCAGTTTTCCCGCTCGAACCGCAGCATGTTGCCGCTGCCCGCGGCACTCGGCGCCATTCGTCTAACGAGCGTTGAGGACGAGGTTCTTGAGCGCCATGCTCACGCCTACTTGGCTTCTCGCAAAGAACTTCTCTAAGTTTTATTGACATCCATCGTCTTTCGTATCATGTTGAGGGGCGGGTTTTCAATCGGTCGCGGATCGCATGCGATTCCGTCGTTCGGTTGAGACCCGTCCCGCACTTTTAGAGACAACAAGAAAGGAATCTGCATGTCAGAGTTTGCTGCCGGCCCTGCCGGTCGTATCGAGCGTGTCCGTGTCCTGATGGCTGAGCGCGGCTACGACGCTATCGTGGTTCGTGACGAGGCCAATCTTCGTTGGCTTACGGGCGTGAAGGGCGTCTTCGATTACACCTTCGAGTTCCCGCACGCGGCGTTTATTACGGCTGACCAGTGCCTGTTCCATACCGACTCGCGCTACCTCAACAGCTTTGAGGAGAACACGCCCGCCGGCAGCCCCTGGGTCTACGACATGGACGAGGGCACCATCCCCGGTTGGGTCGCCGGCAAGATCGCGGCCAACAAGTGCCGCGTCTGCGCTGTCGAGGACGACATGCAGATCAACTTCTACCAGGGTATTCAGCGTGGCCTGGAGGATCGTTCTGTAGCCTGCATACTGCCGCTGATGCATGACGACATTCGCAAGATGCGCGCCGTCAAGGACGCCGAGGAGATCGAGCTCATGCGCCATGCGCAGTCGATCACCGACGCCGCCTTCCAGCATATGCTCGGCTTTATTAAGCCCGGTATGACCGAGAAGCAGGTTCGCAACGAGCTCGAGAACTTTATGTTCGCCAACGGCGCCGACAGCTTGGCCTTCGGCTCTATCGTGGCGAGCGGCCCCAATACCGCCAACCCGCATGCCGTCCCGAGCGACCGCGTGATCGAGAAGGGCGACTTCGTTCTCATGGATTATGGCGCGGGTTATTGCGACTACCGCTCCGACATGACTCGTACCGTCGTGATGGGCGAGCCCACGCAGGAGCAGCTCGACTTGTACGCGCTCGTGCGCCGTGCGCACGAGGAGTGCGTCGCCGCCATCCATCCGGGCGTCGAGGGCAACGACATTTTCAAGCTTTCCAAGAAGATCATTGGCGATGCCGGCTATGGCGATTACTACAACCATGGTCTGGGCCACGGCGTGGGCATTGACATCCACGAGCTGCCCAACTTCAACCGCAGCAAGAATATCATCGAGGTCGGCTCGGTTATCACCATGGAGCCCGGCGTCTACCTGCCCGGCGTGGGCGGCGTGCGCCTGGAGGACTACGGCGTGGTCACCGAGAACGGCTACGAGCCCTTCACCAAGACGCCGCATGACCTTCACGTCATCGATTGCTAGTCTACTTCGGTAGATAGTTTGGGGCGGGGCCTCCGGAGCAATTCGGACGCCCCGCGTTCTCTTTTTATGCGCTCGCTGCAGGCGCCGTCTGCAAGTGTATAATTTCGCTCGTATGTAATTTGGACGCTTGTGCGTTCTGCCCATAACAAGAAAGGTCGCTATGCCTACCATTTCTACCGCCGACTTCAAGAACGGCCTCGGTCTCCGCATTAAGGACAAGGTCTACACCATCGTCGAGTTCCAGCATGTCAAGCCGGGCAAGGGCGGCGCGTTTGTGCGCTACAAGACCCGCGACATCAAGAGCGGCCGCGTCGTCGAGAACACCTGCAACGCCGGCACCAAGTTCGAGAGCGTCATGCTCACCACCCGTGAGTTCCAGTACCTCTACAACGATGGCACCGACTACATCTTCATGGACAACGAATCCTATGAGCAGGTTCCCGTTCCCGAGGACATGGTGGGCGAGAACTCCAAGTGGCTGCGCGAGAACGACATCTGCCAGCTGCTCTTCGCCGACGATGAGCTCATGGGCGTGACTCCGCCGATGTTCATCGAGACCACCATCGTCCAGACCGACCCGGGCTTTAAGGGCGACACCGTCCAGGGTTCCACCAAGCCGGCCACGATCGACACCGGCGCTGTCATCCAGGTCCCCATGTACCTCAACGAGGGCGAGGTCATCAAGGTTGACACCCGCGACGGCAAGTTCGTCTCCCGCGTCTAGCAACCAACTCTTCTAGGAGGACTCATGCCCCAGGAAATCAAGATTGACGGCATCGGCATTTCGCCCGATGTTCTGACCGCCATCGTCTCGCGCGCCGTGTCCGATGTCGAGGGCATCGCCTCCGTTGGCGTCAAGGACCTTGCCACCAACCTTGTCTCCATGATGCTCTCGTCCAAGGCCCCGGCTTCCGAGCCGGCGGTCGAGACCGAGGTCGTCGGCGACAAGCTCGCACTCACCGTGCGCGTTGTGGTGTTCTTTGGCTATCCGTTCAAGAAGCTCGCCGAGGCCGTTCGCGCTGCCGTGGTCGCTGCCATCGATGCCCAGGTGGGCGTTGAGGTCGAGCGCGTTGACGTTTGCATCGACGGCCTCGTTTTCCCCAAGGAGTAACCTTTGAGCCTTAAGGTTTATCGCGGGCGTACGCTTGCCCGCAGTCAGGCGCTGCAGCTGCTGTTCCAGGCCGAGGCCACGGACAGTCCGCTCGAGCGCGTCCTCGAGGGCGATTTCCTGATCTCGAAGGGCCCCCTCGACCCCTATGCTCTGGAGCTGTGCCGCGGTGCCTACGAGCATATCGATCGCATCGACTGTGCCCTGCGCGCCGTCGCCAAGAACTGGGATCTTATGCGCATGCCCGGCGCCGACCGCAATCTGCTGCGTATCGCCGTCTACGAGATGCGCTTCCTCACCGACGAAGAGGTCTCGGACGCTATCGTGATCAACGAGGCCGTCGAACTTGCCAAGGCCTATGGCACCGACCAGTCCGCGTCGTTCGTCAACGGCGTGCTGGGCAAGATCGCGCGCAGCGAGGAGTTGCCGGGCGAGGACCTGTACCAGGAACTGCTGGCCGAGGATCGCGCTCGCGAGGAGGCCCAGGCTGCTGAGGCTGCCGCCAAGGTCGCTGCCGCTCAGGCTACCGCCGGTGTACTTGCCGAGGATGTGGACGCTGCTGAGGCCGTCGAGGCCGACTCCGTCGAGGAGTAGCCATGCCAGAGGGTTCTGTCCGCAACTTTGACGAGATCTCGGACCGTCTGGACCAGATCATTGCTACCGTTCGCTCCAAGGATACGTCCTTGGAGCGTTCACTCGATCTGTTTGACGAAGCGATTGAGCTGGGCTCCCGCGCGGTCGATATGGTCGACAAGTTTGAGCTGACGCCGCGTGAGGCCGATAAGCTCGAGCAGGAATACGATGAGGATGCGGCAAACGAATCCCAGGATAGCTAGCCGCATCTCCGGATACGAATGGTTGATGGCATTCATGAAACGCGTGCGTCTTGATGACGAACTGATTTCACAGGGCATCTGCGCCGATCGCGCGGATGCCCTTCGCACTCTTATGGCCGGCTTGGTTTCGAGCGGCGGTGAGCGTTTGACCTCTCCGGGGCTCAAGGTGACGCCGGGCCTGCCGCTGCACGTTAAGGGGCGCATTCCGTACGTTGGGCGCGGCGGCCTTAAGCTTGAGGGTGCGCTCGATGCGTTTTGTATCGACCCCACGGGCCTTGCCTGCCTGGACGTAGGCTGCTCTACCGGCGGCTTTACCGATTGCCTGCTCAAGCGCGGAGCTGCGACCGTTGTCTCGGTGGACGTGGGTCGCGCACAGTTCGATTGGTCGTTGCGTCAGGACGATCGCGTGACGCTGCATGAGCGCACCAACGTGACGCAGCTGCCTGAGCTTGGCTATGCCGGCGCCATCGACCTGGCTGTTTGTGATGTCTCGTTTACCAGCATCGCGAACATTATCGATGCGGTGCTGGCGTGCCTGAAGCCTTCGGGTTCGTTCTGCGCGCTCGTAAAGCCCCAGTTTGAGGCGCCGGCTGCGCTGGTGGGCGAGCGCGGTATCGTGACCGACCCCGCCGTCCGCCGCGATACGCTCGTGGCGGCGATTGAGCTTTTTGCCGCCAAGGGTCTGTTCCCGCTTGACGTGTGCGTGTCGCCCATCCATGGCGCTAAGGGCAACGTTGAGTTTTTCCTGTACGGCACAAGGTTTGCCCCTGGTGAACGCACCGACGATGAGCTGCAATCCCAGGTATCGGCTTTGAGCGAGAAAGCTGCAACGCTATGAAGGTCTTTCTGGTTCCCAATTACTACAAGCAAGAGGCGGTCGAGAGCGGCCTGATGCTCGAGCTTTGGCTTTCGCGCCAGGGCTACGAGGTCGCATGGGCTGCCGACCAGCGATCGAAGATTCAAAGCTCGCCTGATATTGATGGCTCAGATCTGGTCATTACGCTCGGCGGCGACGGTACGTTGCTGCGCGCTGCCCGCATCCTCAACCATCGCGAGATTCCTATCCTTGGTCTTTCCTATGGTCACCTGGGCTTTTTAACTGCTGCGAGCCCCGAGGAGCGCGACATTCTGCAGGTCGTGAGCGATGCTCTGTCCGGTGAGCTGCACGTGAGCCGCCGCGCCACCATCGCCGCGGATATCGTGTCCGTGCGCGACGATGGCACGAAGGATGTCGTGCGCACGTTTGCCCTCAACGATATGGCACTTACGCGCGGCCCCCTGTCCGATATGGTTGAGTTTGACATCACGGTGTCCGGCCATCATATCGATCGCCTGCGCGGCGACGGTGTCGTCGTTTCGACGGCGACCGGCTCTACCGGCTATGCGCTTTCCGCCGGCGGTCCCATTGTCAGCCCCGATTACACGGGTATGGTCTGTGTGCCCATCGCCCCGCATACCATACAGGCTCGCGCTTTTTTGACCTCGCCGAGTGATGTCGTCGAGATCTTTATGTCTGATGACCGTCCGAGTGTTCCGGCGATCGCTATCGATGGACAGTTTATTACCTGCGATGGCACCGTTGAGAGCGTGGCGGTGCGTCGCGGTCCCGGAGATGTGCTGCTTCTCGATTACGGTCCCGAGAGCTTCTATAACTCCGTGAGCCGCGTGTTCTACGGAGTGCGTCATGATCGATGAGCTGCAGGTTTCCAACATTGCACTCATTCGCGAGGCGACGCTGGTGCCGAGTGCGGGCCTAACGGTTTTGACTGGCGAGACCGGTGCCGGCAAGACCGCGCTGCTCTCGGCGCTCAAGCTCATTTTGGGCGAGCGTGCAGATTCGTCGACCGTGCGCGAGGGAGAGGCGCTGGCGAGCGTCGAGGCACGCTTGTTCGACGGCCCGCACGACACGGAGGGCTTTACCGTGCAGCGCAGCCTTTCTGCCGAGGGTCGCAGCCGCGTCAAGATTGATGGCCGCATCGCCAGCGTGCGCGAGCTTTCCGAGCGCGTCGGCGTGATGATGGATCTGTGCGGCCAGCATGAACATCAGCGTCTGCTCGATCCGGCGCATCATGTTGCCATGGTTGATGCCTGGGCTGGTCGCTCTGCGCTCGAGGCGCTCGACCGTTACCGTGCCTGCTTCAAGGCGTCGCGTGCGGCTGCCAAGGTGGTCCGTCGCGTAGAGGAGGCATCGCGTGCGCAGGGGAGTCGCGTCGAGGAGGCGCGCTTCGCCCTGGAGCGTATCGCCGAGGTCGACCCCAAGCCGGGTGAGTATGAGGAACTCGAGGAACTGCTGCCGCGCTCCGAACATGCCGAGGTACTGGTTGCCACAGCTAACGATGCCCATGCATCGCTTGCCGCCGAAGGTGGAGCGCTCGATGCCGTGAACAGCGCCGTGGCAGAGCTTTCCCGTATGGCTACCGTCGATCGCAAACTGGGCGACATTGCCGATGCGCTTTCGGATGCCTGCATCTCCCTTGAGGATAGCGCGAACGAGCTTCGTGCCTATCGCGATGGCGTCGCCTTCGACCCGCGCGAGCTCGCTCGCATGCGTGAGCGGTATTCCGACCTCAAGGGCCTGTTGCGTCAGTGGGGTCCCACCATGGACGATGTTTTTGCCATGCGCGATCGCTCGCAAGAGCTGCTGTCCCTGGTCGATGATGGCGATGAACAGATCAAAAAGGCGCGTGAGGCACTCGGGAGCGCCGAGCGCGAGCTGTTCGCTGCCGCCAAGGCACTCAAGCGTGCGCGTAATACCGCTGCTCCGCGTTTTTGTCACGAGGTTGGCCGCCAAATGGCGCGCCTGGAGATGGGCGGCGCCGAGCTCGTTTGGGAGTCGCGTGATCTTCCGCGCGCCGAGTGGACGCCGGCGGGTCCTTCAAGCTACGAGCTTTTGTATCGCAGCGGTGTCGGCTTGACGCCGCGTCCCCTGCGCCGCATTGCCTCGGGCGGCGAGCTCAGCCGCGTCATGCTGGCGAGCAAGGTGGTCTTGGGTAATGCTGACGGCGTCGACACACTGGTATTTGACGAGGTCGATGCCGGTGTCGGCGGCTCCACGGCTCGTGCTCTTGCTGGTGTGCTGGCCGATCTTGCCGCTACGCATCAAGTGATTGTCGTAACCCACTTGGCGCAAGTCGCCGTCATGGCCGACAAGCATTATGTTGTCAGCAAGGAGCCGGGCGATGTTCCCCAGACGCATTTGGACGAGGTAACCGGCGAAGCGCGTACCGCCGAGATTGCCCGCATGTTGAGCGGCGATCAGTCCGAGGCAAGCTTGGCCCACGCAAAGCAGATGCTCGAAGAAGTTCGAGGCTAGGTCGTATCAGCGGTGTTGGTGGGACAAAATAGACTGAAATTTTTTGTCCCACTACGCGTTTTACTCAACGACCTTGTCCGGCTGGATGAGCTCCTCGTAGTAGCTGATATGTTCGCGAGCGTCTTCAATCTCGGGCAGCAGGAAGTTGTAGATAACTTCGATGATCATCGTGGCGCTGATCTTGGAGAACGCAAAGTCACCCGTCGTCAGCAGCGCCTCGTGGTTGACGGTATTAAAAGTGTAGTCTGCCAGGCGCGCGAGTGGAGACTTGCTGTCGCTGCTGATGACGACTACGGTGGCACCGCAGTCGCGAGCTGCTTTTGCCATGCGATTCAGTCGGCGCGATTTGCCGGAGTTTGAGATGAGCACGATGACGTCACCGGGGCGCAACGTGAGTGCAAAGCCGATTGATGTCTCGCTAATGGTGCTCGCCATGCAGCGCAGGCCCAGCTGCGAAAACTTAAACGTCGCATCGAGCGCGACTGCGTTCGTATTGCCCACAGCCGCAAACTCAATAACCCCTGCATACTTAAGGGCATGTACAACAGCCGCCAGCGTATCGTGGTCGATCCCGTCGATGGTCGCATTAAGCTCGCTCACCTTTGCAGCCAGGATGTTCTTAAGGCTCTGCTCCATGTTGTCGAGCGAGACTTCGTCAGTCAGGCCCTCGTTGCGCTGACTCTCCAAGTCGCGCGCCAACGAAAACTGAAAGCTGCGGAAGCTGCCAAAGCCCAGCTTGCGGCAGAAGCGCGAAACCGTCGCCTCGGACGTGGCGGCGGCTCGTGAGAGCTGGGCGGCCGTCAGGCGCGGCGCCTCGGACTGGTGCTCCAATATATAGTCGACAATGCGCTGCTCGGACTCGCTGTATCCCTGGTGGGTACTAATGAGGGAAAGTGCGCTCTTGCTACTATCGGTCATGGATGGCTCCTGGTTGGCATGAAAAATGGACTCGTTTGTAATGTCATAGTATAGGGGGATTTTCAATTACAAGATACACCTTGCCGTTTCAAGTGTTGATGGTAAACTTTCATTTACCGTTTACGGTTATGAAAGAACCTTTCACCGGAGAATTGCGCCTTGTCTCTTCTCACGCGGACGGTAGGTTGGTATCTTTCAGTTGTGGAAAAGCGCGCAAGGACGCGCGTGTAGGGGAGCGCCTGCGGGCGCAGTACTCAAGAAGGAGGGACACATGGCTAAGTTTGACATCATCGCCGCCACCGGTTGCCCGACCGGTATCGCGCACACCTTCATGGCGAAGGAGGCGCTAGAGAAGGCAGCTGCCGAGCGCGGTCTGACCATTAAGGTCGAGACCCATGGCCAGGTCGGTGTCGAGAACGAGCTCACCAAGAGAGAGATCGCTGGCGCCAAGGCCGTTGTCGTCGCAGCCGATAAGGATGTCCAGGCTGAGCGTTTCGCCGGCAAGCCCATGGTTTCCGTTGGTGTTTCCAAGGCCCTGTCTGTTGAGGCCGCCGGTAAGCTGATTGACCGCGCGCTCGCCGCCAAGAGCGACGGCACGGTTGCAGCCGCTGCCGATGTCGAGGACGAGGTCGAGGAGAAGGAGTCTATCGGCCACGTCATCTATAAGCACCTTATGAACGGCGTCAGCCATATGCTGGTCTTCGTCGTTGCCGGTGGTGTTCTGACCGCCGTCTCGTTCCTGTGGGGCATTACGTCTTTCGATTCGACTGCGTCTGACTACAACAGCTTTGCTGCGATGCTCAAGATCATCGGCGGCATCGCCATGAACCTCATGGTTCCGGTGCTTTCCGCCTACATCGCCGAATCCATCGGCAAGCGTCCTGCGCTCGTCCCCGGTTTTGTTGCCGGTATGATCGCCATCCAGGGCCTGCCTGTTAACGCCGAGACCGGTATGATCGACGCCGGTGGCGCCGGCGTGGGTTTCGGCTTCCTGGGCGGCATCGTCGGCGGCTTCCTCGCCGGCTATGTCATCCTGCTGCTCGAGAAGGTCTTTGCCGGTCTGCCCAAGAACCTGGACGGCCTCAAGGCCATCTTCCTGTACCCGCTGTTCTCGACGGCTATCGTCGGCCTGGTCATGCTCGGTATTTCCGGCCCCATGGCTGCCATCAACACCGCCATGATGGACTTCCTCAAGGGCCTGTCCGCCTCTGGCGCCGTTGTCCTGGGTCTTGCCATCGGCTGCATGTGCGCCTTTGACATGGGTGGCCCGGTCAACAAGGCTGCTTACGTCACCGGTACCGCTATGCTCACCGAGGCACTGGCTGCTGGCGTTGGCACCGATACCTACAACTTCGGCACCAACTTCATGGCTGCCGTCTCCGCCGCTTGCATCGTTCCGCCGCTGATCACCACCTTCGCCGTCGTTGTCGGCAAGAAGTACTTCAGCCAGGAGGATCACGACGCCGGTATCGTCAACCTCATCCTTGGTTGCACCCACATCACCGAGGGCGCCATTCCGTTCATGACCAAGAACATCTGGCCCGTCATGCCCATCATGATGCTCGGTTCCTCTATCGCTTCGATCCTGACCATTATGTTCAACGTTCACGACCCGGCGCCTCACGGTGGCTTCCTGGTCCTGCCCGTTGTCGAGAACGGTCCGCTGTGGGTCCTCGCGATCCTCATCGGCGCTGTGGTCGGTGGCATCCTGTTCGTGGCCTTCAAGAAGTACGACTTCGAGAAGAACCAGAAGGCCGCTCCTGCAGCCAAGCCGGTTGAGGCTCCCAAGGCCGCTGCCGTCGAGGCCCCCAAGGCCGAGGCTGCCGACTTCGTGAAGGTCGAGAATGTCTTTGTCGCCGAGGACTTCGCTTCTCGTGACGAGGCTCTGAGCTTCGTTTCCAACCAGGCCGTCAAGGCCGGTATCGCCAGCGACGCCGACGCCGTCATGAACGCCTTCCTGGCCCGCGAGGCCGAGGGCACCACGGGCATGATGGAGGGCTTCGCCATCCCGCATGCCAAGTCCGACGCCATTACCGAGGCTGCCGTCATCGTCGTCAAGGACGAGTCCGGCGTGACCGGTTGGGACACCATGGACGGCGCTCCCGTCAACGTGGCTATCGCCCTGCTCATCCCCGGTGCCCAGGCCGGCACTACGCACCTCAAAATCCTGTCCAAGGTCGCCGAGGCGCTCATGGACGAGGACTTCCGTGCCACCGTCAAGGGTTCCACCGACGCCGCCGAGATCGCCAAGACGATCAACGCCCGCCTGGTCTAATTCCGCAGTACGCGAATAACATCGCCCCCTGTAACAAAGGCGAGGACTCCCTACGGGTCCTCGCCTTTTTTCATACCACCCGGCACTCAGGGACGTTCCTTTCCTGCCGGCACCTCGGGACACTCCTTAGTCCCCGACAGGGCATAAATAGCCCTCATCGACTGAATCACCCACGCGAACAATAATTCAGCCAGAATTCCTTTTGCACGATATTTCTTGGACGGAAGCATGTTCCCGCAGCTCGCCTGCCGGGCGGGGCGGTTAAGTTTGTCGCGAGTTCCGCACGCAAAGGAAAGCACTTAATGTGCTTTCCGTCTT
>UQTW01000027.1 GCA_900544115.1 uncultured Collinsella sp. | reverse complement strand
CCCCCGCACGCCCGCGAGCGCCGCGCCCATGCGCCCGCACGGCCGCACCCCACGCCACGGGCCCCGAAACCCGCAGCAGCCACACCAGCACGCGCTCACACGCCCACGAGGCGGCAACGACCAGCACGGTCCAAGCCAGCAGGTCGGCCGTCTCAATCAAAAGCTTCGCCTGATAGATGCGCTCACCCACGGTGCCCACCGCCATGCCGATCAGCTCGGCTGCCACGCCGGCCTTCCAGCTCATGCCAATCACGGCACGCGCACACGAAAGCACAAACGGCAGGACTTCGCGCCAGGTATGGGCGCAAAACAGTCGCCAGCCGCGCACGCCATGCAGACGGAACATCTGCTCCAGCGGTTTATTCACCTGTGCCAAGCCCTCGGCCAGCGAAAAATACACGCCCGGCAGCGCCATCAAAAAGACCGCCGCGATGCTCACACGTGCCGACCCCAACCAAATGAGCAGCAGGACCACCACGCAGGCAACCGGCGTCGCCTTTACAAACGACAGTGCCGGAGCCACCAGGTGCGCAAACGCACGCGACCGCACCGAGACTCCCGCCAGCACGCCGCCGCACACCGCGGCAAGCGCCAGCCCGCCCAATATTCGCGCGCCCGAGCCCGCCAAAATCGCCCAGGTACCGCCATCGCACACCAGGCGCAGCAGCGCCAAGGCAACAGCACCCGGCCCCGGCAAGATCAGCGGCTGCGCTACCAACGCCGCCACCAGCACCCACACGGCAAGCCAAAAGGCGGCGACGGCACCTGCTGCCGCCACCGCCTTCATACGCTCTGTCATTTGTCGAGCAAACGCACGCACGGGCTACTCCATGTAGTAGAAATCGTCAGCCGGGAGCTTGCCGCCCACGGCGCTCGCGTCCGCATCGGCCAGCACCTGCAGGTACCCACCGAGCGCCGCCTTCATATCCTTCCCCGTCTGGCACACGAGCATGCACCCGGGAATCGCCTTTTCGGCAATCGTGGCGTTATCCACGATGCCCGCATCGACCACGGCCTGAGCCCAATCTGCCGGCGCCGCATTGACGGCTTTCACGCTCGCCTCATGGCAGCGCAAGAATTCCGCCACGGCGTCGGGATGCTCCTCGGCAAAGGAACGGCGCACCACGGTCACGCCCGTCAGCAGGCGCGAGCCCGTGTCACCTGCCAGCTCATCCCACACATCGGTCAGACTTACCGGAGCCGACAGCTTGCCTTCGCTCTTGGCGATGGCGGCGGTCTTGAACGGCTCGGGCAGCACGCCCACAGCAGACGGATCGGCAAGCAGGGCCGACAGCACCTCGGTGGGCTCGCTCTTAAACTCGAGCGTCACCTGGCCGGTCAGGCCCGCGCGCTCCAGCAGGTAGTTCATGACGTACTCCGGCGTGGTGCCCTTGCCCGTCATATAGACGGTATGGCCCGCCAGATCGCCAAACGAGGCCACACTCGCATCGCCCGTCACAACGCTCAGCACGCCCAGCGTGTTGATGTCGATGACCTGCACCGCGCCTTCGGTCTTGTTGTAGAGCACGCTCGCCACGTTGGCGGGCACTAGGGCGATATCGACATCGCCCTGAATGACCTTGGGCACGATCTCGTCGGCTGCGGCGCTGATCGCAAAGTCGAACTCGTTATCCGTCTCGCCGCTCGCCGCCTGGTCCATAAACCTCACCAGACCGATCGACGTCGGGCCCTTGAGCGAGGCGACGTGCACCTCAACCGGCTCCGCAGCAGCACCGGCGCCGTCCGTGGCAGCCGAGCCCGCGGCGGACCCGGCACCGACAGCCCCGCCGCCACAGCCCGCGAGCGCAAGCGACAACGCGCCCACGGCGAGCGCCGAGGCAAACCCCCGGCGCGTCATCTCAACATCAAACGCGCGCATCGTTAGCACTTCCCCTCGTTAGGCATCGACCAGGCGTGATGGTCGGTATGCAGCAACTCCTCGGCCAGCGGCGAGAGCGGCGCGCCCAAAAACTCGCGGTAGCACGCCTGAACATCGGGGTTCTCGTGCGAGAAGCGAATGTCCGCAGCGGCATCCAGGCCCCACAGCACCTGGCCGCGCTCGGCCGCCAGCTCGCAGCCGTCGTGGATGGGCTGACCGCCGCCACCGACGCAGCCGTCCGGGCACGCCATGACCTCGACGAAGTCATAGCTCGCACGGCCGTCGCGAATCGCGTCGAGCAGGCGGGCGGCGTTACCCAGCCCGTGCGCCACGGCGACGCGCACCTTGGTGCCATCGATATCGGCGACGGCTTCTTTCCAGCCGTCCAGGCCGCGCACATCGGTAAAGAAGTCCGCATCGGGGTTCTTGCCCGTCACCAGGTAATATGCCGAGCGCACGGCTGCCTCCATCACGCCGCCCGTGGCGCCAAAGATCACGCCCGCGCCCGTGCCAAAGCCCAGCGGCGTATCGAGCGGCTCCTCGACCAGCGTGTCAACGCTCACGTGGCTCGCACGGATCATGCGCACCATCTCGCGCACCGTCAGCGCAACGTCCACATCGGGCGTGCCGTCCTCGCCCACCATGCTCGGCAGCGCGCACTCGGCCTTCTTGGCCGTGCACGGCATAACGGACACCACGAACAGGCGCTCGGACTCCACGCCCAGCACCTTGGCGTAGTAGGTCTTGGCAATAGCGCCGAACATCTGCTGCGGCGACTTGGACGTGGACAGGCTGTCGACAAACTCCGGATAGCGCGCCTTCACAAAGCGCACCCAGCCCGGGCAGCAGCTCGTAAACATGGGCCAGCCGCGGCTGTCGCCCTCGCCCTTGGCGGCGGCGCCCAGGCGCTCGATCAGTTCGGATCCCTCCTCCATAATGGTGAGGTCGGCCGAGAAATCGGTGTCGAACACGTACTCAAAGCCCACGCGGCGCAGCGCGCAGGCCAGGCGCTCAACGGTGGCCTCCTCGCGAGATATGCCGAGTTCCTCGCCCCAGGCGCTGCGCACGGCCGGCGCGATCTGCACCAGCACGATCTTGTCGGGATTAGCGAGCGCGTCAAACACGGTCTCGGTATCGTCGCGCTCGCGCAGGGCGCCCGTCGGACAATGTGTAATGCACTGGCCGCACGCGACGCAATCGGTCTTGCCGATCGGTGCGCGCCCGCGGGTACCCACGGCGGTATGCGTGGCGCGGTTGGTCAGGTCCCAAATCCCTAGGCCCTGCACGCTCTCGCACACCTTGATGCAGCGCATGCATTTAATGCACTTGTCGTTTTCGCGGATGATGGGAAAATCGAAATCCCAGCCCTCGCCCGCCAAATGCCTTTGATACGGCAGATAGAAAATGCCCAGATCGTTGGCGATGGTCTGAAAGTTGCAGTTGCCGCTGCGCACGCAGCTCGTGCACTGCGAATCGTGCTGGGACAGCAGCAGCTGCACGTTGGTGCGACGCGCCTCGCGGGCCTTGGGGCTGTTGGTGTGGACCACCATGCCGTCGAGCACGTAGTTGTTGCAGGCGGCAACCAGCTGGTCGCAGCCCTCAACCTCGACCACGCATACGCGGCAGCCGCCGATCTCGTTTAGATCGCGCAGGTAGCACAGGGTGGGAATCTGGATGCTGACGGACCTGGCCGCATCCAGGATCGTGGTGTGCTCGGGAACCACGACCTCGCAATTATCGATAGTGAGCTTGACCATGTTATGCGCTCCGTTTTCGGTGTTGTCGCTGACGGTGGTGTTGTTGGGCTCTACCATTCCAGGTTCCTCCCTCCGCGGAACGCGCCAAAGCCAAAGTGATCGCAACGCAGGCAGCGGCTCGCCTCCTGGCGCGCCTCCTGCTCGGTGAGACCTTGCTCGACCAGATTCCAATCGTGAATACGCTCGCCGGCCTCGCGCTCGCCCAGCTCGCAGCGACCGCACTCGTGCTTGCCCTTAAACTGGACGGTCGGCAGCTCGACCTCGAGCTTGATCTTGTGATCAAAGCCCAGGTAGCGGTCAATGTTTGCCGAGGCCACACGGCCAGCGTTGATGGCGCGGATGACGGTGGCGGGGCCGGTCTGGCAGTCGCCGCCGCTAAAGAGGCCGTCGAAGTTGGGCACGGCGCCGTCCGAGTCGGTGACGACGCAGCCCCACTTGCAGGCAATGCCCATCTCCTCAAACGGCTTGGAATCGATGTCCTGGCCAATGGCCACAAACACGCGCTCGCAGGGGATGACACGCTCGGGCGTAGCGGCGGCACGCGGGGCCGGGCGACCACGGCGGGGCTCGCCGATAATCTGCGGTTGCACGCGCAGGCCGCACACGCGACCGTCCTCGCCGGTCTCGATGGCGAGCGGGGCCGTCAGCTCCAGCACCTCGCAGCCCTCGGCCTGGGCGCCGGCGATCTCGGCGTCCTGGGCCGTCATGTCGCAGATGCGACGGCGGTAGACGATGCTTACCTTTTCGGCACCGCAGCGCACGGCAGAGCGAGCCACGTCCATGGCAACGTTGCCGCCGCCGATGACGCACACACGCCGGCCGCCCAGGTTGGGCAGCTCGTCGTCGCCGATGGCACGCAGCATCTTGACGGCCGACTCCACGCCGAGCGCCTCTTCGCCCGGAAGGCCGAGCTTCTTATCGCTGTGGGCACCGATGGCCAGGTAGACGGCATCGAACTCGTCGCGCAGACGGGCAAGCTCCTCGCCGTTGACGGAGTGGTCGAGCTCCACGTCGATGCCGGAGCTCAGGATCCAGTCGATCTCGGCCTGTAGGCGCTCGCGCGGCAGACGGTAGCTGGGAATGCCGTAGCGCAGCATGCCGCCCAGGTGGTGACGCTGCTCAAAAATCGTCACCTTGTGGCCCATCACGGCCAAATAATAGGCGCAGGAAAGGCCGGCCGGGCCGCCGCCGATCACGGCGACGCGCTTACCGGTGTTGTCCACCACATGCGGCTTGTGATCGTTGAGGTCACTGTGCTCGACGGCAAAACGCTTGAGGGCGAGGATATTCATGGGGTCGTCGACCATACCACGGCGGCAGTGCATCTCGCAGGGATGCTCGCACACCAAGCCGCAGACGAGCGGCAGCGGATTGTTCTTGCGGATGACCTTGACGGCATCAGCATAGCGGCCGGCCTCGACCAGCGAAATGTAACCGGGAATGTCGACGTGCGCCGGGCAGCCCGAGACACACGGGACGCGGGCCTCGCGGTCAAAGCCGCAGGAGTGCTCGCGGATGTGATGCTCAAAATCGTCACGGAAGCCGCGAATGGCCGTGAGTGCCATGGCGCCGGCTTCGTAGCCGATGGCGCAGTCGCTCGAAAGGTAGATGGTGCGGGCCGTGCGCTCAATCAGGTTGAGCGTGGACTCATCGGCGCGCCCTTCGAGCACATCGGCGAGCAGGTCGCTCAGCGCGCTCAGGCCCACACGGCAGGGTGTGCACTTGCCGCAGCTCTGGGTGGAGCACAGGTTAACGAGCGCTGCCGTAAACTCAACGGGACACGGGGCGAGCGAACTCACCGCCAGACGGCGTCCGAGCGCATCGTGCAGGTCGTCCATGACGGCCTGAGCGTGGCTGCGTTCCATTACGTGCAGTCGAGCCATAAGATCCCCTCTCACATGGCAGCCCGGAGGCGAGACCGAGCGAAGTTGCTACACGCACAACACTGACCTATAAAATTGTTTGGCAGCGACACGGTTCGGCAGGCGGTATGAAACGTCGTCCTTAGCGGTGAAAACGAACATTTCCGCAGATAAATGCCATATTTGATAAAACGCGTTACCAATGACAATGCCCCGTCCACGCAATCACGTGGACGGGGCATTGCTCTAGGTATGCGGTCAGCGACCCTGTTGCTTTTACTTAAGCTCGGGCCAGTAACCCTTGTTGGCCTCGATCATGTCGTCGAGAACTTCCTTGGCAACCTTCATCGACGGCACGGTCTTGTTGAGTGTGAAGGCCTTGAGCGCCTTCTCGTACGAACCCTCGATCGTAGCCTCGACCACGAGCTTCTCGGAGTTCAGCTGCTGCATCATAAGACCTTGCTGGAACAGAGGAATGTTGTCGCGGCTGATGACCTCGGGGCCGTTCTTGCCAATGTAGGCAGGCAGCTCGACCATAGCGTCGTAGGGCATGTTGGGGATAGCGCCCTTGTTCTCGCAAATGACCAGGAAGCGCTGCTTGGTGTCGTTCTTCAGAGCGATAGCCAGGTCGGCAATCCAGTCGCCGTGGCTGCCCGCATAGAACGTGCTCTCGTCGATCTCGCCCGTCTTCTCGTAGTGATCGATACCATCAAAGAGGTTCTTCTCACGCGTCTCCTCAACCTCGTTAGCACGGGTGCGCTCGGGGTTGGAATGCTCGACGAACTCCTTCTGCTGCAGGTAGTAGTTCAGGTACGTGTTGGGCAGGTACTCCGGGAAGCACTCCATGATCTCGTACTCGCCCTTCCAGACGTAGTACCAGCTGCCCTTGGTGTGGCGGTTCTGCTCGGGGTGCTCGTCGGTGGCCTCCTCGGGCTTCTTGGACATCAGCGAGCTCATGCCCTTGAGGTACGAATCGGGCAGCAGGATCTCATGCTCCTTGATGTACTCGCGCAGCTGCGGGAGCACCTCCTCGCCCTTGTGGCGGATCGAGGTGAACCAACCAAAGTGGTTGAGACCAAAGTAATCGTACTCGACATCCTTCTTGTCGATATCGAGCGCGGCGCAAACCACGTCGATAATCGCGATCGGCATGTCGCAGATGTTGATGATGCGAGCGTTGGGGCGCAGGACGCGGCAGCCCTCAGACACGATGGCAGCGGGGTTGGAGTAGTTGAGAATCCAGTAGTCCTTCTTGGCATACTTCTCAACGTCGTCAATCAGCTCGACCATGGGGAAGATGGTGCGCATGCCGTAGGCAAGGCCGCCGCAACCGCAGGTCTCCTGGCCCACGCAGCCGTGACGCAGCGGAATCTTCTCGTCCTGCTCGCGCATGGCATAGCCGCCCACGCGCATCTGGGCAAACACGAAGCTCGCGTCCGTAAAGGCAGTCTCCTTGTCGGTGGTCACCGTGAGCTTGATGTCCAGGCCGAGGTCCTCGTGCAAAATCCAGTCCACGAGCACGCCGATCTTGCGCTGGCGTTCCTCGTTGATGTCGTACAGACGAATCTCGTCAACGTCGAGCTCGTCCTTGCGCAGAGCGATGGACTTGACGATGCCGGGGGTAAAGGTGGATCCGCCACCACACAGAGTAATGATCATTGTTTACTGCTCCTTCTCAATTGCGTTTTCGACCTTGTCGCGCATCTCGGCGACCTTCATGCCAAAGATGATCTGGATATTATTGCCGTTGCGGTTGATGCCGCTGTTGGGCACGTGGTTGATAAGGTCCTCATTGATGAGGTCCGGGTTCTTAACGTTCACGCGGAGACGCGTAAAGCAGTTCTCGAGCTCCTCGATGTTGTCCTTGCCACCAAGACCTGCGACCAGGTCGGCAATACCTGCATCGACGCCCTCTGCGGGGGCCGCGGCAACAGCGCCCTGCTTCACCGCGACAGACGCGGCGGCCTCGCCCTCGGCAACGGACTCAGCAAGCTCGGACTCTTCCTCGCGACCAGGCGTGTGGAGGTTGAGCTTCTTGATAAGGAAGGTGAAGAGGAAGAAGTACAGAGCGGCGTTGACGACTCCAAGCACCAGCATAACCGGCCAGTTGGTCTTGTCGACACCGAGGACCAGGTTGGAAACCACGATGTTGATGATGCCGCCTGCAGTCGAAGCGGGCACGGAGAGAACCTTAAGAAGAACCAGGAAGACGCCGGAAAGAATCGAGTGGACGACAAAGAGCACGGGAGCGGCAAAGACAAAGAGGAAGTCCATGGGCTCGGTCACGCAGGAAAGCACGGCGGTGATGATCAGCGGGATGATAACGGCCTTGGTCTTATCCTTGTTCCCCTTGTAAGCGGTGAAGATAAAGGCGAGACCGATACCGATGTAGGGCCACAGGTTGTTGAAGGTGTAGCTGTTGAAGTAGGTGCTATCGGAGAAGGGCTGGCCCGTCATCGCCATCTCGGCAACACGGATGGGATAGGCGCCGGCGATAACCTGATCACCCAGCGTAAGGGTGCCGCCCACATCGGAGAACTGGAACGGGGTGTAGATGAGGTGGTGCAGGCCGGTGGGAACGAGCAGTTTGTTGAGCATGCCGTAGATAAACAGACCGATGTTGCCCGACTCCTTAATGATGCCGGCAACGGAGGAGATGGCACCCTGAACCGGAGGCCAAACGATGCAGAAGCCAGCGCCCATGATCCAGGAAATGATGATCATGATCAGGAACGGGAAGCGAACGCCCGAGAACATCGAAAGGGCAATGGGGAACTGCTTGTTCGAGTACTTGTTGAACACGGCACCGGTGATGCAACCAAGAATGATGCCGCCAAACACGCCGGTATCGAGGACCTGAATGCCCATAACGGTGGCCTGGCCGGTTCCGGTAAGGCCGAGCATGCCGCTCGCTTCGGCAAGAGAACCGGTGGCGTTGAGCACGATGTTATTAGCCTGCAGGAACAGGAAGAACGACATCAGGGCGATCAGCGAAGCATGGCCCTTGTTCTTCTTTGCCATGGCGCCGGCGATGCCCACGCAGAACAAAATCGAGAGGTTGTTGATGATAAACATCAGCGACTGATAGACAACGGCGCCCACAAGCTGGAACGGGCCGGAGCCCAGCACGGGGACCACGGCGCAGATGGTCTTGTTGGTCAGAATGATGCCCACGATGAGCAGGATGCCGGCAACCGAGAGATACATCATCGGCTGAACGATTGACTTCGCGAACACCTCCAACGGCGCTTTGAAATTGAACTTCTTTTTTGCGGTCATAGCGGTACTCCCCTTCCTTTTCCGCAAATTAAGATAGGTGTGCCCTGGACAAGACCGTGAGCCTTGCCTTATATCAATCGATGTGTGGGCACGTTATGCCTAGAGACCAGGTTCTCCAAGCAGGTTAACAATGTGATATGCGAGATAACTCTTCTCGGCATCGGTAACGACAACGTTATAGGTAGACGCTAAGTGGTCGGCAATTGACTCCGCGCACGAGAATGCGCACGGATACGCCGTTTCATCGATACGGAACAGCGCGTCGCCATTGATTTGCCCGGCCGCAGGATCGAGCGCTCGCTGCGCAAAAAACTGCAGATGGCGAACGAAACGCTCGTACGGCAACGAGGTGACGTCAAGGGTCGTGGCATAGCGCTCGGAAACAATCGCAAGCACGTCGCGAACAAGCTGGACCGAAACAATCAGACGGTCAGAGCGCTGCGGCATGGTGGCGTTGACGATATGCAGCGTAATAAAACCCTGCTCTTCTTCGCTCATCTGGATGCCCATATACTCCTTGATAATCTGCAGCGCACGGCCCGCAAGCGCATACTCCTTGCGATAGAACTGCTGGATCTCGAGCAGCAACGGATTCTCGCAGGGGACGCCCTTACGCTCGCGCTCCAAAGCAAGACTGATATGGTCTGCGAGAGCAATGAGAATCTTGTCGTTGATATCAACATTGAGCTCTCGACGGAGCATCTGAACAATGTCCTCGGAAATCACGAGGTTGACGGTGGGAATGGACTCCAAAAGATGTGCCAAGCGGTCAATCGTGCGCGAATCCTGAGAAGTGCCCTCCTGCAGCGCATAGGTCTTTTCGACCGATGCCTCATCGATAGCGTCGCCGGCATGGCGGCCAAAGCAGAGGCCTCGGCCGATGACGATGAGCTCGGAGCCATCGTCCGAAGTGACCATTGCGACGTTATTGTTGAAAACTCGCTTGATAACCACGGTACCCACCACAAGAATTTACTCGGAAAGCCAGACGACAGGCTCTTTAGCAGCAACAGGGCCGGAAGCATGCTCACGAAGAGTCGAGTTCTCCGAGCGCTCGCACACGATAACGAAGACCGTGGGGTCGAAGCCAGCGGCGCGAACCGCGTCGAAATCGACCTCGACGAGGGGCTGGCCCGCATCGACATGGTCACCCTGAGCAACAAGCGCATGGAAGCCCTTGCCCTCAAGTTTAACAGTGTCGATTCCGATATGCAGCATCACCTGAGCAGAGCTGTCGTCGGACATGATGCCCAGCGCGTGCTCAGTCGGAAACAGCGCCGCGACGGTGCCGGAAACAGGAGCGCACACCGTTCCCTCTTGGGGAACCACGGCAACGCCATCGCCCACGGCACGGCTGCTAAAAGCGGGGTCATTGGTATTTTCTAGATGAACAAGCTCGCCGGAAACGGGAGCGAGGATTTCGAACTCGGAAGCTGCAGTCTTCTGCTCATCCGAACCGCCCATCAGGCGAGAAAAGAAACCCATGGTGGCATGTCCCTTCATAAATATAGCCCAACCAAAATCAAGCGAATGCATCCATAGAGACACACCCGTTCAAAGACTTTGGTTAGGCCCACGTCCGAGGGACTCGGTAACCTTCCGCATTTCTTTTTACGGGAGTTATTGTAGACAAGCCCAAAGCCAGAACAATCATTATGACCGGTGAGCGGTATTTTTTCTTCGATAAACGGTATTTAGGCGGCACTTAGGGACGTTCCTTTCCCGCCGGCACCCAGGGACACTCCTTGCAGCAATTTCGCATGCGTTAGATGAAGAGCTCGCATTCCTTCCGCACGACGCAAACCTTGCTCAGCATCTGGGAAACAGCGGATAGCTCGTTGGGATCAAGCTCGCGAGCGCCTCGCGGGCATACGGCGATGCAGCGCATGCAGGAGATGCACGCCTCGTCAGCTGCTCGCTTGGGGTCGCCCTTGTCGATAGCACAAACGGGACACGCCGCGGCGCATGCACCGCAGGAGACGCATTCCTCTGTTGCCTCGGGTGCCATACGGCGACCTCCAGCTTGTTTATAAGGACGATTGCCGGGGATAGAGGGCTCGGACGCATCCTCAGCCAACAGCTTTTGCTGAATTTGTTGCGCAAACTCTGCGAGCTGCGCCGCATCCTGCGCATCCGGTCGCCCAGCAGCAAACTGTCGCGCAATGGAATGTTCTGCAATGGCTGCAACTGCCGCGATTACCCGGAATCCCGCATGCTTCGCAACGTCCTCCAGCTCTACGAGCGTGTCCTCAAACGCGCGGTTTCCGTAGACGCACACCAGAACGGCCCGCGCTCCGTTGCCGTGAACCATGTTCAGTCGGTCGACCACCATGGCAGGGACTCTGCCGGCATACGCCGGCACGGAGATAACAGCCACGTCGTCCTTCGTCATCGAGACCTCGTGGAAATCCAACCCGCTATCGGTCAGATCGACGGTAACGGTATTCTTGTCCAGCGCTCCAGCCACAAGGCAAGACACCTTCTCCGTTCCACCCGTCGGACTAAACACAATTTCGAATACGCTCATCGAGGCACCCTCTCCCTACGCCCGGCAACGCGTCAAGCTGTTTTCACATTCAGACAGAGTATACGGCGCATGAGGGGGAGCTCCCCGTTTTGGTGCGCCAGGCACCCCAATGCACCCACCCTACGCTGTCTGCCTCTTCGTTTTGTATAAATTACGGTACAGATTGTATATATTTACGGGATACCGCCGTGTTCTCCCAAGGTACCCCATCCTGGCCCGTACAAAAAACGGAGTATTCTGCAACGTGACCGCGCCAGCACCGCCGCGGGTGGGCAAAACTGTAGGGCGCCGTATCATTCTAAGTCCCGACATGGCGAGAATGACGCGCCCCCTGCTCCGGAAAACGGCGAAATCTGACTCGGAACGCTCGCTAGGGATATCCGAAGGCCACCGTTGGCGACGTCGAATCATATGCAGACAACTCGAACTGCAGAATACTCCAAAAAATGCACGGCGCACCCCATAGGACCCATTGCTGCATGGCAGGAAACAAGCCCACGGCATCCTCTAGATGCATTCCCGAGGAAATCACATTTGAACTAGCGATCGGATACGGCAAACAAAAGGGCCCCGAACGTAGTTGCTCGGGGCCCTTGGTTCACCTCGCTCTAGCGGGCGATGCGTATGTTATTTGCGCTTGCCGCCGCCGTCGCCGGGGCGACGGGAGCTGCTACCGCGCTTGCCGCCACGGCTGTTGCCATAGCTGCCACGATTATCGCGACCGCCGGCACGGCCGCCGCGGGAGCCGGCCTGGTTGCCGCCACGCCCGCCACGATAGCCGCCACGACGCTCATCGCGGGTGTCGTCGTAGTTGCGCCAGTCATCGCGACGATCGCGGCTGGCACGCGGATCACGACGATCGCGCGACTCGTTAGAACGGCCAGCGCCGCTGCGGCCGCCATTGCCGCGAGCACCCTCGCGACGCTCGCCGCCGCGGCTACCGCGCTCTTCAAAGCACTTGCCGCCACGGGACTCACCGCCACGGGCACCTCGCTCACCGCGACCCTCGCCGCCGCGACGCTTATCACGGCCACCGCGCTCGTCATCGCGACCGGAACGACGACGGTCGCCCGAGCCGCGCTTGCCGCCACGCGAGCCACGGCCCTCGTCCTCGCGCTCGACACGACGACGGCCACCGCGGTCCTCGTCCTCGCGGCGACGGCGATGCGCCTCGCCCTGGAACTGCTTGGCACGACGCTCGGCACGGTTACCGCGCGGGGCCTGCTCGACGGCGGCAGCACCGCCGCGCTCCTCGGCAGCCACCTCGCGGGCCACGCTCTCCACAGCCTCGTCCACGCGAGCCTGAACGCCCTCGCGCACGCGGGTCTTGCCGCCGCGCTTGGGACGGCTCGGACGCTCGCCGTCGCCGCGGCGCTCGTCGCGACCGCGGTTGGAACGACCAGCCACGTCGCCGTAATCGTCGCCGTTGCGCTTGCCGTCGCGACGCGCTTGCTCGAGTTTCTTCTTGCTCTTGGACTTGCCGCGCTTGGTCTTCTTCTTCACCTTAAAGGCGGCAGGATCGCGCTCGGGGTCAACGGCGGGCGGGTTGGGACCCACGTGCAGGTCGCCCGCTTCGTAAATATCGGCCGTCTTGTCCATGAGCTTCTCAATCTCGTAGAACTCGTCGACGTCCTGCTCGGTCACAAACGTAATGGCCCAGCCCAGCTCGCCGGCGCGGCCCGTACGGCCAATGCGGTGGATATAGTCGGTCGGCTCGGCCGGCACGTCGAAGTTCACGACGTAGCGTACGTCGCTAATGTCGATGCCGCGGGCGAGAACATCGGTTGCCACCAGCACGTCGACGGTGCCGTCGCGGAAGGCAGAAAGCGCGCGCTCGCGCTGGGCCTGGCTGCGGTTGCCGTGAATCGCGGCGGCCTTGATACCCTTGCGCTCAAGGCGACGGCAGCAGCTGTCGGCGCGGTGCTTGGTGCGCATAAAGACGATGGTGCGCTCCGGGCCCTCCTTTTTGAGGAACTCAGGCAGCAGGTTGTTCTTTGCCTCGATGGACACCGGGAACACAAACTGATCGACGGTGTCGGCGGTCGACGTGGCCGGCGCGATCTCCACGCGGGCCGGGTCGCTCACCAGGTCGGTGATCTCGCCCACGGCCTCCTCGTCGAGCGTCGCCGAGAACAGCAGCGTCTGGCGCTCGGCCGGCGTCTCGCGCACAATTCGACGGACGGCAGGCAAAAAGCCCATGTCGAGCATGCGGTCGGCCTCGTCGAGTACCAGCACCTTGACCTCGTCCAGGTGGCAAGCGCCCTGCTCGATCAGGTCGACCAGACGGCCCGGCGTGGCGACCAGGATGTCGCAGCCGTACTTGAGCGCCGCGGTCTGCGGCTTGTAGCTCACGCCGCCCACGACGGTCACGGCAACATGGCCGGTGACGTCGGCAATCTTGCTGGCGACCTCGTCGATCTGCTGTGCGAGCTCGCGCGTGGGGGTAATGACGAGCATCACGGGGCCGCGGCCGTTGCCCTCGGGCTTCTTGGCACCGCGACGGCGGTTGCGGCCGCCGCGCTCACGCACGGGCTTGGGCGGAGCAATGTGCTCCAGGTTGTTCATGGTCGGCAGCAAAAAGGCAGCCGTCTTGCCGGTGCCGGTCTGAGCGGCGGCAAGCAGGTCGCGGCCCTCGAGCACCACGGGGATGGAGCCGGCCTGAACGGGCGTGGGCGCCGTGTAGCCCAGATTCTCGATAGCACGGAGCATCTCGTCCGAAAGCCCCAGCTCGTCAAAGGCGGGCAGGCTCTCGGTAGCGGACTCGACGGCTTGGGCGGCATTGGCCTCATCGGCAGCATCGAAGGCAGCCTGGGTCATGGCCTCGCGGGTCTCGTCCAGAATCTCGGCGTCGGTGACGTCGGATACAGAATTACGCATATGTTGTTGTTCCTTATCTGCACGCGCAATGGGCACGGCATGCGGCCGCGCGGGCGTGCTTGGTAGTGCGCTAATACATACAAAAACGGGTGCGCACAGAGAGGACGTTGCTCAGCACGCTGGCGATCGCTTTGGCAGCCCTATCACGCGCCGTCCAGACGCAGCAGCACTAAGCGATGGAGCAGATTCGCCGCGGGTTAGTATACCCGTGCTTCGCATGCCCCCACGTAAACCACAGATGACGAGGCGGACGCGGCGGACCTGGGCCAATTGTCTCAATCTGTAACAGATACTCAGCAAAAACCGGTCCAGCTGTTATAGATCGAGACAAACTCAAACCTCGCAAAACAAAATCTCGATCTATAACAATTAGAGGTCATTTTCCCTGCTAGATGTTACAGATTGAGATGTTTGGCAGGGACTGCCAACGATTGAGCAGCCGCCCTCATCTGTAATGAAAAGTCATACATTCCAACTATTACTAGACACCCCCAGGGGGTATGGGTGTATAGTATCGGTTGGTTAACAATTCCAACACTAAACTACAGAAAGGAGAAGCCATGGCTCAAGATAAATTCGATGTGGGTGGCATGACGTGCGCCGCCTGCCAGGCGCACGTAGACCGCGCCGTGAGCAAGCTCGACGGCGTCGAGAGCGTCGCGGTCAATCTGCTCGCCGGCTCTATGCTGGTGGACTACGACCCTGCGCAGGTCTCCCCCGACGATATCTGCACCGCCGTCGACCGCGCTGGCTACTCGGCCTCACCCGTCAGCACGGGCACCGACGCCGCCCAAAGCGGCAGTACGCAAGCCAGGTCCGGCGCCGCCCATATGGAGTCGCCGACCAAAAAGTTGGAGGCCGCCGCCTCTGCCATGCGCACCCGCCTCATCGTCTCAATCGTCTTCCTCATCCCGCTGTTCTACATAGGCATGGGGCACATGCTCGGTTGGCCACTGCCCGGCGTCTTCACCGACCACACCCACAGCATGACGCTCGCCCTCACCGAGCTCGTCTTGCTCATCCCCATCGTCTACGTCAACGACGCGTACTTTATCAACGGCTTCAAGTCGCTCGTGCACGGCGCGCCCACCATGGACGCCCCCATCGCCGTCGGCGCCACCGCTTCCATTGCCTGGTCGCTCTACGCCATGTTCATCATGGCCGACCAGCTAGCCGCAGGTCAGGTGCACGAGGCCATGATGACGGGCATGGACAACCTCTATTTTGAGAGCGCGGGCACGATTCTGTCGCTCGTCACCGTGGGCAAATACCTCGAGACGCGCAGCAAGTCCAAGACCGGCGGCGCCATCGAGGCGCTCATCGACTTGGCGCCCAAGACCGCGACCGTCGTTGCCGATGACAGCACCGAGACCACGGTGGACGTCGACAGTATCCTTCCCGGCCAGGTCCTGCGCGTGCGCCCCGGCGAGTCTATCCCCGTCGACGGCGTGGTACTCGAGGGCGCGTCGGCCGTGGACGAGAGTGCGCTCACCGGCGAGTCCATCCCCGTGGAAAAGACCGCCGGCGACACCGTCAACGCCGCCACCGTCAACCGCACCGGTTCGTTTACCTTCCGTGCCACACGCGTGGGCGCCGACACGTCGCTTGCCAAAATCATCCAGCTCGTCGAGGACGCCAACGCCACCAAGGCGCCCATCGCCCGCCTGGCCGACAAGGTCGCCGGCGTGTTTGTGCCCGTGGTGTTCGTGATCTCGGCCGTGACCTTTGCGGTATGGATGGCGCTGACCGGCAGCATAAACGAGGCGCTCACCTCCGCCGTGGCCGTGTTGGTGATCAGCTGCCCGTGCGCACTCGGCCTGGCCACGCCCGTCGCCATTATGGTGGGCACCGGCAAGGGCGCCGAGATGGGCATTCTGTTTAAGAGCGCCGAGGCGCTGGAGAATCTGCGCAACGTGGGCACCGTGGTGCTCGATAAGACCGGCACCGTCACCCGCGGCAAGCCGGCCGTGACCGACATTGTGGTTGCCGTGCGCGCCGACGGCTCGCCCGCCATGAGCGAAAAGTCGCTGCTCAAGCTGGCCGCCGCGTTGGAGCGCTCGAGCGAGCACCCGCTGGCCGAGGCGATTATGGCCGAGTGCGAGGCACGCGGAATTGTCGCGCGCATGGTCGAGGACTTTGCCGCCGTGCCCGGTCGTGGCGTAACGGCGCGCGAGGGGCAGAATGTCATCGCCGCCGGCAACGTACGCCTGATGAACGAGTTGGGCGTTACCGTGCCCGCGGGTCTTACCGAGCAATTTGCCGCCGAGGGCAAAACACCGCTGTTCTTTGCCAAGAACGGCGAGCTTGTCGGCACCATCGCCGTGGCTGACGAGGTCAAAGAGACGAGCGCCGGGGCCATCGCCGCGCTCCGCAAGCTCGGCGTCGACGTGCGCATGCTCACCGGCGACAACCGCGTGACGGCCGAGGCTATCGCCCGCCGCGTGGGACTCACCAGCGAACAGGTCATCGCCGACGTCCTCCCCGCCGACAAGGAACGCCACGTGCGCGAACTGCAGGATGCGGGCGGCAAGGTCGCCATGGTGGGCGACGGCATCAACGACTCCCCCGCCCTGGCGCGCGCCGACGTGGGCCTTGCGATCGGCACCGGCGCCGACATCGCCAAGGAGGGCGCCGACGTGGTACTCATGCGCAGCGACCTCATGGATGTTGCGCGCGCCATCGAGCTTTCGCGCGCCACGATCCGCAACATCAAGCAGGACCTGTTCTGGGCGCTGTTCTACAACGGCATCGGCATTCCGCTGGCGGCAGGCGTGTTCTTCCCCCTCACCGGTTGGCAGCTCTCGCCGATGTTCGGCGCCGCGGCCATGAGCCTGTCGAGCGTGTGCGTCGTAAGCAATGCGCTGCGCCTACGAACCTTTAAGCCTAAAGTGGCAAAATAGGTTCACCCTTAAGTCCATTTAGAACGGGTTTTCCAGGTGCCCGAGATTGACCTGAAAGAGGAGCGACGCGTACTTTGGTACGCGAGCGACGGCTTGAAGGCCAAGGTCGGGTGCCTGGGAAAGCCGACACAACAGAGAGGAATACCGATGCGATACACAATCAAGACTTCCGGCCTCATGTGCGGCCACTGCGACGCCACCGTCGAGACGGCGTTGCTCAACGTTGCCGGCGTGACCGACGCCGACGCCGATCACGAGACCCAGACCGTCCAGGTTGAGTGCGCCGACACCGTGACCGCCGAGCAGCTCGCTGCCGCCGTCGAGGGCGCCGGCGAGAAGTTCCACGCCCTGTCCGTGACCGCCGCGTAGCAGCTACCAGAAGCATTCGACCCCATCGACCAGAAACGAGGACCCGCCATGATGGCAGACCACAAATCGGTGACCCGCATGCTCAAGACGGCACGCGGCCAGATCGACGGCATCTTGCGGATGGTCGATGAGGACCGCTACTGCGTCGATATTTCCACGCAGCTCATGGCAACGCAGGCGCTCATTGCGCGCATCAACGCCGACGTGCTCAAGGCGCATATCGAGGGCTGCGTGACTTCGGCAATCGAATCGGGCGACGAAGACCTCAAGGCCGCCAAGCTCGCCGAGATCGAACGCGTCGTCGACAAGCTCTCCAAGTAATTGGGGCATTGGGGACGGACTGCTTTGCACCTTCTTGGTGCATCGGGGACAGGTATGTTTGCACCACCTTGGTGCAGATTGACCTGTCCCCCTTGCTCTAAATCGGGTATAAAGGCGTGCAGCATATCGAACGAAAGGCAATTTGCATGAATGACTTTATGAAGGGCCGCAATGGCGCCGATGAGCTCACCATCGTTATGGGCTTTGTCGGCATCGTCATCGCGATGATCGGATCGATAGCCCATATCCAGTGGCTCAGCTGGATTGCCATCGCCGTAATCGTGATTGGCGTGCTGCGCGGCCTGTCCAAAAATATCGATGCACGTCGCAAGGAAAACGCGGCCTTTGTCGCCGCGACCGCTAACGTCCCCGGCCTGGGCAAGTTCGTAGCGAGCTTGGGTAGCGGCACCGCGGCTGCCAACGCCTCGCGCACGGCCGGTACCAGCAAGGAAGACTTTGAGCGTGCCAAGCGCACGGCCAAGAAGATGTGGAAGGGTCGCAAGACCACAGCATACCTCAAGTGCCCCAACTGCGGCCAGATGCTCTCCGTCCCCAAGGGCAAAGGCAAGATCCGCGTCACCTGCCCCAAGTGCCACGCCAAGATGGAAACCCGCTCCTAGCGCCCGCACGCGGGACAAATTAATCAGGTTTGTTTGTCCCAAATCTTAAGTATTTGTTCGATAAAAAAGCCGAGGCCTCGTGTTGAGACCTCGGCTTTTTGCATGCGGCAACGGAGCTGCCCCTTTGTCACATCTACGCCACACCGTCGCGGGCGAGCTCCTCAGCCAGCGCTTCGGCAGGCATGGCCATAATCGCGTCGAGCTCGGCGTCCACCTCGGGAATACGCTTCACCTTGAGTTTGCGCACCAGATCACCACGGCACATCACGTACGTCGGCTCACGCAGTGCGCACAGATCATCGAGCGGGTTCTTGCGCGTTACCAAGATATCGGCAGCCTTGCCGCACTCGATCGTACCGGTCTCGCCGCCCAGCCCCAGCAGCTCGGCATTGATCTGCGTAGCCGTATGCAGCGCAAAGGCGTTGCTCACGCCCACGTACTTGGCAAAAAAGGCAACCTCACGCCACATGTCGTACTGCGTCACAAACGGGCAGCTCGAGTCCGTGCCCAGGCCCACCTTAACGCCAGCTTCCAGTGCGGCACGGGCGCTCTCGATGATGCCCGAACACACAATGTCGCCGTTCTTCTTTTGCGTGTCGGTCGAATGGGTCTTCTCCGGATCGAGCAGCACAAACGGCAGCGCGGGGCTGATAGTGCAGGTAACGCTGGGCGCACGCCCCTCAAGCTGCGTGCCCGCGGCGCCGCGGTACAGTTCCAAGATCTCGGGAGTCATCGGGGCACCGTGCTCGATCGTATCGACGCCGGCCTCAAGCGCGGCCTTCACGCCCTCGGTGCTCTCGACATGAGCCATAACCGGCAGGCCCACCTCGTGCGCAGCCTTGCACGCCGCCGCGGCAACCTCGACCGGCATGCGCAGCACGCCCGGCTCACCTACTTCGGTCGCGTCGAACACGCCGCCCGTCACGAACAGCTTGATGACGTCGGCACCGCGCGCATACAAGTCACGCACTTGTTCGGCCGCCTCATCGGGGGTATCGGCGACCTGCGCGAACAGCCCCGCACCGTGACCGCCCGGCACCGTGACACCCGTTCCCGGCGCCACCAGACGCGGACCCTGATACTTGCCGGCGTCGATAGCGTTGCGCACGGCAATATCGGCAAACAGCGGGTCACCCGCACCGCGCACCGTGGTCACGCCGCTTGCCAACTGCTGCTGGGCGCTGCCCTTAAGAATATGGCGCACGATGGCGCGCCCCACGGGATTATCGAGCTTCTTCATCAGCGCGCCCGCATCGCCGGCCGAGACAGGCTTGCCCGAGCCGCACAGGTGCACATGCATATTGATGAGGCCGGGCATGAGGTACGCGCCGGCCAGGTCGATGACCTCGGCACCTGCAGGCGCCTGCGCCACAGCACTCGGCCCCACCCACGTGATGACACCGCGCTCAACGGCCACGGCCATATCGGGTTGCGGCTCCATATGCTCCGAGCCATCCAGGACGGTCGCATTGATAAACAACGTGGAACGATCGGCAGACGCCATATCGAGCTCCTCCCTCACGAGCAACTTGAACATTTGTCCATTATCACCCAGTGCGGCAGGGTTGCTGCGGACATATCGGTTAACGGAGAAAGGATGAGACACGGAGAACGGAATGCATTGCAGTCCCATCCCAGCGACATCCGGGAAATGTCTAGATCTGTAACAGGTAGACCGGGTTTTAGCAGCCAGATGTTACAGATCGAGATCTTTCGGCACCGCGTCCAACCTTTGTCTCAATCTGTAACAAGTAGACAGGTTTTCGGCCTCTAGATGTTACAGATCGAGATATTTTAGCGGCAGCCAACCTTCTGTCTCGATCTGTAACAGTTGCGAGGCCAAACGGCCCCTTGTTGTTACAGATCGAGACAAACTCGGCAGGAACAACCACATCCGCGTCAGTTACACCCCTCAGCGCCCATACCACTGCCGCCTCCACTGCTCAGCCAAATCGGCCCACTGCGGAATGCCCGCCAGTCTCATCTTTTCAGCCAGCTTCCCCGGATTCTTGAGCTCATCAAACGTAAACCTCAGCACCTTATGTCCGAGCATCGTCAGATGAGACTCTCGCTGACGTTCTGCCACGAACGGGTCGACCGACTCCCGACCCTCGTCGTTCTGTAAGGCATACTTTCCCTTTCCATCGAGCTCGCCAATCACGCACGTCCCGTCCTCGAGCCTCCAGAAATAATCAACGCGAAACACTTGGCTCGAATCAAGCGGGTCACGAAACTCCACCTGCAACTCTGGCACCGGAAAACCGTATGCAATAAAGAATGCCCGGAACCGAGACTCGCCACCGTTTTCGGACAGCCCGTCCGCATGCGACGCAATCACCTGAGCTCTGCGATATCCGCGTCTGCCCTCGCAATCGGCCTGGAGCCGTTCGCAGAGGTCGTCGCGCGATATGCCCTTCGCCCGCAGCGCAGAATCGGCGATCGCCAGACCATACGAAAACGGCGCACGCAGCAGACAGTCCTTCACCGTGCGCCAAAACGGCGTCACTCGCACGCCGTCGACGCGCTCAAGCGCACCCGCCGCCTGCGGACGCAACAGCCGGCATCCTGCACTCAGCGGCACCGAGCAACCTGTCTTAACAAGAAATCGCGGCCCAAGCAGATCATTTGGCACCTCCAGACCCCACAAAAGTGCCGCGTCGTAACCCCAAAACGCCCAATCGGGATGAAACTCCGCAAGCCCTTTGATGGTCCGCAGCGCTCGCTCCGTCGGCGTCAACGCATCCCAATCATGCTGAAAACAGAACAGGTGCGACTCAGGCTCCGCGATATCGTCGGTTCCCACATGGCGCCGCAGCCACATGAGCTCGGCATTGTCGTGCGTCACAAGCAGCACGCCTAGTTCAGCCGCCTCCGTGAGCCTGGCAAGCATCCTATTCCGCGCCAACGTGTTGCGAGCCGTATGCTTGTGTTTGAGAACGGTATTAGACACTTCCATCACCACCACATCGGACAAATGGACCATTGTCACCGTTGCCTCCGCTGATAAACGTCTTGATCTGTAACAGTTAGACGTTCTCCAGGCCCCTAAACGTTACAGATTTAGACAAACCAGCGGCGCCCAGGTATTCGTCTCGATCTGTAACAGGTAGACCGGTTTTTTGTCCCTAAACGTTACAGATCGAGACATAAAGGCAGAAGGCAAGGCAGGCGACAACCGTCCATCCCCTACTCCCATTCCTGTTCGTAGATGTTGAGCGACTTCACATACCGCCCCTGGGCACCCATGATGTCGCGGACCAGGCGCAAAAAGAAGCTGATGCACGAGGTGTCGAAACCGTCCTCCAGGTCCTCGGGATGCACCGAGCCCGGCCCGTCGACCGTCGTGTCGCTCAGGCGCGCGATGTCATACAGGTAGAGCTGCCCCGCCGTCAGCCAGACATCGTCGACGCACGCGAGTCGCACCGCAATCGCACCATCGTTCCAGCGCTCCTTTTGCACGATATGTGGGTCGTAGACGTCAAAGCGACGGTCGGTGCGCGTGTCCTTCAGCACGACCATGCCAGTCGCGGGATCCTTGTCCAAAATGCCAAAGCGCGAGAAATACTGCGTGTCACGCACCTGCTTAAGTCGCCCGAGCGAAGCAGGAGAAATTGACGCCGGCGGCTCGTCCACATACAGTTCCAACAGCGTCTTGCCGTGGTAATAGGGGCGCTCAAACAGCAGCCAATCGGTAAACGCCATGTTGTAGGCCATGATTTCGTTTTGAGATGGTTCCTCGCAATAGCTGAGCCACGGATCGACGATAATCTCGAACTGCTCGCGCGCCGGCTCCAGAAATTGAAACTTCCGCAGCATCCAAAAGTGAGCCATGTCGGCAATATCGTTGCCGACGGCTTCAGCCAGCTCTGCTCGGTCAAAAGCGTGGTCAGTCATGGCATCCTCCTCAAACTGATGGACCTCAATTTGAGCTTACGAGGAGGGTGGGCAACCGAGGCAAGCGCGGGCAAAATAGGCCTTCGACTGCAAACCAGATGCTAACCAAACACTTGACGGGACACTTGACCGAATGAGTCCACCGCAACAAAACCGCAGGTAGACATAGACAGCCAACCCGCCCTTTTGAGCCAGATGCCCGCAGCCACCACAGAAACAACAGGTGACCACAGCCCAAGAAGTCGACAAATGAACACCCGTACGTCGACAAACGAGCAAATCGCTCGCAAATCCGCAAGGAGTGTCCCCAACGACTAGACAAAAAATGACTAGTCATTGAGGACGTTCTTAAATGACTACTTTACAGCTCCAGCGCCTCGGCGACCTCGGCTGCGCAGGCCAGGGCATCGGCCATGGCACTCACCACGAGCGAGCTGCCGTTGCGGGCATCACCCGCCACATACACCGGCGCGGCATCCGCGGCGACGCCCTCCGTGCGAGCCGCGAGATGCGAGCCCTCGGCAGCCATCACCGGCAGCGGACGACCAGCGGTGGCAACAGGCACGCTCACCGCATCGAACACACCGTACTCCGGACCCGTAAAACCGCAGGCGATGAGCACCAGCTGCGCTGGCACCTCGTGCTCGGAGCCCGCGATGCGCTCGGGCTTTCCCGCCGACCAGTCCAGATCGACCACGCGCAGACCCGCAGCCGCACCCTTCTTGTCCAGCAGCACCTCGAGTGTATCCACGGCCCAGGCACGCATCTCGCCACCCATCGCAGCGATAGCCTCCTGCTGGCCGTAATCGGTCTTCTTAACGTTGGGCCACTGCGGCCAGGGGTTGCCTGCCGCGCGCTTATCGGGCGCAGCCGGCAAGAACTCAAACTGGCGCACGCTGCGCGCGCCCTGACGCACCGCGGTACCCACGCAGTCGTTGCCGGTATCGCCACCGCCAATGACCACGACGTCCAGGCCGCGTGCGTTCACCGCGGGCTTGCCGCCATCGAGCACCGAGACGGTCGAAGCCGTCAGGTAGTCCACGGCATACACCACGCCCGGGGCATCAATGTTCGCAGCCGAAAGTCCACGCGGAGCACGGGCGCCGGCAGCCACCACGGCGGCGTCAAAGTCGTCGAGCCTGGCGGTAACCTTGGGATCGCTCACGTCGGCGCCCAGCTCGAACACAATACCCAGCTCGCGCATGAGCGCCACACGACGCTCAACCACAGACTTCTCGAGCTTCATGTTGGGAATGCCGTACATGAGTAGGCCGCCGGGGCGGTCGTCGCGCTCAAACACCGTCACGCGGGCACCGCGACGTGCAAGCTCCCATGCTGCCACCAGGCCAGCCGGGCCGGAACCAACCACGGCGACCGAGGGCGCGTCCTCCCCTGCCGGCTCAAAGCGACGTGGGCCGCCGTTGGCCCACTCATGGTCGCTGATCGCACGCTCGTTATCGTGAATCGTCGTGGGTTGGCCGTCGACCGAGCCCAGGTTGCACGCGGCCTCGCACAGTGCCGGGCACACGCGGCTCGTGAACTCAGGCATGGGCGAGGTGAGCGACAGGCGCTCGGCAGCCTCAACCCAGCGGCCGCGGTACACCAGCTCGTTCCACTCGGGAATCAAGTTGTGCAGCGGGCAGCCGCTCGGACGTGCCTTGCCAAAGCTCGCGCCCATCTGGCAAAACGCCACGCCGCACATCATGCAGCGGCTCGCCTGGGCGCGACGTGCGTCGTCATCGAGCTCCACATACAGGGGATCAAAATCATGACTGCGCTCCTCCACGGGACGCAGCTCGTGGGTCACGCGATCGATATCAAGAAAAGCACCGGGCTTATCCATGGCACTTACGCCTCCTTCTTGGTCGAAGCAACAGGGCTGGCAGCCACGGACGCAGCACCCGCAGCACCGCCCGCAATATCGAAGCGAGCGACATCCGCGGCGCTCGCGCGACCGGTCACAATGTCAAACGCCAGCTCCTCTGCCTGCGCATGCGTCTTACCGGCAGCCTCGCTCGCAGCGACAATCGCCAGCACACGCTCGTACTCGGTCGGAATGACCTTCACAAAGTGCTTGCTCATCGTCTCAAAGCTGTAGAGCAGCTTGATGCCGCGCGGGCTCTGCGTCGCGTCCACGTGCTCCTGGATGAGCTCGCGAATCTGCGCCAGCTCGCCGGCAGTCGGGGCCTTGAGCTCAACGCTCTCGTGGTTCACGCGGGCATCGAGCGTGCCGTACTGGTCAAAAACATAAGCCACGCCACCCGTCATGCCGGCAGCGAAGTTCTGCCCGACCTCGCCCAGGATGAGCGCCAGGCCACCCGTCATGTACTCGCAACCGTGGTTGCCGCAACCCTCGACCACCACGGTGGCACCGGAGTTGCGTACGCCAAAGCGCTGGCCGGCCAGGCCGTTGATGAAGCCACGGCCGCTCGTAGCGCCAAAGAACGCAACGTTGCCCACGATGATGTTTTCGTCGAACTTGTAGGTCGCATGCGGGTTGGGGCGCACCGACACCTCGCCGCCCGAAAGGCCCTTGCCAAAGTAGTCGTTGGCGTCGCCGCACACGTTGAGCGTAATGCCGCGCGGCAGGAAGGCGCCAAAGCTCTGACCGGCCGAGCCATCGCAATCGATGGTGATGGAGCCGGCGGGCAGGCCCTCGGGATGCGCCTTGGTCACCGCGTTGCCCAAGATGGTGCCCACGCAGCGGTTGACGTTGGCGATATCGGCGCGGAAGCGAATCGGGCGCAGTTGCGCGCGAGCGTCGGCCGTGTAGGGCACAAACAGCGTGGAGTCGAGCGTCTTGTCGAGCTCGCTGTCCGCAGCCATCTGGGGCAGGAAGTGACGGCCGTCGGCACCCGGGATGTGGGCACCAAACTCACAGGTCGCACCTGCCAGCACGGGCGACAGATCCAGCAGGTTAGCCTTGCGGTTGCCCGGGACCTCGATCTGGCGCAAGCACTCGGGATGGCCGACCATCTCGTCGACGGTGCGGAAGCCCAGGCTCGCCATGACCTCGCGCAGCTGCTCGGCAACAAAGAGCATAAAGTGCTCGACATGCTCGGGCTTGCCGCGGAAGCCGCGACGCAGGCGACAGTTTTGCGTCGCGATGCCGGCGGGGCAGGTATCCTGCTGGCAGTCGCGCTGCATGAAGCAGCCCATCGAGATGAGCGGCATGGTCGCAAAGCCAAACTCCTCGGCGCCCAGCAGGCAGGCGACGGCAACATCGGTGCCGTCCATGAGCTTGCCGTCGGCCTCGAGCACCACGCGTGAGCGCAGGCCGTTTTGCAGCAGCGTCTGCTGGGCCTCGGCAAGGCCGAGCTCCAGCGGCAGGCCGGCATGCCAAATGGAATCGCGCGCCGCGGCACCCGAGCCGCCATTGTGGCCGCTGATCAAGATCTTGTCGGCAGCGCCCTTGGCCACACCGGTTGCGATGGTGCCGACGCCGGCCTCGCTGACCAGCTTGACCGACACGCGCGCGCCGGGGTTGGCATTCTTAAGGTCAAAGATCAGCTCTGCCAGGTCCTCGATGGAGTAGATGTCGTGGTGCGGCGGAGGCGAGATCAGGCCGATGCCGGGCGTGGACTGACGGACCTCGGCAATCCAGGGGTAGACCTTCTTGCCGGGCAGGTGGCCACCCTCGCCGGGCTTGGCGCCCTGGGCCATCTTGATCTGAATCTCGAAGGCGCTGCACAGGTAGCGGCTCGTCACGCCAAAGCGCGCACTTGCCACCTGCTTGATCGCGGAGTTCTTGGAATCACCGTTAGCCAGCGGGGTCTCGCGACGCGGATCCTCACCGCCCTCGCCGGAGTTGGAACGGCCGTGCAGGCGGTTCATGGCGATGGCCATGCACTCGTGTGCTTCCTTGCTGATGGAGCCGTACGACATGGCGCCGGTGTTAAAGCGGCGGACGATGTTGAGCGCGGGCTCGACCTCGTCGAGCGAAACCGGCGTGCGGCCGCTGGCATCAAAGTCGAGCAAGTCGCGCAGGCGCACGGCACGGCCGGTGCGGTGCAGGCGGGCGCTGTACTCCTTAAAGGTGTCGTAGCTGTCCTCACGGCAGGCGGTCTGCAGCAAGTAGACAGTCTGCGGATCGATGAGGTGATCCTCGCCGCCGAGCGGGCGCCACTTGGTCAGACCCAGTGTGGGCAGCTGATCGGGAGCCGGGCTCTTAAGGATAGCGAGCGCGGCGTCGTAGCGCTCGTTTTGCTCGCACTCAACGTCCTCGACACCCATACCGCCCACACGGCTCACCGTGCCGGCGAAGTACGCGTTGACGAACTCCGGCGTAAAGCCCACGGCCTCGAAGATCTGCGCCGAATGGTAGCTCTGCACCGTGGAGATGCCCATCTTAGACATGATGGAAACGATGCCGGCGGTCGCAGCCTTGTTGTAGTTGGCGATGCCCTGCTCGACCGTCACGTCCAGGTCGCCGCGTGCCGCCAGATCGCGGATGCACGCATGTGCGTTGTACGGATAGATGCCGCTCGCGGAGTAGCCCACCAGTGCCGCAAAGTCGTGCGGGGACACGGCGTCGCCGCACTCCACCACGATGTCGGCAAAGGTACGCACGCCAGCGCGAATCAGGTGGTTGTGCACACAGCCCACGGCGAGCAGCGACGGCACGGGCACCTCGCCCGCAGCGGCACGATCGCTCAACACCACAATGTTCACGCCGTCGCGGACCGCAGCCTCAACGTCCTCGGCAAGCTGTTTGAGCGCAGCCTGCAGCGCGCCCTCGCCGGCATCGCGGCGGTAGACGGCACGGAAACGACGGGTCTTAAAGCCAACACGGTCGATGGCACAGATATGCTCGAGCTCTTCCTCGTTGAGCAATGGGCGCTCCAAGCGCACCAGCTGACAGGCCGTGCGGGAATCCTCGAGCAGGTTGCCGTGGTTGCCCAGGTAGAGCGTGGTCGAAGTCACCATGTGCTCGCGCAGGGCATCGATCGGAGGATTCGTGACCTGAGCGAACAGCTGATAGAAGTAGTCAAAGAACGAACGCGTCTTCTTGGACAGGCAGGCCAACGGCGCATCGATACCCATCGAGGCGAGCGGGGCCTTGCCCTGCTGGGCCATGGGGCGCACGACCTCGTCAACATCATCCCAGTGATAGCCGAGCTTGGCCATGCGCACGGCGGCGGGCACCTCGGCATCCTCGGCGGGCGCGGGCGCGGCGGGCTCATCGAGCGCGTCGACGGTCAGTGTCTCCTCGGCAATCCAGTCGCGGTAGGGCTTCTCCTTGGCATAGCGGGCACGCAGCTCGTCGTTGTAGATCACGCGGCCGCGGGCAAAATCGACCTCGAGCATCTGGCCCGGTCCCAGGCAGCCGCTCGTCAGGATGTTCTCGGGGCTCACCTCGATGGTGCCCACCTCGCTTGCCAGCATAAAGCGGCCATCGCGCGTCACGTAGTAGCGGGCGGGGCGCAAGCCGTTGCGGTCGAGGGCGGCGCCCAGCGTGCGACCGTCGGTAAAGGCGATGGCCGCCGGGCCGTCCCAGGGCTCCATGAGCATGGACTGGTAAGCGTCGTAGGCGCGGCGCTCCTCACTCAGGCTATCGTTGTGGTCCCACGGCTCGGGCAGCAACATGGACGCGGCACGCGTGAGCGGGCGACCGTTCATGACCAAGAATTCGAGCACGTTGTCCAGAATCGCGGAGTCGGAACCCTCGCGGTTGATGATGGGCATCACGCGCTCAAGATCGTGCTGCAGCACGGGGCTGTACAGGTTGGGTTCGCGGGCGCGAATCCAGTTGACGTTGCCCTTGAGGGTGTTGATCTCGCCGTTATGGATGATAAAGCGGTTGGGGTGCGCACGCTCCCAGCTGGGCGTGGTGTTGGTGGAGTAGCGCGAGTGGACGAGCGCCACGGCCGTTTTGACGGCGGCGTCGTTGAGGTCGATGAAGAAGCGGCGCATCTGCGTGGCGACCAGCATGCCCTTGTACACGATGGTGCGCGAGCTCATGGAGCACACGTAGAAGATCTTGTCGCGCAGGGCAAACTCGGCGTCGGCCTTCTTTTCGATGGTGCGACGGCACACGTACAGGCGACGCTCAAAGGCATCTCCGGCGGGCGTGTCGTCCGGACGGCCCAGGAAGGCCTGCAGGATAGTAGGCATGCAGGCGCGGGCCGTCTCGCCCAGGTCGTGCGGGTCGACGGGCACCTCACGCCAAAAAAGCAGCGGCACGCCGGCCTCGGCACAGCCTTCCTCAAACACGCGGCGGGCATCCTCTACGCCCTTGTCGTCCTGCGGAAAGAACAGCATTGCCACGCCATAGTCGCCCTCTGCCGGCAGAATCTGGCCGCACTTTTGAGCCTCTTTACGGAAAAAGTGATGCGGAACCTGGAACAGGATGCCAGCGCCGTCGCCGGTGTTCTTCTCGAGTCCCGTGCCGCCGCGGTGCTCCAAGTTGACCAGAATGGACAGTGCGTCGTCCAGAATCTGGTGATGACGCTCGCCGTTGATATCGGCAAGCGCGCCGATGCCACATGCATCGTGGTCGAATTCGGGGCGATAAAGGCCCTGCTGCTGAGCGGAATCTGCCTGCATCGCGATCCTCCCCTAGATATTTAGACAGTCAGTTGAATAGGCATACTAGGGGCATCGCCGGCCCGTTGTGTTTCCCACCCGTTTCGAAACAATCGCGTAACGCACACCGACTTCAAGGACGACGACAAGGCCCCCAAATTCGACCTGTAAGCTCACCGCTTCAAACATCTCAATCTGTAACAGTAAGACCCAATTTTGGCGCCTAGATGTTACAGATTGAGATTTTCTGCGGGACGGTTTTGGTTTGTCTCGATCTGTAACAGCTAGGCCCAATTTCCATCCCTAGTTGTTGCAGATCGAGACATTTCGGCAACCCCCTTTCACCATCCAATTCAAATACAACAATTATGTTAGTCTTGGTTAACTCTAGAGCCTAAAACGGGTATCCTTTGCGGCGTCAAACAAACAACACGCAGGAGCGCACCATGCTCAACCATCTCAAACAACACTTTGGCTCCCGACGCACCGGTGGTCACGGAGGCCTAGATATTGCGCGGCATATCGGCCCCGGGCTGCTCGTGACCGTCGGCTTTATCGACCCGGGCAACTGGGCCTCCAATATGGCCGCGGGCTCGCAGTTTGGCTACGCGCTGCTGTGGATCGTCACGCTGTCCACGATTATGCTCATTGTGCTGCAGCACAACGCGGCGCACCTGGGTATCGCCACGGGTGCCTGTCTTGCCGAGGCCACGACACGCTACCTCCCCCGCTTCGTTGGACGCACGGTGCTCGCCAGCGCCTATCTCGCAACCATCGCCACCGCCATGGCCGAAGTCCTGGGCGGCGCGATTGCCCTTCAAATGATCTTTGGGCTGCCCGTGCGCGCGGGCTGCGTCATCGTGGTGGCAGTATCGATGGCGATGCTCATGACGAACTCCTACAAGCGCGCCGAGCGATGGGTCATCGCCTTCGTAGGCGTGGTAGGACTCTCGTTTTTGGCCGAGCTTGCACTGGTCAAGGTCGACTGGCCGCAAGCCGCCGCAAGCTGGATCACGCCCAGTATGCCCACTGACTCTGCCGCGATTATCGTGAGTGTCCTGGGTGCGGTCGTTATGCCCCACAACCTCTTCCTGCACTCCGAGGTCATCCAATCCATGCACTTCGAAGGCCAAGGCGAGCAGGTTATCGAAGAGCGTCCGCGCTACGAGCTCTTCGACACGCTCTTTTCGATGGGCGTGAGCTGGGCAATCAACTCGGCCATGGTCATCCTGGCCGCAACGACCTTCTTTGCGCACGGCATTGTCGTAGACGACCTCGCCGTCGCAGCGGCCACGCTCTCCCCCATTCTGGGCCCGGCAAGCTCGACCATCTTTGCGGTGGCACTGCTGTTTGCGGGCATATCGAGTAGCGTGACGGCGGGCATGGCGGCGGGCACCATCACCGCGGGCATGTTCGACGAGGAATACGACATCCACGACCGACACTCCTCGATCGGGGTGGCAGCCTGTTTCGTCGGCGCAGTGACGGCGTGCCTGGTCGTCCCAAATCCTTTTGAAGGTCTCATCTGGAGCCAGGCACTGCTGTCGCTTCAGCTGCCGATTACGGTCTTTGTGCTCATACGACTCACCAGTTCACGCCGCGTCATGGGCAAATACGCCAATTCGCGCCCGCTCAACGCGCTGCTTGTAGGGATCGGTGCCATCGTGACGATTCTCGATGTCGTGTTGTTGACAGGGATGTGATGGAGCGGAGCACCTACCCAGGCAAACGTCTCGATCAGTAACGTCTAGACCCGCTTTTGATGTCTAGATGTTACAGATCGAGATCATTCCGAGGGACAGCTCCGTTTGTCTCAATCTGTAACAGATAGAGGGGTTTTACGTGTCTAGATGTTACAGATTGAGATCTTCTGCCGAACGGTTTTGGTTTGTCTTGACCTGTAACAGGAAGACCCGTTTTGAGTCGTTAGATGTTACAGATTGAGACAAAAGGTCGGCCGGACTCACAACAGACAGGATCGGCCAACAGCAACCGTGATCCTTTGGGGACGGAGGAAAAGAGCCCCGGCCGGGATATCCGACCGGGACCCTTGGACAGAGCTATATGTTGCTGCAAGTCGTGTGCCTGCGAGCTACTCCTCGACGAGCTCAAACTGATCGGGACCGACGCCGCACACCGGGCACACGTAATCCTCGGGCAGCTCGGGCGTATCGACCTCAACCTCGTAACCGCAAACGGTGCACACGAACTTATACGTCTTCTTCTCCTCAGCCATGATGTTCTCCTCTCGAACGTGACTGCTGGTGTACTTGCCTATTAGTATATGTTCTCAATAATATAATGCAAGTATTTTTAGAACATTTCTAGCCTTGATACGATGAGGCCTTGGGCGGCGTCTTGCCCTTCAGCACCTTGTGGTAGTAGTCATAGGTCAACGGTGTCTCGCCGCTCAGACGCTCGGCATCCTCGACCTCGCCGATAAACAGTAGATGCGTGCCAACATCCACAGTGTCGATCAGACGGCAGCTAAACAGGGCCGCCGCGTGCTCGGGCACATAAGGCATGCCGAGGGCAGTCTCGCGGGTCTCGTACTTGGCAAACTTGTCATAGTCGCTGCTGGCGCGGAACCCAAAGTTACCGATGTAGAGCATGTCGGCCGTCTGGTCGATCACGGTCAGCGCGAACGCTTTGGCAGACGCAATAACGCTAGACGTGACATTTTCCTTATTCACGGCAACCGAAATGCGCGGTGGCATGGACGTTACCTGCACCGCCGTGTTGATGACGCAGCCGGCGCGCAGCCCGTCTGCCGCGGCGCTCACCACGTACAGACCGCTCGGCATCGTAAAGAACGCAGTTTTATCCATAACGATCACTCCCCTAACCCGGGTTGGAACCTCATGGAAGTATGTACCCACAAAAAAGGCGACGCCCATAACGAACGCCGCCTTTGAGACATATGTGTCAAAACAGTAAGCGAAATAAGACGCCCGCAGTTGCGGTGAAATAGGGACTGGATAGCCCCTCAAACAGGCAAAACAGTCCGTATTCCACCGCAACTTATGAAGGGTGGTCAGCGGTTGCGCTCCTTAAGCGCGCGATCGATTTCGCGCTGAACGTCGCGCTTGGCCATGTCTTCGCGCTTGTCGTAGAGCTTCTTACCACGGCCTAGGCCCAGCAGCAGCTTTACGCGGCCGTCGGTATTAAAGTAGAGCTCCAGCGGCACCAGCGCATAGCCGCGGTTGCGAAGTTTGCCGTCAAGAAAGTCGATCTCCTTGCGGTGCAGCAGCAGACGGCGCCGACGGTCGGGATCGCGATTCCACACGCCACCATGGCTATAAGGGTGGATATGCAGGCCGACGAGCCAGCACTCCCCGCCACGAATCAGTGCGAAGGTATCGGTAATCTGGCACGCGCGCTCGCGAATCGACTTGACCTCGGTACCGCTCAGCTCAATACCGCACTCAAACGTCTCATCGATAAAGTACTCGTGATGTGCCGAGCGATTCTTGGAAATGAGCTTGCGCTCGCGCTTACTGGGCATCGCCGGCCTCCTTGGCGCCATCGGCGTTTGAGCCCGCAGCCTCGCGCTTTGCCTTGCGCTCGGCGTTAAGCTCGGCATCACTCTCGCGCACCAGCTTGATAATCGCCGCGCACGCCTCTTCGCCCACCAGGTCGCGGGCACGGACCGTCAGGCGCGTAGCCTCCTGCTTGTCGCCGTCGCTCGCAGCGTCGGTCGCACACATGATCAGGCAGATGGCAATCTCGGCCGAAGGCGAGGTCGGCACGCCCTGCAGGGCGAGCTCACCCATCACATGGTCGTCACTCTCGTCCGCGGCATCCGGATAGGTGGTATGGATCTTGTTGAGCAGGCGCGTCGTATGCGCATCATTGGGCGCCAGGCGCAGCGCCAGACGCGCGCAGCCCACGGCAGCCGAAATGTTCTCGGTCTCGGGCTCCAAGAAGTACTGACCCAAATTGGTGTAGGCGCGTGCGGCGCACTTACCGTCGCTCGCGCGCTCCAGCACCGAGAACGAGAGCGATGCCCACTCCTGCTTGTCCTCGAGCGCGCGGAACAGCTCGGCCAGATCCAGGCGATAGTTGCAGTTCATGGGGTCCCAACGCACAGCCTGCATCAGGGCATTACGAGCACTCACATAATCCTGCTGGCGAATGTAGGCGAATGCCATGTCGGAATACAGGCGATCAAAGGGCACCTCGACCTGCACCAGCTCGCGCGGATCCTTCTCCACGCGGCGATAGGCCAGGCGCTCAAACTTGCTGTCGAAGCTAAAGTACTGGCGCTTCTCCTCCGTCTTGCACTCAGCGTCGATATACTCCTCGGCGAGCTCCACCAGACGCTCAAGCAGCGGCGTCGCCGTAGCCAGGTCGCCCTGCGCCAGATAGTTCTCGGCATACGTGATGTCTTCCAAGCTGATAGGCAGGTCCATGACAACTCCTCGGTCCGGGCGGCAGACTCAACGCGCGCCTTAAATATCGGTCAATACACAAAACCCGGGTCTCTTACGAGGCCCGGGCGTTCAATTTTGGTAGCCCGTACCAGATTCGAACTGGTGATCTCCGCCTTGAGAGG
>UQTW01000026.1 GCA_900544115.1 uncultured Collinsella sp. | reverse complement strand
GGCCCGTGGGTTATACCCTAAGAGCAAACCACCCTTTTTAAGGGTGGTTCTGATTTGAGGGATTTTCCGACCGTCCAAAAAATCACACTCGTCCATCACTCACGCATCTCTCATCTCTCATTCGTCACTAATACGAGAGATAACAGAAAGACGAGAGATAAATATGAGAGATAACAATGCTGCAAGGTGGCTAGGGGATCGAGTCAAAGTTCCCGTATACATGAGTTTACCTGCGCGAACGTGATTTGCTTGAACCGATAACGGCATTTTTGTCTCTCATCTCTCACTCATCTCTAAGCTGAGAGATAAATGAGAGATGGCTGAGAGATAGACAGACGGCCTGTCGGGGACATGCATCGCTGTTAGATTGATGCCGCGCGCGGAGCAGCTGCACGTTCACCCGCGCCCTGCATCCCGCCATTTCACGCGCTGCACATCGAAACCTCCAGCAAAGCAGGTACAATAGCCCAATGTGCATCGCGCACGACGATGATATCGGCGCCCGCGACTGGGGGAGACAACATGGCAGAGCAACAGATAACGCCGGGGACCAAGCTTCAGGTGGCATTCGACGTGCCCATGGGCCAAAAAACCGACTTCAACATGCTCGCCACGTACAAAGAGAACCTGGACGACGCGTACTTTCTTATGAGCGCGCCCATGCTCGCCGGCAAGCCGCTGCTCATGGACGAAAACCAAAAGCTGCTGCTGCAATACAAAGTGGGCGAGGAAGCGTTCGTGCTCGCCGGCTACCCCGAGTCAGTCGAGAAAAAGGGCATCCGCACCTACTGGAAAATGCGCAAAGTCGCCGAGCAGCGCACCTTTGTCAAGCGCCGCGACGAGCGTTTTAAGGTCGCCATGCGCCTGACCTACCAGCGCGACAACGAGCCGACCCCCGAGCCCGAGGACGCCATGACCATCGACGTCTCGGCCGGCGGCCTGGCCGTCTACCTCAACGATTATCCCGATGTGGGCGAGGCCCTGGCCGTGCAAATGCCCACGATCCGCCTGCAGGGCGAGCGCCACGAGCTGCCCGAGCAGCTGGGCATCGTGTGCTGGGTGCGCCGCGCGCCCAAGGGCAGCCTGTACCGCAACGTCTGCGGCCTGCAGTTCCGCTACGCCGACGACATGGAGCGCGAGCTCGTCAAAGAATATGTCGGCTACATTCGCACCAAATATAAGATCTGATCGCCATGGCACTGTTCAAGCGTAACAACAAAGATCAAGCTGCCGAGGATTTGGCCGAGGGCTTGGCTGAGGATTTGGCCGAAGGTCAGGCCGAGCATCAGGCCGAGGACCAGGCCGTGCGCGCGCCCCAAGACGCACCCCGCGTCAATGCCGAGGACGCGCCCGGCGAGGACTCCGCCCTCGATCAGCCTCCCACCTCCCGCAAGCGCTTCGGCAAGCCCAAGCCCAAGCGCAAGCCCAAGCCCAAGCGCGACTTGCGCGGCGTGGTGCGCATCGAGGAGCTGGAGCAGGCGCTGGCCGACCAGGACCTCGACGACATCGACCCCGATGCGGTCGTGTCCATGTACATGCCCAAGCGCCGCATGGAGCGCATCGGCACGGCGCTGCTGCGCATGGACAAGCTGCAAAAGGCCCTCGTGGTGCTGGCGCTTGCCTTTGGCGTGCTGTTTGCCCTGTCGTTTATGCAGGAAAACATGGGTAACTTCACCATCAACCTCAACCGCCTGGAGCTGTTCCGCCGCGGCGTGGCCATTGCCGACAATGGCGACTTTAACAACGCCACCGCGCGCCTGGCGGCCGACGCCGTGGACAACGGCACCAATATCGCTGCCGACGACCTGCCCGACAACCTGGATAACATCGACGGCAGCCACAACGGCAAGAACTATGTGGCGTACACCTTCTATATCCGCAACGCCGGCAAGACCGACCTGGGCTACAGCGCCAAGCTCAAGGTGGTCAGCGCCAGCAAGGGCGTGGAGAAGGCGGCGCGCGTGCGGGTGTATCGCAACGGCGAGCCCACCACCTACGCGGCCGCCGCGGCCGACGGCAATCCCGAGCCCAACACCGAGCCGTTTGAGTCCAAAGATGTGGTGACCACCATTAGCCACGCGAACTTCCGCGTGGGCGATGTGGACAAGTACACCGTGGTCATTTGGCTGGACGGCGACGACCCGGAGTGCGTGGACAAAATCATTGGCGGCGCGGTGGAGTTTGGCTTTGACTTTGATTCGTCCGAGACCGACGACTCGAGCCTGTTCATTAAGTTCGTGCAGGATATTGCCGACACCCTGACCGGCAACGACCCCATTAGCGCGAGCGGCAACGAGGCGCCCGATTACTACAAAGAGCACAACGTGACTTGGAGTAACCGTCGCAACCAAAAGAACTCGCCCGCAGGGGACGGGGACAAGTAGGGCGAACAAGCGCCGGGCCGGAATCAATTTTCCGACCCGGCGCTTTTGTTATGCAGAGGCGTTGTCTTTGGAAACGCTATCGTTGCCAGCGGCGGTATCCAGCAAGAACAGCCGCAGCGCTAGTTTGATCGCGTAACCTGGTTTGACCTGCACCGCGTCTCCCATGCGTTCGCCCAGGTCACTACAGTAGGCGTAGAGGTCGCGGATGAGGTTCGCGCCCGAGAGCGTGAACATGTAGCCCGCGTCCGAAAGCGCGTTGGGTGCTGTGGGCAGCCTCGCGGCGTGACAAAAGCTCGCAAGGCCGGGGCTCATGACGGCATCGTAGTCAATCGCGCGTCCATTGTCCTGAGCGGCCTGCTCCTGCTCGCGGGCGAACGACAGCGCCGCGGCCAGCACAAAGCTGGGTGTAGGCGCGTTGACGTCGTCGGTGGTGGCGACGAGCTTGCCGGCCGCCTGCGTGACCAGCCAGGCGACTTCGCGCTGGCAGCGAACGGCTTTGCGCGTCACCGGTTTGATCGATCCGGCGGAAACGCTTCCCTTGGGTTGATTGACGGCAGGCATGGGCCCTCCTAACAAATAGCCCGTTTAGCACGCGAAAACTACACGTTCTGCACCAGTATAGCGAGTGGGGAGAGGCTCGGGCGAAGCTCGGTGGAGGGCGTGTGCATGTGTTGGTGCGGCGCTGCGGTGACAAGTCTTAAGAGGGACTTATGACTGCACGGGAGGGTGCGACCAAATAAGGTGAATAGTGTTCACATAGCCACACGCATAACTCGAGGTGGACCCATAAATCTGTCGGAATGTAAGCTCCCGAAAACTCATAAGGAAATCGTAAGAATTATGGTATTCTCGATTCCATATCTAAAGGATGGGCAAGCAACATCCAACACGAAAGCGCGGGCTCCCCTTCCGGGCTTCTCGAGCGTCATCTGGGATGAATGGGGAAAGAAAGGGGTCCGTATGGATACCAAGGCATTAAAGAAGCAGATGGGCGCCGCCATCGCCATGGTGCTGGTAGCAGCCGTAGCACTGGGCTCTGCCACGTTCGCATGGTTTGTGAGCAACAACAAGGTCGACGCAACGACCAGTAAGATTTCTGCTCAGTCGAACTCTGCGTTCATGTATATTCGTGATGAGAATGAACCGTCTAAGGATCTTCGCACGGATGATTCTTCTGTTGCGAACACGCCGCTTTATCCGGCTCATTGGGCAAATGGCGCCGACACGACTCCGTACGATACGCTGGCTAACTTCTATACGGCATTCGGTACCAGTGCGACTGATGGCTTGAAGGTCGACAATACCGTCAAGCTTGTTCCTGCTCAGGGCGCCGACGCTGCCGGCACGCCTGCCGCCGCGGTTACTGGAAAGTATGCCGTAAAGAACACCTTTTATGTTGGCTCAAAGGGCGCTGAGCTCACCAATCTTGTAGTTGATTCGGCCAAAATTACGGGTGCCACAGGCGATAATGATAAATTTGATTCTGCGCTTCGCGTGCTGGTCATGAGCGGGACGAACTGGGTGCTTTGCAATAAGGACGGCATTGTCTCCTCTTCTGACACCACGCATAAGCTTGCCGATAAGATTGGCGAGGATGAGACAACCGTTGAAATGTATGTCTTCTACGATGGTGACGATGCTCAGGTCTTTACGAACAATCTTGAGAATCTGAAGACGGCTTCCAAGCGCATTAACGTTGTCTTCACTGCTACCTCTACTCAGACCGATAAGAACTAGCGGGATAAGCAGCTAAACAAGGCGGGGGAGAGGTGTCCCCCGCCTTTTTCTTTAGAGAGGAGGATTTCCGTTGAGCGTTAAGCAGATGAAAAAGCAGCTTGCGATCGCAGCCTTGTCAGTCGTTATGGCAGCGGTTGCGCTTGGCTCTGCAACGTATGCCTGGTTCGTTTCAAACACAAAGGTTGACGGCACCACCAGTACCGTTAGCGCCCAGGCAAACGGCATGGTCCTCCAAATTGCGTCCGGCCCAAATGCCATTCATGACGGTAGCGATCATCAGACGACCGCCGCAAGCACTGGCCATGAGATCAGTCCGTCTTCCACGGACGATGCCCATAGCTGGTTTGTACCAAAATCATGGAATGGTACAGATGTGAGTGGTTACCAGAAGGCAACGATTTCTAAGCAGCTTGAGGGTTCCTATACGCTCAAGGGAGATACCGAGACTTATTACGCCTATACGATGGCGGAATATACGCTCTACACGATTAACCAGACTGGCGAGGCTGACGTCTATCTCGACAACAGCAGCTCGAACGGTCCCGTTGTTGTGACTGCGTCGGAAGGCGCTTCGAAAGATTGGTTTGACAAAATCAAAGGCAGCCTTCGTGTTGGTCTGCTGATTAATGACGAGCTCAAGGTTGTTTATGCTCCGGTCCTTCCGACAGGCAAGGGAAACGATGTTTCTGCTACCGAAGGCTGGAGTTGCGTGAATCCCGACAGCCTCTCGGTGACCATGGCGCCGTCCTATGCCCATGTGTGCGGTGGCAATATGATTGACCAGAACAGTAAAAACTGGGGAGCAACTGGAAGCGGTGACTCCTACGTAAAGCCGACGGGCGACGCTCAGATGCTCGCTCATGTTGGTTACAGCGGGACAAACTTCAAGGTTGTCATTTGGATGGAAGGCACTGACAGCGATTGTCAGAACATGTCCGGCCTCGATGTTGGTGAAGGAAGTCCGACCTTCGATGTAACGGTTAGCCTGGTCGGCATCGTGCCTGACTCTAAGTAGAGGCAAGACAACAATTAAACTGCCTAAAGGGGCCGCTTCGATTGAAGCGGCCCCTTTTTTTGTGGCTGTCCGCTGGAAGCACTTTGTCGCATATCGCTCGGGGTCGGCGATAATGTGAGGAACTGTTCTTCCTGGAGGTTCCTTATGGACGGCATCGCTTCTAGTGTTCCGCTGATTGCTCGGCCGAGTTTCGACCGCGCTTGCAGCTTTGTGCCGTCCGAATATGTCCAGGCTTGGGAGTGGTTCTTGCGCGAGGAGCAGCGTGGCGGCTTGTGGGACAAGCTTCCGCATCGCACCAATGCCGATAGCCCTCAATATCCCTTTCGTCTGACGATTGATTCCGAACTCTTTCCGGTGTCGCGCGACTCGGGCATCTTTTGGCCTGGTCGCCGGCGCGTTAAGCATCCGCGTGAGAAGACCTTCGCCCTTTCGGTGCACAACTCAAAGCGCGGCGCCTACCCCGATGTTCCGCCGCTCTATCTTGAGGATGGCACCTGGGTGCTCAAGTACTCGTCGCAAAGTGCTTCGGTCGAAAACTGGCGCGACCAGGACTACAACCAAAAGATGATCAACTGCATGGAGTGCGGCGTTCCCGTTGGCGTGTTCTTTGCAACGAGCGCTGGCTACAAGGTGCTGGGCCTAGCGTTCGTTGGGCGTTACGAGCCGGAGAACAGCTGGTTTGTGCTGCATGGCCCCGTTCACAAGGGTGGACCCGACGCGCGTTTCTTCCCCGATATGAGCTACATGAAGGACGCTCCGATTGCGGCGGAGTTTTCCGGCGCTCCGGCGAGCGACGATGAAAAGGTTCGCTATGCGCTGCGTCGCGAGCGAATCGGCCAGCAGCGTTTCCGCACGCAGCTCTTTGAGGCCTATACCGGTCGATGCGCCGTCTCGGGTTGCAATGTCGACGAAGCGCTCGAAGCTGCGCATATCGAGAACTACTCGGGTCCCAAGTCGCAGGTTGTCAGCAACGGTATTCTGCTGCGCCGCGACCTGCACTCGCTGTTCGATGCTCATCTGATTTCGTTTGAGCTGGTACGCGGCGACTATCAACTTTGCGGGTCGTACCTTCTGCAGTACACGGATTATGCGGCGTTTGCGGGCTCGGTGTTGCGCGAGCCGGATGAACATCGTTTGCGCCCCAACGCACGATTTCTCGAGGCCCATCGAGCCGAGTTTGATTTCTCGGAATCGCGGCGCCGGGCGGAAGCCGTTGCTCCGTATTAGCTGGGCGTGGCCCGTCGCAACCCAATCATGTCGATTGATCGGATCGCGTCGCGCCGCAACGAGAGCCGCACGATCCTGCCATCCTCTTCTCAACAGGTAAAACAGGAAAGGGGAGACCATGGGATGGCGAAGCGATATCGCGCGCGGCGCATACGGAAACTTGCCGCGCGTTCTGATGGATCGGAGCTTGTTTCCGCTCGTCGAGGCCAACTGCAGCCAAATCTCCTTGCCCTGCCCTCGCTGCGGCGTTGACCTCCCATGCCTAGACATCAGCTTCATCGACGCCCGCGACAAACATGCCGCCAGCCCGCGGGCTCGGATGGGCTTGCGCCTTCCGGTCTATCCTCAGCAATGCCCAACCTGCGGATGCACCATTACCTATGACGATGCGGAGTCATAGCTTCGAAGACTGAATATCTAGTCGGGCAAACTCGGTGATTCGACATTTTCTGCGTTACGCCAACAACTCAGCTACCTGCGCATACTCGATTTACGAGGATTTTCATATTCGATTTTCGAGCTTTGCCCTACAGGTAGATCCCCTCGAACAGGGCCTTATGGAACTGGGTGTGGTGATCACGTGCCCAGGTGAAGAGCGCCTGGTCAAAGTTGCTCTGACTGGTGGGGATGCCATAGACGCCGGCGACTTCCACGCGCACGAACTCCAGTGCGGGCAGCTTGTTGATGGCTGTGAGTGCAAACGGCGACGTGGGCTCCTCGAACAGGTAATGGCTGCCTTGCAGCGCGCCGCAGCCGGTGCAGGTGCTGGCGAGCGATACGGTCTTAGTGGTGCGCGACGTTGTGGGCTTGTAGCCGCAGCGCTCGCGCAGGTAGTCGCGGAGCTCGGCCGGCACGCAGCCCAGCGCGGGGACGATGGCTATGGCGTTGGCGTGGGCGGTGTCGATCGCAATGTGACCCGCGTCGTCCATGGCGCGCGCATCGCCGGGCGCAGCCTCGCTGCCCGAGTCTTCGGTCGCCCAATACGGAATGCCAAAGGCCGCGACCGTCGTCTGCTCGTGGCACTTCCAACACTCGCGCTTGCCCAGCACCAGGTAGATGTAGGGCGCGCTGGGGTCGGAGCGATCAACGCCGGGCAGCCACGCGGCAAAGGGCTCGGGGTTGACGCCATCGGGCACGTACCAGATCTTCTTGACCCGGTCCCACTTGGCGCCCAGGGCCTTGGCCTTGTCTTTGTGCGAAAAGGGAACATCGAGCTCGGTGCGCATGGCGGCTCCTTTGTGCGGCTTGCGGTGCATGTGCTCCAAGGATACCCCAGCAGTGGGTGTGTGGTCGCTAAACGAGCACTTCGACCGCCTGAGAAGTCGCGGAGCATTTTGGCGAGGGCGCGCCGTCAAGCAAATGGGCAAGCAAATGGTCAGATTTTGGTCAGTTGAGCGGCAACCTTGCCAAAAGCTTGACGGATTTGCAGCTAGACGTCGACGAATGAGCACTTTGGACGCGTCGCGGCAAAAATCCGCCGGTCGTTTGCCGATAACTTGGCAGGACCGCTAACGGCCGCCGACGCGCGTGCTACCTTTGCGCCATGAGCTACTTTATCGTTTCACATAACGCTGCGCTGGCGCTCTTGGCGCACATCCCGAACCCGCGCTTTGGGGATTCGGAGCCAGAGGTCGTGTCGATCGCGGGTGCCTGCGCGCTCTGTGACCAAGAGGCGCAGGAGTTTATCGATCGCTATGACCTGGGGATCCAAACGCTGGATTTGCTGGTGCCGTCGCGCGCCGACCGTCGGCGGAGCAAGCATGTTAAGACGCACCTGTGCACCAACGAGCTCCCGGCGGGTTCGTTTATCTCGCTGGGCCACTGGATGGGCGACCTGGATGCGTACGTGTGCTCTCCCGAGCTGGCGTTTTTGCAGGCCGCGCACGATGGCGATGCGGCGGCGGCCATCTACGCCGGCTATGCCATGACATCGGACTACCGGCTGGATAACCTTGCTCCCGGTGGGGTAACAAGCAGGGATGCGGGCATGCGCGATGGCAGGCTCACGACTAAGGAGCTCATCGCGGCGTACCTTGACCGGGCATCAAAGGTGAGAGGCGCCGCTAAGGCGAAGGCGTTGCTTCCGTACGTGGAAGAGGGCTCACGGTCTCCAAGGGAGTCGGGGCTTTGCATGTTTATGTCGCTGCCTGCGCATTACGGCGGGCTTGCACTGGGCAAGGCCGAGCTGAACAAGAAGTACTTCATTCGCGACGGCTACAACGATGGGCGCAACCGCAAACTGCGCGTGTTGGAGCGCACGCCCGACATCACGCTTACGGCGAAAGCTGAGTTGGGCCTGGATAAAGTAAGGGCTGGCTTGCTGCCCGAGGTGCTTACCGCGCTGGTTGATTACGACAGCGACGCCATCCATGATGGAAGCGAGAAAATCCACAAGGATACCGAGCGCCGCAACGAGCTGCAGATGCTCAATGGGGTCGCGTACTTTACGGTGACGACTGACCAGGCGAGCGACTACGAAAAGCTCGTTCGCCTGTGCGAACGCGTCCGACGGAAGCTGCATCGTCGCAAGCGGCCCATATTTTACAAGCCCATGACCGAGGAAGCGCGATATTTGGCACGGGCGCGCGTCGAGACAAAGCGGTTTAAGCTCTGGCAGACCGTTATTGAGGCGCGTCAGCATTGGTAAGTGGGCCTTTGACGGCGAAGGGGTGCTGCCGTTTTGAAGGTGAATGGTTTCCCGTGAAGTGAACGAGTGTTTTTGGACCCCCGAAGCATCCACACTTTTTTGCGCCAAAATCGCAGGATTCTAACGACAAAGCTGCAGGAAATGAACCGCCAAAAGTGTCGATGTTCCGGGGGTTTGTTTTGGCTCGTTCACTTCGCGGGAAACCATTCACCTTCGATTTGCGGGGGTCGCCCGGATATGGCTGCGAGGCCCATTCAGGCCTGATCGGGGCGCTCGCTGGGGTTGTTTGGGCGGCTTTGGGCTTGGTTGGGGTGGTTGCTGGCGTTGTTGAGGCGGCTTTGGGCGCCGCGGCGTCCGTTTGACTTGGTGGCGTAAAACAAAACAGCTCAGAGGCGAAGCCTCTGAGCTGCGAACATTTGGTGGGCGTTAGAAGATTTGAACTTCTGACCTCTTCCGTGTCAGGGAAGCGCTCTCCCCCTGAGCTAAACGCCCGATCAAGGGTGCGCGAGTGCGCAGGAAATAATATAACGGAGCTCCCGCCCAGTGGCAAGAACTATTTTTTAAAAAGCGGCGATTTGCGACCCTATCCGCCCCGATGCAGCGCGAAGGGCACGCGAAATATTCCGTTTGTACCCCCGATGAACTGCACGTTCGCGTAAAATAACTCCATTATGGGCAAATGATGTCCAGGCGGTTTACAACACGGCATCTGGGGGAGGGGCATGTCGGACGCACGCTCGCTGCGAAAACAGTTCAATCGCATGCTCGCCACGTTGCTGGTGGCCCTTGCTGCTGCCGGAGCCGTAACATATGCCTGGTACATCTACAACGCCAACCGCCACATCACCGACGTCAAGATGGCCGCGGGCACGGGCGTGACCTTCCTCATCTCCAACGAGTACGACGGCGAATACAAAACCAACGCCGGCCTGAGCTTTTCGGGCCTGCTCGATCCCGTCTCGACCGACAACGTGCTCAACGGCTTCCAAAAGGTAACGGGCTTTACCGGCGAAACCACCCAGGACTCGCTCTTTGCCAGCATGTTTGGCGCCGCCGAGCATTCCGACTACTACAAGACTTCCCTGTACCTGGCCACCAACTCGGCCGCGACCGACGTGTACCTGTCGGGCATCGACTTTACCGAGCAGGACACGGCAAACCCCATCTCTACCGCTCTGCGCGTGGGCCTGGTTACCTATGCTCCGGGGCAGGGCGACACCGTTACGGGGCAGTATGTCTTTGAGGTCTCAGGCGAGCGCAATCCCCAGGCGCGCTACAACACGCTCGACGGCAAGGATGCCGGCGAGAACGAGCAGAATCACCTGGTGCTCGACAGCACCCGCTCCAATGGCGCCACGGTTCATTTTGACCAGCTGACTAGCGCAAACTTCTGCGACTACAACGAAGACACCGGCATCGTGAGCCTCAAGGAGGCTACGACCAAGATCTGCAGCCTGCCCGCCGCTGCCAAGGGCGCCAACCGCAGCACGCCTGTGCGCGTGGATGTGTACGTGTGGCTGGAAGGCTGCGACCCCGACTGCACCAACAACCTAGCCGCCACCAGTCTGCAATCGCTGGCGCTGCGCTTTGCCGGCAAGCGTTCGTAAGGGGGCCGGGGATGAGTACATCGAACATCAAAGACATCCTAAGCTCGCGCCGCCGCATGGTTGCTGCGGCCGCATGGATGCTGGTGCTGGTAGCTGCCTTGAGCGCCGCCACCTACGCCTGGTTTAGCAACTCGCGCTACACCAACGTGACGCCCGTGGCGCATACGGTAAGTGACGAGGGCTCCGACCTGCAGATTGGCCTTTCGGCCAACGGGCCCTGGGACACGACGGCCACGCTTGCCGACGCCGACAAGACGCTCTATCCCATCTCGACGTCGGACCTTTCCCGCTTTTGGCGCGGCACGTTCCAAAACGCCGCGGGCATCACGACCGACTACGCCGACTGCACCGCGCAGCTGGACGACTATGCCCTTTCGGGCACGCTGTACCTTAAGGGCGGCGACAGCGCCCTCAACGTGTACCTGCATCCGGGTCAGATGAGTGTGACGAGCGACCCACAGCTGCTGGCCGCACTGCGCCTGGGGCTTGTGATCACGACCCAGTCGGGTACGCAGACGCACATCTTTACCTGCGACGACCTGGGCAGCACCGCGGGCGCCACCAGCAGGCGCACCACCGCGCAAGACGGCGTGGTCGTGGCGGCGGGCGCCTCGGGCTGGACCTACACCGCCGACCCTGCGCGCGCCATAAGCGCCTACAGCATGGACGGCACCGGCGACACGCCCACGGCGCGCGCGGGCGCCACGCCCATCTGCACGCTGGCCGCCAACGAGGTGGCAGGCGTTCACTACGTTGTGTACATGGAAGGCTGCGACGCCAATTGCATCGACGAGGCCCAGGCCCGCGATGTGGTGCTGCAGCTTGCCTTTGCCGCGGCCAAGGCGTAAGGGGGCGAGCGACATGGAAGATCAGAAGCACATGCCAGCAGATGGCTGCGAGGCCAAAACCCAGAGTGAGAGCCCCACGGCCCCCTCCAGCGTGGCCGCCGAGCGCCAGGTCCTCGAGGGCACCGCTGCCCGCCGCCACGCTTGCCGCGCGCGTGCCTACATCGCGCTCGTTATGGTGGCGCTCGCCGCCACTTTGGGCGCCGCGACCTACGCCTGGTTTACCAACAACATGAAGGTCAACACCAACTCGGTGAGCGTGCACAGCGACACGTCCAAGCTGGTGCTGGAGCTGGGTGACGCCGACCGCGGCAGCTGGTCGCAGCAGGGTGACGTTTCCCTAACTTCCAACGCGACCGGCGCCGTGACGCTCTACCCGGTCTCGACCTTTGACCTCAACGGCTTTGCTGCCTGTGCGCAAAACAACTCTGCCGGCGATGCCACAGTGTTTGAGCAGGCAAAAGACAACGGCTCCGCCTTCTACCACGGTTGGATCGATCTGCGCCCTACCATTACCGGAACGGGCGCCAGCAAAGTAAGGGGCAAGGTCAACCTGTATCTGGCCGAATCGCTGGTCCCGCAGGGCACCGACGCCGAGCTGCTGCGCGCAGCCCGCGTGGGCATTAAAGTCTCGAGCGGCAACCAGGTGCTTGCAACCAACATCTTTGAGCTCGACAGTTCCGATAGCGGCCATCGCGACGAGCACCCCGCGACCGCGCCTACGGGCCTGGCGGGCTACACCGAGAGCATGCTCCTGGGTTGGCAAAACGGCCAGCTCGCTTGCGGTGCCAACGTGACGCAGGACCCGGCCGCCTATACGCTGGACACGAGCGAGACGGCCACGCGCCCGCAGAACACGCTCGCCACGCTTGGGCTTGGCCAGACCTATCGTTTGGATATCTATTACTACATCGAGGGCACCGACCCCGATAGCGCCGACTATCTCTATCAGGATCCGGGCACCTTGCACCTGGCGCTCTTTGCGACCTTGGACGGTGAGTAGCAATGGCACACGCCACGCCCGACAACCGCCGCCCGACCACCGGCGCTCCGGTTGCCGCGCCCACCGATATCGACCTGCGCCGCAAGCTCACTACCACCGTGGTGCTGGTGCTGTTTGCGCTGGTGGCGATAGCCATGGCAACGTTCGCCTGGTTCTCCATCGCCGATAGCGCCAAGACCCGCATGCTCATGATCGACGCCAACGCCGACGGTTCGCTGCGCTTTGACCTGGACGAGCATGCCACGTTCGACGAATACGTCCACAGCCTGGGCTTCGACCAGATCTCGGCGCGCATTGCCAGCGAAAAGGGCGTGGACATCGACGCGTCCAAGCTCAAGCCCGTCACCACGAGCGACTACCAGACCTTTACCTTCGAAGACGGTTCCACCGCCGATCCCGCCACCGGTGCCTACCTGGAGTTCACGCTGCACTTTATGAGCGGCACGGACCTGCGCGTTCGCCTGACCGGGCAGGACGGCGATGGCGGCGCGTCCGGCACGCGGTTTAGCTCCGACACGCAGAGTATGGCCAGCGCCATGCGCATGAGCTTTACCGCCGACGGTCACACCTGGGTCTACAACCCCAACGGAGGCGGGGGCTCGTCTGGTTCGGCCACCGTCTTTGGGCTCGACTCGGATACGGCGAACGCGGCCAGCGACATGTTCGACCTAATAAAAGATACGGACAAGCCGGTAACCGTTCGCATATGGCTCGAGGGAACGGACCCAAATTGCACTAATATGCTAAAGGGAGCTAACTATTCGGTTTCGATGCGCTTTGAGGGCATCGAAGAACAGTAGATATGCACGGCGGCCACCGGGCCGCGCACGACCTAGACAGACACGGTAGTAAGGGACATCATGCAATCTGTTAAAAAAGTCGCATCCATCGCGCTGAGCGTCGTCATGTGGATCATCATCCTGGTGGCGGCCCTGTATGCGTTTACCACGCTCGCCACGCGCGAGGACGGCAGCGTCTCTGACATCGCCGGCTTCACCCCGCTCGCCGTGCAGTCCGACTCCATGGCGCCCACGTTTAACAAGGGCGACCTCATCTTCATCAAAAAGTGCGACACCTCCAAGCTTGAGGTGGGCGACATCGTGACGTTCCATACCATCATCGACAACGAGTACGCGCTCAACACGCACCGCATCGCCGCCATCGACGAGGTCAACGGCATGCGCAGCTTTACCACCAAGGGCGATAACAACGACGTGGCCGATACGCACATCATCAGCGACGGCGACATCGTGGGCAAATACCTGTTCGCGTTGCCGCAGATGGGCAAGGTCATGGACTTCCTGTCCAGCTCCATGGGCTTCCTCATTGTGATCGTGCTGCCCATGCTGCTGTTCTTTATCTACCAGGTGTATCACCTCATCGTGGTGGGCATGAACCTTAAGCGCGCTATGGCCGAGGAGGACCGCCTGGCCGCCGCGGCTGCCATCGTGGACGCCGAGGGCAAGGGTGACACTACTGTCACGGCCGATAACGCCGCCGAGCAGCTTGCCCAGGCCGAGGCCAAGCTCGAGGAAGCCCGTCGTCTGAAGGCCGAGGCCGAGGCGGCGATGAACGCGACCAAGCAGGAGGGTACCGACGGTGAGTGAGTTTCTGGGATTTGCCTGGGAGCTGCTGGCAAAGGTTGTCTACAACGTCGTTGCCGTTGTGAGCTCCATCCTTAACCTGCTGGTGTTTGGCTGGGTTGAGTACTTCAACATCTTTATGACCTACTTCACCACGTTTGACCTGGTGGGCAAGATCGGCGCGATCATTCTGTTTGCCATGCTCATCGCGGTCCCCGTGCTGATCGTGGCCATTCTGGTCCACCGCCACCGCATCAACCGCCGTCTGCATCGCGACGATACGTCCAACAAGGCGCTCTATCGCGAGATCGGTCGCCTGAACAAGCAGGTGCTCGACCTCATGGACGAGAAGAACAAACTGCTGGCGCTCAAGGTCAATGCCATGGGCGGCACCAAGCAGATTCCGTACGTGGGCGCCTCGGCCCTGGCCGACGACCATCTGCCCACGGTGGGCAACGTGGTGGGCGCCGCCGCGGGCGCGCCTGCGGGCGAGAGCGCCACGGCTGCCGTGGTGTCGGGCAACGCGTCGCTCGCGCTCGATGGCGCGGGCGTCAAGGACGCCGCAGCCGCCATGGCCAAGGCCACCGTTGAGGCCAAGACCCTAGCCGAGGAAAAAGAGATTGCGCAGGCCAACCGCTTCCCCAAGTTGTCCCTTGTGGACCTTAAGTACCGCGACTGGGAATCGCCGGTCTACGACGATGCCATCTCGCTGGAGGACTTTGTCGACAGCTTCCGCGCGTTCGCCTGCAGCCAGATGAAGCTCTACTACACGCCTGAGGTCATCCGCCGCTTTGTGGCCGGCATGGCCGCCTCCAAGCTGCTGATCCTGGAGGGCATCTCGGGTACTGGTAAGACCTCGCTGCCCTACAGCTTTAGCCGCTATCTGGATAACCCCGCGACCATCGTGTCGGTGCAGCCGAGTTTTCGCGATCGCACCGAGGTACTGGGCTACTTTAACGAGTTCTCCAAGCGCTTTAACGAGACCGAGTTCCTCCGCGCCGTGTACGAGGCGGGCCTTCGCCAGGACCCGTCCATGATCGTGCTTGACGAGATGAACCTCGCCCGCGTGGAGTACTACTTTGCCGAGATCCTGTCGGTGCTCGAGATGCCCAGCCACGACGAGTGGGTACTCGATCTGGTCCCCACCCAGTGGGCCGCCGATCCCAAGGCTCTGCACGACGGCAAGCTCACCATCCCCGACAGCCTGTGGTTCATCGGCACGGCCAACAACGACGACTCCACCTTTACCATCACGGACAAGGTGTACGACCGTGCAATCCCCATCGAGCTCAACGAGCGTGCCGACGCGTTTGAATGCGAGCCGCACGAGCGCGTGCACGTGACGGCCGACCACCTGCAGTATCTGTTCCAAAAGGCTAAGGTCGAGTACGTAATCGACGACGAGCTGCTCCAGAAGATGCACAAGCTGGACCAGTACCTGCAGACCCGCTTTAAGCTGGCCTTTGGTAACCGTATCATCAAGCAGATGTACGACTTTATCCCCGTGTACGTGGCGTGCGGCGGCACCGAGCTGGGCGGCATGGACTACATCATCGCCCGCAAGGTGCTCAAGAAGTTTGAGTCCATGAACGTGAGCTTTGTGCGCGACGAGATGAAGGGCCTGATCGAGTACATCGAGAAGACCTTTGGCGAGGGCGGCCTGCCCGATTCCGTCATGTACCTGCAGCGGATCCAGAACTTCTACTAATGGCGTAAGTGCGGGGCGGCGTGATGTCGCCCCGCCCCTTTCCGATCGATCCAATCTATGGAGTAACCCATGTCCGAGACCATTCAGGACCTCTATACCAGCTTCTCCGAGCAGATGGAGCCCATCCAGGAGGACAACCGCTACTTCCGCTATCTGTTTGAGATGGCGCAGGCCTCGGGCACCACGATCGAGCAGCAGCGCGAGGAGCTCGTCAAGGTGGTGGACGAGGAATGGATCAGCATGATCGAGGACTCGCTCGACGCCATCAACACCATTATCGAAAAGCCGCGGCGCTTTATCACCACCGAGGAAGAGGTGGTGCCGGTCTCGCTCGCCAAAAAGATCAGCGCCGACAGCGTCCGTCATCTGAGCCAGAACACGCAGTTTTTGGCGCCGAGCGACGATGGCGGCGTCCATCCCACGCGCATCCTCAACGTCAATACCGTCGAGACCTACGATCTGTACGAGAACCGCTTCATCTACCACCTGATTCAGCGCCTGCTGACGTTTGTGGACAAGCGCACCGACGTGATCTTTTGGTCGACGGGCAATGAGATCCGCAACCGCTTTAAGATGCACAGCAAGATCGACGACGCGTACGAAGAGATCGAGTATAACGTCGAGATGACGGTCAAAAACCGCCAGAGCTTTGCCGAGAACGACGCCGACAACATGGACGTCTTTATGCGCATCGACCGTGTGCGCCGTCTGGTCATGGCGCTGCGCGGCGCGTCGTTTTGCCAGATCATGAACGGGTGCAGCGCGGTCCGCAGCCCCATCCAGCGCACCAACCTCATCATGAAGGACCCCAACTACCGCAAGTGCTACCAGCTGTGGCAGTTTATGGAGCGCTACGACAAGGTGGGCTACAACATCGACGTGCAGCAGCAGTCACTGGCGTTCGATGACGAGTACATGGTGCAGATGTACACCAACCTCATTAACAACTACGCCGTCTTTAAGAGCCTGACCGACGACGAGCGCAACCTGCAGGAGCTCGAAAGCGTGCAACACGCGCCGGTGGCGCCCAAGTTTATTAAGGAGATTAAGGAGGTGCAGGTCGATAGCCCCGACCTGCCCGATGTCGAGGTCCGTCGCGTGTTTGTGGAGGAGGTCACGCAGGCCCAGCTCGATGCCGAGCAGGCGCTGGCCGAGGCCCGCGAGCAGATCGAGGAGCTGCAGGGCCAGGTGAAATCCTGGAAGGTGCAGGCGCACGCGTTGACCGACGAGCGCGACGACCTGGTCGACGAGCTGGACGAGGCCAAGACGCGCGAGCTGGCGTTGACGCAGCGCGCTCAGATGGCCGAGGCTGATGTTGAGGAGCTGCAAGGTTCGCTGGAGGATGTCGAGACCGGCAAGAAAGCCGCCGAGGATGCTGCCGCTGAGGCGCGCTCGACCGCAGCTGCCCAGCTTGAGCAGATGCGCGCCGAGGCCGATGCCGAGGTTGCGGCTGCCCGTGCCGATGCCGATGCCAAGGTTGCCGCCGCCGAGCAGGCAGCCGCCGAGCAGGTCGCACAGGTCAAGAGCGACGCTGCTGCGGCCCTGGCTGCCAAGACGGAAGCCGATGCCGCCGAGCTGCAAGCTGCCAAGGATGCCGCCGCGGCCGAGCTTGCCGGCGTGCGCGAGGTGTGCGCCAAGGAGGTTGCCGAGCTGCATGCCAAGCTGGACGCCGCTCAGCTGCAGATTGAGGAAGTGCAGCTGACGGCCGAGCGCGATGCCCGTGCCGCGCAGGAGGCGGCGGACGCCGCCGCGGCAGCAGCGGAGCAGGCGCTTGCCGACACCGTTGCTGCGGCCGAGGAGAAGGTTTCCGCCGCTCAGCAGGCTGCCGATGCCGCGATCGATGCCGCCTACGCGGCCGCCGATTCTGCCGTGGAGCAGGCCGCGGTGGATGCCGGCGAGAAGGTCGCCGCCGCCGCTGCCGAGCGCGATGCCGCGACGCGTGCCGCCGAGGACGCCCGTGCCGACGCCGACGAGCGTATCGCCGCAGCCGAGCGTGCGGCAGGGGAGCGCATCGAGCAGGAAGTCGTCGCCGCAAAGGCCGCGCACGAGCGCGAGCTCGAGGCCGCCCGCGCGGAGATGCGGCAGCGCTTGGCCTCGTTGGCGCACGAGCTGGAACAGGCCGAGCGCGATCGCGCCCGCGCCGAGCGCCGTGCCGAGGGCAACAGCCTGTCGCGCTATCTGCTGGCCCGCTTGCGCGGCGAGGCTGGCGAGGGCGTGGTCGCCGCGCCTGACGAGGATGGCGCTTCTGCGGCGGATGCCACCGAGGGCGAGGTCGCTGCCGACCCCGAGACTTCCGCAAAGGACGACGACAAGTGATGAAGCACGTGCTCCGCGTGATCAACGTGCTGGCGACCGTGGTGATCCTGGTCGCCTTTGTGGTGTTGCTGCGCACGGTGTTCACGCCCGCCGGCGAGATCCCCACCATCATGGGCTATGGCTTTATGCGCACGCTGACCGGTTCGATGGAGCCGGCGATTCCCGTGCACTCGTTTATCGTCGTTGATACCGGCGACGGTCAGGCCTATCAGGTGGGCGACATCATCACCTTCCATTCGTCCGATGACGCGCTGGAGGGTTCGCTCAACACGCACCGCATCGTTGCCGTGGAGGCCGCCGCCGACGGCGCCCCGATCTACCGCACCAAGGGCGATGCCAATCCGGTCGAGGATGCCGCGGCCGTGCCCGCCGCCGACGTGGTGGGGCGCGTGGTCTTTGTCTCGGCAGGCCTGGGCGTTGTGGTGTCGCTGCTCACCAATCCGCTGCTGTTCTTTCCGTTTATCGTGGTGCCGCTGATCGTGCTGCTGGTGCTCGAAATTCGCCATATGGTCAAGACCACGCAAGAGGTGGCGCGCGCCGAGGACGAGGCCGCCCTGCGCGCAGCCGTGGAGCAGATTCGCGAAAAACGTCGCCGCGAGCAGGAAGGCCAGGACAACGCCAAGGAGCAGAACGATGGTGGCCATACCGATGAAAGTGCGGAAGCCGACCCCGGCGCCCTAGACGGTTCCAGCCACTCGGCATAGCGCATCTGCGCCTTTCGTCCCTGCAATTTGGATGCTCGTAGACGTTCCGAATTGTCTGCTTTTTCATGCCGATATTCGTGCTACAGTTTGAGCGCTTTGTTGCCAATTGATTTCGGGGGAGTGGGATGGAGCAGGAGCGCACAGCTCAGCGTGCACGCAAAAAGACTTCGGTACCGATGACGGTGGCGTCCGATTTTGTCGTGCCCGAGGGAACTGACGAGCTCAGCCGCAACACCCGTCGCGCCTGGCGCGACCGTCTCAACGACGCCCAGACGCGCAAGATGATCACGGGCGTTTTAGCCACGCTGGTGGGCGGTTCGTTTTGGGGTTTCTCGGGTACCAGCGCGAGTTTTTTGTTCGATACCTACCATGTCGATACGCTGTGGCTTATGAGCATACGGCAGATTCTCGCCGGCCTGCTCTTTATGGCTGTGGTTGTCACGCGCGACCGCGCACGCCTGGTCAAGCTTTGGACGACGCCCGCTGATCGCAAGCAGCTGCTGCTCTTTACCGCTTTTGGCCTGCTCTTTAACCAGTTTTGTTATCTTTCGGCCGTGCGCCTGACCAATGCCGGAACCGCGACGGTGCTCCAGTGCCTGCAACTGGTCATCATTATGGGCTACACCTGCGTGATCGACCATCGCATGCCTCGCGTGCGTGAGGCCGTTGGCATTGGGTTGGCCCTGGGCGGCACCTTTTTAATCGCTACCGGCGGCGACCCGACCAGTCTGAGCATATCGCCGCTTGGCCTGGTCGCAGGCCTTATGTGTGCGGTTAGCGCCGCCTGTATGGCGGTGATTCCCGCCAAGATTCTGTCCGAATACGGCAGCCCTATTGTTACGGGCTCGGCTATGCTTACGGCGGGTGTCGTTTCGAGCGTCTTTGTGCAGCCATGGGCTCATATGCCGGTCCTCGATACGGCTGCCGTCGAAGCGCTCGCGGTGTTTGTGATCGTTGGCTCTTTCCTGGCGTATATGCTCTATATGCAGGGCGTCAAGGATATTGGCTCCGTACGTGCGAGCCTCATCGGAACTGTGGAGCCGGTCTCGGCAACCATTACCAGCGCCGTTATGCTGGGCACGGTGTTTTTGCCGACCGACTTGATTGGCTTTGTCATGATCATCGTGATGATGTTCCTGACGGTATAGCTCACGCCGCTGCCTAGACGGACACGGTATTGCACCAAAATTCCGCGAATTGGTGCCTGCATCTGGAGTTTAACTGACGATGCCAAATATGTCATAAACTAATAGCGTTATTGACTTTTAGTATTGCGAGGACTCCTCTATGGCTGGTAACCACTTTAAGAACGGCGACGGCGAGCGCTCTGCAGTTCCGCCGCGTTCAAATGGGACTGGAAACGCTGGCGTACCGAGTGGATCCAGCCAAAACGGTGCTGGCAACCGTACGTCTCCGGGCGAAACGGCGATGTTTGCCGCTCTGTACGAACAGTCTCAAAAGGCAAAACAGGCTGGTCGCGTAGGCAGGCAGGCATTTCCGGGCGGGGCGGGCTCTGCGGCTTCGTCGGCCGGGGTCCGTCCGGCGCCAACGGGCGGTGCAAATGTCGCCGGCCCCACTGACCCCGCTAACAACGCTCATCGCGCCCACAACGCCGGCCCCATCAACCCCGCCAATTCCGCCAATAGTGCTTCTTCTGCTGGAGACGCAGGGCTTACGGGTAACCTAGGCACTATCTATACGGGCGCTTCCGAAACCGGCACGTTTGCCCGTCTCAATGACGACGGTGCCGAGTTTAAGGGCTCGGGCTCTAAAGAAGATTATTACGATTTTGGCTTGAACTACGGCGGTGATTCCTCGACGAGCCCGACCTCGAACGGCCTGGTTCGCCATCGCCATCGCAAGGGCGAGCGCAAGAAGCGCCGCGTTTCGGCTGTTGTCGCTGCCATCGTCGCGGTGGTTCTTGTCGCTTTTGGCGTGAGTGGCTTCATGCTGTTTAACTCGGCAAAAACCGTGAAGAGCCAGGCAAAGGAAACTGTCGAGATCGTCGGTGGCCTTAAGGACAAGGTCACGTCGGGCGATTTTTCAACCCTGCCCGACGATGCGAAAAAGATCGACGAGCTCTGCAGCAGCATGAAGAAGGAGACCTCGAGCCCGGTGTGGACGATGGCCTCGTTCATTCCGGTGTACGGCGGCGACATCAATGCGGCCCGCACCATGATCGACGTCCTGTCCGATGTCTCGAGCAATGCACTGGTTCCCATGGCCGATAACCTTTCGCAGGCCACGCCCGGCAAGCTGTTCCAGGACGGCATGATTAACGTGTCCGCGCTGCAGGCCGTTGCCGATTCGCTTTCCGATAGCTCCAAGGTGTTCAAGAGCGCCAACGAGAAGATCCAGGGCATTGGCGATACTCATATTTCCCAGGTGACCGAGCTGGTCGATAAGGCCAAGGACGGCTTTGCCACCCTCAACGGCGCGGTTGACGCGGCGGAGAAGGTCGCCCCCGTCCTTCCCCAGATGCTCGGCGCCAACGGCCAGACGCGCAACTATCTTGTGTACGCCATGAACAACGTCGAGATTCGTGCCTGCGGCGGCTTTGGCGGTTCGCAGGGCCTGATTTCGGTCACCGACGGCCAGATGTCGATTGGCGAGTTTGTCCCCCGCATTGGACTCAGCGAGGATGAGGCAGTCGAGAGCGTCGACGAAGAGGATGAGGCGCTGTTCGGCAACCACAGTAACCTGTACAACTCGGGCAATACCTATTCGCCTGATTGGCCCCGCAACTCGCAGCGTGTCGCAGCCCTGTGGAAATCTCAATATGGCCAGGACGTTGACGGCGTCGTGGGTATCGACCCGGTGTTCCTGCAGTATCTGCTGGGCCTGGTCGGTAACGTGTCGCTGCCCGACGGAACGGTTGTCGACGGCACCAACGCCGCAAAGGTCCTCATGCACGATGTGTACTGGAACTATCCGGTCGAGGAGTCGGACGGCATCTTTGCATCCGTCGCCAGCGCTGCCTTCGACAAGATCCTTGGCGGTATCGGCGATGTCGATGTTACGAAGCTTGTCAGCGCCGTTGAGCGCGGTGCCGAAGAGGGCCGCCTGATCGCGTGGATGAAAAACGATGACGAGCAGAACGCTATCAAGGAGATGAACATCGACGCCTCGCTGCCCGATCCGGATGACCCGAGTGATGATCCCGTTGCTGGTGTCTACTTTAACAACCTGAGCTTCTCCAAGCTCGACTGGTACCTGAATGCCGATACGCAGATTGGCCAGGGCATCAAGAACGGTGACGGCACATGCTCGTATCGCATCACCGTTACCCTGACGAACATCATGACGCAGGAGGAGGCCGGCAAGCTGCCCGACTACGTCGCGGCGAGCGCGCCTGATGCCGCGCGCGACGACGAGCGTCTGAATGTCTCGTTGTTTGCCCCGACGGGCGGCAACATTACTGACCTGACCGTCGAGGGCACCCAGTTTGGTCTTGGTGCCGCTACGTGGCATGGAATCCCCTTCTATTCGGGCACCGTTGACCTGCATGCTGGCGAGACGACGACGATCGCATATACGCTGACCACGTCAGCCGAGGCGGGGGACAAGCCGCTTACGCTGCGTCAGACTCCTACATGCCAGGCGGCTCGCGACAGCGCGTCGGCGTAGGGTTTTTCTGGTAGCGCAGATAATCGAGTACCATTTTGGGGCGGACAGGCAATCTGTTCGCCCCTATTTTGTAAGGAGAGCGCATGAAGTACTTTGGCACCGACGGCTTTCGCGGTGAGGCTAACGTTGGGCTGACGGTAGAGCACGCTTATAGGATTGGCCGTTTTGTGGGCTGGTATTACGGTGCCAACCGCGAGCGCAAGGCGCGCGTCATCGTGGGTAAGGACACGCGTCGCTCGAGCTATATGTTCGAGGCGGCGCTGGTGAGTGGCCTGGTCGCGAGCGGTGCGGACGCCTATATGCTGCACGTGATCCCCACGCCGGGCGTAGCGCATCAGACCGTGGAAGGCTGCTTCGATTGCGGCATCATGATCAGCGCGAGCCACAACCCGTTTTGCGATAACGGCATTAAGCTCGTCAATAGCGACGGTTTTAAGATGGACGAGGACGTACTGGAGCTCATCGAGGACTACGTCGATGGCAAGAGCGAGGTGCCGCTGGCCACGGGCAACCACATCGGCGCCACGGTGGACTACATGCAGGGCCGCAACCGCTACATTGCCTCGCTCATCGCCAGCGCGAACTTTTCGCTGCAGGGCGTCAAGATCGGCATCGACTGCGCCAACGGCTCGGCGTCCTCGGTGGCCAAGCCGGTGTTCGACGCGCTGGGCGCCGACGTGCGCGTGATCAATGCCGCGCCCGATGGTTTTAACATCAACGTCGACTGCGGCTCCACGCATATGGAGCGTCTGCAGCGCCACGTGGTGGAGCAGGGCCTGGACGTGGGCTTTGCCTATGACGGCGATGCCGACCGCTGCCTGGCCGTGGACGAGCGCGGGCGCGTGGTCGATGGCGACCAAATCCTGTACGTGTGCGGCGTGTACCTGAACAAGCACGGTCGCCTTTCGGGCGGTACCGTGGTTCCGACGATTGCCAGCAACTTTGGCCTGATCAAGTCGTTGGAGCTTGCCGGCCTAAGTGCCGTGACCAGCGGTGTGGGCGACCGTCACGTGTATGCCAAGATGCGCGAGGGCGGTTACAGCCTAGGCGGCGAGCAGACGGGCCATACGATCTTTGGCGATATCGAGCGCACGGGCGACGGCATTATGACCTCGCTGCGCGTGATGGAAGTGATTCGTGCCGAGCGCGAGACGCTCTCGCAGCTCACGGCTCCGTGCAAGCTGCTGCCGCAGGCGCAGGTGGCCGTGCGCGTGGCGGACAAGGACGCCGCGCTCGAGAACATGGGCGTGCAGAACGCCATCGCCGAGGCCGAGGCTGCGCTGGCAGGCGAGGGCCGCGTGCTCGTACGCAAGAGCGGAACCGAGTCGGTTATCCGCGTGCTGGCCGAGGCGCCCGACCAAGCATCCGCCGATGCCGCCATGAAGCGCATCGCCAACGCACTCGAGGCTCTGTAGTTACGCGGTTTTACCAAACCGCGTAACTGCTCGACGCTGCAAACGCCCCTAAGCGGCAATCTGACGTTCAATTTCAAGGGCGCGACCAGAAGGTCAGCGCCCTTTCATTTCACGTCACCTTGCTCGCTTAGGGTCGTTTTCGCTGACGTTGCCAAGACATTGGCGTCAACGAGCTACTCATTGGGACAGTCTTTGCCGATTGGCCGGTTTGCTGGCCGGATGGGCAAGGACTGTCCCCAACTGCCGGCAGAAAAGGAACGTCCCTAACTGCCGGCCTTCAAGGCCTTACAGCTGGTAGAGCGTGGTGAACTTGTCCTGCAGGTAGCTGCAGTAGTAGCGGGCGTCGAACGCCATGCCGCATGCGCCCTGGATGAGCTCCGGCGCGTCCTTGGCGCGGCCCCACTGCCAAATGTGCTCGCCCAGCCAGGTACGGACGGGTGCCAGGTCGCCGCTTGCACAGGCACCGTTGAGGTCGACGCCGTCGCGGCACATGGCCGGCACAAACATGGCATCGTAGGCGCTGCCCAGCGCGTACGTGGGAAAGTAACCAAACGAGCCGCCGCTCCAGTGCGTGTCCTGCAGGCAGCCACGTGCGTCGTCGGGAACGGGAATGCCCAGGTACTCGTCCATAAAGCGATTCCAAAGCGCGGGGATGTCCTTGGCCGTGGCCTCGCCGGCAAACAGCATGCGCTCAATCTGGTAGCGCACCATAATATGCAGCGGGTAGGTGAGCTCGTCGGCCTCGGTGCGGATCAGCGACGGCTGCGCAATGTTCACGGCGCGGTAGAGCGTGTCCTCGTCCACGTCGCCGTAGGCCTCGGGCGCGTGACGGCGCAGCACCTGCAGCAGCGGTCCCATAAAGGCGCGGCTGCGGCCCACGGTGTTCTCAAAGAAGCGGCTCTGGCTCTCGTGGATGCCCATGGAGGTGCCGCCCTCCAGGCACGTGCGCGCATAGGCGGGATTGACGCCTAGCTCGTAGGCGGCGTGTCCCGCCTCGTGGATGATGCTGTAGACGTTGGAGATGCAGTCGTCCTCGTAGATGTGCGTTGCGATGCGCGCGTCGCCCACCGAGAAGCCCTCGCTAAACGGATGCTCGGTAAAGGCAAGCGTGGTGTCGTCCAAGTTCAGGCCGACGAGCTTCATAAGGTCGAAGCTCATGGCACGCTGGGCGGCCTCGGGCACGCGGGCGTGCAAAAAGTCGGCAGTCGGCTGCTGGCCGTGCTCGCCGATGGCGTGAACGAGCGGCACGACGGTGGCCTTGACCTCGTCGCAAAACGCGTCGAAGCTCTTGGCGGAAAGGCCACGCTCGTACTGGTCGAGCCAAACATCGTATGGGTCGCGCTTGGGGTCCATGAGCTCGGCCTGATGCTTAAGTTGGGCGACGATTCTATCTACATAGGGTTCAAAGCTCGCCCAGTCATTGGCCGTCTTGGCCTTGTGCCACACGGCGTCGGCCTCGCAGGTGAGCCTGGTCCAGGCCTCGGCCTCCTCGGTGGGAATGGCGCTTGCCTCGCGCTGGTCGCGGCCGAGCACGCGGATCTCGTCGAGCAGCTGCGGGTCGTCTACATGTCCGCCCGCGACGGTCTCGCGTGCCATCGAGCGCACAAGCTCGACAGACTTTTTGCTGGTCAGGAGCTTGTGATGTTCACCGGCAAGGGTGCCCATGGCATCGGCGCGCGCTGCGGCGCCGTTGGCGGGGGCAATGGTCGCGCCGTCAAACTCGGCAATCTTGAGCAGGTACTCACGAGTCCACAGCTTGCCCTCGAGCTTACGGAATTTTTTGACAGCCTTATCGACATTCATGCCTTTGGGCGTCTTATCCGCTGCGGGCTTGGCCATCTTATCCTTGTTCTTTCCCATACCTATATCCTTGATCTCGCAGACCGGACGCCACGGGTGGGCGTACGGCCAGTTTGCACAGCTACCTGCCTTGTACCCAGTGCGAACAAAACGGAACGCGGCGATATGCTCGCAGAATGTGTTATCCTATAGCCCAATGCGTTGACGGAGAGGGTTTTGCCCGCCGTGTCGCCGGCAAGAGAGGGAAGGTCATGGGCTGCAAGCCTTCCTGCGGTGACAAGGGCCAAACGTTCACTCCCGAGCAGCGACCTCAACGGGCACGCGGCCAGCGGCGGCGAAGCCCCAGTAGGGAAGCCGTGAGCCTCGCGACAAGGGGCACAGAGTGGGCGCGGCGGGCCAGACATCCGCCGGGTCAAACAAGGTGGTACCGCGGAATTCAACCGTCCTTGGGCAATGCACATGCCCGAGGACGGTTTTTTGTTACCGAACCGGGCCGCACATCCGCAGCTCCGGGTGGCTCCAGCCGCCGCGGCAAGTGGATGCGCGAGAGACGAAAGGGAAGACATGAGTCTGATTGATGATCTGGTCAAACTCGAGGAAGAGGCCAAGGAGCTCGTCGCAGGCGCCGACGACGCCGCCAAGCTCGAGGCTGCGCGCGTTGAGCTGCTCGGCCGCAAGGGCCGCATCACCGGCCTGATGCGCATGATGGGCAAACTCGCCCCCGAGGATCGTCCCGTGATGGGCAAGCGAGCCAACGAGATGCGCCAGCTGATTGAGGGCATGCTCGACGAGCGCAACACCGAGATGAAGGCCGCCGCCCTCAAGCGCGCACTGGAGCACGACGCCGTCGACATCACGCTGCCGGGCATCCGTCCGCAGATCGGCCACCAGCACCTGATCAAGCAGATTATCGAGGAGGCCGAGGACATCTTCTGCGGCATCGGCTACACCGTCGAGTCCGGCCCCATGGTCGACACCTCCTACTACAACTTCACCGCGCTCAACGCCCCCATGGATCACCCGAGCCGCTCGGCCCGCGATACCTTCTACGTGGTCGACAACAATCCCGGCAGCGTCGCGCACCCCGAGGCTCACGCCCACGGCGAGTCCGACGTGCTGCTGCGCACCCAGACCTCGGGCGTGCAGATCCACACCATGGAGTCACAGAAGCCGCCCATCTACATGATCTGTCCGGGCACCGTCTACCGTCCCGATACGGCCGACGCTTGCCACCTGCCGCAGTTCAACCAGATCGAGGGCCTGGTCGTCGACGAGGGTATCACCTTTGGCGATCTTAAGGGCACGCTCGACTACTTTGTTAAGTGCATGTTTGGCGAGGATCGCAAGACGCGTTACCGCCCGCACTTCTTCCCCTTCACCGAGCCCAGCTGCGAGGTGGACGTGAGCTGCCACGTCTGCGGCGGCAAGGGCTGCAACTTCTGCAAGCACAGCGGCTGGATCGAGATCCTGGGCTGCGGCATGGTCGACCCCAACGTTCTTATCAACTGCGGCATCGACCCCGAGAAGTATACCGGCTTCGCCTTTGGCATTGGCGCCGAGCGCGTCGCGGCCCTGCGCTATGACCTGCCCGACCTGCGAACGCTCATGACGGGCGATATGCGTTTCTTGAATCAGTTCTAGGCTGCGGCTTGCCCAAGCACGGCACCTCGGCGCTCATTCGTCGCTTGCGTACCAAAGTACGCGGCACTCCTCTTTCGGGCCGATCTGCCGCACTTGGACAACCCTCGCTTTGTAAGGAATGTTCACAAAGTTGAAGTTTCCACCTGCATCTCTTCGCAGGCTTTCAGTATGAAAGGAGAGCTAGATGCGTGTTTCTTACGACTGGCTCAAGACCATGATCGATATTCCGGAGGATCCCAAGACCCTTTCGGACGAATATATCCGTACCGGCACCGAGGTCGAGGCGATTGACACCGTGGGAGAATCCTTCGACCACGTGGTGACCGCCAAGGTGCTCACCAAGACCCCGCACCCCGATAGCGACCACATGTATGTGTGCTCGGTCGACGTGGGCGACAAGAACCTCGACGCCGATGGCAACCCCGCTCCGCTGCAGATCGTCTGCGGCGCGCAGAACTTCGAGGCCGGCGACCACATCGTCACGGCCATGATCGGCGCTGTCCTGCCCGGCGACGTCAAGATCAAGAAGAGCAAGCTTCGCGGCGTCGTGTCCATGGGCATGAACTGCTCTGCGCGCGAGCTCGGCCTGGGTGGCGACCACTCCGGCATCATGATTCTGCCCGAGGACACGCCCTGCGGTGTGCCGTTTGCCGAGTACGTGGGCTCGAGTGATACTGTGCTTGACTGCGAGATCACGCCCAACCGTCCCGATTGCCTGTCCATGATCGGCATGGCCCGCGAGACCGGCGCCATTTTCGATCGCGATTTCCACGTTGAGCTGCCCGCCATCAAGGCGGAGACTGGCCGCGCGACCGACGACGAGCTTTCCGTCGAGATTGCCGACGAGGGCCTGTGCGACCGCTATGTCGCCCGCATCGTGCGCAACGTGAAGGTCGGCCCGTCGCCCGACTGGATGGTCAAGCGCCTTAACGCCCTGGGCGTGCGTCCGCACAACAACATCGTCGACATCACCAACTACGTGATGATGCTCACCGGTCAGCCGCTGCACGCCTTTGACCTGGACACCTTTGCCGAGCGCGATGGCCACCGTCGCGTGGTGGTTCGCGCCGCCCAGCAGGATGAGAAATTCACGACGCTCGATGGCGAAGAGCGCGTGCTCGACGCCGGCATGGGCCTTATCACCGACGGCGAGCGCCCCGTGGCGTTGGCCGGCGTTATGGGCGGCATGGATTCCGAGATCGAGGACGACACCGTCGACGTGATGGTCGAGAGCGCTTGCTTCAACGCCGGTCGCACCTCGCACACCAGCCGCGATCTGTCGCTGATCTCCGACGCCTCCATTCGCTTTGAGCGCCAGGTTGACGAGACTGGCTGCGTGGACGTCGCCAATGTGACGTGCGCGCTTATCGAGGAGATCGCCGGCGGCGAGGTCGCCCCCGGCTATGTGGACGTGTTCCCCGCGCCCAAGACCATCGACAGCATTAGGCTGCGCCTGGCCCGCGTGCATGCCATCTGCGGTGCCGACATCGAGCCCGACTTTATCGAGCGTTCGCTCACCCGTCTGGGCTGCACCGTCGAGCGCGACGGCGAGGACTTCATGGTCACGCCGCCGAGCTTCCGTCCCGACCTGCCGCGTGAGATCGACCTGATCGAGGAGGTCCTGCGCCTGTGGGGCATGGGCCGCGTGACGGCGACCATCCCGGCTGCCAAGAACCACATCGGCGGCCTGACCCGCGAGCAGAAGCTCACCCGCAAGGTCGGCGAGATCCTGCGCGCCTGTGGCCTCAACGAGACCACGACCTTTGGCTTTGCCGCCCCGGGCGACCTGGAGAAGATCGGTATGTCCACCGAGGGCCGCGGCTGCCCCGTGGTTCTCATGAACCCGCTGGTGGCCGAGCAGACCGAGATGCGCCGCTCGCTGCTGCCGGGTCTGCTGCAGTCTGTGGCCTACAACGAGGCCCACGGCACGCCTAACGTGCATCTGTACGAGGTCGGCAGCCTGTTCCACGGTCGCGAGAACGCCAGCCTGCCCAAGGAGACCAAGTCCGTGGCGGGTGTGCTCTCGGGTCAGTGGAGCGAGCAGTCTTGGAACATGAAGTACCGCAAGCTGCGTTTCTTCTTTGGCAAGGGCATTGTCGAGGAGCTGCTCGCCCAGCTGCGCATCGAGAAGGTTCGCTTCCGTCCCGTCGAGGGCGAGGGCTACGCTTTCTTGCAGCCGGGCCGTGCCGCCGAGGTTCTGTCTAGCGGCACCGTGCTGGGCTGGGTCGGCGAGATCCATCCCGAGGCGCGCGAGGCGATGGGCATCGATGAGGTCGTCGTTGCCTTTGAGCTCGATCTGGACAAGCTGATCAAGGGCGCTCGCAATCAGGAGAACTACCGTGAGTTCTCTCAGTACCCTGCCGTTGAGCACGACCTTGCTATCGTGGTCGACAACGCTGTGACCTGCGAGGATCTTGAGCGCCGTATTACCAGCGCCGGCGGCAAACTGCTCGAGGGCGTGCGTCTGTTCGACGTCTACCGCGATCCCATCCGCATCGGAGCGGGCAAGAAGTCCATGGCCTTTGCGCTTACGTATCGCTCCGACGATCACACGCTTACCAGCGAAGAGGTCGAGAAGGCGCACCAGAAGATCGTCACCAAGGTGTGCAAGGGCGTAAACGGCGAAGTCCGCTCGTAATCTTTGCTGTTCGGAACCCGCCCCTGCGGGGTTTTCACGGCAACGTCCTCGCCGCTTCGCGGCTGCGGGATGTTGCCTTAGAAAACCCCTCTCGGGGGCGGGTTCCTGCGTTAACCTTGTTGCGAGCGGACTGCACCTTCTTCCGGGTGACCGGAAAGTTGGGAGTGCATGGGCCCTTTATTGGGCGGTGCGTGGACCTGGGTTAATAACGTACGTATTGCAAGGGCGTGCTGCGTTGTGGGCGGTGCGCCTTTTTGTTAGTATGCAGAGTCGGTGTTACGGATTGTTGGAAACGTAACACACAACGTTCTGATTGAGAGGACTCATGCATATTCCCGATAATTATCTGTCCCCGCAGACCGATGCCGTTATGGCGGTGGCGATGGTGCCCGTATGGGTTCACTGCATCAAAAAGGTGCGCGCCACGCTCGATCGCGAGCACATGGCTTTTCTGGGCATCTGCGCCGCATTCTCCTTCTTGCTCATGATGTTTAACGTTCCGCTGCCCGGCGGCACCACAGGCCACGCCGTCGGCGGCGCACTCATCGCGCTGCTGCTGGGCCCCGAGGCCGCGGCTATCGCTGTCTCGGTCGCGCTGGCGCTGCAGGCGCTGCTGTTTGGCGACGGCGGCGTTCTGTCGTTTGGCGCCAACTGCTTTAACATGGCCTTTGTGCTGCCGTTTGTCGCTGCTATCGTGTTCCGTGCGCTCAACAGCCGTCTGCACGACAAGAGCTGGGGCACCTCGGTTTCTGCCATCGTGAGCGGTTGGGTCGGCCTGTGCCTGGCGGCCCTGTGCGCGGCAATCGAGTTTGGTATTCAGCCGATGCTCTTTACCAACGCTTCGGGCGCACCGCTGTACTGCCCCTTCCCGCTGTCCGTGGCTATTCCGGCCATGTTGATCCCGCATATGCTGGTTGCCGGCGTGATCGAGGGCGTGGCGACGGCCGCCATCTACGGCTTCATTAAGAAGACGGCGCCGAGCATTATCGTCGGCCCCGAAGCCGCCGATGGCCAGCTTGCCGCCGATGGTACCGCCAAGAAGACTTCCCTGATTCCCACGCTCATTCTGGTCGCCGTGCTTGTCGTGGCCACGCCGCTGGGCCTGTTGGCCACAGGTGACGCATGGGGCGAGTGGGACGCCGAGGGCGCCGCGACCGCCGTTCAGGAGACTGGCGACGACAGCCTGCAGGCTTCGGTCGGCCTCGATACCCCGACCTTTGCCGATGCCCTGCCCACGGGCGATTATCTGCAGGCCTATTCCGAGGAGCAAGGCCTTGGCTTTGCCGGCCAGGCCGCGATGTATATTCTTTCGGGCGTGATTGGCGTGGCGGTGCTCACCATCGCGTTCCGACTGGTTTCGCTGACGGTTAAGGAAAGCGGTGCTCATGGCAATAGCCGAGCTGCCTAGTTGGCTTGCGGCCGAGGAGCGTTACGAGCCCGCGGAGGCTCGGCATCGTGTGATGCAAAAGAATGTCCTGCATCTGGCGAGCCTGCTTGAGCGGGTTCGCCTGGGTGGAGGCGCGCACGAGGGCGGGTCGATGGTCGACCGCGCCCTTTCTTGCGTTTCGGCTCCGGTGCGCCTGGTAGGGATGTTCGTTTACGTCTTGTGCGTGTGCCTGACGCAGAGCCCGCTATACCTGATGCTAATGGCGGCGACCGCGTTGGTGCTGGTCGCGGTGCGCCCTGTACGCGGGCTGCGCGCTACCTTTGTGCCGGCGTTGGCTGCCGCGGGGTTTGCCGTGGTTTTGGCGCTGCCTGCCCTGCTGCTGGGTGCTTCCGCCACGGGCGCCATGCTCAAGATTGCACTCAAGACGTTCATTAACGTGTCGCTGGTGCTGGGCGTTTCGTGGACGCTCACCTGGAGTCGCATGTCGGCGGCGCTTAAGATGCTGCGCCTGCCCGACGAGGTCATCTTTACCTTTGATATGGCACTCAAGCATATCGAGGTGCTGGGACGCACGGCGCACGATCTGTGCGAATCGGTCATGCTGCGCAGCGTTGGCCGTGCGCCTGAGGGATTTTCGCGCACCGACTCGCTGGCGGGTATCATGGGCATGACCTTTATCAAGGCGATGGAGTGCAGCCGCGCGATGGACGAGGCTATGCTTTGCCGCGGCTTTGCCGGCGTGTACCCGGCGCCTGCACGCGCCGGGTTTGGCTGGCGCGATGCGGTCTATGCGGCCGGCGTGGTTCTGCTCGCCGTGTTGTGCGCGGTGCTGTAGGCGCTGCTGGTTCCGGCTGGGGATGCAACTAGGGAAGGGCGACGTTTTGACGATCGATATGAATAGTGCGGCGGGCACGAACGGTGCGGGCGGCGCCGAGGCCACGCCGCTCATCGAGCTGCGCGACGTGGTGTTCTCCTATGCGGGCCATACGGTTGTCGATGGTGTGTCGTTGCAGGTCGATCGTGGTGAACTCGTTGCCCTGCTCGGTCCCAACGGCTGCGGTAAGACGACGATTATGCGCCTTATCAACGGTCTTGAACTAGCGGACGCGGGTGCGTACCTGTTTGACGGGCACGTGATCGATGCGGCATATCTCAAGGATTCCGCAGCCGCTCAGCGTTTTCATCAGCGCGTGGGCTTTGTGTTCCAGAATGCCGACGCCCAGCTGTTCTGCGCTGCGGTGGGCGAGGAAGTTGCTTTTGGCCCCGCGCAGATGGGGCTGCCGACAGACGAGCTCGAGCGCCGCGTCCGCGATGCCATGGAGCTGTTCCAGGTTGCCGATCTGGTCGATGCCTCGCCCTATCAGCTTTCGGGCGGGCAAAAGAAGCGCGTTGCGCTGGCTGCGGTGGTGTCGATGAACCCCGATATCCTAGTGCTCGATGAGCCCACCAACGGGCTCGATGAGGACTCGTGCGACATCGTAGTCAACTTTTTGCTGGCCTACGTTGCTGCCGGTAAGACGGTTTTGATGAGTACGCACCATCAAGATTTGGTGCGCCGCCTGGAGGCCCGTGCCATCTATATCGATCGATATCACCATGTGGTCGAGGCGCCCGTGCCGTCGTATGGAACCGAAAGCGGTGCTGCGGAATAGTTGCTGCGTAGGGTATGTATGGCCGCCTGTGCGACTCTGCCGTGATGGTATAGTTAACCAGGTTTTATGGGGGTGGCTATGCCAAGTTGGAACATTCATATCGCTCAAACGGAGCGCTTGCTGGCACGTGCTAGCGTGCTTGCCGATAGCGTGCGCGACCGCAATGCCTTTTTGTTTGGCTGCGTGGTTCCGGATATCTTCGTGGGCTATATGGTCCCTGGCATCGCCGATCCCATTCCGTATCGCATTACGCACTTTGCAAAGCCCGAGCCTATCCCTAAGCCGCGCGAGCACGAGTTCTGGGATACCTATGTGGCGCCGCTGCTTAAAGGCGCACCCGCGGGCGAACCTGCTGAGGCTACCTCGATTGTCGAGGAGCGCGAGCGACTGAACCGCGTGCACTATCCTCAGCGCTACAGGGATGCCGAGCCGGTTGTCGGTCCCGGCGCCTGTGAGTTCTCGCTTGCGTCCGAAGATGTGGCGCAGTCGCTGCTCGATTTAACGCTGGGCGTCTGGTCGCATCTGGTGGCCGACACGGTATGGAACACGCGTGTGAACCAGTATCTGGAAGCACACGGCGGCAAGCCGTGCGAGGAATTCCGCATTAAAAAGCAGGGCGATTTTGACTGGTTTGGCAAGACGCTGGGCATCGTTTCCATTCCGCGTGCGAGCGATCGCCTCTATACCGCTGCGACGCGTTTTGGGCAGTATCCCATCCATAAAGAAAATGTGCTCAAGACTATCGGCGTCATGCACGAGATTGTACGCGAAAACCCCGGCGAGCCCGATCATCCGCCGTATCGCCTGCTAACCGAGGAGTTTTTCGATGCAACGTTTACCGAGGTCATCGAGCTGACCGAGGCGGGATTTGCGGCTCGCGTTGCTGCTTCTGACGTTCCCGCAGTCCCCCTGATCGCTAGCTGTTAGCCGGCCGGCTTAACGGTGAACAGTTCATTCCAATTGACCAACGGCTCCCGTCGCAGGGCGTCTTCGGTGGTGCGCTCGGCATCGGAGAGGCTTGCGACTGAACACAAATCGATGATGCGGCATACGAAGAAGGTCTAAAAAGGGCCCGGAAGGCAAAGCCTTCCGGGCCCTTTTGCAATGCAAGCGTGCTTGCAAGTGCGATTTAGCGCACCTGAGCGACGTAAGCGACGTTGGTCGAGGAGACCTTGTCCTCGAGCTGAACACTCATGCGGGGATCGCCGGCGGTAGCGACGGTCAGATCGCCGGCCTCGACGTAGCCGAGCTCCTTAGCGGTCTCGATCGCCTTGACGATCGTGCCGTTGACGGTGCCCTGGGTAATCTCGGCCTGGTGCGGGATAACGCCCCAGTACATGATCATCTGCTGGACGGCCCACTCGTGGCGGGAGAACGCGCAGATCGGCATGTTGGGACGGAAGTGCGAGATCAGGCGTGCGGTACGACCGGTGGTCGTCGGCACGGTGATGCACTTGGCGCCAACGGTGGTGGCCATGTTCACAGCGGACATACCCACAACGTTGTTGACGACGCGGGTGCCGTGAGCGTCGGCCGGAACCTCGAGCGGAGCGTGGGCCGGGAGGTACTTCTCGGTCTCGAGAGCAATGCTGGCCTGCATCTTAACGGCCTCGACCGGGTACTTACCGGCAGCGGACTCGCCAGAGAGCATAACGGCGTCGGTGCCGTCGTAGATGGCGTTAGCAACGTCGGCAACCTCGGCGCGCGTCGGGCGCGGGTTCTGCTGCATGGAGTCGAGCATCTGCGTAGCGGTGATAACGGGCTTGTAGGCCGCGTTGCACTTGGCGATGATCTCCTTCTGGATGTGCGGAACGAGCTCGGGCTTGATCTCGATACCCAGGTCGCCACGGGCGACCATGATGCCGTCGGAAGCCTCGAGGATCTCGTCGAAGTTCTCGACGCCCAGGGCGCACTCGATCTTCGGGAAGATCGTCACGTGCTCGCCACCGTTCTCGCGGCAAAGCTTGCGGATGCCGCGGACGGACTCGCCGTCACGGATGAAGGAAGCGGCGATGTAGTCGATGTTCTCGGTCAGGCCAAAGAGGATGTCCTGACGATCGCGCTCGGTGATGGCGGGCAGCGAGATGTTGACGTTGGGCATGTTGACGCCCTTGCGCTCGCCGATCAGGCCGTCGTTCTTAACGACGCAGGTCATGTCCTGGCCGCTGACGGACTCGACCTCGAGGGCAACCAGGCCGTCATCGATCAGGATGAGGGAGCCCTTCTCGACCTCGGAAGGCAGAGCCAGGTAGTCGAGGGAGATGTGCTCAGCGGTGCCGTGGAAATCCTCGGACGTGGGCTGAGCGGTGACGACGATCTTATCGCCGGTCTTGACGGCAACCTTCTTGCCGTCGACCAGAAGGCCGGTGCGGACCTCGGGGCCCTTGGTGTCGAGCAGGATGCCGACAGGCAGACCGAGCTCCTTGGAAATACGGCGGACGCGCTCGATGCGACCGTGGTGCTCGTCGTAGGAGCCGTGCGAGAAGTTAAAACGGGCGACGTTCATGCCCGCCTTGATCATCTCGCGGATGGTCTCGTCGCTATCGCAGGCGGGACCCATGGTGCATACAATCTTAGTGCGCTTGTACATTCAGACCTCCATCTGACATCGTCTTGCGCTGATAGATAAACCATAAGAAATAAAACCGAGATGATTATAACGAAATGCCGACCGAATACCCCAAAAAATCGACCGTATGCCGAAATGGAAGTTCATTTTTTGCGGGAAAAACGGTATATGAAAAATCTTTACCAACCACTCCAACCGCTGCTATCTGGGAGATATGTCAGTTTGGCGATGTGCCGAAGAAAAAACGTTTTACCAATGTTGAGCATCACACGGTCTGCACCGTTGCGTGCGGACGGTTGATTTCCGATCTCAGCCGAACACATTGAGCAAATAGGCCGTTCCCGCAC
>UQTW01000025.1 GCA_900544115.1 uncultured Collinsella sp. | reverse complement strand
GGTGCGGGAACGGCCTATTTGCTCAATGTGTTCGGCTGAGATCGGAAATCAACCCTTGATTATCAACTTAATCAGAACACTTCCCACATTCATCCGTACATGGACGGATGAATGTGGGAACCAGTTACCCTGAGAGCCGAACCGGTTGGCCCCGGGGACTCGAAGGACGGCATGTCCGGAAAGAAGAAAAAGGGTTCCGAGAAGGCGACCCCGAGTGTCTACGGCAGGCTCACCAGACACGAAAGGGACACGGTCCAGAAGATGCTGGAGCTGGACGCCCGCGCGCCTCCAGGGCGATGCTCGGCGGCGATGCGGAGGCGCTGCTAGACGCCTACAGCCTGGAGGACGTGCCCATCGGAAGACTCGACCTGACGCCGAGCCTCATCGAGAGGGCACGCGCAGAGAGGCGCGACGCCCCGCTGGCCTAGCCCAAAGGCAAAACGGAATAGGCGGACCGACCGTCCGGCTGAGTCTGGAAAGAGGTGCCAGACTGAGGGCGGAGAATGGCCCCCGGACCTATCGAACACATATCCACCGTTCCTTCAACTGGGGAAACGGCGCCCCCGGGGTCCATGGGGGCCGCGGGGGCGTTCGGCTAGCCGCGGGTACGGACTATCTGCGCAGTGTGTTCGGCTGAGATCGGAAATCAACCACGAATGGTGCACACGACATCGAGAACCCCGCAACAAACCTCGCCCTAGATTTCAAAGCTAGCAATCTTCCGAGTGTCGAACGGCATGGTTACGCCATGTCTCTCTAAGCGTAGGTGCACAACTACGAGGTTTTCTCAAATGTTTTAATTGTAACCACACGCGCCATATTAATGACATTCATTAAATACGATTTAGAGCAAAATGGGATTTGAAGCAATTGGGAAATACCTTTTGCTCGATTACCAGAATGAATATTTCTCAACCCATTATTAAATAACGCATTTGCCTTTAGATAGTTCTCAGCTCGGCGCCGATCGAACCGCTCGGCGACGATTGTATCAATCTTATCGGCATCCAGTGATCGACCCTCTTTGAAAGCTGAACATAAACACTGAGAAACAACGAACTGTTTATACAAATTGCTACGCGAAATGCTATTAACAGTCATTCTGTATCGAATGAGCGGCTCTGGAACATTTCCAATAGTGAACCCTTCCAGCTCGGCACGCAACAGTAAGTCATAATCTTCTGCTAGCGGAACAGACCGATACCCCATTTCAAATACAGACCTTCTTCCAAACCAACTCGGATGAGGTACGCAATTTCTAATCATAAGAGAACGCCTAACGCCTTCACTCGAACTTGGAATTGAATCAACGAGATATAATTGACTACCGTCTTCGTCAATGGCGTTCAAATAAGAACCCACTAGGTCAAGCTCATGTTCTTCAAGATACGACAACTGCCGTTCAATGCGCTGCGCCTCAGAAATGTCATCTGAGTCCATTCGGCAGATATACTGACCGTGTGAGACCTTGAACGCCCTTTCCAAAGATGCAGCAAGACCAAGATTGCGTTCATTTCTCACAAGGCAAATCCTGCTGTCATGAGAGCTATAGTTTTGAGCAATATCGTAAAGTGTGTTGTCATCTGGATTATCAAAAACAACAACTACCTCGATTCGATGATAGGTCTGCTTTAAAATAGACGCTAGTGCCTCAGTAAAATCTTTGGCGCTCTCCCTATAACAAGGCATGAGCACTGAAACCAACTGTGAATCTGTCAACTAAAACCTCCAACACCGCTGCGGGAGCAAACGCTAATGAAAACTACCGATAGTTTAATAGTCCTTCATGTGGCATATATTACAAGTGATTTCGCTTCTGGCGTGTCTACAGTGGTGCCTCAATACCTAAATGAGCAGTCAGAAATAAAGGACATGAATATAGCTCTATTAAATCTTACAAACTACAGACCTAAAGATGCGAAATATCCCGTCTTCCATCAGTCATGCATAGAAAAACTTCCTGAACCGTTTTGCAATCCGTCACTCGTAATATTTCATGAGATATATAGGCCGGATCACATTAAACTAAGCCATTGGCTCAGAAGACGTGCGATCCCATACATCATCACACCACATGGGTCTCTAACATATGTGGCGCAAGAACAGCATCATTTAGCTAAACAATTGCTTAATGTTTTCTTCTATAACGCCTTTATTCGCAATGCTGATTGTATCCATTTCCTATCGGAAAAAGAGGCGATGAGTTCAAACGGCTTTAAACATAGGAAAGCAAGCATTATTCCAAATGGTGTTAGCATCCCAAAAGCCAAAGCCTCAAACTTAGACAGCCGCATCGCGCTTTTTATTGGCCGCCTAGATATAGAGGTCAAAGGTCTTGATCTACTGATCAAAAGTTTGCCGCTAATTGCTGATGAGCTAAGAGGGCTCGGAGCTAAAATCTACATCTACGGTCCAGACGAAGATGGGTCTATGGCCAAACTGGAACTACTTATTGCCGACAATCAAGTATCCGATATTGTTTTATTAAATGGTCCAGTTAATGGTCAATCTAAAGCGGACGCTTTTCTCCAATCGCAGTTTTATATCCAACTTTCACGCACTGAAGGTTTCCCGACGTCTGTTTTGGAAGCACTAGCATATGGCCTCCCAATTATTGTTACCGAGGGAACCACATGGAAAGAAACAGCGAACAATAAAGGAATTGGAATCGGTGTAGAATCTGATCTCGAAGCCATTTCTAACGCAATTCTCACCCTGTTCAATGACGATGAATATCGTTGTAAACTTGCAAATGCAGCTAGAAAGTATGCAATTGAACACTTTCAATGGAAGGCCATTGCCAAGCGTCAATTTATTTTATACAGGGACATTGTAAACGGGCTTTCTAACTAACCATCTTGTTCTTCCAATACGGAAAGGGACTAAATGCTGTTTTCAATTATTATCCCTGCATATAATGCGGCATCCAGTTTGCCGGAAACGCTATCATCCATCTACCAACAAACATATGACGGCTATGAAATTATTCTCATCAATGATGGATCAGCAGACGCTACTGAAAGTGTCTGCAAAGTGTTTTGTGAATCTCACAACAATACTCATTACGTTAAACAAAATAATATGGGCGTATATGAGGCCAGGCGAAAAGGCGCGGAGATAAGCACCGGAGATTACCTGGTCTTTGTTGATGCGGATGATTCTTTACGCTTCGATACCCTATCTATTCTTGCTCGCGAAATCGATAAGTGCAATCCAGACATAATCTGTTTCAGCTATACAAGAAACCCAGACTATTCAAACGATCCGTTTATCAATCCCGCCCTTCCGTCTGGCATCTATGAAGGTGACGATCTCGCCGAAGTCAGAAAATGTTTGGCACGAGGGAAACTCAATTCAATTTGGGGAAAGGCAATCAAAAGAAACTGTCTGATTGACGATTTAAGCAATACCGATACAAAGAGAATCGATTTTGCAGAAGATTTTCTGCAAATGATACCCATAGTCGATTCAGCCGGATCGGTTTTACAAATAAGTGATGCACTGTATTATTACAATTGTCAAAACGAACAAAGTGCAACACACAGCTATAAGGAAAAACAGCTTTCAGATTTAACCTTCGTCACCTCAAGCCTAGTGAAAATCGCTGCTCGTTGGGGAGAAGAAACAGAAAGGCTGGCATGGAAAACAAGAACGGAACAGTATCTTTATCTCCTATCGATCAACGAGCTCAGTGACAATAATGAGACCAAAAAACGTAACTTTGTTTCAATTTCAGAGGCCTTATTTAATCCCTCAATTAAAGCTGATGTCCCTTGCAGCACCTACAGACCTGACAGCTATTTACTGTTCCTTGCGGCAAAGAATAAGCACTATTTGTTATCTCGAGTAGTAATACGCTGTTGTGAACAGCTAAAACTATTGATACTGAAAATCTTGAGCTAATCGCCCTGTTGTCATCGCTCATTTTTCCTGGCACCGAGTAGTAAAACCAACCGACTTAGCCTTCGATAATCAAATGTCAGGCAAGCCGGTTGGTCATAAAAGTAATGAAAGTACATTAGGCTATTCTGCTTAATAAGCGTCGCAGATTATCGCTTGATAAATGCAGATATGCTCGTCTTTTCGGATTCGTTTAGCCCAAACATCAAAACCAAGAAGAAATAGATAAAGAAATAAATTATTGCTGACACCAAAACCACCACAAGGCCAGATAAAAGGCTTTTAATTAGGTTATAGAGCAACAGCAAAGCCCCCGTACCGACAATAACCAAGACGGAAAGTTTGGCAATTTCAAGCCAAAATTTCTTTATGTTCAACCCAAGTTTTTTAGAATAATACCAATTCATACAGAAACCGTTACCTATAACCATAGCGATGGCTGTTGAAACTGCTGCGCCCACTATGCCCATAAGCTTGAGCAATATAATCGTCACGACCACGTTGACAAGCGCAATCGCAAGATACATATACCCCCTATACAGGTAAACATTCGCAACCTGCATTATGGTAAGTCCCAGGTTCTGAATTAAGTCAATGGTAAATGGAACCATTACGATCACGGCGATATAGAAAGCGTCTATATAGTCCTTACCAGCCCAAATAATGATGAAATCTTTCCCCAGAACAATAAATAGACTAAGAACAAATCCGCAGACGATAAAGGAAATGCGACCGACTTTAATGAAGAGATCCGAAATTTCAGACATATCCTTATTCTGGCAATACAGTTCTGAAACTCGAGGAAGAAAAACTGAAGAGGCTGCCGTACCGATTGTCATATAAATCGTGTAGATTTGAGATCCAACAGAATATACCGCAACGGCGGCAGCACCAAAATAATAGCCGACAATTAATTGATCGGTTTTCCAGAAAATCTGGTCAGCAATCGTCACCAATACAATCGCGCCGCTAAAAAATAGCAATCCTTTAGCCAGTTTCATGTCCCAGCCATGATATCTGAAACTAATATGCAGATTATATTTAGCAAACAAACGCTGGCTCACCGCGCACAACACATTTGTAACAAGCACAACTAAACATACGGCTAATGCATTCTTAAAAATTGTCGTAAGTCCATACACAATGAAAGGCTGAGCTATTAGGGCGGCCAATTGCGAGCCCTTCAAAAAAACGAACCTTTCATTAGCAGTTATCGCCGCAACGCTAATAGTGTTGTTCATGATAACAATTGTGTTGATCCCTAATACAACAAGCATTGCGGAACACTCATCAAGCTGTGAGTTTGTAAAACTGGCTGAATATACAAACCGAACAACCACGGCGAGAACGCAACTTATTAGCATCACGAACACAGATAGGACCCAGTACAGACGCCTAGCTATTGCGAGAGTATTCTCCATTAAGTCATTTTTGCCCTCTGCCATATACTTGCAATAAAAACGCCCAACACCGGCAGACAAAATCCCATTAATGGAAACTATATAAGACATGATAGAACCTATCAATTGATAGAGTCCATATTCGTCTTGTCCAATGTTTTGCAACAACATCGGAACATATACAAAGCCGACTAAAGCCTGAGCCAGTATATAACCATATGTAATTATTATGCCAGTAAGTCTTCTGCTTGCGCTACTTATCAGAATCACCGTTTCACAATTAGTTGCTTCAAATACCATTCAGAAATTAAAGCACTATTTAATCAGAACAACCGATTGCCGAACCTCTCCTTTGTTCGCATTGTTAAAGCAGGGTCCGATTAAATTCCCAGGCAGAATTTGATGCCACATTTTATTGTCATGCGGATTATCTCCCCAAAAGAACCCAATATGACAGTCGATTGATCCGTCAGTCTTAAAGAAGACAATATCTCCCTTTTGAGCATAACCACTATTTAGCATATCTTGGACAGAACGGAACTCATACATTTTGCATCCCAAATCTCGAGCATAGCCATACCATCTCCAAGCGTTAATATAGCCGCCACCGCCTGGCCCCCCAGCCCAAGGAGAGTGATTATTATTCTGCGCAATACGATTGACATCGCCACCAACCGCAGCATAAGCATGAGCCACGAAGCCAGTGCAATTCATGCCAGTATAGCCATCCCATCTCGGGGCACCTTTTGGGTAAAGGCAACTATCATAGGAGAAGCCACCGGAATATCTCGTTCCTAAATAATAGCCATCAAATTGATGCGACGTAAGCCAAGTGACGAGTCCAATACGACTAACCCCCAAAACCGTTGAGCTGCCAAATGGGCTGTAGTAAATCTGAGTCGACTTCGACTGGAGAGTGCCATCAGGAAGCAAGACATCGCAGTAAAGATCGTAATAACCATCTTGTAATCTAAGTGCAGAGGGATTGAAATAAGCGTCATTCACACTGGAAAATTCTTTTAGAACACCCCATTTACTCCAGTCGGACTTGGCCCAAACAAATTTAAACTGAAATTGCCCAGATTTTTCAGCTGCAAGCGTTCCCAAATCAGCTCGAACTCCCCAAGAATTATTGCCATCAGTCGAAATTGCAGTAATCCTCGAGAAATCCCAACAGCTAATGATTGTTCTTTTTGTTTGGACAACTCCATCTGACCCCGAAACGTCACAGATCAATTCATAGTCTCCGGCGTCTTTTGGATCCCATTGCAAGTGTGAACTTGTGCCCTGTTGAGCAACGCCCCAGTCAGCCCAATTATTCTTATTCCAGACGAACTTATACTGTAAGTAATTAGTATCACCCGAGCATCTGGCATCGATCTCAGTGCTTTCATTAGGCCTGACAAGCGTTGCAGAAGAACTCAAGGACTCGTAATTCCACTTCTCGGAGCCAATCGAGCATTCAGTCTTCGAGGTCATCGTCTGATCGTTGGCCTCATCAATAACATCAACAAAAACGGTGACAGCGCCAGATTTATCGACTCTCCAGTCAATTGAGGATTTACCTCTGCCGGAGTCAATCACACCCCATTCAGCCCAGTTGTTCCGCATCCAAACATATTTGTATGAAATCTGATTATTCTTTCGGATGGTAATCCGAGGTGTAATTGAAAGCGTATCCCCTACGCACAAATTGGATGAATCAGATTTCAAATCTATTGAAGTGAAGTTAGATAGATTTCTCTCCACCCTGACGGGGAACCTCCAGGTCCTCACGTTGCCGGCCGAATCGACGGCGTCGACCAAGATGTTGACGTCGCCGGCGACCTCCGGCACCCAATCGCAGGAGGCCTCGGGCCCGAGCTGGCGGATGGTGCCCCACCTGGACCAGCCGCCCTGCTCCCAGACGAACTTATAGCGGACCGAGCCCGAGTTGCCGGACGCGGTCAGGCCGAGCGAGCAGCGGTCGCCCAGGAGAGGAGACCCGCCATCGGACGCCTTGGCCGAGAGGCCGTCGACGGAGTAGTCCTCTGAAACCGGCGAAGTTGCACTTAAATCATCGGCCCGTGTTGAATCTTCAATCTGTGATGGAGACAGGCCCGCTTCACTCAAACCAAAGCAAGGAGTTACGGCCAAACAGAAATAAAAGAAGAAAAAAGCGACACGGACAGCCTTACTTCTAAAGAAATGCATATAGAACCTCCCCGATAGTTCACTCCAACATAATATTGCTAGCAAGTAACAATTTAAGGCCAAGATTTACCATACGAGTAAGGTCGACTACAACCAGCGCAGTCGACCTAGAGAATTCATATTGATATTAGCCAATTAAAGAAATAATGCGCGCAATATTCTGACCATATGTGTCACCCGGAACAGCCCAGCGGCCGTTTAAATCTTCCAAATATGGCGCAACTCCGAGAAAACCCTTAGACTGAAGGACTTCATATCGAGGATCCACACAAGTGTTATTCAACGCCGCACCAGTAGCATATCCTTTAAGATGCTGGACTTGGGCAAGCAAGCCCTGATATACATCGTCAAATCTAGCGCCTCCCGATTGTTGATTGACGGCGCCCAGTCCGGCGAAATTGCACTGATTCGGCTTTACGGAACCTCCAAATTGCAACCATCCAGTCTCAAGCATAGCCTGAGCAAAAACAACTTCCGGACGAACCCCTTCAGAAACAGCGGCTTCAACAATTAATGAACAAAAATCACGAATAGTAGGTGCTCCCTTTGAAACAAATTCGTCTGAGGGATATGTATGTCCTGTTGATTCATATAAGTTCACCATAGCATCAACTGAAGTCTGCAGACTTCCCATAATTGGAGTACCCTCCACCGTGACCTTGCGGGTCAGGTGCCTCTCGGCGGAGCCGTCGATCACGTCGAGGTAGACGGTGTACTCGCCCGGCTCGGTCGGGGTCCACTCGCAGGAGGAGGAAGCGGAGGGCTGCTGGGCGACGCCCCACTTGGCCCAGCCGCCCTTCTCCCAGACGAACTTGTACTTGAGGCCGGAGGCGTCGCCGGACACCTTGGCCTGCAGCTTGACCGGCTTGCCGCAGCGGGCGTCGCCCGAGACTTCGAGCGACTCAAGAGACCAATTAACAACTTTGTATTTAGAAGTGCTAGTCACATACCCATTGGAGTCAATGACATCAGCATAGATCTCATATTCACCAGCCTGGGGCAGGGTCCAAGAAATCGACGGCGAAGTTAAGTCTTGACCGATTACACCCCAATTGGAATCACTCCAATCAGACCCAGCCCTATGCCAAACAAACTTATATCTAAGGCCATCAGTCTTGCCGCTAACATTTACACCGATTTTTACCGTTGACCCCGCATGCCCCAGTTCTTCCGAGAAGGAAATTCCATTGACGGAGTAGGGATGCGGGAACTGCGCGATGATTGCGGCAGCGTCAGCCTCGCCAAGACGGCGGCAACCATCGTCCGAGAAATAGTTGACCACATCACCGTAATTCGAGATAAAGCCATGTTCGATAAGAATACCTGGAATTCCCTGCTCGCGAGCGCAGCGGATAACGGCGAACTCGTCGCCTACCTCCATTTGAAATACGCCGCGGCATGTTAGTCCCATAGCAGCAAGGTTGTTCATGACCTTGTTGGCAAGCTCAACAGAGACCTGCGTGTAGTCGGTGCCATTTGCGGTAGGAGCATAAACTTCTGCGCCGTGAGCTCCAGAAGACCCAGAGTTGATATGAAAGCTAACAAAGGCCTGCGCGCCCTGATCAATGCAGCGCTGTACGCGATAAAGATAATCATTGCTGGGATAGTAGCCAGACTGCTCGCGCGCAAGAACGATCTTAAAGCCGTAAGCTTCAAGTTTATTTTTGCAGGCTGTCATGATCTTCCAGGTAAGGTCGGCTTCACTCTTGCCATTTCCCTGCGCGCCGGAATCAACTCCGCCATGACCGGCATCAAGTGCAATCACCCCAACATTGCGCGCGGAGCGCTCAGCGTAGGTAGATATGCCATCAGGCGAATCAGCGCATTCCAATGCCTGTTGAATCGACTGGGCCTCAACGGCATTACCATCGCCGTCCGCATAGTAAACAGAAGTGCCCTCGGAGCTCACGGAGCTATCAACAACCGTAAACGAATAATTCCTGTCAGAGAGATCCACTACATGTTCAGTGCCATCACCCTGCAAAACGTAGGTTATCGAAGTCAAAAAATAAGTATTGGATTTCAACGTCGAGCCAAATACAAAAGCAGCCGAATTACCAGCTGATTCAGATGCAACCGTGGTTCCCTGTACTCCATTGGCACTTACATAGTTAAGCATTGCGGAAGCAAGGGTGTCGCCGTCATCGGGAGTAGCAAAGGCGACAACTTGATCAGTCCCGCCGGGAAGACTCGGGTAGGCAAGATATACATATTGGAAAGAGGAATCGACCGGTTCAGCCTGCTGATGGTTCTCAGATACATCAACGCCAAAATCCTCATCAGCCAATTCGTCAACGTTCGTTGCCGGCGATGAATCCTCAGCAGCGTCGACATCGACAGAACCCGCATAACGCGAGGCCACGCCATCATCGTCTGCAGTCGCAACGTCCACGGCAGCGTCCGCAGACGGGACGTTGCTCACAGCGTAGACAGCAGTCACAGGACCTATCAAGGGTGAAATGGCCAAAAGACCAGCAAGAGAAAAAGCTGTTGAGGCACGCAATGCCTTTTTCATATCGAATCCCCCGTCACAAATAATGTTACTAAGAGAAGATTATCTTACAATCCCCTCTGCATCGGAAGTCCAGTTATTCGAAGCGCGGGAATTGTTATAAAGGCAGACAGAAACCTGCTCTTATAAAAAGCAGGTTACATTCTCAGCAAACTTTTGTTTTTTCGTCCTTCCATGGACACAGTGTTAGCTCTAGTTTTTGAAGCAATTGGCAGCGCCCCAAACAGCGCAAGTGCAAGTGACACGAAAATCCACTGAAACACGCAATTCGTTTAAGCACGTGGCGGACGACGAAAGCATGTACACAGCCGCGAAATACAGCAAAATGCCCCAATGTTTCGCTTGCATCAGAGGCGTCTGGGGCTTCATCGACAGTGAAACCTGGCTAACGCATTCAAGAAAAGCAGAGCGTGATCTTCATGAATCAAACACCAGTAAGCAACGCTCGCACGCGTCTTTGAATCTTCTAATGAGCAGAAGAGAGGGATCTAGGAGAGACCTAATAGTTCTTGGAATCTGGGAATCATCGAACTCACCATCTTTAAACAAGAGAGAATCATATAGCTTCTTATCGTACCGTCTCGAAAAGATATGAGTGACCAGATGCACATCGTGGGCCTTTGAAAAACAATCTTCGTCCCTTAAAGATTCAGCAATATAACAACCGTCCCAATCAAAAAAGCCGAGATAACCCCGGCTGATAATCAAAGAGGCGGTTTTCTGCTGGCTGTCAGCCGCGGCATCCTCACGGAAACCTAGTTGTCGCCGGAATTATAGTCCCCGGCGCGGACTCACCTTATCTCCCCGGTGCGGGCTCGATATCCTCTCGGATATCTAATCGTCTTGGACTTTTTACCTGCCCAAGCACACTACAGCTTTTACGTGCCGCCACACGAAGCTTAGCTCGTGGACTATTTTCTAAAATATAGGCCTTCAAAGCAACTTGGGTTCAAGCACGGACAAACAAAACAGGCACTGAATACAAGACTTGTTTATCAATAGTTATCAATCACATGCGTTACCAGCAAATATCGTAAGTCTCATACGCTGCGATACAATCAATCTTACCAAATGCTAAACCAGTAAGTCGAAGGGGCCAGCGTGCTAACAATTCACTATGGTGATATGGAAAACGTTATCTATAATACGTCGGTTTACTTCGATAACGTCTATTCGCCCGAATGGTTTCAAGATGCTTTTGCGCAGAGAATTATTAAATCCATTGATAAGGGCGGCGTGGTTGGACCCGGCGCAATAAACACCAAGATCTTAGGCATCATCCCTCCTGAAAGGCTGTCGGGAGGCACCAAGACGCTGCTGCTCATGCACTTCATGCCTCAGAACATATACAACGCCACAACCTGTGGCGACAATTGCGCTTACTGGATTCTGAGAATCGCCGCACAGCATGATCTGACAATCAACCTCTACCATCTGATGGATTTTGGAAACGGCAAGTTCACGGCAACCGTTGCAAACACGGGTGATGTCGTTCACACGATGTTCGACCTTGTCCCTATAGCCGCAAAATGCCTAAGGGAGAACTCCTGACGCACGTTTTCGATATGATAAGAGCCGCTTGAACGAGGAGTACTTGAACCCCACCGCTCTTGCAGCTCTTGAGGATACTTTGCCGGAACTTGGCATTACTTCGCACTAAAGCGAGAAGTACTCGCTCTCGGCAGATAGGTTCGGCCCCAACCACGGATCACCGTTGAGGAAGAGCTCCGGCGAGCGCTGCATGAACAGCGCCTGCTCGCGCTTCCAGCGGCGCAGTTTTTCTTCATTGACCTCTTCCCTGCCGCCCGAGGTGAACTCGTAGTGGCACAGCTCGGCATAGGGCATTTGCCCTCCTCCAACAAAACACTGTCACTAACTTAGCCCACCAACCTCGCCATTTGTTAAGCAACAAGTGCGAGCGGTAGGTATTGATCTACAACCGTTGGGGATTGAAAAAAGCAGTAGCCGAAAACGTAATATCTTCCGATTTGCGCGGCATAAAAAAATAGAGGGCGTCCCATAAAGAGAAGCCCCCTTGCAAAACGGCCGAACCGCTTTTCGAAGTGGGAAATATTTTGCACCAGATGCCTAGGAATCGCAAGAAGGCATATCTTCAGCGTCACAGAAATACCATGCGCCGATCACTTTCGACAAAAACGAGAAGGAGGAAGTTATGACCTCCGCACCTTTATAGTAGTTGATGTTGCGATTTGCCCTAGAAATAAACTTGGAAAGCGATTGTGCTTTGTGCTTAATAACGCCTTTAGACGACACCTCTTTGTGCAGATATAGCGTTGTGACAATCTGGCGTATTCGCTCATTGCTCATCCTTGCCTTACGCTGATAAGAGCCAATCCCATCTATTTTGCTCAATGCCTTCATAACACCGTTATTTGCCCTTCGGGCATTCTCACCCGAAGCAAGACCATTAAGAATGCAACTATTGTGAGCACACGCGTTGCGGAGATCTTTTGCCACGCGAAGCAAATAAAACCTATCGCGAAGCTCATCATCGTCAAACCGTTTGGCGCAAAACAAAATGAATGAATTAAAGGCGCCAAAGGTAATAACTTCCAGAAAGGCCCAGACAGGCATATTAAAACCACTGTATTTTGCAAGAATGCCTGCAGAATAGGCACTCGACTCACAACGTGAAATCTCTTTTTTGACCCAGTTGGTCACATTCCCCTTGCTATCAAATGTATCCTGCTCGCTTAAATAGTCTTGAACGATTTCGTAACCGTCCTCGGCATGCTGCTCTATCCTGCCCAGCAAGTCAACTTTGCAGAAGTGCTCAATATCAAGAGTGAGCGAAATCATCTCGTTTCGAAGCAACATATCAATAATCGAAAGGTCAACAAGCATCTTGAAATCTAAGTTGACATATTCACCCTTGCGTTTTCCATCAGAAACCTTTGGAAATCCGGTGCGGTACGAGCGCAAGCGAAAGTAATTGTTGTTCTTCGTCAGATACTCGACCGCCTCTGCCTCGCTCATATAGCGGAAACGGACACCCTTGCTCTTAAGATGGGAGACTTGTTCCCGAGGAGTAAGCCAAGGCTTTTGATCGCACATATCTTGTTGACGAATAGGACTATTCATTGCGCTCTCCAGCGTATTTGATGAAATAACAAATCTAATTTTATCCTAACTGTAAATACCTAATAAACAGCCGGACGCTCATGCAAATACATCATGGCACGCCGCCGCCCTATGCTGGATTTCCACATCACCTCGCACTATAGCGAGAAGTACTCGCTCTCGGCAGATAGGTTCGGCCCCAACCATGGATCGCCCGTCAAGAAAAACTCAGGCCAGCGCTGCATGAACAGCGCTTGCTCGCGCTTCCAGCGGCGCAGCTTTTCCTCGTTGGCCTCTTCCCTGCCACGCGAGGTGAACTCGTAGTGATACAGCTCGGCATAGGGCGTATAGATGGTGCGGTAGCCCGCCTCCCATACGCGCAGGCAATAGTCTGCGTCGTTAAAGCCAACGGCGAATTCCTCGTTGTAGCCGCCGACGCGCTCAAATACGTCGCGTCGCACCATCTGGCAGGCACCCGTTACGGCGCTAAAGTTGCCCGGGCGCACAGCGCGGGCAAGATAGCCCTCGCGCTTTGCCGAGAAGTCCTGGTTGGCATGGGCAAGTGCGCCACGCACGCCAACCACAATGCCCGCGTGCTGCACCAGATGATCGGCAAAGTAGAGCTTGGCGCCCACCACGCCCGCATCGGGACGCTGCATATAGCCCATCATCTCTTCGATAAAGTAGGGGCTTATGACCTCGGTGTCGTTGTTCAGCAGCAGAAGGTAATCGCCCTTGGCATGCTCCACGCCAAAATTAATGATCTGAGAGTAATTGAACTCGCCCGGCCAGTACACAACGCGCGCGATGCCCTTGCCTTCAGATGCTGCAGCCACGCGCTCTGGCAGGGTTTCGTAATACGCAAACGTCTCCGGGGCTTCGCTGTTGTTCTCCACCAAGACAATCTCGTAATTGGCATACGTGACTCTCTGGGCGATCGACATTACACAGGCGTCGAGCGTCTCAATGTGATCCTTGGTGGGAATCACAATGCTCACCAGCGGCGCAGGCTCCGGCAGCGCATAGCGCATGCGGTAGACAAACGGCGTCTCGGTCTCCTCGACCGTCCCGTGAACGCCCAACGAATCAAAGTGGCGCTGCAGCGCAAGGCGCCCGGCCTCGATGGCATACGGCTTGCTATCGGCAGAACCATCGGCGGTCGATCCCGGATGCACGCGCCAGTGATACAGCACGTGCGCAACATGTTCAAACCGTGCGCCCGCCGCAAGGCAGCGGAGCGTCAGGTCGTAGTCCTGGGCACCCGCAACATCTTCCGGAGACATGCCAATGCGATCGATAAGTGCCTTCTCCACCATCAGAAAATGCGTCACGCAGTTATGGCTATAGAGCAGGTCGACGTTGAGCCGCGTCTTAAAGACCGGCTGGCCCCACTCCCCCGTTTTCTGGAACATGTCCTCGTCGCAGAACAGGACCTGGGGACGCTCGCCCTCGGCAACCTTGTTCAGCGCGGCAACATAGTGGAATAACGCGTCCGGTTCCAGGATGTCATCGTGGTCCAAGAACGCGATGTAGTCGCCCGTCGCTTGCTCAATACCAGCGTTGGTGTTGAGCACAATGCCGCCGTTGCCGGGAAGCTCGATGCGACGAACGCGCTCGTCGTGAGCGCCTGCCGCAAGGGCGGCCACCGCGTCCCATTCGGGCGAGGCGTCCATAAGGAGCAATTCCCAGTTGTCATAGCTCTGGGCTAGCACCGAGTCCAGCAGCTCGCGCAGGTAGACCCGATCAGTCTTGTAGCACGGCACCACAATGCTCACAAGCGGCCTATAGGCAAAGGCCGCCGAAGCGACACGCTGGCACACCAAATCGGCCGGCTTTGCGCGATGTTGCTCAAACCAACGCCGATAAGCTGCGTCGTCTGCACGCGCGTCCTTCATGCGGTTCCAGCTATCGTCGACCATGCCGTTGTACAGGCGACCATCCATAGCGCAAAACCCGTTCTGGATCCGCTCTGTGGGATCGCTCACAATCGCGACAAAATCTCGTATATCCTGAGGCATCTCTACGCTCAGATACGTTTTATTGACACGGCATCCGTTCTGCTGCGGCACATTGACCTGCGATTCGAACACATGCACGGTGACATCGATGGCATTCATATGCGTATCGAAGATCTGGAGCTCAGGTGCGCACTGGGGGTCTCCCGCCCAGGTAACCTCATAGCGCCACACCGCGCCGGCGTCTGCCGGCAAATAGCGAATGGCATCGATCTCGTAGAGGCCGCAGTGTTCGCCACGCTGCGCATCGCGGATAAGCGCACACAGCGCAGGCTTAGCTTTGTAGTTAATCTTGGATTCCAGCTTGGCCACGCGGCTATCGAGGCGAATGGAGCCCAACCTTTGGTCACCGGATGCAAATGTGACGTCAATCGTAGAGCCGTCCAAAAAGGGAAGCACCAAGACGGCGAGCTCGCGCTCGTAATCGGAAACGGAAGGGCAAAGCGCCAGTACACGGCCATGATCGACCGGGAACGCCAGCGACGGCACAGAAGAACCGCTCGTCGTCGCATGGGCAAACGCTTGAGAACCCTCCCGCTCAATAAGCGCGGCGACATCCTGACCGGCAAAACGAAGCAGCACAAACAGACGGCCCTGACTGCGGCAAAGTGCCAAACGCTTGATACTCATCTACACTTCTCGCTTTCCCAGGGCGTTCGCTGCCATGCGCTTGCAGGCACCCAGACGCCCAAACCTCAAGACGTCGTAATCGAACATGAGCTTTTTGCACTCACGGGCATTGGGGGCCTTGCTGGTAAGCGCCGCACGCACCATAGCAGAAACAGAAGGAGCGCATTGTGCGAGCACAGCATCGCTGCCCACGGCAGAACCGGCAAGAGCCGCGGCGACGGCAGCAAACACCTTGCCGCAGTCCGAGCCCAGCAACCTGAGCGCGTCGTACAGCACCAGATCGCACAGGAAATATGCCAGGTCATCGGCATGCCGGACATCGAGACCGTCGCGCTGCCAGTCAGCCAGCACCGCGGAGTAAATCTTCACGTGCTCCAGCAGACGTGTCTCGTCGTCGTAGCGCATGGTGTCCATGAGCGAACCCTTGCGCGCCACGCGGTAGTCATACAGCTTGTTCGAGATAAGCGCGGTCTTGCGCGAGCGACCGTACACGGCAAAATCGAAGACCTGATCCTCGCCATATTTAACGGTTTCGTCAAACACGATCCCGTTGCCCAGCAAAAACTCGCGCTTGCAGGCGGTACGCCATGCAAAGGGGCGAGACGCTTCCTTAAACAGCAGGTCGGAGCTATAGCCCACAAACGACACATCACGCGGGCTCAGCACATAGTTAAGCCACGGATACCCCGCCTCCAGCGGATACGGATTCGCGCCAAAGGTCAAAACGTCGCAGCCCTCGCGCTCAAAGGCATCGACGATCACGCGGCATGCATCGGGCGTAAAGCGATCGTCGGAATCTAAGAACGCGATGATAGGAGCCGTGGACGCGGCGATACCTGCATTGCGCGCGCTCGACAGGCCACCGTTGGGCTTATCGACAAGCTTAAAGCGCGCGTCCTTTTCGCAATAGGCAGCCGCAATATCGCGCGAACCGTCCGGCGAGCCGTCGTTGACCAGCACGCCTTCCCAATCGGGCATGTCCTGCGCAAGCAGGGAGTCCAGGCACCAGGCCAGGCACTCCTCCACGTTATAGATGGGAACGACAACGGAAATCTTGGGGGTAGCCATAGTCAAGTGCTCCTACTGTGCGACCGGAACGTCATCGGGGTGCGGATTATCACCGTAGGTGCGCTGATACGTCAGCACGCGCCAGACCAGCGGCAGCCCGCCAATCTTAAAGTAGTGCTTAAACGTATTGATCTTGCCCGGCTTTTTAAAGCCAAAGCGCGAATCAATATAGGCGCGGGGCGACTTGACCATCAGGCGCAAGTCGGTCTCGCCACGCGGATCGAACAGCGACAGGTCAAAGCGACCGGCATCCCAGTCGGCCTTGAGCTCGGGAGAGGCCTTCTCCCAAAACTGCTCGCGCAGTTCATCGACCAGGCGCTCATCATTCCAACGGTACGTATCGACCTTCATGCGCATTAAAATGCCCTGAAGCTGAGCCTTAAGCTCGGGGCGTTCATCCAAAAAGCGCTGCATCTCGGCATATTCGTCGCACACGCAAAACACCTTGTTGGGCGAATTAACAGAGCTCTTCTCGTTATCCTGGCGATAGCACAAAATGGGGTCCGCGATAAACGCGGCACGCTCGGCGCATGCCCAGACCTTAAAGTTAAAACCCGCATCCTGATACGAAGCACCCGGCGTGGGGAGGAACCGAATCTGATTGTCGTTGAGGAACTCGCGCCGATAGATAGCCGACCAAATGGAAGGTTTGCGGTAGAAGATGCCCGGACGATCGACGGGGCGATACGCGGCGCCCGTCATATGCTCGTCGATGATCCCAAACAGCTCACGGCGCTCGCTGGGCGTGGACCAATACAGGTAAAAGTCGCCCTTTACCACATCGGCATGCTCGGCATCGGCCTTGGCGACCAGCTTTTGGAGCGAATCCTCAAACATAAAGTCGTCGGACTCAAGGATGCCCACGTACTCGCCGCGCGCCATCTCCAGGCCGCGGTTCATCGAGTCGCCGTAGCCGCTGTTGGCCTTGTCGATCATCTTTACACGGGGGTCGCGCTCCATGTACTCGCGGATGATATCTGGCGAGCTATCGGTGGAGCCGTCGTTGATGCAGATGATCTCGATGTCCTTGAGCGTCTGCGCCACGGCGGAATCGAGGCACTCGCGCAGGTAGCGCTCAACATTGCAGATGGGAACAAGCAGCGAAACTTTAGGGGTATCAGAGTTCTGCAAGAGAACCTCCTGTTGAATAGCGTGTAACAGGGTTATTTTAGCAGCCGAGTTGCGGCGGGCGGCAGCGCTTGGAATTAGAGAAAGCGCTCCAGGCAGGCTTTGAGACCGCGAGTCGAAAGATAAAACAGCGTGGCGTCTGCCATCGAAACGCCCGTGGTCGCCGCAACGAGCTTGTGGGCAACACGGCGAACGGCACCCTTAGCAGGCATATCCGCCCACTCCGTTCCCAAAAACGTCGTGAGATCCATGTTGACGCGAGCCGCCACGCGATGGAAGTCATCGGCATCCAAGCGCGCCAGGTCGAACACAATGAGGTCCAAAAACCAAGTTATCAGCTCACCGGGACACAGGTCCAAAAGACCGTAGGCCGACCAGTCCTCCAAGACCTCCTCGAGCATCCTCATGTGGGCGTCAAGCTTTTTGGCGCGAGCCTCGGCACTGTTGAACTCGTGCGTCGCCGATTCGCTCTCCATCACGTAGTGGTAGAACTTGTCCGGCATGACAACGGTCTTGCGGGCAAGCGCATAAGCCGCAAATTGGAAGACGACGTCCTCGCCCAAAGCCAAACCGAGGGCGAAGCGAATGCCTTCGCGATTGAGCAGCTCGCGCGAAAAAGCCGCACGGCAGGCATAGGGCTGCGCATTCGCATGGAACAGCAGTTGGGGATCACGGGCGCCGAAGGTACCGGCTTTGGGGCTCATGAGTTGATGGACGCGTTTGGGGGCAGCATCGGCTGGTTCACAGACGCCGCCAAAAACGGCGGCCTCGGCATCTGCAGACTCCATGGCATGCAGCACGCGCTCGACCGTCCGGGCATCGATGTAATCGTCGGCGTCCACAAAAAAGACGGTCTCGCCCTCGGTGGCATCGATACCGGCATTTCGAGCACACGAGACGCCCGCGTTTTCCTGGTCAACCACCAGTACGCGATCGTCGGCCTGCGCAATCTGACGCAACACGTTCAACGAATCATCGGTCGAACCGTCGTTGACGCAGACAACCTGAATCGAGCGCTCGGACTGAGCCAACAGCGAATCGAGACATCGCTGAATGGAGCGCGCAGAGTTGTAAACGGGGACGACAATGGTAGCTTTAGGACACGAGGCCTCTCCCATGCCGACCTACCCCCTCAGCGATTCGATGAGGAAGGCGGCGACCACGCCCGGGCCTCCAACCGAGGCGTAATACTTAGCGCGCCCCAAGGCACCATCCGTCGCAAAACTCGGATGCTCGTCAACCCAGCCCTCAGGATCTTTGAGGATGGCAGCGAGATTCGCGCGCTTCCACGGCTTGAGGTCGTCAAGCGAAAACTCCCCCGCGTCCAAGGCCGCCTGAAATTCCTTGGCCATCTGCACCAGGAACTCCTTATAGAACTTAGGCGCCAGGCGCACGTAGTTCCACATATACGAATCGTACTTAATGAGCTGATTGAACTTGAGCATGCGCGCGACATCGCCGCTTGCGTGGTCGCGGGCATAATTCTCTCGAATCCAACGCTCAATCTCGGCATACTCGGTATTGACGCAAAAGACCTTAGCCGAAGAATTGACCGAGGAATTCTCGTTGTCCTGGCGATACGACAACACGGCATCATGCAGGTAAACAGCCTTTTCGGCGCACGCGATCACCTTAAAGGCAAATGACGTGTCCTGAAAGGATGCCCCCGGAGTCGGCAGGAACGTAATGCCGTTACGCTCAAGAAAATCGCGACGGTACACGGCCGACCAAATCGACGGCTTTTGCTTAAAGAACTGCGTCGTATCGCTCGGGTGCACCGGCTTGCCGCAATCCTGAGGTCTAAACATCTCGTGCAGCGAACGGCGCTCCTCGGGCTTAGACCAGTAGAAATCAAAATTCGCCTTCGCAAAGTCGACATTATTGGTATCGGCGGCCGAGACAAGCTTTTCGAGTGCGTCGGGCGCCATAAAGTCATCGGACTCCAAGATGCCAACGTACTTGCCACGCGCCATCTCCAGACCGTGGTTCATCGAGTCGCCGTAGCCGCTGTTGGCCTTGTCGATCATCTTGACGCGCCCATCGCGCTCCATATACTCGCGGATAATCACCGGCGAGTTGTCGGTCGACCCGTCGTTAATGCAGATGATCTCAATATCCTTGAGCGTCTGTGCCAGGGCGGAATCGAGACACTCGCGCAGGTAGCGCTGAACATTGTAAATGGGGATAAGCAGCGACAGAACAGGGCTGCCAGAGGCGTTAGTAGACAAATGTGCTCCTTAGGAAATACCTGTCGTTTCATGGTATCAAAGGGTCAGCGCGCCAGCGGACGTTTATATAATCTATGGAGCCTCTTGCGGGCAAAGTAGCCGCACGTCATGCGGCGGGCCCGTGGCAGGTTCCTGCGTTTTATTCAAAGCTTGCCGTCAAGGTGCGCCGAGCCTTTACAATAGGACAGTCCCAAGGACGTATTCGATAGCTTCCGCGCAGCGCTCGCGCGCCGCGCGTGAAAGGATATATTGCCCCATGCCTTCAACCCTTCCCGCCCCCATCGATAAGCTCGCCATCGTTGTCGTCACGTACAAGCGCCAGGAACTCCTGGCCAACTTGTTCGACTCCATGACCGAGCTCACGGCAACGCCCTGGCGCATCGTGATTGTCGATAACGAGAATTCGCGCGAGACCGAGGCCATGTGCACCGCATTTAACGAGCGCCTCGCCAACCTGTGGGGCATCGACACCGACCAGCCCGATTCACAGGGTGGCACCGACCGCGTTATATACGCGCCGCAGCTTGAAAACGGTGGCGGCGCGGGTGGCTTCTCCGCCGGCACCAAATGCGCCTACGACCTGGGCGCCCAGTGGTTCTGGGTGATGGACGACGACGTGCTCGTCATCCCCGAAGGCATCGAGCGCTTGGCCAAGTGGACCGACTGTTACGACGTCATTCAGGGTTCGCGCCTGGACTTTGACGGCGGCGCCTTCTTTTGGCAGTACCAGCTCATCCTTTCGCTCGGCATCCCTAACCCCATCGCCAAGTGGGATTTGGGACCCGAGGGCTACCGCACCATGAACCAACTGTGCTTTGAAGGCGGCATGTTCTCGCGCCGCGTGGTCGACAAGATTGGCCTGCCCGACGCGCGCTTCTTTATCTACGGCGACGATGCCTGCTACGGCTACGTGGCCAGCCAGCACTTCCCCGCCGCCGTGGTTGCCGACGTGGTGCTCAAGCGCGCCCGCGCCGTCTCTAACTGGGATATCGCCGGCAAGCGCCAGCTCAACTCCACGAGCGATACCAACCGCTACTACATCATGCGCAACCGCGGTTATCTGGCACGCTACATGCAGATTTACGGCGACTACCACCCCGTGCTGTTCCGTCTGGGCAACGCCGCGACCTTCTGCAAGGAATTCATTCGCCTGGCTGCGGTCGATAAGTGCTTTAAGACCGGTATTCCGGCGCTGCGCCGTGGCATGAAGGACGCCCGCAAGATCATCAAGGACCCCAACTGGAAACCCATGCCGCCCATGAAGGCCACCAAGTAACGGAAGCCGGAAACACCTCAGCGCTTAAAGCCGCTGGCACACCGTAGCCACATGCTGCCCATCAAAACCGAACCCCCAGCGCATGCGACCCACGCCGGGGCGCGGTACACGGATTTCGTCGATGCCGCCGCGCTCTATGTCGAGTAGCGACTGCACGGCCAGCAATTCCAACCCCAGCGCATCCACATCGGGGTCATACATCATATTAATCGTTATCAGCGGGCGCTCGTCCAGCATGCCAATCGTATCTGCTACGTCGAACACAGTGCCCGTAGGAAAAACCTGGATGTCCCAGCGACCCGCGCCACACTTTCGCCTCGAAGCAGGATTGGCATAGCCCGGCAAGCCAAAGCAGAGCCCCTGCAGCGCCAGATGATAGGATGTCGGCATATCTGATTGGCCCACATCGATGCCTAGATCGCCGATAGCACAGCTCAAAGCCTGCTTTACAGCGTCCTCGTCTCCTCGACATAGCCCGTCATGGAACGAGTCGATAGCTCCAACGTCCTCAACGGAGCACTCAAACCATTCCAGAATTACAAGACGGAGTACCTGACGCACTTCGTTGTTAGGCAGACGCAGGGAACGAAGGCACGCGCCGTCCTCCGAATGCCCCGTCATGTCCGTCGTAAGGAATCCAGACAGATACAGCGCAGTCCAGATATCTTCGGGCTTGGCGGCATCGGCCTCCTCGGCATGCACATGTATTGGCGCCTCAATAAACCCATGCGGCTCAAGCAAATCGAACAATGTGGACAAGCGTATGAGGTTCCAGTCACCGATGCATGCGCTCAGACGGTCGGCGTAACCATACAGATCTGCCCGAACAGGAGCGACGCAACCGCGATGTGCGTAGTCCACCACACGCTCCGGGCTCGAGCAATAAAAACCACCAAACAGATAGCCCTCGAGCCACTCACGCGCGTCATCCAGACAGCCGTTGCGCCCGATGCGATCTAACAGCACCCGGACTTCGTCGTCCGAAAAACCGAACCATCGATCACACCAACTCGACAGTGGCGTCGCCGATCGATAGGAAACCCCACGCTGGGACAACGCAAGCTCGGCAGGACCGGGGCGCTCGCCCATCAGACACGTCAATCGCAACGAGTCGCCGGCGTCGGCAATGGTGTCGAACAACATTCGGCTGAGCGACTCTAGGGAATCCACGCTACCGTCGTCCTTGGCGTCCAAGCGCTTTGGACATACCGCGTCGTAGTCGTCTATCAGAAGAACAACCTGCTCATCGAAAGCTGTCTGGAGCAGCTTAATAAGCACGCTAATCGCCGCATCGATCTCCTTATCGCTGGCCACCCCACGCGCCGCCCTCTCGATAAGACGAACCTCACGTCTTGACAGATCAGGTGCGGCAAGCAGCGGCAGCAATCGGGCGCACTCGTTCGCGACAGCGCTGCGAATAGCCGCCGCAGCATCGGCGTCGCGCCCCGCAGCGGCAGCTGAAAAGTCGAGCGTGATGATCGGATAACACGCGTACTCATCACGATAGTGACCGCAGCCCGCCTGCCAAATCTGAGAGCCGACGAACGGGCTTCGATCCGGCCGCCGGTGATCAGGTCGTTCCAAATAGCATTTGAGCATCGATAGATTCATGCTCTTGCCAAAACCCTTGGGCCGACAGCAAACCGCAACAGGTGCTTCGCTGTCCAATATATCGGCAATAAACATAGTCTTATCGACGAGTAAACACCGATTGATTGCATCGGAAAAGTCGTGTACATCAACCGGCAGAGCTGCGTTATCCGCATAACTGAGCAACCGTGCGCCAAACGCATGAGCAACACCATAATTCGCCTGTTCAGACACCGTAAACTCTCCTTCTAACGCAGCACGATGCCCATTGTAGCGAGCGGGTAGAGCGCAACAATATCGACATGCAAACGTTTCGGGCAACGGTAGCAGCAGACCCCCGAGGGGGCATAACAAATCGTTGCACAACAAAAACGGGGCCCGATGCCGCCGCACCGGACCCCGTCCCAAACTCTTATAGAAAACGATCTAGAAGATTACTCCTCCGAGCCGTCCTCCCCAGAAGCCTTCTTCTGCTGATCGAGCTTATGCTTACCACTTACGATAGACGTAGCGCCCAGTGTGGCCAAGCTCGCGCTGGCAAGGCTCGCCATCACAATCAGATCGCCCGTCTTGGGCATGTTGCCGCCCGAGGACTTGGTAGTTGTAGTCGTCGTGGTCGTGGTGGTCACCGTTTTGGAGTCATTTTGCTCTTGGACCTGGTTGTCAGCACCGCTCTTGTCGTCGTCTTCGGACTGTTTCTTTTCGCCCTCGGCCTTGCTCTTGTCCTTCTCCTCAGATTCAGACTTCTTATCCTCGTCCTTCTTCTGTTCGGACTTGTCGCTCTTCTCCTCAGAGCTAGAACCCTTATCGGATTCGGTCTTCTCGGAAGCCTTGTCCTTGGAGTCGCCCTTTGCGGCTTCGATCTTTTCCGTGGAAACCTGATCAGAGTTGCCCTTGTTCTGGGTCGAGCCGTTATTGACGCCAGCCATCAGCGAAGAGCCCAGCGTAGAGCCAAGCTGCTCGGAGAAAGAAGGCTTCTTGTCCGGCGAAGCAACGGGAACGTCCGGCGCCTTATTCGAGTCATCCTTGGAAGCATCGGAACCAGGGGTTGCGTCAGAGCCGGAGCCGTTGTTAGAGCCGGTGCCAACGGACGAATCGCTCGAGCCGGTGGATGAGTTAGAGGTGCCAGCGCCGGTCGAACCAGAAGCGTCGCTGTCCGTATTGCCGGCAGAGCTTGAAGACGAATCGCCCGCTGCAGAGCCGTTTGAATCGGAACCGTTCGAGGTAGAGCCGTTGTTGGTAGTGCCACCAGCAGAGCCATCACCATCAGCACCGGTCGAGGGCGCATCCATCCTGTCATCGTTGGCATCGTCGCTCGAGTCGTCATTCGAATCAGGCGTCGGCGAGGGCGCCGGCGTAGGTTCGGGCTGCACGGGCGTCGCAGCGGCCTCGTCCTCGGCGATATAAACCAAGCAGTCCTTCAGCTCATTGCGGTAGCGGTTCTTCCAGCCCTCATGATACTGGGGCTGGCTCGAATACTTGGTCGCCACGTTATTGACCACACTGTTGGAAAGCGCCGTCACAAACTCGCGGTCGGACATATCGTTGGAGAGATTCGCCCAACGGAAGAAGTCCCTGCAGCCACCGGTGCCGCACATGTTGGTGATGCTCCACACCATGCCCTTAACGCAATCGGCACGGCCCGAAATATCAATGCCCAGGCCACTCTTGAGCCACGCCTCGGTCACCGCATAGTACGAGTTGTACGCATAGGCATCTTGAAGAGCTGAGAACTCAACAGGATCGATGTTATAAGCGCCCTGGAAGGCCTCCTGCGCAATACGGCCCAACTCGGTGAGCTGGCCGTTCTCGTACATGGCATTGCTCATGTTGGAAATCTCGCTGCCGCGATCAATCGCATCCTTGAGCATGCTGTATTTTTCGGGGTTGTAGTTGTAGGCCTGCTTCATAAACGGAATGAGCGACCAACGACGGTCGAACTGGTAATAACCCAGCGCGTTATAACCGTCACCGTACGAAAAGCCCTGGTTATAGTTGCCGTGACTCTCATATTTGGTGAAGTACTTCATCTCGGGAGTCACGTTAACAAACGAAACGCCCTGGACCGACCTCAGCACGCCCGAAAAGGACTGCTGGGTATAGAGACCCTTATCGATATCGGTCGCATCCGAGGCAACGCCCGGCGTGGGCTCCTCGGCAGCGGCGGGTGCCGGCGCGGAAACGGCGCCAAACGAAAGCGCCAGCGTCAGGCCCGCGACAATCGCAGAATGCTTGGGCTGCATAAGATCCTCCCTGCATTGGTGTAGTTAAAGTGCAGTTTGCAAAGATAAAAATAAGTATTGCAGCTCGCCCGTTGTTGCACAACAACCCCTCGGTAAACGGCAACAACCCTCCGCGAAATCTTAAGGAATTGCGCTCAACCTACAGCTTAATGTCGAAGTTGATCTCGGGGACGGCAGCAAGGTCGGCCAACGTCACGCCGTCGACGTACTTTTCGATCACGTCGTCCAGACCGCGCCAGAATTTGACGGTCGAGCAGAGATCGCTGCGGGCGCAGCTGTTGTCGATGCCATCGCACGCCACCGGAGCCGTGCTGCCCTCGACGGCGCGCAGGATGTCGCCAGCACGCACCTCGGAGGGATCCTTGGCCATCATGTAGCCGCCGCCCTTGCCGCGCACGCTCTTAAGCAGGCCCGCCTTCATAAGCGGACGAACCAGCTGCTCCAAATACTTTTGCGAGATATGTTCGCGGTCGGCGACCTCGCGCAGGGCAATCTTGCCCTCGGCGTCGCCCAGCGCCGCGATATAGATCATCAGCCGGAGGGCATAGCGGCCCTTGGAAGAAATGAGCATACCTACCCTCCCATTGCATCTGGGACAACATAACCAAGTTTGTTTGTCCCAAATCTTAAGTAAGTGGGACAAACACAACAGGTTATTTTGTCCCAGAATTAGAAAAGTCGAGTGGATTAGTCGGGTTTTCCCTTGACTAACGCCGAACCCATAGTAACTTTATTCCGAGAAGATTCCTAGGGTTTAGTACACCTATGAGTACACCATATACAGAGAGGGACAGCATGAGCGCAAATCCGCTGCTTTCCATCGAAGGTCTCACCGCCTCCGTGGACGAGAAGACCATCCTCCACAATGTCAACCTCAACGTCGCCGCCGGCGAGACCCACGTGCTGATGGGCCCCAACGGCGCCGGCAAGTCCACCCTCGGCCACCTGGTCATGGGCGACCCCGTCTACACCGTGCAGGACGGCCGCATCGTCTTTGACGGCCAGGACATCACCGAGCTCACCACCGACAAGCGCTCCCGCGCCGGCCTGTTCCTGAGCTTCCAGGCCCCGGTCGAGATCCCGGGCGTGCCGCTGTCGAGCTTTTTGCGCGCCAGCATCGCCGGCCGCCCCGGCCTGGAAATGAAGGGCAAGGAGTTCCGCCGTCGCGTCAAGGAGCTCGCAGCTGAGCTCAACATGGACACCGCCTACCTCAACCGTGAGCTGGGCGTGGGCTTCTCGGGCGGCGAGAAGAAGAAGGTCGAGATGCTCCAGCTTCTGCTGCTGCAGCCCAAGCTCGCCATTCTGGACGAGACCGACTCGGGTCTGGACGTCGACGCGCTTTCCACCGTCAGCCACGGCATGGACGCCTACCGCAAGAGCTGCGACGGTTCCATGCTCATCATCACGCACAATACGCGCATCCTGGAGCACCTGGATGTCGACCGCGTCCACGTTATGGTCAAGGGCCACATCGTGCGCGAGGACGACGCCTCGCTCATCCCCTGGATCGACAAGAACGGCTTTGAAGCCTTCGAGCGCGAGGCAGCCGAGCAGCGCGCCCAGGCCGAGGCCGCCGCTGCCGAGCAGCAGGCGTAAAGGGGCGACGCAATGACCAAGAACCGCACCGAGGTCGCGGACATCGACCGCAGCCTCTACGACTTCACCTACGGCGAGGAGGGATTCGAGCGCCTCGACGCCGGCATCACGCCCGACATCGTGCGCGAGATCAGCGCCAAGAAGGACGAGCCGCAGTGGATGCTCGACCTGCGCCTCAAGTCCCTCGAGATCTTCAACCGCTTCCCGGATCCGACGTGGGGCCCCTCCATCGAGGGCCTGGACATGGACAACATCGTCACCTACGTCAAGCCCAACACCGACCAAAAGCACGACTGGGAGTCGGTGCCCGACGACATCAAGAACACCTTTGAGCGCCTGGGCATCCCCGAGGCCGAGCGCAGCTACCTGGCGGGCGTCGGCGCGCAGTACGACTCCGAGCTGGTCTACCACAACATGCAGGACACGGCGTCCAAGATGGGTATCGTGTACTCCGGCATCGAGGAGGCCCTGCACGACCCGCAGTGGGAGCCGCTCATCCACGAGAAGTTTATGACGCTCATCCCGCCCACCGACCACAAATTTGCGGCCCTGCACGGCGCCGTATGGTCGGGCGGCTCGTTTGTCTACGTGCCCAAGGGCACCAAGCTCGACTTCCCGCTGCAGAGCTACTTCCGCCTCAATGCCAAGGGTGCCGGCCAGTTTGAGCACACGCTCATCATTGTCGAGGACGATGCCGACCTGCACTTTATCGAGGGCTGTTCCGCGCCCAAGTACAACGTGGCCAACCTCCACGCCGGCGCCGTCGAGCTCTTTGTGGGCAAGCGTGCGCACCTGCGCTACTCGACCATCGAGAACTGGTCCAAAAACATGTACAACCTCAACACCAAGCGTGCGCGCGTGGACGAGGATGGCGACATAGAGTGGATCAGTGGCTCCTTCGGCAGCCACGTGGGCTACCTCTACCCCATGAGTGTGCTCAACGGCCGCCGCGCCCGGTCGAGCTTTACCGGCATCACCTTTGCCGGCGCCGGGCAGAACCTCGATACCGGCTGTAAGGTCGTGCTCAACGCCCCCGAGACCTCGGCAACCGTCGAGACCAAGGGCATCTCCAAGAGCGGCGGCATTCAGACCTTCCGCAGCTCCATCGTGGCCACGCCCAAGGCCGAGGGTTCCAAGGCAACCGTGAGCTGCCAGTCGCTCATGCTCGACGACCAGAGCCGCTCCGACACCATCCCCGCCATGGACATCCGCGCCAAGAACGTCGACATCGGCCACGAGGCCACCATCGGCCGCATCGGCGACGACAAGGTGTTCTACCTGATGAGCCGCGGCATCTCGGAGGAAGAGGCCCGCACCATGATCGTCAACGGCTTTGCCAACCCGGTCTCCAAGGAGCTGCCGCTGGAGTACGCCGTCGAGATGAACAACCTGATCAAGCTCGAGATGGAAGGAGCGATCGGATAATGAAACAGGAAACCAACGCCGCTACTACCACGCTCGAGCAGGTTAATGCGATGCCGGCTGCCACTTGGGGTTGGCTCAAGATGAACCAGACCAAGCTCGAGCTCTCTGACGAGCTTGCCGCCGCTCCCGCCGAGACCATTGAGGTCGAGGGGCTGGACGAGCAGTTTTCCGGCGCTGCCGACGCGTTTGGCACCGCCATGGACGCCATGGCCGAGCGCTTCCCCGAGCGCCGTGCCTCCGCCCCCGGTGATGCCGCCGACCGCGCCCGCATCACGCCCGAGACCGAGCTCGACGTGCCCGCCACCTCTGTCTACCAGGCCGGTGCCATTAAGCTGGAGGAGGAGCTCTCCCCCGCTGAGGCCTTCGAAACTGGCATGGGCGAGGCTGCCTACGCCTACTTGGCCGAGCACGCTACCAAGCGCATCGTCATCGATGTGCCCGCATACAAGCACGCCACGGTTACCGTGCGCGTGAGCGGTGTCGATGCCGCCGCGGCCATCGCCGCCATCGACGTCGTCGCCCGTCCCCAGTCGACGCTCAATCTGCAGATCGCCCTGGACTCCCCCGTTGCCGGCGAGGGTGTCGTGGGCTCCGTGCTACGCGTGTGTGCCAACGAATACGCCACCGTCAACGTGACCTGCACGCAGACGCTCGACGATAGCTGGATCGCGCTCGACGACACCGGCCTGTTCCTGGACGAGGGCGCGCGCGTCAACGTGCAGCACACCGTCCTGGGTGCCGGCGCCAGCGCCACCGGCCTTGCCGGCGACCTGCTGGGCGATACCGCCAAGGTCACCATCGATACTGACTACCTGGGCGCCCGCGAGCAGGTGCGCGACTTTAACTACGAGCTGCGCCACCGCGGTCGCAAGACCGAGTGCGAGATCGACGCCAACGGCGTGCTGACCGGCACGTCCAAGAAGGTCTACCGCGGCACCATCGACCTCGTGCACGGCTGCAAGGGTGCAACCGGTACCGAGCGCGAGACGGTGCTTTTGGCCAACAAGGGCGTCGACAACAAGACCGTTCCCGTCATTCTCTGTGACGAGGACGACGTCGCCGGCAACCACGGCGCCACCATCGGTCACGTCCGCGACGAGCAGCTGTTCTACCTCGCCTGCCGCGGCCTTGACCAAAACGCCGCCGAGGACCTGTTCATCCGCGCCAAGCTGGAAGACGCCGCGCTTTCCGCCACCGACGAGCGTACCCGCGCCGCCGTCGTCCGCTTGGGAAACAACCTGATCGACAACTTTGAAGAGGAGCTCGCATGATCGACACCGAGCACGTTAAATGCGACACCTGTACCGCCCCCGAGCCCATGGAGCTCGACGCCAGCGACGAGGCCTCGCGCGGCTGGCCTACCGTAGACATCGAGACCAACCCCTACAAGGCACAGTTCCCGCTGTTCCAGCAGCATCCCGAGATCGCCTTCCTCGATAGTGCCGCCACCGCGCAGCGCCCTGCCCGTGTGCTCGACGCCGAACGCGACTTCTACCAGCGCATGAACGCCAACCCCCTGCGCGGCCTGTACTCGCTGTCCGTCGAGGCCACCGACGCCATCGCGAAGGTCCGCCAGCAGATCGCTGACCTCATCGGCGCCTCACAGGCCAACGAGGTCGTCTTCACCCGCAACACGAGCGAGTCGCTCAACCTGGTCGCCAAGAGCTTTGCACCCACGGTACTCGAGCCCGGTGACGAGGTCGTCATCACCATCATGGAGCACCACTCCAACCTGATCCCGTGGCAGCAGGTCTGCCGCGAGACCGGCGCCAAGCTCGTCTACCTCTACCCCACCAAGACCGGCCAGCTCACCACCGAGGAGGTTCTGTCCAAGGTGGGCCCCAAGACCAAGATCTTGGCCGTGGGACAGGTCTCTAACGTTCTGGGCGTTGAGAACCCGGTCAAGAACCTCGGCAAGCTCGTGCACAAGTACGGCGGCTACTTGGTCGTCGACGGTGCGCAGTCGCTGCCGCACATGCCGGTCGATGTGGCCGACCTGGGCGCCGACTTCTTTGCCTTTAGCGCGCACAAGGCCATGGGCCCCATGGGCATCGGCGTGCTGTGGGGCAAGATGGACCTGCTCAACGCCATGCCGCCCATGCTCACCGGCGGCGAGATGATCGATTCGGTCACCGAGCAGGATGCCGTCTGGGCTCCCGTCCCCGAGAAGTTCGAGGCCGGCACGCAGGACGCCGCCGGCATCTTCGCCACGGGTGCGGCACTCGACTACCTGGTCAACACCGTGGGTTACGAGAACATCCAGGCCCGCGAGCAAGCACTCGTCCACTATCTGATGGGCGAACTCATGCAGCTCGACTTTGTCCAGATCATCGGCTCCATCTATTGGGACAACCACCACGGCGTCGTGAGCTTTAACGTCAAGGGCATCCACCCGCACGATGTCGCGAGCATCATGGACATGGACGGCGTCTGCATCCGCGCCGGTCACCACTGCGCGCAGCCGCTGCTCACCTGGCTGGGCGTCGAGAACCTTGCCTGCTGCCGCGCCAGCGTAGCCTTCTACAACGACAAGGCCGACATCGACAAGTTCATCGCCGGCCTGCATCACGTTTGGAGCACGTTCAATGGGTAATCTGTACACCTCCACCACATTTATGGAGCACAACTCGCATCCCGACTATAAGTACGAGATGGATGCTCCCACGCACGAGCACGACGGCATCAACCCCAGCTGCGGCGACGAGCTCACCTTGCAGCTGCGCGTCGAGAACAACGTGATCGAGGAGGCCTCCTTTACCGGCCACGGCTGCGCCATCAGCCAGGCCAGTGCCGACATCATGGCCGACCTCATCACCGGCGAGACCGTCGAGGAAGCTCGCCGCCTGGCAGAGCTCTTCCTCGCCATGATCCGCGGCGAGCAGCTCTCCGAGGAAGACCTGGAAGACCTGGACGAAGCCGCCCAGCTCCAGGACATCTCGCACATGCCCGCCCGCGTCAAATGCGCCGAGCTCGCCTGGCGCACCCTCGACGGCATGCTCACGGGACAAAATAATCAGTAGTATTTGTCCCAAATCTTAAGAATTTTGTTGGCCGAATCGCTTGACAATAGTGGTTCGGCCATTTTCTATTCCGAGCCCTCAGCCTGAGCCTTCACCCGCGCATAAGCGCGCACGATACGAGAGACGGCACTCTTGCTGATTCCCGTATACCGTTCAATCTCGCGCACCGTGTAGCCGCCATCGTGCAGGGCGAAAATGATTCCGTCTCGCCGCGCGGGTGCTACGGTCTTGAGCTCATTGAGCGGAACGCCCAGGCGCTTCGCCATCTTGTCGGCAAACGCACGCCGCTCCCACTCCGTCTCATCCATATCGTGAATCACCGGATCGGAACCATCGGGCATCGACAGAGAATAATCCAGAAACCCCTTGGCAGACTCAAAGAGCTCAAGCACACAAGAAGGGTCCGAAAATCCCCTCGTCGTATCGTTGTCATACGCTCGCAGATACTCGGCAAAGCTGCTCCAGGGATAACGCTCGATCAGGGCGATACCTGCCTCCTGCGGATTAGCGTGAACATAGCGAATAGCAGCCATTAGATAACGGTCGGTATCGAGCGAGCGCCGGTCAAAACGATTCTGGAACAGATGGCCCGTGCGCCCTGTGCGTTTATTGAACCGCCGCGCGTACGTCAAAAGCAGCCGGTGCATCGCCGCGCTCATAGCGTCCTCGTAATCTGCAAGCACCAAATGCACGTGATTGCCCATAAGGCACCAGGCGACAACCGTCACGCCCGCCTCGCGGCAGCAATCGCGCATCAGCTCCAAAAACTCCCACCGGTCTTCATCGCCCTCAAAGATGAGCTGCTTGCCCACACCGCGGGCACAGACATGGTAAAAGCCGGTAACCGTTCTCCAAACGCGCTGCATGGCGCTCCCTTCGCCGGGATCTGATTGCCATCCAATACAGCACGATTGAAGCGTGCCATCAAAACATTCACGCAAAACAATACACTCGCGCGGCCAAAGGCAGTAAACGGGCGGCGAACGGCACCGTTGCAACAGGTCAGACCCCGCAACGCATACAAGAGCTGACCAAAAGCTTGCCCAAGACGGACCCCCTCTACGGAAGTTCGCGACCACAGAACATATAGTTAAACCGTTTCAATTAAAACTTCCGGACTTCTCGCTACGAAAACTGAGCCGTTCGCCGAATATTCCGTGCATTTCGCGGTATTATAGGGGCTGCATGTCATGTCCCTTTCGAAGGGTCGCCCGGCAATCGCCAGCCACGACCCCCAGACGGGACGCCAACACGATAGAGAGGAGAGGCATGCAGTACTCACAGGAAGTGGAGAACATGTGCCCCGTTGCCAAGGGTGCATACCACGGCCCCGCACCCATCCCCGAGGAGGGCAAGTGGGTCCAGGCTAAGGAGATTTCCGACATCTCCGGTCTTACGCACGGTGTGGGTTGGTGCGCACCTCAGCAGGGCGCCTGCAAGCTCACGCTGAACGTCAAGGACGGCATCATCGAGGAGGCCCTCGTTGAGACCATCGGCTGCTCGGGCATGACCCACTCTGCCGCCATGGCTTCCGAGATCCTTCCCGGTAAGACCATCCTCGAGGCCCTCAACACCGACCTCGTCTGCGACGCCATCAACGTTGCTATGCGCGAGATCTTCCTGCAGATCGTTTACGGCCGCAGCCAGACCGCGTTCTCCGAGGGCGGCTTGCCCGTGGGCGCCTCCCTCGACGACCTCGGCAAGGGCCTTCGCTCTCAGGTCGGCACCATGTTCGGCACCAAGGCCAAGGGCGCTCGTTACCTCGAGCTCGCTCAGGGCTACGTCACCCGCATGGCTCTCAACGACAAGAACGAGATCATCGCATTCGAGTTCCTGAACCTCGGCAAGTTCACCGACGCCGTCAAGGCCGGCAAGACCCCCGAGGAGGCCATCGCTGGCGCTATGGGCCACTATGGTCAGTGGGAGAACGCTGCCAAGTACATCGACCCGCGCACCGACGAGGAGACTCACTCCGTCGCCAGCGTGTTCCCGGTTCACGAGTAGAAAGGGAGGGAAATAACTATGACTGTTACGTTCGAAGGTTACGAGCGCCGCGCTGACAAGATCAACAAGTGCCTCGCCGACAACGGCATCGCCTCCCTCGAGGAAGCTCTGCAGATCTGCACCGACAAGGGCTTCAACCCGCGTGAGATCGTCAACAACACCCAGTCCATCGCCTTCCAGAACGCCGAGTGGGCCTACACCCTCGGTTGCGCTCTCGCTGTCAAGCGTGGCGCCAAGTCCGCTTCTGAGGCTGCCGCCATCATCGGCGAGGGCATCCAGGCCTTCACCGTTCCCGGCTCCGTCGCCGAGGACCGCAAGGTCGGTCTGGGCCACGGCAACCTGGGCGCTATGCTGCTCTCCGACGACACCGAGTGCTTCGCCTTCCTGGCCGGCCACGAGTCCTTCGCTGCCGCTGAGGGCGCTATCGGCCTGGCTCTGAACGCCAACAAGGCTCGCAAGAAGCCGCTGCGCGTTATCCTCAACGGTCTGGGCAAGGACGCCGCCCAGATCATCGCCCGCATCAACGGCTTCACCTATGTGAAGACCCAGTTCGACTACTACACGGGCGAGCTCAAGGTCGTCGAGACCATCCCCTACTCCGATGGTCCCCGCGCTGCCGTTAACTGCTACGGTTCCGACGACGTCCGCGAGGGCGTTGCCATCATGTGGCACGAGAACGTTGACATCTCGATCACCGGTAACTCCACCAACCCCACGCGCTTCCAGCACCCCGTCGCTGGCACCTACAAGAAGGAGCGCCTCGAGGCTGGCAAGAAGTACTTCTCCGTCGCTTCTGGTGGCGGCACTGGCCGTACCCTGCACCCGGACAACATGGGCGCCGGCCCTGCCTCTTACGGCATGACCGACACCATGGGCCGCATGCACTCCGACGCCCAGTTCGCCGGTTCTTCCTCCGTGCCTGCGCACGTCGACATGATGGGTCTCATCGGCATGGGCAATAACCCCATGGTCGGTGCCACCGTCGCCTGCGCTGTCGCCGTCGAGGAGGCCCTCAAGGCCTAATCGCGCCCGCGCGATGCTCATATAGTTGAGCTTTAGAGCCGCTACCTTTTAAGGTGGCGGCTCTTTTTGTTTGCGCTGTCGCAGGGTAGCTAATGCCGATATATCAGTTGGGGCGAAATACGAGATGTGATGAGACGGAGCGCCAGAGCGTCCATGACGCCCACCTGCCATATTTGCCCTTTACCGATTTGCCGAGTCTTTGCGGCCCCATTGCCGATCACCCGTGCGACAATGCGCCGGACGAGAAAGGAATCCGATGGAATCGACTGACGTACTGGTAATTGGATCTGGCATTGCGGGCCTTTGCGCCGCCATCGAAGCGGCACGCACGGGTGCAACCGTCACTGTGGCAAGCGCCGGAAAGACTATGAGTGGATCGAGCTTCTTCCCGGGCACCTGGGGCCTCGGCCTTATTGGTCCCGTCGACGAAGGCGACGAACAGAACCTTATCGACACCATCCAGGCCGTCGGCGGCGGCGTTGCCGACCCTGAACTCGTCCAGACGTTCGTCCACGGCATTCCCCAGGCAATTGAATGGCTCGAGCAAGACTTGGGCGTTGAGCTTCAGCGTCCGCAAAGCGTCGAAAGCGCTCAGCAAAAGCAGTTTATCCCCTGCTTTGACCACAAGACGCGCATGTGGCGCGGCCTCACCCGCAAGCCCCTTGAGGACGCTCTGACGACCCGGATCGAGTCGCTCGGCATTCGCCTGCTCCCCCGCCATGAGCTTATCGACCTTGTTGAAGATACGGACGGAAAGATTGTCGGCGCCACGCTCTACGACCGGACAAACGAGCATCTCGTGCCTATGGCAGTCAAGGCCACTATCATCGCTGCGGGCGGCACGGGTGGCCTGTTCGAGCGCAGCCTCACTTCCGCCGACGTGCTCAGCTCATCACAGGCTATCGCGCTGGCGCACGGTGCGTCCCTTACTAATATAGAGTTCATGCAGATGATGCCCGGCTTTATAGAGCCCAAGCGAAACCTTGTTTTTAACGAGAAGACCTGGCGCTACGTCAAGTTCGACCAGCCGGTCGATATCGCCGACGATAAGCTCGACAATCTGCTCGAGCAACGCTCCGGATATGGTCCCTTCACTTCGCGCCTGGATTCTCGCGCTATTGACCTAGCCATCGACCAAGCGGGAGCCGAAGGCCTGGCACTCCACTACGACTTCCCCCGCGAGGACGTCCCCGAGTTTGTGCAGACCTTTGCCACCTGGCTACAAGACGAGCACGGCATCGCGCCGGCCGACGAGATGCGCGTGGCGATGTATGCCCACGCCGCCAACGGCGGTATCAAAATCGACAAGACCGCGTACACGGGCGTTGAGGGCCTCTACGCCTGCGGTGAGGCAACAGGCGGCATGCACGGCGCCGACCGCATCGGCGGCTTGTCGAGTGCCAATGGCATCGTATTCGGGCGCATCGCGGGCGCATCGGCAGCTCGAGCAGCGCTGGACGCTCCCGAGGCGGCCGCTCCGATGGATATCGCCCTCCCTCAGTATGGCATTGCCACAACAGATGCCGAACGCCTGACACACAGCCTTAAGCACACGATGAGCACCTATTGCATGATCAACAGGACCGAAGCAGGTCTATCCAAGGCCCTGCAACAGCTTGAAAGCCTGAAAGACGAGGCAACGGCGCTGAGCAAGCCGCATGCCAATGACAGCGAGATCGCAGCCCTCGCCCGCCTGCAATCGCAGAATCAGCTGGCAACGGAGATGGTCAAAGCCATGCGCAAGCGGACCGAAAGCCTGGGTTCGCACTATCGATCGAATTAAACTGGACACCTATCTAGAGCAGAGCACAACTAATCGATATCTATGGGCCCCGTGACCTCGAAGTGGCACGGGGCCCATTCGTGTCCGCACGGCAGCGTATCCTTATTCTGAGTACAGAGCGGGCAAAGCGCGCATAGACAATAGATCAGCGAGGAGGAGATATGGACAGTAGAGATATCGAGAAGTGGCGTGTCGAACTTGATAGCTGCGCCAATGTGGAAGACGGCGTTGAGTATTGGCTCGCACGCGATTTAATGGAACCCATGGGATACACTCGATGGGAGAACTTCGCCGAAGTTGTTAAGAGGGCAAAAGTCTCGTGCGAAACAAATAAAACTCCAGTTGATTCCCATTTTCGTGACACCACGAAAATGATGACTGCCGGTGTCGCCGCTCGCGCGGTTAAAGACCACAAGCTTACGCGCTATGCATGCTATTTAATCGCCCAAAACGGAGATTCAAACAAGCCAGAGATCGCGCTCGCCTAGGCATACTTTGCCGTGCAGACGCGCCGCCAAGAGCTCATAGAGCAGCGCTTCGCAGAGATTCAGCGCTTACAGGCGCGCCACTCGCTATCCGATTCAGAGAAACAGCTCTCGGGTATTGCGTTCAAACGCGGCGTGGACTCCAAAGGATTCGCGATCATCAAGTCGAAGGGCGACGAAGCGTTATTCGGCGGCAGAAGCACGGCGGAAATGAAGCAGCAGCTCGGCATATCCAAGAGCGCGGCATTGGCGGACAGGTTAGCCGATGTCCTCATCAAAGCAAAGGACCTTACGAACTCGATGACGGCCTTCAACGCCGAGGAACACGACCTGTACGGTCTGGACCAGATCAAGCAAGAGCACGTCGAGAACAACACAAGCGTGCGTGGCGGCCTCATCGACCGCGGAATTGTCCCCGAGAACCTGCCACCTGCCGAGGATACAAAAAAGCTCGAGCGTCGCGTGAAGGCAGCGGAGAAGAAACTCAAGGAAGGTACTGACGGTTTTACCGATCCCCAGGGTAGACTCGATCTGTGAAAGCGGCCGTGCCCTTTCGGGTTCGACCCCATGAAAGGTCAACAAAAAAGACGGCCAACTTTCGTTGACCGTCTAAACATGCTTTGGTGGGCCGTCAGGGGGTCAGCCTGCTGCGCAGGCGGCCGCTGCGGCGCTTCGCGCCTTGCGCGCTGCGCTGGCAAATGCTCGCGCATTTCCTCAGCTCCGCGCCCTTACGGGTTCGACCCCATGTACTGTTAACAAAAAAAGACGGCCAACTTTCGTTGACCGTCTAAACATGCTTTGGTGGGCCGTCAG
>UQTW01000024.1 GCA_900544115.1 uncultured Collinsella sp. | reverse complement strand
AGTACTCGCCGCAGGCAAGACCGGCTGCCAGGCCGCAGGCGAGGTGCAACACCGTGAGCGGGGAGCGCGCCAGGCGCAGGGCCTCGGAGAGCAGGGCCCGCGGGAGAGTCATGTGCGGCGTCGGGTCGGAGAGTCGTGTCATGGACATCACCTCTCCTCGGAGCGCGCGAACCAGGCCGCGCCCGCCGCCGTGAGCGCGGCGGGCGCGAGCGCGCAGACCGCAAGGCCCGCCAGCGTGAGCATGCCATTCGCCGCGAGCGCCCCGCCGAGCGCCATGTCCGCCGCGAGTGGCTCGCCGCTCGGCAGCACGGGGATGAAGCTCGTGGGGATGACCATGCTCGCCGACGGCGGAAAGAGCTGCGGCAGCGGCACCAGCGACCAGGCGAACCCACCCACGAGCTGCGCGGCGAGCGGGCAGAAGATGCCCGCGAGCATGCCGAGCCGCGCCGTGAGGAAGAGCCCTGCGGGGATCATCCACGCCGCGGTCACCGTGTTGGCGAGCGCGCAGAGGAGCATCGTGAGCGTGCCCGCGGCCGTGAGGCCCTGCGAGGAGAACGCCGATCCCGCGAGGTAGATGCCGAAGACCACGAGGTTCGAGAGCGTGCAGAGCGCGAGGCACCAGAGCGCCTTGGCCCACCAGGCGCGCCCGAGCGGGAAGCCCAGGCCCAGAAGCCCCCGCATCCGTGTGCGTGCGTCCGCCCGCGCGACGCACGCCACCACGAGCGAGAGACACACGGGCAGGAAGAGCGCGTACCAGTAGTTCCACGCGCTGAAGATCTGCACGCCCCGGTAGGGCATCGCGCCGAGCAGCGGCATCGGCAGCGCCATGAGCACGGCCAGGCGAACCGGTGCCGCGTGGCGCGACTTCAGGGCCTCGGCGCGCAGGGCCGCGAGCAGGCCGCCTTTCTCGCCCGTCATGCCGCCACCTCCCCGCGCGCTCGTCGCCCTTCCCGGCAGAAGCTCATGAAGAGTTCCTCGAGGTCCTGCCCGGGACGAAGCGCATCCTCGTAGGCGAGGCGCCCCCCGCAGATGATGCCGATGGTGTCCGCCATCTGCTGCACCTCGGAGAGGATGTGGCTCGAGACGATCACCGTCGTACCCGCCGCCGCGAAGCCGCGGATCTGGTCGCGCAGCTCCTCGATGCCGATGGGGTCGAGGCCGTTGGTGGGCTCGTCGAGCACGAGCAGGCGTGGCCGGGCGATCAGCGCCAGCGCGAGCCCCAGGCGCTGCCGCATGCCCATCGAGAAGCGCCCGGCGCGCTTCTTCCCGGTGTCCGCGAGGTCCACGGCGGCGAGCACCTCATCTATGCGGCTCTCGGGAAGGCCCAGCAGCGTGGTGCGCACGCGCAGGTTCTCGCGCGCGGTGAGGTTGGGGTAGAGCGGCGCCTCCTCGATGAGGCTGCCGATTGCGTAGAGGTCCTCGCGGCGCCAGGCGTGCCCGGCAAAGAGGATCTCCCCGGCCGTCGGCCGCAGCATCCCGCAGATCATCTTGAGCGTTGTCGACTTGCCGGCGCCGTTGGGGCCGAGCAGCCCGTACACCTCGCCCTCGCGGATATGAAGGCTCACGTCGGCCACGGCGTCCTGCGCCTGGTCGCCGCGGCCGAAGCGCTTGGTGAGCCCACGTGTCTCGAGCATGTAACCCATGGGTTTATCCTTTCTCTTCCGGGCGCGCGGGCCGAGTCGCCGTGCCCGCGCGCCTCACCTTTCGGGTTCACCATCCATGGTGGGGCGCGTTTCTAACGAAGCCGTAACGGCCGTTGGGTTCTTTTGGCGCCAACCCTTCTCGACCCGCACATCATGATTAATTTGCTTAAAGCAACAACTTTCCCGATCGATGTAATCACCGAATCAAAACGTGTACATCAGCGATCAAAGATGCCGAAAAATGTCATATTTGGAGGCTGATGTACACAAATGCAGAATGCCGCACAACCCAGTAGCATCCTCCATATGTCTGGACTCTCTATGCTTACGCTGGATAGACATCGCCGGAACGGGTATAGTATCGAAAGTTTTGTCGTTAACCAGCGGGGGAGTCCTGTGGGCATCAAAAAGAAGATCAAAAAGGAGCTTATCGGCACTTCCGATTACCCGTCGAATAAGATCTTTACGATCTCCAATTTCATCACCTTTACGCGCCTGATCCTCACCCTGGTATTTCTGTACCTGTTTGTGACGGACAACAACCGCGTCATCGCCATCGTTATCTACGCCGTTGCCGCCTCTACCGACTGGATGGACGGTCAGATCGCCCGCATGACCAAGACGGTCTCGTGGCTCGGCAAGGTCATGGATCCCATCTGCGACCGTGCGCTGCTGTTCACCGGCGTACTTGGGCTGGTGGTCCGCGGAGAGCTGCCCATCTGGGTCTGCGTGCTCATTATTGGCCGCGACATCTATCTGGGCATCGGCACGCTTATCGTGCGTCATTATCACCGTCGCCCCATCGATGTCGTCTTTCCCGGAAAGATTGCCACTGCACTGCTCATGACCGGCTTCTCGCTCATGCTGCTCGGTTTCCCCGTTATTGACGGCCTGCATCTTTTACCTTCAACCCTTAAGGCCTTCCCGGGCCTCAACGGAAGCTCGGTGCCCCTCGGCATCTTCTTTGTGTACGGCGGCGTGATCTTCTCCATGCTCACGGCTGTCATCTACTCCATTAAGGGCGGAGCGGCCATTAAACAGGCTCTCGCGCATCCCGAGGACGAGGACATCGACTTTCTGAACCCTGAAATCGAAGACTGATTCGTTGGGGTATGATTACGTACGGTTCATTATTTGCGGCACGTCCGCGATAAGTTAGGGGTTGTCATGGACAACATGGTTAACAATATGCCTCAGAATGATAAGACTGCTGACGCCACCTGCGTATTCCGCGTGCCTTCAAGCGACGTCACCGTTCCCGACCTCATGGCCAACGTGCGCATCACCGCCCCCGTTCTGTCCATCGTCAAGGGTCCGCAGACTGGTGCCGCCTTTGAGCTCGAGGACGACGTGACCACCATCGGCCGCGATCCTGCGAACGGCATCTTCCTCAACGACATGACTGTTTCGCGCAGCCACGCGCGCATTATTCGCGAGGGCCTCGGCGCTCACATCGAGGACCTGGGCTCGCTCAATGGCACCTGGGTTGACGGTGCCATCGTCAATGCAGCCCCGCTGCACGACGGTTCTTCCGTCCAGATCGGTACGTTTACGCTCATCTACCACGAGAGCACGCCGGAGCGCATCGAAACCGGTGAGTAGGGCATGGCCGAACGCAACTATCTGAGTATCGGCCAAGTCGTCAACTTACTTCGAGGCGCATACCCCGATCTTTCGAACTCAAAAATTAGATTTCTAGAGGATGAGGGGCTCATTACCCCTCATCGTACGCCTAAGGGATACCGTCAGTACTCCAAGGAGGACGTTGATCGCCTGGAGGTCATTCTGCACTTGCAGAAGACTCGCTACATGCCGCTCAACGTAATTAAGCAGCGCTTGGAAAACGCCACGGACCTGTCAACGCTCGCCTACGAGGTGGGCTTGCTGTCCGATGTTCCACTCAAGACGGAACCCAAGGAGACCAAGCAAAAGCTACATCCCATCGAGACCATTCCCGATATGCTGGGCGTCGAGATTTCGTTTATCCGCTCGCTCGCCGAGAACGACCTCATTCGCATCATCAAGAGTCCGCAGAATCGTGAGCTCGTCGATGGCCGCGATTTTCCGATCATCCGCTACTGCTCCGAGCTGTCGCGCTTCCATATCGAGCCCCGCAACCTGCGTCAGTACGTGTCTTCCGCCAACCGCGAGTCCTCGATGTTTGAGCAGGTGCTCGTGAGCATGCTCGGCATGGACACCTCCGATGACGAGCGCGACGCCAAGCTCGAGCGTGCGTTTAAGAAGCTTCACGACCTGACGGAGGGCGTGCACACCGCGCTGCTCAAGAACCGCGTTTTTGAGTCGCTCAACGCCGTGGTCGAGGACGCCGACATCGATGCACTCGATGAGGAAATCACTCGTTCCGAGTCCACCAAGGCCAAAAACGAAGAGACAGCCGCTCCGGCTTCGCACGAGGATTCTCTCGTAAAACCGCTCAAGGTCGTCGCCCCTTCGCAATCCGGCACCGCCACCGCGGGCAAATAACCGCTGCCGAAGTTTCGGCAACCCATTGAAAGGTCATGTAATGTACGACTTCGAATCTCAAATCGTCGACATCCCCGACTATCCCGAGCCCGGAGTCATCTTTAAAGACATCACGCCGCTCTTCAGCAATCCCGAGGCGCTCAAAGCCATGACCGATGCCCTCGCCGAGCACTTTGCCGGCATGGGAATCACCAAGGTCGTGGGTCCCGAGGCTCGCGGCTTTATGGTTGGTGTACCGGTGGCCGTAGCCCTTGGCGCCGGCTTTGTTCCCGCACGTAAACCGGGCAAGCTGCCGCGCGAGACCGTAAGCCAGAGCTACGAGCTCGAGTACGGCACCGATTCAATTGAGATCCATGCCGACGCTATCAGCTCTAAAGATACCGTGTTGATTCTGGACGACATGGTCGCGACGGGCGGAACCGTCGAGGCAACAGGTAAACTGGTGCGAGATATGGGCGCAAAGCTTGTCGGTTACGGTTGTATCCTTGAGCTTGCGTTTCTCAACCCGCGCGAGAAGCTCACGCCGTCTAATGACGATGTGGAGCTCTTTAGCCTGGTGACGGTGGACTAGCCGTTACCCTTAGTTACTGGAAAGGAAGCTACATGCGCACAGCAAACACGCACAAAAACATGGCACGCTGCGCTGCTACGGCAACCCTCGCTTGTGTTTTGGGCTTGGGCCTCGCGGCTCCTGCCTACGCCGATACCGCATCCGACCTTGCCGCTGCTCGTACGAAGCTCGAGCAGATCGGTACCCAAACTCAGCAGATTTACGATGAGCTCGCCACGCAGACGCAGGCGCTCGATCAGACTGCCGGCGAGATCACGCAAAAGCAGCAGGAGATCGCCGATGGTCAGGCCAAGCTCTCGACCTATGTCGCCGGCGAGTACAAAACCGGCGGTCTGAGCCTGCTTCAGGTTCTGACGGGTGTCGATGATCTGAGCGATATGCTCAACCGTCTGTTCTACTACGGCAAAGTTTCCGATAAGCAAGCTCAGACCATTCAAGAGGTCAAGGAGCTTAAGCAGCAGCTCACCGATAAGCAGTCCGAGCAGGAAAAGAACGTCGCCGCCACGCAAAAGAAGGTCGACGAGCTTAACGCCCAGCAGGCTGAAGCCCAGAACGTCGTAAACTCCCTGGATTCGCAGCTGCAGGCCGAGCTTGCCGCAGAGGCCGAGGCCAACGCCGCGCTGCAGGCTGGCATAAATGCTAGCACCGCCGAAAAGGCCACGGTGAGCAACGACACCGCCGGTACGAGCGAGAACACCAACAAGGGTGGCGGTACGACCAACGACGGCGGCGGAAACACGCCCGCGCCCGCTCCCACTCCGCAGCCCCCGACGCCCGCTCCGGCTCCGGCTCCGGCTCCGACGCCTTCCGCACCGAGCCAGTCCGTTGACGGCGGTTCCGTTGTTTCGCGTGCCTATAGCAAGCTCGGATACGCTTACTCTTGGGGTGGCATTGGGCCGAACAGCTTTGACTGCTCCGGTTTTGTAAGCTATTGCCTCACGGGACGCTACTGCCGTCTGGGCACCACGGTCGACTTCATGGGTTGGACCCGTGTGTCCGATCCGCAACCCGGCGATGTTGTGGTTAACTCCTACCATACCGGCATCTATATCGGTAATGGTCAGATGATCCATGCTTCCGACTACAAAACGGGCGTCATCATCAGTTCCGTCGCAGCCGGTATGAACAACAACTACATTTTCGTGCGCTACTAAGTCACTCTGTATAGCGAACGAAGGTGAACCTCGTGGCCTTTGAGCTGCGAGGTTCATTTATTTATGACCGTGCTCCATACATGATCCTAATGTGCTAGTTTTCAATACTAGATGCACGCTTCATCGGTGAGCAATATAGCTATAATGATTGAGAAGCATATAGAAAGGACCCTCTATGAGCTGGGCACTTATCTCCGATTCGAGCTGTAACCTCCGCGATTGGCAACCGACCGCGCCCCATACCACCTTTGCATTTGCGCCCCTCAAAATTCGAGTGGGGGAGAGGGAATTCGTCGATAACCTTTCACTCGATGTTCATGAGCTCAACTGCGCTGTTCAGGCGGAGACGAACGCTTCTTCGAGCGCTTGTCCCAGCGTAGGGGAGTGGGCCGAGCTCTTCAAATTGGCAGACAAGACCATCTGCATGCCGATCTCTGAGGGCGTGTCGGGCAGCTATAACGCGGCAGCCACGGCTCGCGATATGGTTCTTGCCGAGGAGCCCGACCGGCAGATTCATCTAGTCAATTCACGCGCAGCTGGCGGCAAAATGGACCTCATTTTCTTGCTGTTCGACCGCTATCTTGCAAGCAATCCGGATGTCTCATTCGAGGACGCTTGCGCATACTTCGATAGCCTTGAGCAGAATAGCAAAATCCTCTTCAGCTTGTGCAATTACGAAAACCTCGCCAAAGCCGGACGTATCCCTAAGGCAGCCGGCGTCATTGCCAACAAGCTCAATATCCGCATTTTGGGCACGGCGAGTGAGGCCGGTAAAATCGAACTCGTCGGGCACACGCGTGGCGAAAAGAAGATGCTCAACAAGATCATCGACACCATGGAAGCCGAGGGTTTTACGGGCGGCGAGGTCGTCATCGACCATGTCGAGAATGAGGCAGGCGCCCAGGCACTTGCCAGCCGCATTGTGGAGCGCTGGCCCGGTTCCAAGACCATCATCATGCCCTGCAACGGCCTGGATTCCTATTACGCCGAGATGCACGGCCTCATCATCGGCTACGGCATGGGCGTAGCTTCGGGCAAATAGAGTCCAACCAAGCAAAAATACGGGCGGGACAAAGCGACAGATGGCTCTTTGTCCCGCCCGTTTTATACGTCGGCTAGCTATTAAACCCGTTGAACTTGAGATAGCTCATCAAGTAAGCCTTCGAAACAAAGGATGAAACCGCGCTGCGCACAAGCAGCGACTCACGCGTTACCTGATGCGCCGTATCGGGAACCGGCGTCTGCTCGACGGAAAACGCCGAACGAATCGATGCCTCGAGCTGATCGACCACATAATCAAAGGCCGTCGGGGCATCGTAGCTCAAACGCTGAATGTTAAAGAGCGCCTGAACCGCAGCGATGGGCAGCACCTGCTTAAAGATACAAATGGCGATGAGACGCGCAATCTGCTCACGGCCATATTGCTTTTTAACCGGAGCAGGAACGAGGCCGACCTTCACGTAGTTATTGATCATCGATGGCGTGATAACGGGTTGCTCTACGCAAATCGAAAGCGGCTCCATCCACAGCGCAACATATTCAATAACCTGATCGCGATAGAGCGTTACGTTGGGCAGCTGGTCATAGCGTGGCAGGCTCAACGCGTTGAGTTTACCCACCATATCGGACTGAATAAATGCATCCGGCAGCACCGTCGGCTGAATATCCTCAGGCTTAATGCTGACCGACGTATCGGACATCGGGATAACATGTTTAGCGTGGTTCATAAGAGGCCTCCGTTCGTTTTCTATATTGTATTCTAGGTTATCTAGTTTTGCATACCACATAGCCGCCAAGAAAATTGGCGGGACAGTGCACTGATGCTTCGTCCCGCCATTTAGTAAATTGATAACAACCTTACATAAGATATATTATCGTACTTATCCACGGAGAAACGCGTATGCGCTCGTTGCCGCTATGGCTCCATCAGAAACGGCGGTCACAACCTGGCGTAAGCGCTTGGAACGGATGTCGCCAGCGGCAAATAGACCAGGTGTACAGGTGGCCATCGAATCGTCGGTGACAATGCCGCCATCAGGCGCCAGATCGACTAGATGCTCAACAAGCTCGGTATGGGGCTGCGTTCCGGTAAAAACAAAGATGCCAAACGAGCCGGGCTCAAATGGCTCGGTATGAGTCTCGCCGGATGCATTGTCCTTAAAGGTAATCGTCGTTGGCATGGCTTCGCCCGATAGCTCCACAATACTAGTTTGGTACCTAACTGTAATATTGTCCTTTGCGAGTACTTTCTGAACAACACCATCGGGCGCACGGAACTGGTCGCGGCGCAGCACGATGGTCACACTGTTGGCAATGTCGGACAGGAACAGAGCCTCTTCGCATGCCGAATTGCCACCACCGATTACAAAAACCTGCTTGCCGTGGAAAAACATGCCGTCACATGTTGCGCAATATGAAACGCCACGACCGCGATACGTATCCTCGCCTGCGAAACCTGCCGGACGCGGCGTGGCACCCATGCAAGCGATAACGCTCGGGGCCAGCGTATCGCCCATATCGTGATGCACCGTAAACAACGCTGCATCGGCATCGTAATCGATACCCGTAACCATGCTCCATGCAACCTGTGCTCCCAGGCCCTCTGCATGCTGCTGAAAACGCTCGCCGAGTTCGGCGCCACTCAGGAGCGGGAAACCCGGATAGTTCTCGACCTCATTGGTTGTGGCGATCTGCCCTCCCGACATGCCCTGCTCAATCACGGTCGTCGTCAGGTTGGCACGCGCAGCATAAATGGCGGCAGCATAGCCCGCGGGGCCGCCACCGATAATCGCAACATCGATCGGCTTATCGGTAGTCATGAAGCGTCCTTTCGTCGAAACGTTGTCGTTCTTTGCGCTCGTACCCAAATTTACGTGAACGTGACACTCATGCACTACAATGATAAATCCGTATTACAAAGCTGAAGGGGAGTTATCGATGGACCAGGCGCAGACGAGTGACGACGCTCCCCTGCTCACGCACAGCACTCCCCAATCGGAGCAAACCACGCTCCTGGCTCAGCAAAAACCTCTCGTGACCATCGTGCACGCCTCCGTTGGCTCGGGCCACAAGGCCGCCGCAAATGCGATAGCGCAGGCATTCGACCTCATCCGCGGCACCAATGGCATCCCCGAGGATATTGAGATTGAAGTGCTCGATATCCTTGATTTTGGACGTATTAAATTCGACGGCAATAAGACCGCGGCTTCTTTTACAGGAGCCACGCGCCCCATTTACGACCTGACCTGGCGATATACGCTTACGGGACATCTTCTCTGGGGTGGCGGAACGGCATGGTCGCGAATTATGTTCCCCGCCTTCAACGAATATATTCGTAGCCGCAGGCCCATAGCCGTGGTTGCGACACACATCACAGCAGCCAATGTTGCCGTGGGCGCCCGCGTAATTACGGGTATCGATTATCCGGTCATCTGCGTACCGACCGACTACGAAGTCGAGGGATGGTGGCCCCACAAGGACACCGATTTATTCTGTGTTGCCAACGAATTTATGGCCGAAACGCTGCGTCCGCGCAAGGTGCTCGAGACAAAGATTCGCATTACCGGCATTCCTATTCGCGCCGGATTCGACACGGATTACGATCGCGAGGAAGAGCTAGCTAAGTTCAACCTCCCCACCGACAAGACCGTCGTGCTGGTAATGGCCGGTGCCAGCTTGCCTCAACCGTACGTTCGCTTTCGCGCGGAGATGGACCGCACCCTCCCCTTCCTACGCAGCTTCGAAGACATGCACTTTGTCTTTTTGCCGGGCAAAGACGTGGAGTATGCCACCCGGCTGAAGACGCTCTTCGATGCCATGAAGCTCGAGAACGTCACGGTGTTGGACTATGTTGACGACATGGCGGCCCTCATGCACGGATGCGACCTGGCAATCCTCAAATCGGGCGGACTCACGGTCACCGAGTGCCTATGCGCACATCTGCCGATGATTCTGCTGGGCAAGTCCTATGGCCAGGAAAAGGCCAACACCACCATGCTCACCGGCATGGGCGCCAGCATGCATGTCACCACCGCACGAGAGCTCATCGTTACCCTACGTCACTTGCACGACCATCCCGAATCACTCAAAGCCCTACTCATCAACGGCGAAGTACTACGCCGCCCCCACGCAGCCGAAGACATAGCCATCGCAACCATGGAGCTCGTAGGCAAACCCCAAAAGCGCAAAAGAGCCTTTTGCCGCTTCTACTGGGGCGGAAAACCCGCGCATATCCGCTAGCGTCTTTATGTCCGCTTACCTGCGGGAGGCCCCTATATATCATCCCATGCTCAAACATTCTCGCTTCGCTGCGAAACTGCGCGTGGGACGATATATAGGGGCCTCCCGCAGGTAAGCTGCGTTTACGTACTAGCAGCTATACCAGATTCCCCACCACTAGAACCTTCAAAGGCGAAACCGGAAAATCTAAATACAGTAAGCCAATGCGACAAAGGGATTGTTCCTTTGTCGCATTGGCTTACTAGAATGTAAATATTTTTTCAAGCGAGTAGCCGCCCGCCTGCCTCTCACACATATCGTTCCACGCGCAGTTTCGCAGCGAGCGAAGCGACGCGAGAATGTTTGAGCATGGAATGATATGTGTGAGAGGCGGGCGGGAGGGATAAGAGCGTCCCTAGGCGACGCCGCTGGAGCCGAAGCCTCCTTTGCCTCGGTCGGTTTTGTCTAGTTCTTCTACTTCTACGAGGTTGACCGTGGGGACTTCTTGGATGACGAGCTGGGCGATGCGGTCGCCTTTGTTGATTTGGATGTCGTTGGTGGGATCCAGGTTGATAAGGATAACCTTGAGTTCTCCTCGGTAGTGGGCGTCGATGAGACCCGGCGTGTTGACTATAGACAGGCCCTGCTTGATGGCCAAGCCGCTGCGGGGCTGAACGAAGCCGGCGTAGCCATCGGGCAGGGCGATGGCCAGCCCCGTAGAGACCAGACGGCGTTCGAAGGGCTTCAGGACGCAGTCCTCGTTGGAGCGCAAATCCAAGCCGGCATCGGTGGGATGGGCGTATTTGGGAAGCTCGACGGTGGGGTCGAGACGCTTTATGTTGACGGTAATGTTGGACATGAAATCACCTTAGCTTGTCGAGCTCTTGCAGAAATTCATCGACGTCTTTGAAATCGCGGTAGACCGAGGCAAAACGGATGTACGCAACCTTGTCGATCTTGGCCAAGCGCTTGAGCACCATGTCACCCAACTCATGGGACGTGACGGCCGTCAGCGTGCGAGAGCGAAGCTCGACCTCGATGTCATCGATAATCTCATTGAGCTTCTTAGTGTCGATATCGCGCTTGATGGTGGCGCGCATCAAGCCGACAAGAAGCTTATTGCGATCGAACCGCTGCTTAGTTCCATCTGACTTAATGACCTCGATAGGGTCCTCGCATCGCTCAAACGTTGTAAAGCGGTAGTTACACGAGCAACATTCGCGACGGCGCTTAATGGTGTTATTTGACTCCTGCATACGGGAATCAACGACGCGGGTATGTGCCTTGCCGCATTTGGGACAGCGCATGGTACCTCCTCTTAAACGATAACAAGGGTACCATGCGCAGCGCGATAATGATTACGAACGAGCAGGAACCTTAAGATGCGCACCGGCGGCGAGCGAACCATGCTCCAGATGATTGACGCTACGGATCATGTCGGAAGTCTCTTGCGTGGAAAGGCCTTCGATTGGATATTCTTCGGCAATCGACCAAAGAGAATCGCCAGGCTGAACGCGAATGGTCTCGTAGGTAATGTTGGAAACGGACTCGGCATACGCGGCGTGACGAGTGCTAAAGACCGACATAGCGAGGACAAAGAAGAGCGTAAGCGCAACGGCGACGGCGACAATCGTCGGAACCTTCAGGGCAACGCGGGCCGGCGCGACTACAGCCTGCTGATTGCGCGCAGGCTTTACGGTCAAAGGCTGAAAGCCGGAGCGACCACCCTGAACAACCGTAAAAGTGGGTTCTGCAGGCGTCTCGAGCTTAAGGGCGAGGTTTCCCTGGACCATATTCGTTACGTTCATCATGTTCTCCTCTCGCGTGTTTTGCTGAGAACAGTTTTATCAAGCCGCGCGGACAAAAATGTCTAGCGCGAGAACGAATGTTCGGTTATTATTATCTTCGAACAGTTGTTCCTGTCAAGCAAAATTCGAACATTTGTTTGACATGGGTAGAGAGGATGCCCTGATGGCTCGCAAAATTACCAAGCGTCAGCAGCAAATTTACGACTTCATCAAGGAATATCAGCAGGAGAAGGGTTATCCGCCCAGCGTGCGCGAGATGGCTTCTGCCGTGGGCCTTTCCTCCCCCAGCACCGTGCACGCCCATCTCTCTGCCCTTGAAGCGCGCGGGCTACTCAAGCGCGATGCCACCAAACCGCGCGCCCTGGAACTCTTTAACGAGGATGGTTCCTCTGTCTCAATTTCTAAATCTGACGAGCCCACCGCACCTCGCGGAACGGTCTCGCTGCCGCTCGTTGGTCGCGTCGCGGCTGGGATTCCCATTCTGGCCGAGCAGAATATCGAAGACACGTTTACTATCCCGACCGAAATCGCCACTGATCAGGGTTCCTTTATCCTTGAGGTACATGGGAGCTCAATGATCAATGTCGGCATCTTCAATGGCGATTACATCATCGTCCGTGAACAAAAAAGTGCCATGAACGGCGAAATTGTCGTGGCCATGATTGATGGTTCGGCGACCGTCAAGACGTTCTACAAGGAGCAGGGACGTGTGCGCTTGCAGCCCGAGAACGACGCTATGGAGCCCATCTATGCGACGAACCCCGTTATTTTGGGTAAAGTTGTCGGTTTAATGCGCCGGTTCTCGTAATGCAAAAACGCATCACCATCTTTGATACCGTCCGCGGGTTTACGATGATTTCTATGGCAGGATTTCACGCTTGCTATGATCTCGCCTACCTGTACGGCTGGGATATGCCCTGGTTTACCCAGTCAGTCTTTCAAGACATCTGGCGCGCCAGCATCAGCTGGGTATTTTTGTTTATCGCGGGTTGGATGTGTACTCTTTCGCGCAACAATATCAAACGTGCCGCCAAATACGCCTTAGCAGCACTCGTTGTCTGGTTGGCAACAACACTTGTCTCAGTCGACGATTCGGTTAATTTTGGCATCATCTACTGCATGGCCGCATGCACCGGCATCGTGGCGTTGACCGATCCCGTCCTTAAGAAGATAACGGCGAGATGGGGCATGCCCCTATGCCTTGTGTTGTTCGCCCTCACCTGGAGCATCCCCAAAACGATCTACCCTGTCCCCTACCTGGCGTGGCTGGGATTTCCGAGCCCTGGGTTTGTCTCGGGTGATTACTACCCCATCATCCCGTTTATCTTTATGTATCTTGCAGGATACTTCGCCGCACACATAGCGCAGGGAATCGATGAGACCGTCCCTAGCTGGGCCTACGCCAACCCCCTGCCGGCGCTCGCCAGCCTTGGACGTCACGCTCTCCCCTTTTATCTGCTGCATCAGCCCATCATTCTGGGCATTTTGGAGCTCGTCTACTCGGTGCGATAACGCTCGAGCCGCGGTGCAATACGAGCCGGCAACTTCGCCACAATGCGAACGCCGTCCTCGAGATATTCCTCATGCAGAAGGGTTCCCTGCTCATGCACCAGCGTGATGAGAGCGCCCTCACGATACGGGATATCAGCGGAGAGCAACACATCGGTGGCAGCTGCCTCGCGAGCAATCCGGTCGACGAGATCGTCGAGCCCCTCGCCCGTTTGGGCCGAGAACAGAACGGCCTCCGGATAGCGACGACGGAAACTCAATCGATCGACGCTATCGAGAAGATCGATTTTATTGAATACGGTCAGCGTTAAACGCTCTCCGGCGCCGATCTCATCAAGCACGCGGTCGACAGCCTCCAGCTGCCGCTCATAGTCCTCGTCAGACGCATCTACGACTTTGAGAATTAGATCGGCACCCAAAACCTCGGACAGCGTCGATTTAAAGGCATCGACCAGACCATGGGGCAGCTTTTGAATAAAGCCGACGGTATCGGTAATCGTCATGCCGCGACCGCCGGGCAGACGATACGAACGCGTCGTCGGGTCGAGCGTAGCAAACAGCTTGTCCTGCGAAAGTACCGTAGAGCCGGTCAGACGATTGAGTAACGTCGATTTACCGGCATTGGTATAACCGGCTAACGCGACGCGAAACGCCGGTGACTCAATGCGACTCTTGGATTGAACATCACGACGCTGTTCAACCTGCTTGAGCTCACGACGAAGCGCAGCGATCTTATTACGAATGAGGCGACGGTCGACCTCGAGCTGACTTTCGCCCTGACCAAAACGTGAGCCGATGCCGCCGCGCGTCTGCTCCTTGGCGAGATGGCTCCACATGCCACGCAGGCGAGGCAACAAATATTGAAGCTGTGCCAGCTGTACCTGCAGGCGTCCCTCACGCGTCTGAGCATGCAGGCCAAAGATATCCAGGATCAGTGCTGTACGATCGATAATCTTTACCGGCTCGCCCACGGCTTTCTCCAAATAGGATTGCTGCGAGGGGGTCAGGTCGTCGTCAAAAATAACGACATCGGCATCCATGCGATGCACCAGGCCGCACAGCTCTTCAACCTTACCGGAACCGATAAACGATTTAGGATACGGCTTTACCAAACGCTGCGACAAGCGTGCCACGCACTGGGCACCAGCCGTGTGGGCAAGGCGTTCCAGCTCATCGAGCGATCGATCGAGTGGCCATGCATTGTCGCGCCACTCAACACCAACTAAAATGGCACGCTCGGGCTCGGGTGCCGTGGGAACAAGGGGGAAACGGGCCATTAGGCAGCCTCAATACGATGCAGGATATCCTCAACGACCCCATCGATCGTACATTCATCCATATCAAACCACACGATACGGTCATCGCGCTTAAACCACGAAAGCTGACGCTTGGCATAACGACGCGAACGCATCTTAATGAGTTCGCGAGCCTCATCCATGCTCATCACGCCATTGAAAGCATCGATGATCTCTTTATAGCCAATTGCCTGCATCGACGTCAGGGCATCTCCCAGCCCCTGGTCCATAAGACCGCGGACCTCATCGACAAGACCCTGCTCAAACATCAGATCGACGCGTAGGTTAATGCGTTCGTAGAGCACCTCGCGATTTCGCGTTAGGCCAAACCATAACGCATGATAATGCTCGCGCGGAACACTAAACTGCGACTTTTGCTGCGCATAGGAAACGCCATCATCGTGCATTTCGAGCGCGCGAATCACACGCCGCACGTTATGGGGATGAATAACAGCAGCAGATTCTGGGTCACGCTCGGCAAGCAGCGCGTGCAGCGCTTCCTCGCCTATGCGCTCGGCAAGCTCCTGATAGCCCGCACGGCGATCGTCCTCAAGTTCACCCGAGGGAAAGTCCATCTCATCAAGGGCGGCCTTGAGATACAGCCCCGTACCTCCGCAAAAAACCGGCAGGCAACCCAAACCAAGGAGACGTTCAACATGCGCGCGAGCGTCAGCCTGATAAAGCGCAGCAGAATATGCCACACCCGGCTCTACAATGTCGACAAGACGCAGCGGCGCCGTACACTCATCGGACGCCATCTTTGCTGTACCGATGTCCATGCCGCGATAGATTTGCATCGCATCACACGACAGCACTTCGGACGAAAGACGAGCGGCCAAACGGTCGGCAACATCACTCTTGCCTACCGCCGTCGGACCAACGATCGCAACGGCGGAAAGACCTGCCCCGGGAGCAACCATTAGCGCGGCTCGCCCACAACGGAGCCGGACAAATACCAGGTTTTGGCAACGTCAACGTCAACATCAACGATCTTGCCAACAAGCTGATCGATGCTGTAACCCTCGGGGATAGGCGCATGCACGGTCTGATTCTTGGGACTCTTGCCCAGCAGGACCGCGTCGTTCTTTTTACTCGTTCCCTCAATGAGCGCCGGCACCACAGTATGAAGCTCGCCCTGGTTATACTCGTGTGCCGTGGTCTCGATAACCTTAACCAGGCGGTTGAAACGCTCGAGAATAACCTCATGCGGCGTAGGATCGTCAATCTCTGCGGCCGGGGTACCGGCGCGCTTGGAATAGATGAAGGTATAGGCCTGAGCATAGCGGACCGTCTCGGCAAGTGAGAGAGTCTGCTCAAAGTCTTCTTCAGTCTCGCCCGGGAAGCCAACGATAATGTCGGTCGAGAGCGCGATATCGGGCATGCGGTTGCGAATGCGATCGACCAGGCCCAGATAGTCCTCGCGTGTATAACGGCGATTCATCTCTTTGAGGATCCGCGTCGAACCTGACTGCACGGCCAGGTGCAGCTGCGGCATAACGGCAGGCGTCTCGGCCATGGCGTCGATAGTCTCGGGCAGCAGGTCCTTGGGATGCGAGGAGGTAAAGAAGATGCGCTCCACACCCGTATCGCCCACGGCACGCAGCAAATCGGCAAAACGCGGCTTGCCAAACAGATCGCGACCATATGAGTTAACGTTTTGGCCCAGCAACGTAATCTCACGCACGCCTTGGCGTACCAAACCGGTCACCTCGTCGACAATCTCCTCGAAGGGGCGGCTCTTTTCGCGACCGCGCACGTACGGCACGATGCAGTAGGTGCAGAAATTATTGCAGCCCGTCATGATAGGCACCCAGGCGTGATACTGAGTCTCGCGATGCCACGGCATGCTCATGGCATCCGTATCCTCATGCTCATTGGTGCGGATATGACGCTTGCCGTCAAGGAACGCCTCGGCAATGAGCTCGGCCACATGAGCGATGGAATGTGTACCGAAGATGACGTTGACGTTATCGACGTTGGTGAGCAGGCCCTCGCCATCACGCTGCGCGATGCAGCCGCCCACGGCAACCACACGCTTGCCCGAAGGCGAAGGCGGCAGGCTTTTGCAGGAATTGCACTGACCGTACAGGCGAGTATCGGCGGCCTCACGCACACAGCATGTCATGAAGACAACGATATCGGCATGCTCGGGATCGAGCGCCATGAGGCAACCATACGAATCGAGCAGACCGCTCACGCGCTCGGAATCGTGCTGATTCATCTGGCAGCCAAAGGTGCGGATAAAGTAGGTTTTACCGGCAAGAATATCGCGTACGGAACGCTGGTCCATGTGCATAAGTCCTAACGATGGAAGGGAGGCGAATCGAGGCAAGCAGAAGCTATGCCACAGGCTTAACATCATCAATGACGACGTTATCCATAGCAGCTCGATTGATCTGGTGAACGTAGATAGAAAGGCGGATGGCCGTGCGCGACTCCCCGTTAATGAGGATGTCGGAGAACACAGGCGCGCAGGAAATATCAAAACCGGTTGGAATCAAAAAACCGCGCGCGATAGCCACGGCCTTAATGGCCTGGTTGACAGCACCGGCACCGACACATTGGATGTTGACGGGTACACCATCCTTGACCATGCCGGCGATGGCGCCGGCAACGGACGCGGGCGATGATTTGCTTGATACCTTCAGGCAATCCATGAAGAAACTCCTGCGTTTAAAAGTACGTTTTAACTGCAATAACTTTATCGTACCGAGTGGACTCGGTAAAGGCACTATTCCTCTTTGGCAAGATCGAAGGTCACAGTGATTCGATCACGCGAAACGCGAATCTTTGGGTCGCCGCAAAGGTTGAGATAGTACCGGGCGGCAAGGTCATTAAAGTCGCGCTCCACAGCACGCGAAAACTGTGCCATGTCATCCTTGGCAATACGTAGCCCACGACGATCCTTCGCGAGATCGACAGGAGCCGGCGCATGCGAGGATGAGTCACGCTCGCGCAGCAGACGCGCAGTCACACCGCGAACGGGCTTAATCTGCCCTGCCAAAATGCGATGAGCCGTGCGCTCGGACATCTCAAGACCCAAACCCGAACAGATACGGATAAAGTCCTCGGCATCAGAGGCAAGGCCTAAACGGTCGACAACCGGAAGCTCGCTCTCGTCATCAATAAACAGGAGACGAGACGTATCGAGCCGACTTGACGCCTGAGCATAAAGAGTCGCGGCAATCTCAGACGGAGAACCAAGATAGATATCGCAACCACGCAGCTCCTCGAGCGCAAACTCACAGGCAGCGCGAATAATATTATGCGGACCGCGAGCGCAGACATAACGTCCGTCCTCATCCTTGACGGCCTGGGGCCAGCTGGACTGATCGGCACGCTCACTGAGGCGGTTAGCCGCAACGCTCACCTTGAAGGCTGAACCAAGATCGACGCCGGACGTGACCACACGGGCCTCGTCGGTGTTCTGCTTAATCGAAAACAATGCCATGCCACGACCGTGAACGCCCCAACGGTCCATCTTCATGCTCTCGAGCTTGGAGGTAACGCGGGCATCAAAGATTCGCTCTTGCATATCCTGCGGAACGCCAGAACCGTTATCCAGAAAGACAAGCGTGCGGACGCCATCTTCCTTGGTCGTGGCGAGATAGACCTTGTCGGCGCCGGCATCGCGAGCATTACGGAGCATTTCGATGACGATGTCCTCGACATGCTGAATGTCGTGCTTAGCCTGGCGCCGCTCGGCCTCCGAAACGCGGAGGCGGACATACCCCTCGCCAAGGTTCTCCTCGACGCGAAGGTTGCCCTCCCCCGACATCGACGCGATAAATGAGATGAGCTCGTTCGCGTCGCACATGTTATTTAGCGATATCGACAGCGCGGCTCTCGCGAATCACGACGACGCGCACCTGACCGGGATACTCCATCTCTTCCTCGATCTGATGGGCGATATCGTGAGCCAGGACCGTGGACTGGGCATCGGAGATCTTGTCCGGCTGGACCATGACGTGGACCTCGCGACCGGCCTGCATGGCATAGGTACGTTCGACGCCGTCATGGGAGTTGGCGATCTCCTCGAGCTTCTCAAGACGCTTGATGTAGTTCTCGGCAGACTCGCGACGGGCACCGGGGCGAGAGGCAGAGACAGCATCGGCGGCCTGCACCAGGACATCGAGCACCGTGTTGGGGTCGACATCGGCATGGTGAGCCTCGATAGCGTGGACGATAACGGGCTTCTCGCCATAACGGCGGGCAAGCTCGGCGCCGATGACGGCATGCGGGCCCTCGACGTCGTGGTCGATTGCCTTGCCCAGGTCATGAAGCAGGCCGGCGCGCTTGGCGGTCACAACGTCCAGGCCAAGCTCGGAAGCCATCACGCCGCACAGATCAGAGACCTCGAGGGAATGCTGAAGCACGTTCTGACCAAACGAGGTACGGTAGCGCAGGGCACCAAGGGTCTTGACGATCTCGGGGTGCAGATCGTGGATGCCGGTATCGAAGGCAGCCTGCTCGCCAGCCTCGCGCACGCGCTGCTGAACCAGGTCGGCGGCCTTGTGATACATCTCCTCGATACGGGCAGGGTGAATGCGGCCGTCGGCGATGAGGTTCTCGAGGGCGACACGGGCGGTCTCACGACGGACCGGGTCGAAGCTCGAAAGAACGACGGTCTCGGGCGTGTCGTCGATCACGAGGTTGACGCCGGAAACCTGCTCGAAGGTCCGGATGTTGCGACCCTCGCGACCGATGATACGGCCCTTGAGGTCATCAGAGGGAATGTGCACGGAGGTAACGGTGACCTCGGCAGTGTGGTCGGCAGCGCAGCGCTGAATCGCCAGAGACAGAATCTCCTGGGCGGTCTTGTGGCACTCGGCGCGAACCTGCTGCTCGGACTCGCGAATGATCGTGGCGGCCTCGTGGGTGACCTCGCCGCGAACCTTATCGAGGAGCTCCTTGTGGGCGTCCTCGCGGGTAAGGTCGGCGATACGCTCGAGCTCGGAGGTCTGCTTTGCGCAGAGCTCCTCGAGCTCACGGGAGCGCTTCTCGACCTGACCGGCCTGGCTGGACAGCTGATGCTCGCGCTTGTCGAGAGCGTCGTTGCGGCGATCGAGGGATTCCTCGCGCTGCATCACGCGGTTCTCGAGCGTACGAATCTCGTTCTTACGCTGCTTGTCCTCGGCCTCGGCGGCCTGCTTGTTCTTGATGATCTCCTCTTTAGCCTCGAGCAGAGCCTCTTTTTTGAGGGTCTCGGCCTGACGCTTAGCATCACCGATCAGGGACTCAGCCTGTGCGTGTGCCGACTGGATCTTTTCGTCGGCCTCGTGAAGACTACCCTGCTTGGCGGTGCGCATGTAGGCAATGGCGGCGATGGCACCCAAAATGATGCCAACGAGCGCTGCGATGATAGGCATGCTCACTCCTTTTTATGGATTCGTTACACAACAAAGCGAACCGTCCTTACGAACGGCTCGCGACATTTGAGTAATATGGGCGCAGCTTATGCGGGTCGGATACAGATAAACATATAAACAAACTCATCACAGATGAGCACATATCACAAAGCAAATGACAGTGTTTATCGTACGTTGAACCACAACAACTGTCAAATAAATGGCCCCAGCACGGCGGCTAAAACGCGGTGAACGGCAGGGCCACAAAACGCATACGCCTAAACCGCACATTCCTCACGTTCGGCATCGAGACGTGCCTTAACGGCATCGGCGGCGATGTGATACGAGAAGCCCTTGCCCATCAAAAACCGAACCAGTTTTTCGAATCCGCGCGTCTCTGGAACACGCCGCTTGGCGAGCAGGGCTGACGCACGCGCCAAATCGTCTTCGACGGCAAAATAATCCTCGGGATAACCGGGAATGTCATCGAGCACGACATGACGGCGCTTGAGCTCGGTCTCGATTTTACGCTGTCCCCAACCGCGCCGCTTGCGTTCCTCGATAAAGTACGAGCAAAAGCGGTTCTCGTCTAAAAAGCGATACTCGGTGGCGCGCTCGACGGCGAAATCGATCGCGGGCTGACGAAAGCCGTAGCGTGCCAACTTGTCACGGACCTCACCCGTCGCATGGTCGCGTCGCGATAGCATCTCGGTCACCATGGTAAGTGCACATTTACGCTCGATGAGCTGCACCGCTTCACGAAAGTTATCCCAATCACAGGGAAGATCGGGGCGATTTTTGACATACAGGCGCGCGACCCGCACGGGAATCCAAATGGACCGCTCAAAACCGCCCTCAAGCTCACAATCGATCTGTGCGCAAGGCTTTTTGGACGCATACCCGCTCGAGAACGAGGAGGCCGCCTTCTTATCGGGAAAGACGACCGTGGCCTCGGTCACCGTATACGACATGAGCGTAACCGCTACTCGTCGTCATCATCGAGCATGGCGGAACCATCGATGGCGTAAAGCTCGTCAAACTCCTCAGGCGCAGGCTGATCGGTCAGCTCGACCTCGGACGGAGCATCGTCATCAAACTCAAGCCCGCAGGCAAGGCGGACCTTATGCTCAATCTCGTCGGCGCAATCGGGGTGTTCGCGCAGGAACGCCTTGGCGGCCTCGCGACCGTTGCCGAGCTTGTCCTCGCCATAGGCAAACCAGGAGCCCATCTTCTTGCAAATGCCGCACTCGACAGCCATGTCCAGAATCGAGCCCTCCTTAGAGATGCCCGTACCGTACATGATGTCGAACTCAGCAGAACGGAACGGAGCTGCCACCTTGTTCTTAACGACCTTGGCGCGCACGCGGTTACCGATAACCTCATCCTTAAGCTTAATGCTGTCGATGCGGCGAATGTCGATACGCACCGAAGAGAAGAACTTAAGGGCGCGGCCGCCCGTCGTGGTCTCGGGGTTGCCGAACATGACGCCGATCTTCTCTCGCAGCTGGTTAATGAAGATGCACGTCGTGTTGGACTTGGACAGCGAACCGGCGAGCTTGCGGAGCGCCTGGCTCATCAGGCGAGCCTGAAGACCGACCGTAGTGTCGCCGATCTCTCCCTCGATCTCGGCACGCGGGGTCAGCGCGGCGACGGAGTCGACGACGATGGCATCGATGGCGCCGGAACGCACGAGCATGTCAACGATCTCGAGCGCCTGCTCACCCGTATCGGGCTGGGAAATCAGTACCTCGTCGATATCCACGCCAATGCGCGCGGCATACGTGGGATCGAGCGCGTGCTCGGCATCGATAAATGCCACAACGCCGCCCATAGCCTGGGCCTCGGCCAGGATCTCGAGCGAAAGCGTCGTCTTACCGGAGGACTCAGGACCGTAAATCTCGACGATGCGGCCGCGCGGCACACCGCCGATACCCAGAGCGGCATCGAGGGCCAGAGCGCCCGTGGGAATGGCCTCGACCTCGAGCTCGGGACCACCGTCGCCGTACCTCATGATGGAACCCTGGCCGAATTTCTTCTCGATCTCTGCCTTGGTGGTGGCGATCATCTCATCGCGCTCTTTACCCGTCGTGCGAGCATGAACGGTACGTACGGGACCTGAATTCTTGGCCATGAATAGCCCTCCTCTTAACAACCTGTATCGATAATAAACGAACGGCTGTTCGTGGTCAACCGTTCAGGCCAATCATATACAGGCAGTCTTTCCAAAACCCAACCAAACGCCGACCAAACACTGACCAAATGCTTGACCACAAAGGGCCGAATAAGAACAAAGAAGGCAAGAATACACCTATAACCAGCGCAAACGCTAAATTCGTCAGGGGTCCCTATCTCCACAATTAAGGGGCCCTAAGGCCCCTGAAAACACGTCTATTCCATAGAGTTGAGCACAAGGGCAATGCGTCCCAATGCCTCCGCGACCGCATGGGCACGAACACACGAACGGTCGCCCTCATAGTGGCAGCGCACAGAGTCCACGACCGGCACTTCCCCATCAGTCGCGCGATACGCCCAGCCAATATAGAAAGTGCCAGCCGGATCGTCCTCAGTGCCGCCGCCGGGGCCGGCATAACCCGTTGCGCTCACTGCAATATCGCTCTGGTGCAGCTCCAGCGAACCAGCCGCCATCTCGCGTGCGGTCTGATGCGACACCGCGGTATAGCGGTCGAGCGTCTCCTGCTCAACACCCAGAACGCGATGCTTGATCTCATCGCAGTAGGTCACCGCACCGCCACGCAGCACCGCCGAGGCGCCCGGGATATCGGCAATCGTCGAGGCGATCATACCTGCTGTCAGCGACTCAGCCGTCGAAACCGTCACGCCCCGAGCGCTCGCGCGCTCGACAATATCGCGCGCCAGCTCCTCGTTATGTGCGGAAATCTGCTCAAAAGAGTCCGTCATACCCACCAGGACCTAGACCGAAAAGACGATCTTGCGGCAGTTCCAGAAGTACTGGGCGCCCGAGATAACGGTCAGGACAACGGCAACGGCGTACAGGAAGCGCGACACCGAGTAGATGCCGAGCGTCAGCGCCAGCGGGCCAAGGTGCAAGCCGGCCATCGCAAAGACGCACAGGTAACCGCAGATGGAGACCATCGTGGTCGCCGTCTTGTACTTGCCAAGCTTATCGGCGGCAACGACCACGCCGGCGGCACTCGCAACCATGCGCAGGGCGCTTACCAACAGCTCGCGGAACAAGATGATGAACACGGACCAAACCGACACAGCGCCAAAGTCCAAGAACAGCAGCAAGGCCGAGAACACGAGTAGCTTGTCGGCGATGGGGTCCAAGAATTTACCGAAGTCGGTAATCTCGTTGCGCGAGCGCGCCAGATAGCCGTCAACTTTATCGGTGCACGACAGGATGACATACAGGATGAAGGCTGCGGCGGCGAGCGGGCCGTCGAAGGTGCTCCAATCCGTACCGGCAACGCTCATGTGAGACAGCGCCGACACGATCATGAACACCGGGATAAAGACGATGCGCACACACGTCACGATATTGGCGGGCGTCCAGACACTCGTCAGTTCCTTATTGCTCTCGTTAGCCACAACGCGCTCCTACTCCACAACATGACCGATAAGCTCATAGCAGAAGCTATCGGTAAACTCGACCGTCAGAATATCGCCCACAGATGCCTCGCTGGCATCCAGATGCACCGCGCCATCGGAATCAGGCGCCTGGAACCAGGCATGTCCGATCAGTTCGGCGCCGTCCTCGGTCTCTTCGATACCGTCGACGATCACCTGGGCGCGCTCGCCCACATGGGCGGCAGTTGCAGCAAAACCGAGCGACTCGGCCAGGTCTATGGCCTCCTGGGCGCGCTCGAGCTTGACCTCTTCGTCGACCTGGCCCTCCATCTTGGCGGCCAGGCTGCCCTCCTCCTGCGAGTAGGCAAAGACGCTTGTGTAGTCAAAGCCGGCGGTGTCCATAAAGTCGATAAGGTCGCGGAACTCGTCGTCGGTCTCGGTCGGGAAGCCGACCATGGCCGTGGAACGGATCACGATGCCGGGGATGCGCTCACGCAGATCGCGGAACAGGTCCTCGAGCTCCTGGCGCGAACCAGAACGGCGCATAGCCTTGAGGATGCGCGCGTCGCAGTGCTGCACGGGGATATCGATATAGGGCAGCACCTCGGGCGTATCGCGAATCGTATCGATAAGCTCGTCGGTCATGCCCTCGGGCTGCAGGTAGAGCACGCGGACCCAGACGTTGTGCGGGCGCACGGCCTCGGCGACGGCACGCAGCAGCTGCGCCAGATTGCGCGGCGAGCCCTCGGTGACATCCTCGTCAGCAAAGTCGGTGCCCCAAATACCCGTGTCCTGGCCGATCAGCACGATCTCGCGCACACCGCCGGCAACCAGGTCGCGCACCTCGGAGATAATGCTCTCGGCATTGCGCGAATGGTAGCGACCGCGAATATAGGGAATCATGCAGAAGCTGCAGAAGCGGTTGCAGCCATCGGAAATCTTGACGTAGGCGACAGCGCCCTCGACGGTGCGCTTGACCTGCGGAATATAGGCGGCAATCTCGCGCTCGACGCCCAGCACGCCATCGATGACCGCCACGATGCCATCCTCCTCGTCGGCCTTCACAAAGGCAGCGACCTCAGGCAGCTCATCGGGCAGGTCGTCGCCATAGCGCGACGGCACACAGCCGCACATGACGATGGGGCAAGAACGAACGCCGTCCTGAACCTCGTTGGCGAGCTCGAGCGTGGTCTCGATGCTCTCGGACGTTGCGGAGGCGAGGAACGAGCACGTATTGACGATGGCGATATCGGCCTCCTGCGGGTCAAATGCCTCCTCGTAGCCTGCGGCGGTCAAAAGAGAACGCATGCGGTCGGTATCGACCTCGTTCTTGGCGCACCCGAGGGTGATGTAGAGCACGGAGCCCAACGGTGTATCCATGTTGGAGAGCGGTCCTTTCGAATGATATTAGCGGTAGTTGGTGAACTGCAGCGGCTGGCCGTAGTCCTGGTCGCGCAGGAACTGAATCACGGTCTGCAACGCGTCCTTCGAAGCAGAGGAAACACGCAGCTTGTCAGCTTCGATGGTCACCTTGACCTTGAGCTTTCGGTCCTTGATGTCCTTGTTGATCTTCTTGGCGGTCGCCTGGTCGATACCCTCGACGATATGGCCGAGCACGCGCACGGTGCCGCCCGATGCCGCCTGCGGAGCATCCCACGAAACAGCCTTGAGGTCGATGCCGCGCTTGATGAGCTTGGAGCTCAGGACATCGATGATCTGCTTGGAGACAAAGTCGGCCGGGGCGTTGATCGTAAAGAGCTTGTCGCCCTTCGAAAGCTCAATCGTGGCGCCGGAATCCTTCAGGTCATAGCGCTGGGAAATCTCGCGCGTGGTCTGCTGGAAGGCGTTGTCGACCTCTTGCATATTGACCTCGGACACGACGTCGAAGCTGGAATCTTTAGCCATGATGTTTCCTTTCGCGTACGAGCGGCTTAATAGCTATCGTACGAATAGTCGGTAGAATCGGTGGGCGCCTGACCGTCAGTTGCGGTATCGGCGCCATCCGTGGACTGGGCATCGGTGCCGTCGGTGGTGTCGGTACCATCAGAACTTTCACCATTCTCGGAACCAGTCGTCTCCTTCTTGGGAACGGTGATCGTCACACGCGCCACGCCCGAGGTCTTGGTATCGTAACGGACCTTTTCGCCGTTCTTGGTAACGGTGACATCGGAAGGCTTGGACGTGGTGATCTCGATCGAGGACTCGGGCGTGTACTCCTGCTCAAAGGGGCCAGTCGCCTGGGCGCCATAGACCGACTTTCCGTCGACCTTGACCTCAATCCACGCGGTCTTTCCCTTGGCAACGGAGACCTTAACCTTTGTGACCTCGTTCTCTTCCTTCTTGGCCGTCGTCTTGGCGGCGTCCGAATCAGTCGACTCGTCAGTCGGCTCATCGGTGTCTTCGTCCTCGTCGACCGTTTCGGTCTTCTTAGAAGACTTCTTGGTCGTCGTCTTGGTAACAGTGGGCGTCTCGGGCGTGGTCTCGGGCGTCGAAGATGCGCAGCCACGCAGAAGTACCACGATGAGCACGATCAGCAGCAACGCCACGGCACCGATACCTGCGTAGACGATACGCGGATCGAGCCCGTTGTTTTGAGGAGCACGGGAACCGCCGCGTCCACGACTGGAACTGCTGCGGCCGCCTCCCTGAGGCATACGACCACGATTGCTATCGGAACGGCCGCGATAGCCACCCTGGCCCTGAAGGCTGCGCTGACCCGAGCGGGGCGCAAGTTCACCGCGGCCTTGATAGCCACGCTGGCCCGCACGCGGAGCCGAAGAGCGCTGGCCATACGGCTGTGGTTGAGAGCGAAGACGCGGCGTCACCTGCGTGGTATCGGCGTCCGCATGGCCACTGCGAGAGCGTCCGGTGGAGATACCACGGTGACCGCGATCGGAATAGCCGCCGTCGCCGTAGCCGGCACGAGGGTCACGCGCCACGCCGCGGGCAGCGGGAAGTGCACGGTCCTCGGGCATCGGCGTACTGCGGAACCGGTCACGCTGCGAGCGAATATCCTCGCCCGAACCCGTCTCGGTAATATAACCGGCCTGCTGAGGACGCTGTCCATAGCGGGTCGAACGACCGCCCTGAACCATCAGGAAGCGCCCGTTATCGACTGAGGAACGCGAATTGACGTAGCCGGCGGCGTCCTGAAAACGACCGCCCTGCTGCGACGTCTCGCGCTCGTATGCCATCAGCTCGTCAAAGTAGGCATTGACGACCTCGCGCGGATTGAGGCCCAAAAAGCGAGCATAGCTCGAAATCATGCCCTGCGCATAGCCGCGCGGCGGCATCGAAGCAAAGTTACCGGTCTCGAAAAACTCGATGATCTGCGGCCTGATTTTGATGGTGTTGGCGACCTGCTGAATGGAAAGGCCCATTCGGCGACGCTGCTCGAGCAGCATGTCACCAAAGCGTGCAGCCATCAGAATCCTCCAAACTCACGATCTTCACGTGCCATCTCGGCGTCGACAGATTCCAGCGCGGCAAGCCCCTCCTCGTCCAACAGGACCTCGCGCGGCTTAGAACCGTCGGGCGGGCCGACGACACCCTTTTCTTCCAGCATGTCCATAATACGCCCGGCACGCGCATAGCCAACCTTCAGACGACGTTGCAGGCCAGATGTGGAGCCAAGCTGCGATTCCACCACAATATGGGCGGCTTCCCAAATGAGCGGATCATCGTCTTGCGGCTCGGCGACTCCGGTGCGGACAATGCCGCCGCCACCAGCCATGGACATGGAAGCGGGCGCCACGGCGGACAGAATCTCCTCGTGGTAGTCGGGCTCGCTCTGCGACTTGACGAACTCGACAATCTCGTTGATTTCGTCGTCCGAGACAAAGCAGCCCTGGATACGGCGGGGCTTGCCCCAGTCGACCTTGGAGAACAGCATGTCGCCCAAACCGGTGAGCTTCTCGGCACCCATCTGGTCGATGATGACGCGCGAGTCGATGCCCGTGGCGACGTTAAAGGCGATGCGGTTGGTGATGTTGGCCTTGATAAGGCCCGTCACCACGTTGGAGCTGGGGCGCTGCGTGGCAACGATAAGGTGAATACCGGCGGCACGGCCCAGCTGTGCAATACGAACGATCGAGGCCTCGACATCCTTACCGGCGACCATCATCAGGTCAGAGAGCTCGTCAATGATAATGACCAGGTAGGGCATCTTTTGCGGCGGGTTGTCGTAATGCTCAAACTCGCCAGCAGCCTGCTTTTCGTTGTAGGTCGAGATCTTACGCACGTTGAGACGCTCGAAGACCTTCAGGCGACGCTCCATCTCGGACACAGCCCATTGCAGAGCGCTCGCGGCCTGCTTAGGCTCGGTCACCACGGGCACATAGAGATGCGGCAGACCGTTATAGCCCGCAAGCTCGACGCGCTTGGGGTCGACCATGATCAGGCGAACGTCCTCGGGAAGGGCGCGCATGAGCAAGGTCGTGATGATGGAGTTGATCATCACCGACTTACCAGAACCGGTCGTACCGGCAATCAACAGGTGAGGCATCTTGGCGAGGTCGGCGACAACCGGCGTGCCCTCGGCGTCGCGGCCGATGGCGAGCTCGAGCGAACCGCCCTTCACATAGGGCAGCACGTCGCCCAGATTGACGTTCTGGCGCTTGCGGTTGGGAATCTCGATGCCCACGAGCGAGGTGCCGGGGATCGGGGCAAAGATACGCACCGACTGGGCAGCGAGCGAAAGCGCGATATCGTCCTCGAGGCTCGAAATTTTGCTCACACGCTCGCCCTCACCGGGCTGCAGTTTAAAGGTCGTCACCGTGGGGCCGGCGATCCAGCCGACCACGCGGGCACTGCGGCCAAACTCAAGCAAGGTGGATTGCAGTGACTCAGCGGTCTGCTCCAGCTCCTTGTCCGAAGACGCAGCGGAAGCCGACTGCGGGTTGGCATGCAGGATTTCGAGCGGCGGAAGCTTGAGGCCGTCCTCTTCTTCGCCCTCGGCGTCAGTTGCGGTGTCGCTCGCTCCCCCATTGTCAGCCGCAGCAGGAGCGGCAGAGGCCGTAGAGGTTGAGGCGTCAGCGACCTTGGGGTGCTTCAGGAAGTCGGGGATCTGGGGGGCGGCCGAGACGGGATTCACGGAAAACGGCGGCTCGGACTCGTCAACCTTGTCCGGATCGTCCTCCATCGAAAGCTGTCCGGTGACCTGGCCGCGCTTTGCATGGCGACGCGGCAGCAAAGTTGTCTTTGCGGTCTCAATCGGAGCCTCGTCGTCCTCGTCATCGCCCTCGGTGAGCTCAATCTCGCTATCGGACCAAGACGGGTCGGGCTCACTCGTATTGAGCTTGGGAACCGTCTTGCCCTTCTTGGCATGACGGCGCGGCAGCAGCGTGGTCTTGGCCCGCTCGGCTTCAACCGACTCGGATACGTCGACAAACGGGTCATCGTCCTCGTCGTCATCCAAAACCGGGTCGACATCGCCACCCATGACCGTGGTCACCGCGGCGTCAGTCCCCTTCTGGCGCAAAATGCTCAGGTGCGGACGAGCGACGCCGGGAACAGACAGGGCCTCTTCATCGCCCCACGGGCTCGCATTGACATCGGCACGTCGACGCTCGGCAAAATCGGCAGCGCGATCGCGTGCGGAGCGCAAAACGCCACCCACCGAAAAGCCGATAATGACCAAACCAACGACGACAAGCCCCAGCAAGACAACCATGGCGATAGGTTTACCCAAGGCGTTTTGCAAGGCACTTGCGATAAAGGCGCCAATGCAGCCGCCCGACACGGAAAGGTTCTGCGGCGTAAACATAAGGTCGCACGAATCGCTCGTGCCCGGCACCATCAGCGAAAGAATGGAGACGACGGCGATAAAGACCAAGGCGCCGCCCGCAACAGAGCGCACGTTGAGCGGCGAGTCCTCACCCAAAAAGAGCGTGGCGGCAAACAGCAAGATGACGATCGGCAGCACGTAGGCGCCCAGACCAAAGCCCAGGTGGTAGAAACCGGCAACCGCAGCCGTCACGGGCGCTGTTGCCGGAGAGATCACGGCAATGAAGGACGCGATCGCCAAAACGGCGATGACCACACCGGCGATATCGCGATTGGCCGAAGGCTCGACCAGGGGCTCAAACTCATCAAACTCGGACTCGTGGCCCTTATTGGCACGCAGATGGGAACCGGCACCCTTAGCAGATGCCGGTTGGTTATTGGCCTTATTGCCTTTGGCGTTTTTTGCAGATCCGCGCGCCAAACTAAACCTCCATGACGACCGGGATGATCATCGGACGGGTGCGCGTACGGCTCCAGATAAAGTTAGAGAGCGAATCGCGCACGGCCTTGCGAATGGCATCGGAACCGCTGCTGGTAAAGCTAAACTTACCCTTCTCGATCGTCTTCATAATGGACGCGGAGGCATCCTCGGAGAACTGGTCGTCGATGGCAAACGAGACGCCGCGGCCCGAGAACTCGATGGCCTCGATCTTCTTGTGTTTGAGGGAGACGATGGCAACGGCCGTGACCATACCGTCGTTGGCGAGCTTCTGGCGATCGCGCAGGACGATGGGGTCGGTATCGCCGATACGCAGGCCGTCGACGTAAACGACACCGGACTCGACGGGCGTACCGCGCTTGACGATACCACCGCGCATCTCGAGCGTGTCGCCGTTATCGAGGATAAAGATATGATCGTCCTTGATGCCCATCTTGCGGGCCAGCTGGGCATGGGCGCGCAGATGCACGGCCTCACCGTGAACCGGCATAAAATACGTGGGCTTGGCCATGGCCATCAGGAGCTTGAGCTCCTCCTGGCTACCGTGACCCGAGACGTGGACGAGAGCGCGGTTCTTATCCCACACGTCGCAGCCGAGCTTGGCCAGGCTGTTGACGACCTGCTGGACGGCCTTCTCGTTGCCAGGAACGGGAGTTGCCGAGAGGATAACGGTATCGCCCTCGTGGATGGAGAGCGTCTTGTGCTCGCCATTGGCCATGCGGGACAGGGCCGACAGCGGCTCGCCCTGCGAACCAGTGCACATGACGACGATCTTGTCGTCAGGCAGGTTATCGATATCGAAGGCATCGATGATATCGGCATCATCGATGTTGAGATAACCGAGCTCGCGCGCCACGCGGGTGTTCGTGAGCATGGAGCGACCGGTCACAACGACCTTACGGCCGCACTTGCGGGCGGCATCGCAGATCTGCTGCAAACGATGGATGTGGCTCGAGAACGATGCGACGAACACGCGACCCGGGGCGTTCTTGATGGCGTGCAGCAGGTTGGGACCAACCTCGGCCTCGGACTTGGTAAAGCCGGGAACCGTGGCATTGGTGGAGTCGGAAAGCAGCAGGTCGATGCCCTGCTTGGCAAAGCGGCTGATAGCGGCATAGTCGGGCGTGACGCCATCGATGGGCGTCTGGTCGAGCTTAAAGTCGCCGGTGTGCATAACGGTGCCCTGATTGGTGCGGATGAACACGCCCAGAGCGCCGGGGATGGAGTGCGTCATCGAGAAGAAGTCGAGCGAGATGCCGCCGAGGTTGACATGGCTGCCGCCCTTGACCTCGCGGAACTTAGGCGCGCGGATGCGGAACTCGGAGAGCTTGCCCTCGATAAAACCGAGCGTCAGCTTGCTCGAGAAAATGGGCACCTTGTTGTTGAGGTCCTGCAGCAGGTACGGAAGCGAACCGGTGTGGTCCTCGTGGCCGTGAGTGACGATGATACCGCGGAGCTTCTCCTCGTTCTCCAGAACATAGGTGTAGTCGGGAAGCACCAGGTCGATACCGGGCTGGGAGTCATCCGGGAACATAAGACCGGCGTCGACGAGCACCATGTCGTCGCCGCACTCGAAGACCGTCATGTTCTTGCCGATGCCGTCAAGGCCGCCGAGCGGAATGATCTTCAAAGGAGATGATTTTTTAGCTGCCATAGGTAAGTGTGGTTTCCTTTCTTCGAAACGGGTCTGGAACAACCGACGGGGCGCTTCTGGCAAACCGACCGCCGGGAACGTACAAATATGCATCGCAGAGTCGATGCAATAACCACAGTATGATACCCATTTGCACAACAACAGACCACCCATGCATCAAAGCCCCATCTGAACTGGTCTATCCCGCCGGTTTCCCGTGGGGCGGGCGCTGATGAAGTTTCCTGCTCTACAGTCCTGCTCACGACGGAGGCCACATTAAGTGGCCTCCTGTTCGTGCGGAACTCGCGATAAAGTTCATATGGGGCCGCCGGGCCGGTCAGGGCCGGGGACCGCACCCGTACGACTACAGCGTCATGTTCGGATCGGCGTCGACGTCGAACGGCGAGATTTCTCCTCGGTCGAATTTACGGCGAGCGACCTCCGCGATCATGGCGGCGTTATCGGTGCAGGCAGACAAGGGCGGCACCGTCACGCGGATGCCCTGGCGCCCGAGCTTCTTGATCATCATCTCGCGCAGATGCGGATTAGCCGAGACGCCGCCGCCGATGCAGTATTCCTTGCATCCGGTGGCATGCAGCGCGTTCTTGGCCTTCTTGTACTGAACGTCAAAGACGGCTGCCTCAAACGAAGCCGCCAGATCGGGCAGGTGAATCGTGCGCCCGGCCTTGGTCTCCTGCTCGATGTAGAGCGTCACGGCCGTTTTAAGACCCGAAAGCGAGAAACGATAGTCTCCCCTGCTGTTAAGCGCGCGAGGAAAATCGATCGCGCGGGGGTTGCCCGTCTCGGCCAGCTTGGAGATGATGGGGCCACCGGGATAGCCCAGACCCAACGCCTTGGCTACCTTGTCGAAGGCCTCGCCCACAGCATCGTCGAGTGTCTCACCAAGTACCTCGTAGTCGCCCCATGCCTTCACGTGCACGAGCATGGTATGACCGCCCGAGACGAGCGTGAAGATAAACGGCGGCCTGAGATCGGGCTGCGCCAGCAGGTTGGCGAACAGATGGCCCTCCAGATGGTTGACGCACACGAGTGGCTTGCCGGCGGCATAGGCAAAGCCCTTGGCAAAGGCGACGCCCACCACCAGGGCGCCAACCAGGCCCGGACCCTGTGTCACGCCCACGGCGGCTAGCTCACTTGGTGTAATGGCTCCGCCCGTAAGGCCCAGCGACGCTGCGGCGTCCTCGAGTGCCGCATCCACGACACTCACAATCACCTCGACGTGCTTGCGCGAGGCGATCTCGGGCACCACGCCGCCAAAGCGTGCATGAAAATCAATCTGCGTCGACACCTGGTTGGCCAGCATATTGCCATCCGCATCGATAATCGCCACCGCCGTCTCGTCGCAGGAGCTCTCGATAGCGAGTACGAGGCGGCGACGCTCAATCTCGACACGTTCCTCGGCAGAGCGCCAAGGCGCAGGCAGCGGCCATACGCGCTGCTCTGCCGCCGTCGGCTCGGGCGAAGCATTGTCGACCGGAAGCACCAGGGGCAGCGGAGCCGTCATGACGATGGCGTCCTTGCCGGCACCATAGTAGCCGCGGCGACGGCCAGCCTCGGTAAAGCCCAGAGCGTTATAAAGCGCGATCGCTCCCTCGTTACCGTCCTCGACCTCGAGCGAAGCCGTGGTGCAGCCGAGCATCTGGGCATCATAGCTCACGTGCGACAGCAGCTTGCGGGCAATGCCCTCACGGCGATGTGCCGGGTCGACGGCGACATCCAGAATCTGCACATCACCGTCCACGACCATACCGCCGGCAAGGCCCAGCAGCTTGCCGTCGTCGTGTGCCACCCACCAACTACGCGGCGCAGCGACGTCCTCGCCCAGTTCGGACAGGAACATGCCCGGCGTCCATGCCTCGTGTCCGGCACCTTCAAAGCAGGCAGCCTCCAGCGCGCTCGCGCCCTCGGCATCCGCCGCGCCCATGGGACGGAACTGCAGATGACGACCGGCGAGCTCATCGGCAACACCCGTAATTTCGCTCTGCGCACTCTCGGCAAGACCAAGACGCTTGCGCTCGTTTTCCTCGGCATCCGAAAGGCGCGTGTAAATCGGCAGGACGCGGGCCGGATCGCCGTCACCCGCAGCGTGCGCGAGCAGCAAGCCCTCGCCCGAAGGCCACCACAGGTCGCGCTCCACGCAGCGGGCGGCCTCGTCCTCATCCAGCAGCTTGCCATAGCGCACGAGACCGTCACCGGTCAGCTGAACCTGGCCCCAGTCCGCTGCTTGGCGCCACTCATCGAGCGCCACGGCGGCCTTGACCACGTGTTCGCGCTCAAATTGACGCTCGGGACCCTCATCGACCAGCATATACAGCGCCGGATATACCTCACCGCGCATAGCATCGGCCAAGATACCAAGCTTGCCGCGCACGCCAGCCTTCCACGCCGTCCAAGCGCAAGCGTCGAGCGTCGACACGCCCAGCAGCGGAACATTGGCACCACGCGCGAGGCCCTTGGCAGTGGAGATGCCGATGCGCACACCCGTAAAGGACCCCGGGCCGCGGCCGACCACATAGCAACCAACATCGCTGCGATCCAGACCGGCTTGAGCCAGCACGCCATCAACGGTATTCACGAGCTCAACGTTGGCGTGACGGCGACACATGTGGTCGCCACTCACGAGCTTCGTCTCACCCGTCTGCCCATCAATCCAGCTTGCCGCGCAGGCAAGCATGTCGGTCGAGGTATCGAGCGCCACCACCAGCGCGTTGTCGTTATGCAAGCTCATCTTGTACAGCCTTATCAATCAAATGGGAAAGCTCCATTGCGCGGTCACCGTGCGCCTCGAGCGTTATCGTTCGCACATCGCTGTCGCCCTCATCACGCCTGAGCGTCACCGAAAGATACTCATCCGTCAGCTCGTCCTGGAATTGTTCGCCCCATTCCAGCAGGCAAGCACCCTCATAGCCCAGCACATCGAAAATGCCCGTATCCTCGAGCTCGTAGGCATGCTCCAGGCGGTATAGATCAAAGTGAAACAGCGGAATACGACCTTGATCGTGAACGGCCATGAGCGCAAACGTAGGACTCGTAACCATATGCCCATCGCCCAGCCCGCGCGAGACGCCCTTGGTAAAGTGAGTTTTGCCCACTCCCAGGCCACCGGTCAGGATGAGCACATCTCCGTCCTCAAGGCACGGTGCAATTAGCTCGCCAAAGTACTCCGTATCGGCAGCGCAAGTCGTTTTGTAAGTACCTACCCCCAGGCGCTCCAGGGACATATATGCTCCTTATTATTCCGAGGCGTCCTCTGGTGCGGGATGTCGCCCCAGATAGTCGCCCAGCATCTTAAAGTCTTCCTCCAGCAGCTCCTGCCACGCTGGATTGCGTAGCGCTGCTGCCGGATGGAAAGTGGGCATCACCACAAAGTGCCCCATCTGATGGAACCTGCCGCGCAGCTTGGTAATGCCGATCTCGGTCTTGAGCACAAAGTGCGTTGCGGGGTTGCCGAGCGTCACGATGATATCGGGCCAGATGCTTCGAATCTGCTCGCGCAAAAACGGCGAGCAAGCCAGCACTTCCTCGGGACGCGGATTGCGGTTTCCCGGCGGGCGGCACTTAAGCACGTTGGCAATGTAGACGTCTTCGCGTTTGAGCCCCGCCAGCGACAAAATGCCGTTGAGGTCCTCGCCTGCCGCCCCCACAAAGGGCTCGCCCTGCAAATCCTCATTACGGCCCGGCGCCTCGCCAATAAACATCACGCGAGCGCGGGGGTTTCCCACGCCAAACACGATGTTGTGGCGCGACTGGTAAAGCTGGCAAAGGTGACAATCGCCCAGAACGGCCTCGATCTCCTCGAGTGCGACCTCACGCGGCGTCTGATGGCTATGGCCGGGGATGTGCATGACGCCCATAGCGACTCCTACACGTAGACCTTGTCGAGACGCATACCAAAGCCGCAAGCGACCTCGTAGTTAATCGTGCCGCGTAGGCGCGCCATCTCGTCCATGGTAATCTCGGCATCTCCATCGCGGCCGACAATGATCATCTCGTCACCATACTCGGCCTCGGGAATCTCATGTGCTGGGTTGGACTGAATGGCGACCATAAACTGGTCCATGCAGATATTGCCCACCTGACGCACACGCTCGCCGCGATACAGCACGTCCATACGATTGGAAAGCGTACGCGAAAGGCCATCGGCATAACCGATCGGAAGGGTGCAGATCTGAACGCGCGTGCGCGGTACGCGGTAGGTAAAGCCGTAGCCCACGCCCTCGCCCATCGCAGGATGCGCCACGCGCGTCACACGCGCGTGGACGCTCATGACGGGATCAAGCTGCATCACGCGACCACTCAGCTCACATGGCTGCAGACCATACAAACCGATGCCGGCACGAATCATGTCAAAGTGCATTGAAGAATCGAGCATCGAGGACGGCGTATTGGCACAATGCACGATACCGCATTCAAAACCTGCGTCCTTAATGGCCTGAACGGCCTCGGTAAAACGCTGGCACTGCAGCTTGTAGTCCCAACCCGAAGGTTCATCGGCCGTGGCGAAGTGCGTAAATACGCCGTCGCACTGAATACCGCGATGGAAATTAATACCGCGGACAAAGTCGAGCACCTGCGTGTAATGTACGCCAATGCGGTTCATGCCCGTCTCGATGGCGAGATGATACTTGCCCACCTTGCCCGCCGCGACGGCACATTCGCCATACGCAAGAGCAAAGTCAGACGTATAGACCGAGGGCATGATATCAAACTCGAGCAACGTCGGAATAGCCTCGATAGGCGGCTCGCTTAGGATGAGGACGGGTTTCGTAATCCCGCCCTGTCGGAGCTCAACGCCCTCGTTAACCGTCGCCACGGCAAACATGTCGGCACCGGCCGAATACATGATCTTGGCGCACTCAACAGCTCCATGACCATAAGCATCGGCCTTGACCACGCAGCACAGGCGCTGACGCGGATTCAACAAGTTCTTATAGGCCCTCGTGTTGCGACGGAGCGCCCCGCGGTCGATCTCGACCCAGGACCAGCGCGTCAAATCGGCTTTATTCATGATTAGTCATCCGACCCTTCGTCCATGATTCCCAGATCTTCGAGCGCATCCTTTGCCGCCAGCTCCATGGCAGGACCGATCAAGTCGATAAGATCGGTCGCGATGACGCTCTTCTCACCATACTCCGTCGCCGCGGCAAAACCGGCGTAGCTGTGAAGTGCGACGGCGTACGAATACAGCAACTCCCAACGATCCATCTCGTCGCGCATGGTGGCAAGCGTGCCGGCCAAAATACCCGCGAGAACATCACCCGAACCGGCAGTTGCCAGAGAAGCCGGACCCGAGAGCGGCAGCAGCACACGCTCAACGCCACAGATAGCCGTCGTCGGCCCCTTGGCAATGACCACCAGATTGTCGGAGCCTGCAGCCCAGACAACCTTCTGCGCGGCCGCAATCGCGGTACCAAGGTCGTTCACCTCGTCACCGGCAACCAGGCGCGAAAGCTCACGATAGTGCGGTGTCATAACCAACGGCTGCTCGCGGCGATACATCTCGGGGTTACTATCAATACCGTCAATGGCAATCTTAGCAAGGCAGTTGAGTGCATCGGCGTCCAAAATTAGCGGTACATCAAGCTCGAGCAAGCCCGAAACCACCTGCATAGCGCCGGCAGACGTCGTCATACCGGGACCGCACAGCACGCAGCTGTACTTCTTTGCGATCTCGCACACCGTCATGCGCGCAGCGGCGCCAAAGGAGCCGCGGGAATCAGACGGAATAGCAAAGACCGGAATCGAAGGAAGTGCCATGCGAATGAGATTGGCGCAGGCGTCAGGAGCCGCGACTGCCACGTAACCAGCACCCGCGCGAGCTGCAGACTTGGCCGCCATAATGGCAGCACCAGGATATTGCGCAGATCCGGCGACAATAAGCACGGAGCCACGGGAATACTTATCGATATTCGATGGTAGCGGAGCAAAGTAATCAACTAAGTCACCGGGCTCGACAATCTCGGCGGCGTGGTCGACATCATCGATGACCTCGTCAAGACGGTCGTAAAGATTGCCGCAGATCAAATCGCCAGCATACTCAGGACCATCAGCGCTATACAGACCAATCTTGGGCGCAATCATCGTCACCGTGCGCTCGGCACGAATGCAGTCGTCATCAACAACGCCCGTCTCTGCATTCAGGCCCGAGGGGACATCAATGGATACGACACAATCGGCGCATTCATTGACCGTAGGAATCCAAATGGAGAACGGCGCACGCAGATTCCCGTGGAAACCGGTACCAAAAATGGCATCGACAACAACATCCGCCTTATCGATCAAAACCTCGAGTTCGTCACGCGAGGGACCGACGCAAACGTGCACATCGCGACCGGCAGTTCGACGAGCAACATGACGTGCCAGAGCAGCAGGAATCTCATCCGGCTCAACCGGAGAAACGATATCCACGTCCACACCCTTGTGGCTCAAGATATCGGCGGCAACCCAACCGTCGCCGCCATTATTACCAAAACCGACCAAAACGAGAACCCGATCGGGATTGAGCTTCAAGACCTCGTTGGCGGCAAACTCACCCGCTAGCTCCATAAGCTCGGCCTTCGAAGTCCCTTCGCGTTCGATGATATCCTCGAGACGAACGACTTCTTCGGTACTCAAAACCGGTTTCATCTATGCTCCTAGCGTATCTTGCGAAGCATCGCCCAAGTGCTCCGTCAATGCTGAATTCTGCAGCTGCTCAAGCTCATCTAAAACAGAGCGAGCCTCTTTAAATGTCTGCGCAACGCGTTTCTTGTTGCTCACCTTTTCTTCCTTAGGCTTAGGTCGAGCATCCTCGGTGATTGCAATGGCATTAGCGACAGCCAAGTCACCCGTAAGGGTAATAGAAAGAGCGACCTCGACAACACCCAAATCCTGGGCGATTTCGAGAGCACGACCAGAAAGCAGAGCCTTCGGTTTGCCGAGTTTATCACGCTTTACCGAAACATCCTTGCGACCCACGCCTTGACTAAAACCCGTGCCGAGAGCTTTAAGTACCGCCTCGCGCGAAGCAAAGCGGCTGGCATAGTGAGCAGCGGGACGCGACGATGCATCACAATACGCACGCTCTTCTTCGGTAAACACACGCCGAGCAAACGACGGCGTCTTTTCAAGAATTGATTTCATGCGGGAAATCTCGACGATATCAACGCCGATACCAGCTTCAGCCATGTTCACCTCCATATCGCACAGACTAAGTTATTGTAGCCCGTTCACAGAAGATGCGACAAACGAGGGTTATAAAACACAGCTACTATGTGAGACAAATTGCCCGAGATACAAAAAAAGGGGGAGGCCGCGAGGCCTCCCCCTTCTGCAGTTCAAGCGTACGGCTCGGTGCCGTCCACCGGTCAGCGGCGCCCTGGCCTCCCACGGGCTGGCCC
>UQTW01000023.1 GCA_900544115.1 uncultured Collinsella sp. | reverse complement strand
ACTTCACGGATGATGCCAAAACGGTCACCCGTGAGGAAGTGTTGGGTTCGAGTGCTGTGGACAATGTTCCAGCATGCTGGGATCGAACTCGCTAGCCGGAATCACACGGTACCCGTGACGCAGCAGCAGATCGACAAAAACACCATTGCCCGCGGTGAGCGTACCGCTAAAGGTGCCATCGTAGACGTGACCCGTACCGAACGAGGGGCTGCGGTCCTGCAAAATGCACGCAACGATCTCGGACGGGCCGCCCGCCTGCTCGCACATATCGAGCGCGCGCTGAGCACCCTGGCGAAACTCGCGATCGACCGAGATGCCCTCGCAGGTACAAACCTCGCCATTCACAATCTCGGACGGCTTGCGCGGTGTGGGCAAGCCGCCAAAAACCTCGGGGCACACCAACAGGACCTCGGTCCCTGTGCGTTCGCAGGCCTCGACCAACGCGCGATGGTAATTGTCGAGCCCGTTATATTTGCAGCTCTCTCCCATCAAGCAGGCACTCACCACGATCTTCATACATATCCCTCCCAAACAAAACGCCCCATTTGAGATAGAAACTCAAATGGGGCGTTCGACGTTGTGCAACCAGCCTTACTGCTGCTTTGGCATCAGCGGATTCTCGCGCGTGAGGAGATTCATGAACTCCTCGCCCGTGATCGTCTCCTTCTTGTACAGATAACGAGCCAGCTCATGGAGCTTAAACTTGTTCTCCTTGAGGATCTGCAGGGCGCGGTCATGTGCGTCCTCGATCAGCTTGGCGACGATCGCGTCGACGCGCTCGGCCGTACCGGGGGCACAGGTGAGCGACGTGTCCTGGTTGAGGTAGGCATTCTGAACGGTACCGAGCGCCATCATGCCAAACTCTTCCGACATACCAAAGCGCGTCACCATGTTGCGGGCGAGCTTGGTGGCCTGCTCGATATCATTGGCCGCGCCAGTCGTCATCTCACCAAAGATGAGCTCCTCGGCAGCACGTCCGCCGCAGTAGACAGCGAGCTTGTCGAGCACCTCCTGGCGCGTGGTCAAGAAGCGCTCGTCCTCCTCGACCTGCATGGTGTAGCCCAGAGCACCGCTCGTACGCGGCACGATGGTGATCTTCGTAACCGGCGCAGAACCCTTCTGGCGGGCGGCAACGATGGCATGGCCGATCTCGTGATAGGACACGACCTGTTTCTCGTGATCGGACAGCACCGTGGACTTACGCTGCTGGCCGGCGATGACGACCTCCACCGACTCCTCAAAATCATCCTGCGTCGCGCGCTTGCGACCCTCGCGGACGGCGCGCAGGGCACCCTCGTTGATGATATTGGCCAGGTCGGCACCAGAGGCGCCGGGCGTCGCGCGGGCGATCGCAGTCAGGTCGATCGGCGGCTGCGTCTTAACGCTCTTGGCATGGAGCTCAAGGATGTTCTTGCGGCCGGTCAGATCGGGCAGCTCAACGGGAATGCGGCGGTCAAAGCGGCCGGGACGTAGCAGGGCCGGGTCAAGGCTGTCAGGACGGTTCGTTGCAGCGAGGACGACGATACCCTTATGGTTATCAAAGCCGTCCATCTCGGTCAGCAGCTGGTTGAGCGTTTGCTCGCGCTCGTCGTTGCCGCTAAAGCCGCCGCCATCGCGCTTCTTACCGATGGTATCGATCTCATCGATAAAGACGATACACGGGGCCTTTTCCTTGGCCTGCTTAAACAGATCGCGCACCTTGGCAGCGCCACGGCCGACAAACATCTCGACGAACTCAGAACCAGAAATACTAAAGAACGGAACACCAGCTTCGCCGGCCACAGCCTTGGCAAGCAGGGTCTTACCAGTGCCCGGAGGGCCCACAAGAAGAGCGCCGCGCGGCAGCTTGGCGCCGATCTCCTCGTAGCGCTGCGGCTTCTCCAGAAAGTCGACGACCTCCTTGAGGGACTCCTTGGCCTCTTCCTGGCCGGCGACGTCCTTAAAGGTCACGCCCACGTCCTTGGAGGCGATCACGCGCGCGCCGGACTTGCCCAATCCGCCGCCGCCAAAACCACCGCCGCCAAAGTTCATCGACGGGCCGTCATCGCCCATAGCCTTCTTCATGCGGCGGTTGAGCCACCAGCCAATCAGGAAGAAAATCGCCATGGGAAGAATGAGCGTGATCAGGTAGTAGGTCATCAGGCCCGAGCTCTTGTCGGGAACGACCGATTCTAGGGACGCACCGGATTCAAGCACGCGATCGGTAAAACCCGCATCATTCGGCACACCGGTCGTCTTGTAGGCGATGTTCTCGTCCTCGCCCTTCTTGGTGTAATAAATCGTGTAATCGTCCGTGTTGTACTCGACCTTGTTGACGCTCTTCTTATCGAGCGCTTTGACAAACGTCGAGTAATCGGTCTTCGTAATCTGCTGCGTGTGACCGATGTTGGGGAACAGAACGGTCGAGAGCACGAGGTAGACGACGAAGGCGATGAGCACGTAGAGGATCATATTCCGTCTACGTTTGTTGTCATCCATCTCCATCTGCTTGAACTCCATCTACTGGGGTTGATAATGGTTTCTAGAATACCCAACCCGAGCGACGATAAACCGACGCCGGGCACGAAAGGACAGAGATGGCATCACTGGAAGTCGGCAAGGTTCAGATCTACACGGGCGACGGAAAGGGCAAAACCACGGCCGCCTTGGGGCTGGCTTTGCGTGCCACAGGTTATGGTCTCAACGTACTCATGCTGCAGTTTGCCAAGAAGCTGCACTGCGCCGAGCATGATGCGGCGCCCCGTTTAGGTCTGCGCATCGTACAAGCCGACCGCGACACGCCCGAAGCCTGTGCCGCACAGATCATAGAGCTGGCGCGCGAGCAGATTAGCAAAGTCGACGTTCTGATTCTGGACGAACTTGGCGAGGCCATGCGCCGTGGATTTGTGACGCGCGTGGATGTCGAAGCGCTGATCGCGACAAAGCCCGCCACCACGGAGCTCGTGCTTACCGGCCGCGGTCTGCTGCCCCTCGCCGATCTGGCAGACCTGGTCACCGAAATGCGCCCCGTCAAACATTACTTCGACGAAGGCCTCCTAGCCCGCCAAGGCATCGAATACTAAATGATCCGAAGGGGACGGAGGAAAACGGATCATTTTGCCTTATCGCCAGGTCAATGATCCGTTTTCCTCCGTCCCCTACGGATCATTAGGCGGTGGCGCGGCCGAGCCAGTTGCCGCTGTGGTGGTAGATGGTAAACATCGTGGCCGTGATGAGCCAGGTTACGGGGTAAACCAGCAGCAGGTGCTCAAGCGACGGATCGAACGGCATAATCGCAAACACCCAGATCACCCTGAGCACGACGGTGCCAAAAATCGTGAGCATCATAGGCTGGAAGCTCACGCCAGCGCCGCGGATGGAGCCGGACGCGTTTTCGATAATCGAGAAGATCGCGTAGAACGGCGCGATGAAATGAAGAATCGTCGTGGTGTAGGCCGAAATCGAAGCATCGTCGACAAACAGACGCGACAACGGACCCGAGAACACCAGTAGCACGGCAGACAGGCCACCAATGAGCATAAACGACAGCACAAGCGACGTATGGTAGCCCTTGCGCATGCGCTCGTAGTTGCGCGCGCCAAAGTTCTGTGCCGAGAACGTGGTGATCGAAACGCCAAGCGCCTCGGTAACCATCCAGACAATGCCATCCAAACGGCCCGAAAGACCCCACGCCGTGGTGACATCGGCACCAAACGAGTTGACCGACACCTGAATCAAAACGTTGGAAATCGAATACGCAGCAGACTGAAAGCCAAGCGGCAGACCACACGAGATCATGCTCTTACAAATGCCAGGATCAATGCAGAGTTTGGACAGTGAAAGCCGCCACGCACCCGGAGCGTGCATCATACGAATCACGATCATCGTGGCGTTGGAGCAAATGGTCAGCGCCACCGCGATGCCGCAGCCCAGAGCCTCCATATGAAGCACGGCAACGAAGATGACATCCAGCACCGCATTAACAAGGCAGCCGGAAGCAATGATCACAGCAGGGCCGCGTGTGTCGCCCACGGCGCGCAGCAGCGCCGTTCCCATATTGAGCAGCAGCGCCGCAACCATGGCGGCAAAATAGCAACGAGCATAGGCCACGCCCTCGGCCAATAGTTCATGCGGCGTGTTCATAAGTACCAGCATGGGCTCAACGAACACTATGCCAAGAATCGAGAAAACGATACCGCCCACCAGCGCGAGCGTCATGGCCGTATGGACCGAACGACTCAATCGCTCATCATCGTGCTGACCAAAATACTGACCGGTAATGACCGCGCAGCCAGCGCCAACGCCAACGCAAAAGCCAATGCAGAGCTCGGTGAGCACCATCGTGGCTTGAATGCCACCCAGCGCGAGCTTGCCGCCAAACTGGCCGACGATATACGTACCAATAAGCGTGTAAGCCTGCTGAAAAAACGAGCTAAAGAAGATAGGGACGCACAGCGACAGCAGCTGTTGCCAAATGACACCCTGCGTTACATCGATAGCCGTAGATTTCTTAGCCACACGCCCTCCCCACCAGCGTACGTCAAACAACAAAACGGCAATTTAAGACCAAAGCCGATACCAGCTTAGCACCGACCGACGTCGGCCGAAACGCCCCGAACCAGAGCCCGGTGCTAACTATCTGCCTAGTGATACAGCCCCGGCTGGTAGTGGTACTCGTTGCTCACATGCGGGCACAGCTGCCAAAAGGCAACAGCGCTTGCCGCGGCCACGTTGAGTGAATCGACCCCATGTGCCATCGGAATACGCACGGCGCGGTCGCAGCCTGCAATGGTCTTGGCGCCCAAGCCAGCACCCTCGGTGCCCATAAAGATTGCCAGGCGGTCAATCTCCTGGAGCGCGGGATCGTCCAGCGACACCGAATCATCCGTCAACGCCATAGCGGCACACGAAAAGCCGGCATCGTGTAGCGCCGCCAGCCCATCATGCGGCCATACGCGCGCTTCGCTGCCAATGCGTGTCCAGGGCACCTGGAACACCGTGCCCATGCTCACGCGGGCCGAGCGACGGTACAGCGGATCGCAGCACGTAGGGCTCACCAAAATGCCATCGACGTTCAGCGCAGCCGCCGAGCGGAAAATCGCGCCGACGTTGGTGTGGTCGACAATGCCCTCGAGCACGCACACGCGCACCGGGCGCTCCCCCGCCGCATCGACGACGCCACCCAAGAACTCGGCTACCGGAATCTGACGTGGACGACGGAATGCCGCGAGCGCACCGCGCGTCACATTGAAGCCCGTCAGCTGCTCCATAAGCTCCATGGAGGCAACGAACACAGGAACCGGACCCGCGCCCTCGCGCACAATCAGGCGCTCAAACAGCGGCATCATCTGGTCGAGCCAGCGCTCGCCCAAAAGAAAGCTCACCGGCTGGTATCCGGCGCGAACCGCACGCTCGATGACCTTGGCACTCTCGGCGATAAAAATGCCCTTCTGCGGCTCCAGCACGCAGCGAAGCTCACGCTCGGTCAGTCGCACGTAGGCATCGAGCCGCTCGTCCTCGAGAGAATCGATTCGCAGCACCTCAACGGCATCAGTCATAGCAGCCAGCCCGCACCCTTCTTTACAGCACATCTATACCAAACGAGGCGACGCTAAGCGCCGCCCCATGCATTCAAACAACCCGATGATACCGTTCACGCCAGACGATTTACGCCTCAACGCGACGATACGTCACGAACTCATAATCGACACCCTCGTCTCCCTCGCCCGAGGCAATCGTGGCAACACCGTCACGCCGCGCAATCTCCCACGCGGGATCGGCATCCAAATCGGGAAAGTACGTATCCACGTCATGCACGCAATGGTTATGCGTAACCTCGGCCTCCACGCAATACGGCAAAAACTGTCGATATACCTCGCCGCCGCCGATTACCCAGGCAACGGGTTCATCGGCAACCGCGGCAAGCGCCTCGTCGATACTATGCACCACGTCGACGCCCTCGGGAGCAAAGTCCTCATCGCGCGTGAGCACGATATTGCGGCGGTTCTTGAGCGGACGTCCGCCGGGAAAACTCAGCAGGTTCTTGCGTCCCATAATGACCGGGCAACCTTTGGTACACGCCACAAAATGGCGCATGTCGGCGCGATTGGACACGACCATGTCACCCTCGCACCCAATGCCCCAATCGTCACACACGGCAACAATGGCAGAAAGCTTACACCTCATGCGCGTCACCTACACCGCAATGGGGATGTTCTTGACCTGAGGGCCGTGCTCATAGCCCTCGACGATCAGATCATCGGTCGTAAACGCATAGAAGTCATGCACATCGGGGTTGAGCGTTACCTTGGGCGCAGCAAACTGCGGACGCTCAATAAGCTCGCGAACGATATCGACATGACGGTCGTAAATGTGGGCATCGGCAATCACATGCAGCAGCTCGCCAGCGATCATATCGACCGACTGCGCGACCATCATCAGCAAAATGGCGTACTGGCACACATTCCAGTTGTTCGCAGCCAAAATATCCTGGCTGCGCTGGTTGAGAATCATGTTGAGCGTCGGTTTATCATCCTGCGGACGCTGCGTCACGTTATACGTCACGCTGTAGGCACACGGATACAGGTGCATCTCGGACAGGTCGCTAAACACATAGGTGTTCGTCATAATGCGGCGGCTGTACGGCGTGTTCTTAAGGTCGTACAGCACGCGATCCATCTGGTCAAAGTCGCCCTCGGCATAATGGCTCTTCTGCCCAATCTGATACCCGTAGGCCTTGCCGATGGAGCCAGTCTCGTCGGCCCACTCGTCCCAAATATGGCTGTTGAGGTCATGCACGTTATTGGACTTCTTTTGATAGATCCATAGGATCTCATCCATGGCAGATTTGAGGGCCGTACGACGCAGGGTAAGCGCCGGAAACTCCTCACGCAGGTCGTAGCGTGCCGTGACGCCAAAGTTTTTAATGGTATAGGCAGGGGTGCCGTCCTCCCACACCGGGCGGACCTTTTGGCCCTCGGTGGTGGTGCCATGGTCCAGAATATCGCGGCACATGGCTACAAACTGTTGATCAGCCTTGCTCATTGACCCTCCTGTCAGTCGCCTATAAGCGAGATTCATTGTAGCCCAGGCGCAAGCGGCCCCACAGCCCTAACATAAGCCCTCATTTTCTGACATATGCCAGAAATTCCTTGCGTAAATCCGCACGGTCGTTATTCTATTGTTGACATATGTCAGATATGGAGAGTGTATGGCAGGAAGACGTGAAAAATTGCGCCGCGTCGGGATCATCCCCGAATATCGCGGTTTTACCCCCGATGGCCTTGCCAGCGGAGAGGCCATCGACATGACGGTCGACGAACTCGAGGTCCTGCGGCTATGCGACCTGGAAGGCCTCAATCAGGAGGCCGTCGCAAAGCACATGGGCATCGCGCGCGCCACGGTGGCGGCAATTTGCAGCCGAGCGCATCGCAAGGTGGCAAACGCGCTGGTCAACGGACGGGCGCTCGTTATCGAGGGCGGCAATATCGTGTACTCCCCCATCACCACGACGATGGCCGCATGGCCAGCAAAGGAGGTCGACACCATGAGGGTGGCAACCACGTACGACAACGGCAACATCTTTATGCACTTTGGCCGCAGTGAGCAGTTCAAGATCTACGACATTCAGGATGGCAAGGTACTCAACGAGCAGGTCGTGGGCACCGGCGGCACCGGCCACGGTGCCCTTGCGGGCCTGCTCGCCAACGGCGGCGTGGACACGCTCATCTGCGGCGGCATCGGCGGTGGCGCTATCAACGCGCTTGCCCAAGCCGGCATCACAGTATACGCAGGTGCCCAGGGCAGCTGCGACGCTTGCGTCGAGGCCCTCATTGCCGGCACGCTCGCGCAGACCGGCGAGGCCACCTGCGACTGCCATGGCCACGGCCACGACCACACTCACGAGCATGGCGATTCCTGCAGCTGCCACGGCCATCACGAGCACGAGGGCCACGAGGGCTGCGGCTGCCACTAACGGCACGGCACCGCGAGCTCGGGGCGCGATACTGAACGCAATCCAACAATCAAAGCCAACAACAAAGGCCACCCGGTAGCTTCCGAGTGGCCTTTGCCATATCAAGCTGGAATTACAGCTCTATTTCTTATTACGCATCTGCGCTTCCATCTGGCGCAGCAGCTCCATATCGGACTTGGGACCGCCCGTACCCAGGCCGCCCATGCTGCCCAGACCCATAGCGTCCAGGCCAGGGATATTGGGCATGCGCATCTTCTTGCCCTTCTTGCCCTTTTTGCCCTTCTTGCCGCCGGCCTGCGCCTGATTGGCCATCGTGCGCATGCGTCCCATCATCTTGTTCATCTCGCCCCACTGCTTCATAAGGCTGTTGACCTCGGTGGGGGTCACGCCGGCGCCCTTGGCAATGCGGGCGCGACGCTGGCCGTTGATGATGGAGGGGCGCAGGCGTTCCTCCTTGGTCATCGACATAATGATGGCCTCGTTCTTGTCGAAGATGCCCTCGTCCAAGTTGCCGCCCATCTGGTTGAGCGCGCGCTGGCCACCGGGGAGCATGCCGAGAATGCCCTTCATGCCGCCCATCTTCTTAACGGCTTTCATCTGGTCGAGCATGTCGTTCATGGTAAAGCCCTCGCGCAGCATGCGCTCGGCGGCCTCGAGCTGCTCGGCATCGGCGGCCTCCTGGGCCTTCTCGATGATGCCGACGACGTCGCCCATGCCCAAGATTCGCTTGGCCATACGGTCGGGGTAGAACGGCTCCAGCGAATCGGGCTTCTCGCCCATGCTCACGAACTTGATGGGCTTGCCGGTCACCTGGCGCACGGAAAGCGCGCCGCCACCACGGGCATCGCCGTCGAGCTTGGAGATGATCACGCCGTCAAAGTCGGTGCGCTCGGCGAAGGTCGAGACGACGTTGACGATATCCTGGCCGGTCATGGCATCGACGACCATCAGCACCTGATCGGGCTTGACGGCCTTCTTGATGTCCACGGCTTCCTGCATCATCTGCTCGTCGATCTGCAAACGACCGGCGGTATCGACGATGACCACGTCACGCAGGTGGTCGACGGCCTCCTGAATAGCGCCCTTGGCGATGTCGACCGGGTGTGCACCGTCGCCGCGGAAGACCGGCACGCCGATCTCTCCGCCAAGCGTGGCTAGCTGGTCGGCTGCGGCGGGACGGTAGACGTCGCACGCGGCGAGCAGCGGCGAGCGGCCCTGCTTCTTGAGCAGGTAGGCCAGCTTTACGGCCGCCGTGGTCTTACCGGAGCCCTGCAGGCCCACGAGCATGATGACATTAGGAATGCGGTTACTAAAAACGAGCTTACTCTCGGTGGAGCCGAGCATCTCGGTAAGCTCGTCGAGCACGATCTTGACGACGTTTTGCGCCGGCGACAGCGACTCCATGACCTCGGCGGTCATGCAGCGCTCCTTGGTCTTGGCGACGAACTCCTTGACAACCTTAAAGTTGACGTCGGCCTCGAGCAACGCCATGCGAATGTCGCGCATGGCCGAGGTGATGTCGGCCTCGGTCAGCTTACCCTTGCCACGCAGGCGGTCAAATGTGTCATTGAGGCGATCGCTCAGAGAATCAAACACTAGTCACTCCTTAGTTGGACTCGCCCACCAGGGCGCGGCAGAAATCTTTGGCGTTAAACTCCTGCAGGTCATCGACCTGCTCGCCCACGCCGATGCGCAGGATCGGGAGCTTGAGCTTCTCGGCCACGGCCATGGCGATACCGCCCTTAGCCGTGCCGTCCAGCTTAGTCATGATAATACCGTCCAGGCCCAGCGCCTCGTTAAACTCGAGCGCCTGGTTCAGACCGTTCTGGCCGGTGGCGGCATCGATCACAAGCACGACCGAGACCGGCATGGGACCGGCGGCCATATTGGCGGCGCGCTTACGCGTCACGTTGACCACCTTGGCGAGCTCGCGCATGAGCTCGGGGCTCGTATGCAGACGACCGGCGGTGTCGATAAGCACCAGGTCGCTGCCGCGCCTGTCGGCCTCGTCGAGCACGTCGTAACAAACGCTCGCCGGGTCGGAGCCGCGGTCGCGCTTGATGACGGGAACACCGGCGCGCTGGCCCCACACATCGAGCTGCTCGATGGCGGCGGCGCGGAAGGTATCGGCCGAACCGATCACGACATTCTTGCCGCGGGAAGCCATGGCGCTCGCAATCTTGCCGACCGTCGTGGTCTTGCCGGCACCGTTGATGCCCACAAACAGCACGCAGCTCGGCGTATCGGAGAACGGATCGCGCTCGATGGGCACAAAGTGCTGCTCAAGCTGCTCGGCCAGAGCGCGGCGAAGCTGCGGAGCGGTCTTGAGGTTCTTCTTGGCGGCCGTCTCGCGCAGGTCATCGGAGACCTGAATGGCGACCTCGGCACCCATGTCACCCATAACGAGGGTGTCCTCAAGGTCCTCCCAAAAGTCCTCGTCGACCTCGCCGCCAAAGTAGAAGACCTCGTTGAGGGCCTCGCGGCTGCGCTCAAGTCCGCGCGAGAGAGCGTCAAAGAATCCCATTATGCATTCACGACCTTTCCGGTTTCGCGATCGAGTTTTTGCGAGACGACGCGACTGACGCCGTCGGCTTGCATCGAGACACCGTAGAGAACGTCAGCATCCTCCATAGTACGGCGCTGATGCGAGATTACCAAGAGCTGCGTATCGGAACGCAGCACATTGAGGGCGCCGATGAGCTTGGACAGGTTGGCGTCGTCGAGCGCGGCCTCGACCTCGTCCAGCACATAGAACGGCACCGTGCGCGTGCGATACACGGCAAAGAGCAGGGCGAGCGCCGTCAGGCTCTTCTCGCCACCCGACATGAGCATCATCTTGGTGATGCGCTTGCCGCGCGGCTGCGCCACGACCTCGATACCCGTCTCGGCCGGATGCTCGGGATCGGTCATCTCCAGATGAGCCTGGCCACCCGGGAACAGCATAGCGAAGATCTCGCGGAAGTTCGCGTCGACCTTCTCAAACGTCACCAGAAACGCCTTGCGCATCTTGCGATCAATGGCCACCGTGATCTTGGTGAGCGCCTTACGCGCGCTCTCCAGATCGGCCAGCTGCTCCTCGATGTAGTCAGCGCGGCGCTTGAGCTGCTCGTACTCCTCCATGGCAACTTGGTTCACGGGACCAAGGTTGTTGATCTGGCGCACAAGCTGGTTGAGCTCGCGCTCGGCGGCGTCGCGGTCCGTGGGCGCAGGAAGCATAAGCGCTTCCTCGAGTACCGTGGTGCCATCGGCGGTAATGGCCTTAATGGCGGCCTCTACCTGCACCTCGAGCTTGCCACGCGCGACCTTAAATTCGTTTTGCGTGGCGGTGGCGGTATCGACCTTCTCCTTAGCGCGGGCAACCTCTGCCTTGGCATCCTCGATGGTCTTCTTAAGCGAAGCGGAGTCCGCCTCCTCCAGAGAGGCCTGGTCACGCAGACGTGCGGCCCAATCTGACGCGCGCTCCAGCAGGGCCGAATAGCGCTCGTGCATGGGATCGACGCGCAGGCGCAGCAGCTCGAGTGAGCGCGAGGCCTGGCGTGTTCCGCGGATACGTCGGTCGATACCCTCCAGGCGATGCTCCAGATCGGGCACGCGGCCCTTCAGAGAACGAAGGCGCTCGCTCGTCTGGGCCAGGCGAACCTTGGCATCGGCGAGCTTGCCAGCGGCCTCGGAATCGTCACGGCGAACGCGGTCGAGTTCGTCGTTGGCCTCGGCAATCTGAAGGCCCAGGTCGCTTGCCTGCGCTCGCGCCTCGTCCCGCGAACGGGTGAGCTCGTCCACGCGCGGGCGCGCAGCGCGAACGGCCTCGGCAGCCTGCTCGCGGCGCTTGGAAATACGCACGCGCTCGACCTCGGCATTGTTGGCGCTTTGCTCCAGGCGGCCGATCTCGGACAGCAGCGAGCGACGCTCGCCCTCAAGGCGAGCAATCTCGCCGGCAGCATCGCCCTCAGCGGCACGGACCTCCTCGACGGCGAGGTTGGCCTCAACGACTTGGTCCGAAACATGCTCAAAGATAGCAGCCAGATCGGGCTCCAAGCCCTCGAGCTCACGGATGCGGCGCTTGCGCTCCAAGGCACCCGAAGCCTCGCCGGCATCGAGCCCCACGCGCACCAAGCCACCACAGGCAACGCGGGCACCATCGGGGGTCACATAGGTCACGCCATCCACAACCGGCGCAGCCAGCGCGGTGGCCAAATCATCGACCACGTAATAGCCGCCGAGCAGCGCCTCGACAACCGGGCCATAGCCGGCGCGTACGGACAGGCGATCGACCAGGCGGGAACCGGCAGCGCCCTTAGCGGCAGCAGAGGCGCTCACACCGCGCGCGACCAGCAGCGCCTCGCCCGAGGCCTTCTTCTGGTCCAGAGCGGCACGACCGGCACGCTCAAGCGCGGACGCATCGTCGAACAGCAGCGCATCGATATCGCCGGCGAGCAATTGCTCAACCAGGCCCTCAAGCTCACGCGGGACCTCGAGCACGTCGCCCAGACGACCCGAGACATCGTCGCCCAGCGCACCCATCAGACGGCTCACCAGCGGCGAGCTGTCAGCCATGCGGGCATCGAGCTTCTTTTGGCTGGCAAGCTCCGAGCGCACCTCGGACAGTTTGTTGCGCGCCTCGCTCTCGCGGACACGCAGGTCCTTAAGGGCTGCACGGGCGACCTCGGTAGCCTCGCGAGCATCAATCTGGGCTTGACGGGCCTGATCAAGTGCACTGTCGAGCTCCTCGGCGCGGTCGCGACGGCTCTCGAGTGAGGCCGTGACTTCCTCGAGCTGCTCGTCGATCTGCTCCAGGCGTGAGGCGTACATGTTGTCCTCGACCTCGGCGTTGCTCAGCGAGTCCTTCACCTTGGCGAGTTCGAGCGCCGCGTTATCGGCCACACGCTGCGCATCGCGTTGCTCACGCGTAAGCTGCGAAATCTGATTGTCGAGCGCCACGCGCCGCTCGTGGAGCTGAGCGGCGGCAGGACCAGCGGCGTCAACGTCCTCCTGGGCCTGCATGTGCGCGCCGGTCACTTCCTCAAGCTGCGCACGCGCGTCCTCGAGCTCCTCTACCACGCGACGACGCTGATGCTCGGAGCTCGAGATCTGGCCGCGCATGTCGGACAGGCGCGACACCATGTTGTGGCCCTTTTCCTCGAGCAGGCGCATATCGGAGTTAATGCGGCCGACCACGTCTTGCATATGGCGGCGCTGCTCGCCCAGATCGCCCACAAACAGGCCCTTTTCCTCGAGCATGACCTGGAGCTTCTCGAGCTCGCGTTCCTTTTCGCCCAAGCGGTACTGCGCAAGCTCCAGCTCGGCGGCACCTTCCTTGGAGCGGCTCTCCAAGTCGTTCCACTGCGACTGCAGCGAACGCAGCTCGTCGACGGCTAGCATCTGCGTAAGCTCGTTCGCGCGCGAGGACAGCTCTTTGTACTTGCGCGCACGATCGACCTGACGCTCCAGAGGTCGCAGCTGACGGGCGATTTCCTTATTGATGTCGCGGGCACGCGTCAGGTGCTCGTCCATCGACTTAATCTTTTTGAGCGCACGCTCCTTGCGGCGTTTGTGCTTGGAAATGCCGGCGGCCTCCTCGATGAGGGCGCGGCGCTCCTCGGGGCGGCTCTGCAAAATGGCGTCGAGCTTGCCCTGGCTGATGATGGAATGCGTATCCTTGCCCAAGCCCGAATCGTGCAGGATGTCCTGAATGTCCATCAGGCGGCACGGACTCGAGTTGATGAGGTACTCGCTTTCGCCCGAGCGATACATACGACGGGTGATGGCGACCTCGTCAAAGTCGACGGGCAGCATATGGTCCGAGTTATCGAGCACCAGCGTGACCTCGGCGACACCCACCGGCTTGCGCGCTGACGAGCCCGAGAAGATGACATCCTCCATGGCCTGGCCGCGCAGCTGCTTGGCGCTCTGCTCGCCCAGGACCCACAGAATCGAGTCAGAGATGTTCGATTTTCCCGAGCCGTTGGGACCGACGATGACGGTCAGGCCCGGCTCAAACGTCATATGGGCGCGGTCGGCAAACGACTTGAACCCTTTGAGCGTGAGGGACTTGAGATACACGGTTCCTCGCTTAAACAGGCTTCTTGTTGAGAATCACGCCGTTGGTGGTGTAGCCCATGCGGTCAAGTGCCTCAAGTGCAGCGGCTCCCTCGGCTTCCTTCTTTGAGGAGCCGGAGCCGCGACCCTGGCGAATACCATCGATCAACACCACGGCGGTAAAGGTGGGCGCATGCGCCGGGCCCTCGGAGCCAACGAGCTTATACGCCGGGGGTTCGTGACCGTCGGCTTGCACGCACTCCTGCAAGAACGATTTGGGGTTCGCGGGGTGCTCGGCACGCTCGGAGGCCAGGTGCGGTTTGAGCGTACGATGGATAAACTCCGCCGCGGCATCCCAGCCGGCGTCCAGATACAGCGCGCCCACGAGCGACTCGTAGACGTTCTCGAGCGCCGAGTGCAGGCCGCGCGCGCCGGTACCGGTCTCGGAGGCACCAAAGATGATGATGTCATCGATACCCAGCTCGTGCGACACCTCGGACAGCGTGGCGCCCGAGACAAGGGACACCTTCAGGCGCGTGAGCTTGCCCTCGTCAAACTCCGGATAGGACACAAACAGGGAGCGTGCGACAACGGCGCCCAAAATGGAATCACCCAAGAACTCAAGGCGCTCGTAGCTTGCCGAGACTGGCTGGCCCTCGACGGCCGAAGGATGCGTAAGGGCCGCGCGCAGCAGCACCTTGTCATTGAACTCGTGGCCCAGAATCTCCTGGGCGCGCGTAAGTCGTTCGGATAAAGCCAAGACCTAAGCCTCCCTGGCGTTTTCGATCGCGTCGACGGCGTCGGCGACAGAGTTGAGCGAGAGCAGGGTCTCGTCATCGATCTCGAGATTGAACTCGTCCTCGATAGCCGTAACCAGTTGCAGGCGCTCGAGCGAGTTGGCATCGAGGTCGTCAAAGGTGGTCTCATCGCTAATTTCGGCAACATCGACGCCCAGAACGTCAGCAGCGACCTCGGCGATCTTGTCGAAGATTTCGGAGCGGTCCATAGCGCTTCCTCTCATAGTGCATGAATACCAAAAGAATGGTACCGCCCGGGCGGTACCAAGACACGGTTCTGATTCTACCCCACGAAGCAGGCCGCGAGGCACATAACAGCGCTCTAACTCGCTCTTACAAAACGATGCCGTCCATGGAGTTGGCGACGTTCTCGACCAGCCCCGCGCGCACGGCTTCGGCCGCCGCGAGCGTACCGTTTTTAACAGCCTCGACCGATGTGGCGCCATGGCCGATCAGGACCACGCCACGCAGGCCCAAAAGAATCGCGCCGCCCTTGGCATCACCAGAGAGCTTGGCCTTAATCTCGCGCATCTGCTTTTTGATGAGCAGCGCGGCGATCTTGGTGCCGAGCGAGGCCATAAAGGCGCCCTTGAGCTCCTGTAGCAAAAACTTGGCAGCGCCCTCGGTAGCCTTGAGAGCGATATTGCCCGACATGCCGTCGGCAACAACGACATCGAAATTGCCCGAGGTGAGGTCGGTGCCTTCGCAGTTGCCCACAAAGCCGGGAACGGCGGCTTTCATGGCCGGGAAGCAGGCCTTGGTAAAGTTGGAACCCTTCTCATCCTCGGTGCCATTGGCAAGCAGGCCCACGCGAGGATGCTCGATGCCCAGGACAACGCGGGCATAGGCGCTACCCATCTGGGCAAAACGCACCATGTCGTCGACCTCGACATCGGGGTTGGCGCCCATATCGCACAGCACCGTCAGACCGCCGGCGCGATTGGGCAGCGCATTGGTCAAACAGGGGCGCACCGGCTGCTTCTTGCCTTCGGCCTGATACCTAAACGGCGTCACGTAGGCGGTCGCGGCAGCGGTCATGGCGCCGGTGGAGCCGGCGGAGAAAAACGCGTCCGCGTTGCCCTTTTTGATGGCGCGGCAGGCAAGCACGATCGAGGACTTGCGCTTGGTCATCACGGCGCGAATGGGATCGTCATCCATGGCGATAATGTCAGGGGCTTCCAGAGCCTCCACACGTGCATGGGCCGCGGCAAAGAGATTGACGATTTCGGCGGGACCGACTGCCAGGACCTCGATATCGGGATCGGCGGCAAGTGCAGCCTCGATACCATCGAGAACAACCTGAGGTTTCTCGTCTCCGCCCACAACGTCTACACAAACGCGAACGTTACTCATATACATACTCCTTATACAAAAATGGCCGACTCATTGAGCCGGCCATTGTGGTTCCATTTGGAACGGCATCGCATCCAGGAATACCGTTACTCGGTAACGATAACCTCGCGGTCCTTATAGAAACCGCAGCTGGGGCACACGTGGTGCGGAAGCTTGACAGCGCCGCAACGGGGGCACGTGGACTGAGCCGCAGCCGAGATCTTCATGTTGGCGGAACGACGGGTGTGAGTGCGGATACGACCCTGCTTTTGTTTAGGTACGGGCATAGTGACCTTCCTTATGAACTATCCAGTGTGGCGATTACGCGCAAGTAGCGATACTACCACAGTTTTACTCATCGAGCTTAAGATTCTTCAATGCTGCAAATGGATTTTCCGTGGCAGCGGCCCATTCTGCCTCTGCCTGTGCGGCGCAATCGCATTGCTCGACGTTGAGATTGCAACCGCAAGTGGGACACAGACCGCGACAATCGGGCTTGCACAGGACAACGAACGGCGTGTCCATGACAACCGCGTCGTTGATGGGCTCACCCAGATCGACGATGCGATCCTCGCCCAGTAACTCGTAGCCGTCTTCGTAGGCCTCGGGATCCTCGGGCTCGTTAAAGAGATAGAATTCCTCGATCTCACCGGCGATATCAAACGAAGCGGGCTCCAGGCAACGGTCGCACTCACCGGTTGCATGCGCGCGGACCATGCCCGTAAGCAGAACACCGGTGCCGGCATTGGTAAAGACCACATCGTAATCAATGCCGTTCTGCAGCTGGTACTCCTTCTCGCCCACCGTATAGGTGGCAACATCGACCTTACCGGTCAGCGGATACGAATCTCCAGGAAACTCGAGCTGCTCGGAAAGATCGACGGTAACGCTCGGGAACTCAGCCATTACCACTGACCATTCTGTTGGGCGGCACCCTCGTTGAGCTGCTGACGGCAACGGGTAACGGTGCCGGTCAGGCTCTTGAGGTTCTCCTCCAGGTGCGTAAAGACCTGCTCTGCATAGTCCTCGGCAGCATAACGCGTCTCGCGCTCGTACTGCTGGGCACGATCGCGGATGTCGTCGGCCTGCTGCTGCGCAAGGCGGACGATCTCCTGCTCACCGGCAATGGTGAGGGCCTGCTGCTGAGCGTCGGCGATGATGGAATCGGCCTGGGCGGCGGCGGAAGCCATAAGCTCCTCGCGCTCCTTAAGGATACGGCGGGACTTCTGCCACTCCTCGGGATAGCTCATGCGGATCTCGTCGAGGATGTTGAAGAACACGTCGGCGTCGATGACCTTGAACTGAGCGTTCTTGCCGAAAGGCGGCTTGGCTTCCTCGATCAGCCCTTCGAGCTCATCGACCAAGCTGACGATCCTATCGCCAGGAAAATTCTCGCCCGGCATCCGGTCTCCTTTCATAGGTAACATATCATCGTGCTAGTTTACCACATGCCACCAGGCAATAAGAAACGTCACGAAAAGCGATGTTTGAGCGCTTTGACCACATTGGGCGGAACAAAATTGGAAACGTCGCTACCGAGCGAAGCAATCTGGCGCACCACCGAACTCGAGATGTAGCCGTACTGTGGAGCACTCATGACAAAGATGGACTCCAGCTCGTTATCCAAGCGATAGTTGAGGTCGGCCTGCTGCAGCTCATACTCAAAGTCGGTCATGGCGCGCAGGCCCTTGACCACGGCCCCCGCCCCCTGCTCACGAGCGAAGTCGACCAAGAGGCCGGTAAAGGGCAGGACCTCGACGCCGTCGATATCGCCGAGCGCCTCGCGGGCCAGCGCCACGCGCTCATCGAGCATAAACGTGGTGCCCACGCCGTTTTTGCCCTGCGACTCGGCAACAGCGACGATCACGCTGGGAAAGATGCGACGGGCGCGGCGGATCACATCGATATGGCCAAACGTGATGGGATCGAAGGTGCCCGGGACGATCACGCGGTTGATGGTGTCATTCATGAGCATCCTCCTGAAAAGTCGTGCCGTCGCTGCCATCGGCATCGGCGACGGTATCGTCATCCTCGCCCTCGCCGACCCAACGGAGCAGGTCGACCGAGGTGATGCCATAGCGTTTCTCACGCACGGTTACAAAGCCGGCAGGATGTGCGCCCACGTCGGCGGCAGCATGCTCAAACAGAGCATAGGCGCCCGGGGTGAGCAAACCCTGCTGGGCCAGGTTCTGCAGCAGCTCATCGACCGGCTCGGCACCAAAAGCATAGGGCGGGTCGAGCAAGACCAGATCAAAGGGGCCGCCCGGCACGCGGCCGCGCGAAGCGCTCGCAAGGACATCGCCCGTCACCACACGCCAACGCGCGCGATCGCGGCAGAGCGACTCGATATTCTTGGTAATGAGCCTCGCGGCATTGCGATCGATCTCGAACGTCGTGAGCGAACGGGCTCCCCGCGAGAGCATCTCAATGCCTAGGGCACCGGAGCCGCCAAAGGCATCCAGTACGCGGACCTCGTCCAAATCAAAGTCAAAGGCCGATAGGACCATGGATGCGCACGCTTCGCGCACGCGGTCGGTCGTCGGACGCGTAACATCGCGACCGCGCGGCTCTTCGATTTTGCGACCGCGCCATTCACCGCCGATGATTCTCATCCTCCGCTGACCTCCTTAAAAATGTGTCGATATCGCATGGCGACCGCATCGCGCAGGGGGCGCGTCGCCACGGAGTCAAGGGTGCAAGCATACCGCAAGAGCTCGACCGCGTCCAAATGGGCCCATTCGATAAGGTCCTCATCGGCGTCCAGGTCCACAAAGCGCAAGGTCACGCCGCCGTGCTGACGGTAACCCAGGATTTCGCCCTCGTGACGCAGACGCAGGTCCATCTGGGCAAGCGTAAAACCATCCGAAGTTTTTTCGAGCGATTGCAGGCGATCTTGTGCTGGCGACGCGCCGCCGTTGCCCTTGGAGTGCGTCATGACCAGGCACGTGCCCGACACACTGCCGCGGCCCACGCGACCGCGCAGCTGGTGCAGGGCAGCCAAACCAAAGCGCTCGCCGTTCTCGATGACCATGACGGTGGCGTTAGGCACGTCGACGCCCACCTCGACCACCGTAGTCGAGACGAGCACGTCAATCTCGCCACGCTTAAAGGCATCAATAACCTGGTCCTTCTCCCCCGCTGGCATACGGCCGTGAAGGCGCTCGATGGCAAGGCCCGGCAACGCCAGACGCAGGCGATCGAGCTCGGTCGCCGTATCGTGCAGCGGCACGGGAACCGTCACGCGGCCCTCATCGTCGCGGGCAATACCGGGCACGTCTTCCAGCTCATCGGCCGAGTCACTCGGCTCCACGAGCGGGCAAATCACGTAGGCCTGCTGACCCTTTTCATGCGCCTCACGGATGGCGCCATAGGCCAGGTCGCGACTCGACTCGGTGAGGACGCGCGTCGTCACGCCGGCACCCGGAATTGGACGATGGCGGATGATGCTCGTATCCAGGTCGCCATAGACCGAGAGCGCCAACGTGCGCGGGATAGGCGTGGCCGTCATAACGAGCAGGTCCGCACCGGGGCCCTTCGCGCGTAGGGCGTTGCGTTGGCCGACGCCAAACCGGTGCTGCTCGTCGATGACGACAAGCGACAGATGCTTGAACGCAACGTTATCCGAAAGCACCGCATGGGTGCCAAAGAGCACGTCAAGCTCGCCCGATTCCAGCTGCGCATGGATGCGCTCGCGCTCTGCGGCCGGCGTGGCACCCGTCAGAAGTGCCCAGGACATGCCGGCCTGCGAGAGCAGAGGGCCGGTCTTATCGGCATATTGGCGCGCCAGCACGCCCGTGGGCGCCATAACGCAGGCCTGCGTACCGCCATCGGCAGCCACAGCCAGCGCGCAGGCGGCAACGGCGGTCTTACCGGTACCGACATCGCCCAGCAGCAGGCGGTTCATCACGCGCCCGCCATCGCACATATCGCGCAGGATATCCTGGAACGCGGCCTCCTGCTCGTTGCTCAGCGAAAACGGCAGGGCCTGCTTGAGCGCGACCAGGTGCTCGCCCGCGGTGTGGGCATAGGGCACCACATCGACCAGGCCGCCGTCGTTGCGCAGACGCAGCGCCAGCTGCAGGTAGAGACACTCCTCGTAGGCAAGACGCCGGCGTGCGATGTCGCGCTCAGCCATGCTCGAGGGAAAGTGGATCGATCGAAGCGCACGAGCATTGCTCATCAGGCGACGCTTAACGCGTAAGCGCGCCGGAATGGGATCAAAGGGATTGCCGACGACCTCGAGCGCGCCGCTTACGATGCGGCGCATCCACGCCTGGCTCACGCCATCACTGACGTAATGGACCGGCAGGATAGTGCCTGCGGCACGCCCTTCCTCGAGCTTTTCAAAGTGCGGCGAGGCCATCTGCTTAAAACCGTAGGCAAACTCAACCTTGCCCATCACGGCCAGGCGGTCGCCCTGCTTAAGCTGCTGGGCAATCCAGGGCTGGCGGAAAAAGGCGACCTGTAGCACGCCCGTCTCGTCAACGAGTGAGACCTCGGTCACCTGCATGCGCGGACGCGGCTGCTTTTGGACGATGCGGTCGACCGTGGCGATGATAGTGCACACGGTACCGATGGGCGCCATCTCGATGGACCACGAACGAGTAAAGTCGAGGTAACGATGAGGGATATGGAGAAGGAGGTCCCCCACCGTCCGAATTCCCAGACGGCGAAGGGCCTCCTCACGTTTACCTGAAACATATTTGAGTCGCGCGATATCTTCGTCGAGCGCATTGCTCTGGGCAAAGCGCTCCGAGACGCGCGGCACGGAGCACAGCTCGGACATGGGCAGAGCCTACTCGATCGAGAAGATCACGGGATAGAGCGGCTGCTCGCCACGATGGGCGTCGATCTCCAAATCGGGCTGAGCCTCCTCAATGGCGTCTACGATCTCCTGGAAGGCCTCATCGGACAGTTCCTCGCCGGCCAGAATCGTCAGCGCGTCGCCCTCCTCTTCCTCCTGCATACGGTTGATGCAATCGAGCGTGACCTGCTTCACGTCGGAGCCGACCACGTCGATGGAGCCGGCGATGATACCCATGACGTCACCGGAGTGAATCGGCGAGCCGTCGGAGGCGCTGGAATCGCGCACGGCACGGGTGACCTCGCCATCGCGAACCTCGCTGATGGCGTCGACCATAGCGGCGACGGCATCCTCGAGCTCGGAATCGGGCAGGACCGCGAACAGCGCGGAGAAGGCCTGCGGGACGGTCTTGGTGGGAACGACGGCTACCTTCTTGTCGGTGCAGGCTGAGGCAGCGGCCTCGGCAGCCATGCGGATGTTGCCGTTGTTGGGCAGGATGATGACCGAGGTCGCGTTGACCTGGTCAACGGCGCCCAGCAAGTCTGCAGTCGAGGGGTTCATGGTCTGACCACCCGACACGATCACGTCGACGCCGAGGGACTTGAGGATGTCTGCCTCGCCGGAACCGGCGGCAACGGCGACAAAGCCCAGCGCCTTGGCGGGCTCGGCGGCCTTTTCCTGGTCCTCGTGGATCTTGGCGGTACGGTCGTGGGCCTCCATCTCCATGTTGTGGATAAAGACCTCGTAAATCTGACCAAGCTGCAGCATATGCTCGAGCACCAGGTTGGGGGTGTTGGAGTGCACGTGAATCTTGTAATCGGGGTAAGCACCCACGAGCAGCTCGCAGTCGCCCATGGAACCCAGGAACTTGAGGCACTCGTCCTCGTCAAAGGGAGCGTCGGCCTTAAAGAGGAACTCGTTGCAGTAGCGGAATTCCGAGCCCTCCCAGTCGTCGTTGGCCTCGATCTCAACACGACCAAGGGCCGCGTCGCGGGCAGAGCCAGCGGAGTCAAACGTGGCGGAGAAATCCTCGACAACGGTGCTGCGGCCAAGAGCGGCGGCAACAAAGTTCTCAAGGAAAATAGCAAAGCCAAAGGCGCCGGAGTCGACCACGCCGTTCTCCTTCAGAACGGGCAGCAGGTCGGGCGTGCGGGCGACGGACTGGTAGGCCTCGACGACGATGGCGTCGAGCGCGTCCTCGGCCGAGAACTTCTTCTTTTCGCACTCGTCGGCCTTGGTCGAGACATCGCGCAACACCGTGAGGATCGTACCCTCGATGGGCTTACGGACGGCCTGGAAGGCAACCTTGACGGCACGACGGAAGGCGAAGGCGATGTTGGCGGACGTAATGGGCTCGTCGGCGGAGACAAGGCCCTCGGCCACGCCGCGCAAGATCTGCGAGGTGATGACGCCGGAGTTGCCGCGGGCGCCCATCAGGGAGCCGTGGGTGATGGCGCCGGCGATGGCCTCCATGTCGGCGTCGGCGGGAAGGGCAGAAAGCTCCTTGGTCACCGAGGCGAGCGTGAGCGACATGTTGGTGCCGGTGTCACCGTCGGGCACGGGAAAGACGTTGAGCTTGTTGATCTCCTCGGCCTTGTCGGAAACGGCAGCCGCAGCGATCGGAAAACAGGTGCGAATGGTCTTTGCAATCATGGGTATTTAAATCTCCGTTTTCGGATGCTAGTTCAGACGGCTCTTGAGCGCGTCGATATGGATGCCGATCTTAAGGCTGGCGGGATCGATCTGGGCGATCTCCTGCAGGGTGAAGGCAACGGAGCTCGAAAGATTGTGGCAGACGGATTTCATGTTGACGCCGTTCTCGAGCACGACGTGAAGATCGACCGTAAGGCCGTTCTCGTCGGCGGAGACAAGCACGCCCTTGCGGAGGCGCTGACCGGCAAGCAGGCGCACGCTCTCGGCGCCTTGGAGCTGCTCAGCCATACCGACGACGCCATAGCACGTCATCGCGGCATAACCGGCAATATCGGCAATAACGTCGTTCGAGACGCTCAGGCTGCCGTTAATGGTCTCAGACACAAGAATCTCCTTATCTGGTGCTCGCGGCACCATGTCGTGGGAGCAATCATTGCAATATTCTACAACGACCGCGCCATGTTGAGGTGGTGGGTCGCGGGATTACATCCTCGACACGAAATGTTGATATGGCAACGTTCGAGTCAAGTGGTCGCGGCATGAAAAAACCCGCCGCATAAGCGACGGGTTTTACAACCTGGCTCCCCGGGTAGGACTCGAACCTACAACAGCGCGGTTAACAGCCGCGTGCTCTACCATTGAGCTACCGAGGAATAGGTGCATGCTCTCAAGCAACGAAGTTTATTATACGGACGAATCAGCTTAGGGCAAGAACTTTTTTGAGATTTTTTCCGACCTAGTCATTGAGGACGTCCCCAATGACTACATGAAAGCGCCCCCAGGCGGATGTGCTTGAGGGCGCTTCTTGCTTGACTAGCTTTCGATATAGTCCTTCAGCTTGCTCGAACGGCTGGGGTGGCGGAGCTTGGCCAAGGTCTTGGACTCGATCTGGCGGATACGCTCGCGCGTGACGCCAAACTCGCGGCCGACTTCCTCGAGCGTACGGGGATGTCCGTCGACAAGGCCAAAGCGCAGCTCGATAACCTTGCGCTCACGATCGGCAAGCGAGTCGAGCACCTGGGTGAGCTGCTCCTGCAGCATGGAGAAGCTGGCGGCATCGGGCGGAACGATTGCCTGGGAGTCCTCGATGAAGTCGCCCAGCTGGGAATCCTCTTCCTCGCCGATCGGGGTCTCGAGCGACACGGGCTCCTGCGAGATCTTCTGGATCTCGCGGACGCGGTCGGCGCTCATGTCCATCTCGGCACCGATCTCCTCGGGGGTCGGGTCGCGACCCAGGTCCTGGAGAAGCTGGCGCTGCACGCGGACGAGCTTGTTGATGGTCTCGACCATATGCACGGGAATACGGATGGTACGGGCCTGGTCGGCGATAGCGCGCGTGATGGCCTGACGGATCCACCACGTGGCATACGTGGAGAACTTGAAGCCCTTCTGGTAGTCGAACTTCTCGACGGCGCGGATCAGACCGAGGTTGCCCTCCTGGATCAGGTCCAGGAAAAGCATACCGCGGCCGACGTAGCGCTTGGCGATGGAGACTACCAGACGCAGGTTGGCGCTGATGAGTGCCTGCTTGGCTTCGAGGCCCACGTTCTCAATGCGCGTGAGACGACGCATCTCGGCACGCGTGAGCTCGAGCTCACCGGCATCGGCAGCCTCGAGCTTCTCGGTGGCCTCGAGACCGGCCTCGATCTTCATGGCCAGATCGACCTCTTCGGAGGCGGTTAGCAGGTCGACCTTGCCGATCTCCTTGAGGTACATACGAACCGGATCGCCGGTCAGCATCACCGTGGAGGCATCGATGCCACGCACGCGCGAGCGTGAACGGGACGTGCGCACGGTGCGCTTCTTCTTGCTCTTGGAAGAACCCATCTCGGCGTCGGCCTGACGGGCCATCTTGAGCTCATGATCGTCGAGCGAGCCGGAATCGTGCTCGTCGTCGTCATCGAAATCGTCGGTATCGGTATCGTTATCGTCATCGTCGACGTCCATGGGGGCGTCGTCGTTACCGCTCGCGGAGATAATCTGGATGCCGCTGTTGCGCAGCGCGGAATACACCGCGGTGAGCTGCTCGTCAGAAACATCGATATCCTTCAGGGCGACCTGAATCTCGTCCTCGGTTACCGAAGTCCTGTTTGAGCCGTTGCCCATGAGCTTTGCAACGTAGGATTCCAGCCCAGTACCCGTGCTCTCAGTCTTTTTTGGCACAGATTCTCCCTTCATAGTCCACAGGACTCAATACTTTAGCACACACATAGACGTCTATACCCAAAAAGAGGACTGGATATAGGCGAGAATACGCTGGTTGACCACAACATCTAGGCCTGTTCGGTGCCTGCGGCCTCCAGACCGATCAAACGGAACGGGTCCGCCACGCCGCCGATCGACTTTTGCAGTTCACGTTGACGCTGCGAATCCTGCGCGGCCTGCACGGTCAGCGCGCGACGGGCCTCATCATCGAGCGAACGGTCCTGGCGCAGCTTGGCCTGTGCGGCACGCATGCGGCGCTTGATGGTGTAGAGCTCGAGCGTATCGAGCATGAACACGATGTTCGTCTCGGTGGGGTGCTTGCTCGTCGCGGAGATGCGCCCGGCACTCACAAGCGTTGCCGCCTCGGGACAGACCGAGCGCGCCGCATCCATGCAGGCTGCAGGATCGGTTCCCGGCGGCGTTGCCAGAACGGCCCATGCGATGGACTCGTGACGTGGGTCAACCCACTCGATAGAGCAGATGCGGTCGGCATACGTGCGGAACAGGTCGGGGTAGCTCGTGAGCATCGTCAACAGCTCGCGCTCCCCTGCCAAGGACTTGCGCTCAAGATCAGTAAGAACCATCGGCGCCGCCGCAGCCGGAGCGCCCGAACCATCAGTCACAGGCACAGCACCCATACCATCAGGCACATCGATCGGCGGCAGGTCGTCGACGACCTCCACGGGCGCGGCACCGTAGGCATCGAGCGGGACGTAGTCATACGGCTCTTCTTCGACCGGCGCGGACACCGGCGGCGTCGCGCCCGATGCCCAAGCACCGCGAGATGCCCCCTGCGAACCAGGCGTCCGACCGCCCGCGCTACCAGAGCGCTCGGCTTGCGCCCGCTGGCGTTCATAGTTCTGCTCACGACGTCGTTCCGCATCTTCGCGCTTGGCGACATCGCGAAACACGCGACCCGAACTCGCGCGAACCGTCTCCAGATCCAAACCCAGCAGATCGGCAATCTGAATAAAGTATGTGTCGATCATATAGCTATCGCGCAGCGGATAGATAAGCGTCAGCGCATCTTCCAGCGCCTTGGCACGACCGCCCGGCGTGGTGATGTCACTCGACTCCTGCAGCGAACGGTAGACAAAGTCCATGAGCGGCTCGGCAGCGTCGATGCGCGCCTGAAGCTCCTGTCCACCATGCGCTGTGATGAACTCCATGGGGTCGTTGCCGTCGGGCAGCACCACGCAGCGCAGGTCCATCGAATCCTGCTCGATAAATTGAATCGCGCGACGGGCGGCCTTCTGGCCCGCGGCATCGCCATCGAACATATACACGATACGCTTGGCAAAGCGGGTGAGCGTCTTGACGTGATGCTCCGTGAGCGCGGTGCCCAGCGTGGCGACAACGTTTTTGATCCCCGCCTCCCAGCAGGCGATGCAATCGGTATAGCCCTCCACCACGATGGCCGTATCCTGCGCGACGATAAACTCCTTGGCCCAGTTAAAGCCATAGAGGTTTCGCTTTTTATGGAACACGCTCGTCTCGGCGGTGTTGAGGTACTTGGGTTGGCCGTCACCCATGATGCGCCCGCCAAAGGCAATGTTGTGACCCTGCTCGTCAAAGATGGGAAACATCACGCGGTCGTAGAAGCGGTCGGCAAGCTGCCCGCGCCCGCGGCTCACGGCAACGTTGGCGTCGATCATCTCCTGCGGGGTAAAACCCGCCTGGGACAGGTGCGACACCAGCGCGTTGCGGCCCGGTGCAAAGCCCAGGCAGTAGCGGCGGCAGACGTCGCCACCCATACCACGGCTGGCAAAGTACTCGCGTGGACGGCCGTCCTTACCGCGCATAAGCATGGTGTGGTAGAACTGGGCGGTCTCGGCACACAGATCATAGATGCGGGCACGCTTGGTACCGCGCTCGCGACGATCTCCGGTGTCATGCAGCTCAATACCCGCACGATCGGCCAAATAGCGGATTGACTCGGGAAAGCTCAAGTTCTCGCGCTTCATGATATAGGTGAAGACGTCGCCACCCTCGCCGCAGCCAAAGCAATGCCACACCTGTGTGGCAGGGATAATGTGGAAGGACGGCGTCTTTTCGCCATGAAAGGGGCAGCAACCCCAAAACTCATGGCCGCGGGGCTTGAGCTCAACCGTTTCCTGCACGATAGCAACTAGGTCGGACGCAGCGCGTACCTGGTCTTTTTCCTCATCGCTAATCACGGATGCCCACCCCCTGCTCACCCAAGTTGTGACGAATGTCCTCGATGTTACCCTCGACGGTCGCAATCAACTCATCCAGCGAATCGAACACACGCGAGGGACGCAGCCAGCGCGTAAACGCCAGCGAAACGGAAGCGCCGTACAGGTCGCCCGTATAACCAATTAAGTTAGCCTCGAGATGCGATGAAGCGGCGTCGTCGGCATACGTCGGCGGCAGGCCGACGTTAACGGCAGCAGGCCATACGGTGTCATCGACGAGCACCAGGCCCTCATACACGCCATCGGCAGGCACCTGAATGCCGTCGGGAACCTGCAGGTTTGCCGTGGGAAAGCCCATGCCAGAGCCCTCGTGACGGCCGCGAATAACACCGCCGCGCAGCATATACGGGCGACCGAGCAACTCAGCAGCCAGCTCCACATGGCCCTGTCCCAGCTCATGACGGATGCGGGTGGCGCAAATGGCCTCACCGCCCTCGCAAAGCAGATCGTGACCATACACGTCAACGCCGTGCTCGGAACCCCAGACGCGCATCTCGGCAACACCAGAAGCACCGCCACGACCCAGCCTAAAATCGCTGCCAACGCGAATCGAACGAATGTCGACCACGCGTGACAACAGTGTGAGAAAACCGACATGGTCGAGTGCCGCAACCTCAGGCGTAAAGGGAACGGCCACCACTGCATCGACCCCGGTCTGAGCCAAGGCATGTAGACGGTCGGCCGTCGTCATCAATTTTTGAGCGGGCGAAGGACTCACCACAACGTCCGGATCGGGATCGAAAGTGACCACGACCGCCTTGCAGCCATGGGCACGGGCATCACGGACAAGCGCATCGATGAGTTCCCGGTGTCCACGGTGAACGCCATCGAACACGCCAATGGCGATCGAGGCAGCACCCAAGTGCTCGCACTCATCAAACGCATCGGCAGTGACGATGCGAGCCTCGTCCGACTCGCCTTCAAAAAAGATACGCGCAAGCTCGCGAGCGGACAACATCATCGAACACCGCCGATTGCCTGCGGAAACACGTGCTCCATGACAAAGCGGCCACCCTCGATGCGGGCGAGCGCCTTGAGTCCCCCATCGAGCACCAGCGCAAACGGCGCTTTCGAAGCATCGAAATCGGCAAGCGCACGCTCAACGGGAATGCGTCGGCCGCAGAGCAGGTCTTCGGCAAGATTGCCCGGCAAGTCAACACGCGTGGCGCCCAGGGCCGCAATGGGATCCAGGGCAAAGCCAGGCCCGGACTCGGGAGAAAGCTCCTCGACCGCATGACAGGCGCCAATGGAAACAACACCGGAGGCCGTGCGGCGCAGCGCGGAAATGTGCGCGGCGCTCTCGCAGGCGCGGCCCAAGTCGCGAGCGAGCGCACGGATATAGGTGCCCTTGCTCACCGAGAACGCCACGGTCCACACACACGTATCACCTTCGCCGCCCACGGCGATCAGGTCGGCGGCATAGACCTCGACGGGGCGCGGAGGTAGGTCCACCGCATTGCCCTCGCGAGCAGACTTGTAGGCGCGAACGCCATTGACCGAGATAGCCGAAAACGCCGGCGGCACCTGCATCTGCGGACCCAGCATAGCGGCCAGGCGCTCACGGGCATAGGCAGGATCGCGGAGCTCGTTGGCAACAGCCACCGTGCGGACCGCCTCGCCCTCCGCATCATCGGTATTGGTCTCGGCGCCAAACGAGATGTCGGCGACATAGCTTTTGGTATCGAGCGTGAGCATGCCCAGCAGACGGGTGGCCTGGCCCACACCCACCACCATGACACCCGATGCCATGGGGTCGAGCGTGCCGGCATGGCCGACGCGTCGCTCATGGAGGGCGCGCCGGCATTGCGAAACCACATCGTGGGACGTGCAGCCCACCGGCTTATCGACGGCGAGCAGCATATTCAGTTGAGAAGGCGTACGACGAGCCATGTACCATCCAAAAAGTTAAAGCTCGACGGTCACCGAAGCGGGATCCTCCCCTACCAGTTCGGCCAGCATGGGAAGTGCCACGGTGAGCGTCTCGAGAATCGTTCCGTTGTTGGAGAAACCGGCGGCAGCAGGATGTCCGCCTCCGCCAAAGGCAGCAGCGATCTCGGACACGTTGAGATCACCCTTGGAGCGCAGGTTGCCGCGCACCTTGGTATCGCCCTCAATGCCCTTCAGGAACAGGCAGACCTCGACGCCCATCACCGAGCGCACCACGTCAACCAGACCGTCGCACTCATCCGAGGTGACACCGCACGCCTCAAGGTCACTCTGGTACGCGTAGCTATACGCGACGCGCCCGTGGGCCACCGTCTTAATGCGGCCCATAACGATGGACTTGAGGTGCAAAAACTCAACGCGCATGCTCTGGTAAACCTCGAGTGCCACACGCGCCGGATCGGCACCGTGGGCAACCAGACGCGAGGCTGCATGGAACGCGGCTGCATCGGCGTTTTGGTACTGAAAACGGCCGGTATCGGTAACCAAGCCACACAGCAGGCAGGTCGCAACGCCATCACGTGCGACAATGCCGCAATTGTCCAAGAAGCGGTCGATGATCATGGCGCAGGCTGCGGCTTCGACGCGTCTCAGGCTGAGCTCGGCAAACTCCTCGCGCGCCGGATGGTGATCGAAGCACACCACATGCTTGGAGCGACGAAGCACCTCGGCGGAATTATTGAGACGCTCGACGACCGGCACGTCCACCGAGATGAACAGGTCCGGATTGCCGGTATACGCAGATGCCGGTACCAGGCGATCGGAGCCTTCCATAAAGCGGTAGATGCGCGGAACCGGATCATCGTCTGCCAGCAGCAGGGCAATGTCCTTGTTAGGGAAAAACTTCATAAGCGAGAGGCCCAGACCCAACACGGAGCCCAGGGCGTCGCCATCGGGAGAAGTGTGTCCCGAAATCGCAATGGAGGACGCACCCTCGATGAGCTCGAGGATGCGTCGCTGAATATCTGCAGACTCGCACGAGGCGAGGTCGGCGGAATTAGTCATCTAAAGCTGCCTCCTGGGCGGCATCCGCTATCGGATAGCCGTCCTCGTCCTTTTCGATCGCAAGCGTGGCGGGAACGTTTTCCAGCGCACGCGTGATGCGCTCGGCCTCATCGGTCGAGCGATCGATGCGAAAATCGAGCTCGGGCGTGACACGCCAATCGAGCGAGCGAGCCAACAGGCTGCGAATACGGCCCTTGGCGCTTGCGAGCGCCTCCATGACCTCGTCGTAGCGGCTCGCATCGCACGACACGTACACGCGCGCGAACGAACGGTCCACCGCGACCTCGACCGCGGTCAAAGTGACCAGGTCGAGACGCGGATCGGAAACCTCAAAGAGCAGGATATAACCGAGCTTCTCGCGAAGCTGTTCGCCCAGACGGCGGGTTGCCTGCGTTTGCTTCATAGCGCTACCCCCTACTCGGTACGGGCAACCTGGTCGATGCGGTAACCCTCGATCTGGTCGCCGGGCTTGATGTCCTGGAAGTTCTCCAGGCCAATGCCGCCCTCGGAACCGCTCTTGAGGCTCTTGGCCTCGTCCTTGTAGTGGCGCATCGAGGCGATCTTGCCGTTGAAGACCACGATGCCGTCGCGCACCAGACGCACGGAATCGGTCGCGGCGATCTCGCCCTCTTCGACACGGACACCGGCGGCGATACCGACTTTGGGCACCTTGAAGGTGTCCAGGACGGTCGCGGTACCCGTGGAGACCTCGACCTCGGTGGGCTTAAGCATGCCGATACGGGCAGCGTCGAGTTCCTCGAGGCACTTGTAGATAACGTCGTAGCAACGGATCTCGACGCCCTCGCGCTCGGCGGCGGAACGTGCCTTACCGTCGGGGCGGACGCCAAAGCCGATGATGATGGCGTTGGAGGCGTCGGCCAGGACGACGTCGGTCTCGTTGATGGCACCAACGGCGGAGTGGATCGTGTTGATGCGAACCTCGGACTGATCCATCTTGTCGAGCGAGTCCTGAAGGGCCTCGATGGAACCCTGGACGTCGGCCTTGATGATCAGGTTGAGCTCCTTGACCTCGGCGTCGGCAATGGTCTCGAAGAGGTTCTCGAGCGTGACGTGCTTGACGCGGCTCTGCTCCTCGATACGGGCCTTGAGTGAACGCTCATCGGCCAGGGCGCGAGCCTCGCGCTCGTCCTCGAAAACGCGGAACTCGTCGCCGGCGTTGGGCACGGACTGCAGGCCCAGGATCTCGACGGCGTCGGAAGGACCGGCCTCGGTGACGGCGTTGCCCTTGGGATCGAGCATGGCGCGGACGCGACCGTAGGTAAGGCCGGCGACCAGCGTATCGCCCACGTGCAGGGTACCGCGGGTCACGAGCACCGTGGCAACCGAACCGCGGCCCTTGTCGAGCTTAGCCTCGAGGACGTTACCGGAGGCAAAAGTGTCGGGGTTGGCCTTGAGCTCGAGCACGTCGGCCTGGAGCAGCACGGTCTCGAGCAGGTCGTCGATACCGATCTTCTGCTTTGCCGAGATGTTGACGAACATGTTCTGTCCGCCCCACTCCTCGGGGATGACACCGTACTCGGTGAGCTCCTGGCGCACGCGGTCGGGGTTGGCACCAGGCTTATCGATCTTGTTGACGGCGACGACGATGGGTACGCCGGCGGCCTTGGCGTGGTTGATCGACTCGACGGTCTGGGGCATGACGCCGTCGTCGGCAGCCACGATCAGAATGACGATGTCGGTCACCTTGGCACCACGGGCACGCATGGCCGTAAAGGTGGCATGACCCGGGGTATCGATAAAGGTGATCTTGCGATCGTTGATCATGACCTGCGAAGCGCCGATGGCCTGGGTAATGCCGCCCGCCTCGCCGGCAGCGACACCGGTGTGACGGATGGCGTCGAGCAGCGAGGTCTTGCCGTGGTCGACGTGGCCCATGACGGTGACGACCGGTGCGCGCGGCTTAAGGTCGGCGGGATCGTCGTAGAACGAGAAGGTGTTCTCCTCCTCGGGGGTGATGATCTTGATCTGACGGCCCAGGTCGTCGGCAACGAGCTCGACGAGGTCGTCAGACATGGATTGTGTCATGGTGAGCGGCGTGCCCAGCAGGAACAGGCGCTTGATGATGTCGTTGGCCGGAACGTCGAGCACCTCGGCGAGTTCCTGGACGGTAACGCCCTGGGAGACCTTGATGGCGTCGAGCTCCTCGGGGTTCACGCCCTGGGCCAACGCCTCCTCTATCTTGCGCTCCTCCTGAGCCTTGGCAGCCTCGCGCTCGCGCTTCTCCTTGCGCTTCTTGCGGCGACCGGTGGACTCGCGAGAGGCCTCCTCGACGGCAGCACGAGCCTCCTCGAGCACCTTCTCGCGGCTGTACTCCTCGGCCTCGCGAGCCATGCGGCTGTAGTGGTCCTCTTCGTTGTTGTGACCGCCCTTGCGCTTCTTGCCCTTGCCCTGCTTGTCGGGGTTGGGGAAGTCCATACCGGCAGCGACGTTGTTGCTGGCGTTGGTGCGATGGCTGTGCGGACGGCTCTCGGAGGCGTTGCGCTCGGAGTTGTTGTCGGAGGCGTTGCGATCGTTACGACGGCCACCGCGGCGGTCGTTGTTGCCGCCACGACGGTTACCGCGCTCGGCGGCACGCTCGGCCTTGGCCTTGTCCTCGGCGTCCTTCTTCTCCTTGAGCACGGTCTCCTGTGCGGCGATCTGGTCGAGCAGCGAACGGAAGCGCGAACCGGAGTCGGAAGCGGGAACGGCGCGGCGCTGGGCCTCGCGAGCAGCCTCCTCCTTCTCGCGAGCAAGGCGCTCCTGCTCGGCCTTCTTCTTGGCCTCGGCCTCGGCGCGGGCAGCCTCCTCGGCAGCCTGGGCTGCGGCAAACTGGCGGCGCTCCTCCTCGCGGGCCTTCTCGGCGGCGATGCGCTCGCGCTCGGCCTCGGCGGCGCGTGCGGCCTCCTCGGCGGCAGCTGCCTGCTCCTCGGCCTGCTTTGCGGCCTCGACTTCCTGAGCGCGGGCCTCAATCACCGAGGCGAGCTGCTTGCGGACCATGGCAACGTAGGCATCCTCCAAGGTGGAGGAAGCGGACTTAGCGGGAATCTTCATATCGGCGAGATGACCCATCAGTTCCTTAGAGGTCATGCCGAACTCTTTGGCCAGGGTGGACACACGGACTTTTGCCATATGACTTCACCTACCCTTTCTGGCACCTTGGGTGCCTAGAGACTGAACGAGCGTGGGAGATGCGCCGGGACCTGCCCGGCGCGACCGCGCGCTAGATCAGGTCCTCCGCATCATCGAAGGCGTCGGTGTCGTGGACACCGCAGAAACGGGAGCCGGGACGGGCCTGGTTGCGGCACTGGATGCCGTCCTCGGACACGTACTCGCAGCGGCGGACGTCCTCGTCCTCCTCGTCACCGATCAGGTCGGCGGCGGGCTCCTCGTGAACGGGAACGTTCTTGAGGATGTCGGCGGCAAGCGTCTCGGACTTGATGTCAATGTGCCAGCCGGTCAGGCGCGCAGCGAGGCGAGCGTTCTGGCCCTCCTTGCCGATGGCGAGGGACAGCTGGTCATCGGGCACGATGACGCCGGCATAGGCCTTCTCCTCGTCGATGAGGACGCGGGTGACCTTAGCGGGCGACAGGGCGTTGGCGACGTAGACGGCAGGATCAGCATCCCACAGGATGACGTCGACGCGCTCGCCACGGAGCTCGCCCACGACAGCGCGAACACGGCTGCCCTTGGGGCCGACGCAGGCACCCACGGGATCCAGACGATCGTCAAGCGAGTGGACGGCGACCTTGGAGCGCTGGCCGGGCTCGCGGGCGATCGACTTGATCTGGACGGTGCCCTCATAGATCTCGGGCACCTCCTGCTCAAACAGACGACGCATGAGCTCGGGGTGGGTACGGGAGATGACAATCGGCGGACGGCTGTGCTCGCCACGAACCGGCTGCAGATTGGAGTTGGGGTCGCGAACGTCGATGATCACGGCCTTGATATGCTGGTTGTGCAGGTAGCGCTCGCCCATCGGACGCTCGTTGCGCTCGTTCTCGTAACGGCGCTGATCAAAGTGCGGAAGCTCGGCCTCGACGCCTTCGCGAATCTTGACGATCGTGAAGTCGGGCGTGGACTGCAGCACGGTACCACTGATGAGGTCACCGATGCGGCCGGAGAACTCCTCATAGATCTGCTCGCGGGCGGAGTTGCGCACGATGGCGTTGATCTCGGCCTTGGCGTGCTGGGCAGCGATGCGGCTCGTGTTCTTGGGGGTGACGTCGATCTCCTCGAACTCGGTGAAGTTGCCCTCCTCGTCCATGGAATCGTCGATCGGCTCCAGGCGGTAGACGTAGATCTTGCCGGTGGTGCGGTCGATGGTCACCTTGGCGCCCCACTCAAGATGCAGGATCTCGGCATAGCTCTTGGCGAGCGACTGCTCCAGGCGGTCGATCAGGTAGAGCTGGTCGATGTGCTTCTCCTGGCAAAGCTCCATCAGGGCGGACATCATGTCGGATGCTGCCATCTTACTTTCCTTCCTTCGCGGGCTTGAAGTCGTAGGTGGGCTTCAACTTGCACTTTTTAACATCAGAGAAATCGAGGGTGACGGAATCGCCGTCCTCGAGCTCGAGGGTCACGTCGGTCTCGGTCGCAGCGGCAATCTTGCCGGCGTACTTACGACGGCCCTCGGTAGCGGTGGAGGTGAGCTCACAGTTCTCGCCAACAAAGCGGGCAAAGTCGCACGGGCGGCGCAGCGGGCGCGCCATGCCCGGGCTCGACACCTCAAGCGTATAGCTCGAAGAGATGGGGTCGAGTTCCTCAATCACATCGCCGACCCACTTGGTGTTGGCCGTGACGTCGTTGAGAGACAGGCTCTGACCCTCGGCACCCTCGATACGCACGCGCACGCAGGGGGCCTTGGTGGCGCCCACGAGCTCGACGTCGACGATGTCGACATCGTGCTGGGGGGCGACGGCCTCGAGCGCGTCAATGATCGCCTGCTCGGTCTTGGTCTTGACCATTGCGGCACCTCCATCCATACAAAAAAGAAGCGGGGCCGAAACCCCACTTCTTTCAATTACAACTTCATTTGCAAGCAAACTATACCAATAGCTGCGAAAACGTGCAAGCACAGTACGAATCTGCAGGTCAGCGTGCGCACAGCTTCTCCACAAGAATAGGACAATTGACCGCAAGCACTTGGTCGGGCACACGCAAGACGAGGGGCGACCCAGCCGGATCGTCCCTCGTCTTTAATGCGTCAGCTAAGCGCGCAGTGCTTACTTGACCACCAGGTTGACCAGCTTGCCGGGTACGCAGATGGCCTTGACGACCGTCTTGCCCTCGAGCCACTTGGCGACGGCTTCCTCAGCGGCAGCCTGCATCTCCTCGTTGGAGGCGTCGCGGGCGACGTCGATGCGGCCGCGGACCTTGCCGAGCACCTGTACGACGATCTGCACCGTGTCCTCGATGGACTCGGCCAAGTCGAACTCGGGCCAGGCGGCGGTGTAGGCATTGCCCTCGCAGCCGAGCGCCTCATGCCACAGCTCGTCGGCCCAGAACGGGCAGATGGGGGCAAGGACGCTCACGATATCCTTAGCCACGCCGTAGCACATCGCCTTGTCACGGGAAGCGCCCTCAGTAGCATTGAGGTAAGCACTCGCGGCATTGACGAGTTCCATGACGGCCGAGATGGCGGTGTTGAACTGGCCTCGGTCAAAGTCCTCGGTGCACTTGGCGATAGTGCGGTGACGCTCGCGATAGAGCTTCATCGCGGTCTCGTCGAGCGCGGACTTGTCGAAGGCCACGTTGGCGTCGCCGGACTGGACGAGCTGCCAAACGATACGCCAGGCGCGCTTAATGAAGCGGTTGGCGCCCTCAACGGCCTTGGGATCCCAGTCGAAGTCCTTCTCGGGCGGGGCGATAAACAGGATCGCCAGACGCATGGTGTCGGCGCCGTAGGGCTCGATGACCGAGCTCGGGGGCACGACGTTGCCCTTGGACTTGGACATGGTGTCGCCGTTCTCGTCCTTAACCATGCCCTGGCACAGCAGGTTGGTGAAGGGCTCGTCCACACTCAGCAGGCCCAGGTCGCGCAGCGCCTTGGTAAAGAAGCGGCTGTAGAGCAGGTGCAAAATGGCGTGCTCGATGCCGCCGATGTAGTTATCGACGGGCATCCAACGGTCGGCGGCTTCGCGGGAGAAGGGCAGCTCGGTGTTGTGCGGGTCGGTATAGCGCAGGTAATACCAGCTGGAGCAGGTAAAGGTGTCCATGGTATCGGTCTCGCGCTTGGCCGGGCGGCCGCAGACCGGGCAGGTGGTCTCGTAGAAGTCCTTGCACTCGGCAAGCGTCTCGCCGGCGCCCAGGTCCAGGTTCTCGGGCAGCGTCACCGGCAGCTGATCCTCGGGCACGGGCACAATACCGCAGTGCTCGCAGTGAATGGCCGGGATGGGGTTGCCCCAATAACGCTGGCGGCTGATGAGCCAGTCGCGCAGGCGGAACTCGACCTTGCGACGACCGCAGCCCATGGCCTCGAGGTCGGCCACGATCGCAGCCTCGCCCTCGGAGTGCTTGCCGCCGCGCATGCCGGTGTACTTGCCGGACTGGACGAGCGTGCCCTCGGCAGCGTGGGCGCAATCCCAGTCGACGGTCTCGGCATGGAAGGTATCGATGGTCTCGCCGCTGGCCTCGACGGCAGCGCGATCATCGTCGTCCAAGATGATCGGCACGATCGGCAGATCATACTTGCGGGCAAACTCAAAGTCGCGCTGGTCGCCGCAGGGAACGGCCATGACGGCGCCGGTGCCGTAGTCAGCCACGACGTAGTCGGCAACCCACACGGGGACCTTTTCGCCGTTAACGGGGTTCACCACGTAGCGGCCGGTAAAGGCACCGTGCTTCTCGAGAGTGCCCTGGGCACGCTCGACGGCAGAAATGTGCTTGGAGTCCTCAACGATCTTGGTGACGGCCGCCTCGTACTCCGTGCCCTCGACGAGCTCGTGCAGACGGGCGTACTCGGGAGCCAGGACAAAGAAGGAGACGCCAAAGAGCGTGTCGGCGCGCGTGGTGAAGACGGTGATCTTGCCCTCATCGCCCTCGATGGGCTCGCCATCGGCGTCGCACAGGGTAAAGTCGACCTCGGCACCCTCGGAGCGGCCGATCCAGTTGGCCTGCATCTGCTTGACGCGCTCGGGCCAGCCAGGGAGCTTCTCCAGGTCGTCGAGCAACTCCTGGGAGTACTCGGTAATCTTGTAGTACCACTGCTCAAGATCGCGCTTCTCGGGCTCGGTGCCGCAACGCCAGCACTTGCCCTCGGTCACCTGCTCGTTAGCCAAAACGGTCTTGCAGGTGGGGCACCAGTTAACCGGATTCTTCTTACGATAGACCAGGCCCTTTTCCCACATCTTCTCAAAGATCCACTGGCCCCAGCGATAGTAGTCGGGGCTGCAGGTCTTAACGGTGCGATCCAGGTCGTAGGAGAAGCCCATGCGCCTCATCGTGGCGAGCGCCTGGTCCATGTTCTTATACGTCCAGGCGGCAGCCTGCGTGTTGTGCTTGATGGCGGCGTTCTCGGCGGGCAGGCCAAAGGCGTCAAAGCCGATGGGGTGCAGCACGTCAAAGCCGCGCATGCGGGCCTGACGGGCCATGGCATCGCCGATGGTATAGTTGCGCGCGTGGCCCATGTGCAGGTCGCCCGACGGATACGGGAACATCTCGAGCACGTACTTCTTGGGCTTGCTGGCGTCGGTGTCGACGGCAAAGAGGTTGGAGTCCTCCCAGGCCTTCATCCACTTGGACTCAATGGCCTGCGCGTCGTAGGCAGGGATCTCATCCTTATGATCTGTGCAATCGCACATATCAGCTCCTTTAATCTTTAATGGGGTCGGTCGGCTTAGCTTTATTCGCTACTGCGGACAGTCCTGCGCAAGACGAAGAGCACATTAAGTGCTCTTCTTTGCGTGCGGAACTTGTAGCGAACAAAGCTAAGCCGCCCGACCCTAAGGTTAACTTGACTGATGATAACAAATACGACAAGCGAGATGCCTGCGACTTGCAGGCATCTCGCTTTATCTAAATAACGTGGTTGAAACTCAACCTTTATGTGCAACCCGTTCTAGAAACAACGGGTTTTCCAGGTGCCGCAGGTTGCCGTGAAAGAGGAGCGCCGCGTACTTAGGTACGCAAGCGACGGTTTGAACGGCAAGATGCGGTGCCTGGGAAAGCCGCTTATCGATAAGACACAGACTGCTGGGAGTCCTTGACTACGACGTCGTGGGCTCCGCCTTCGACGATCGAGGTCGAGGAGACCAGGGTCAGACGTGCCTTTTCCTGGAGCTCGGGGATCGAGAGGGCGCCGCAGTTGCACATCGTGGACTTGACCTTGTAGAGCGTGCCGCCCACGCCGTCCTTGAGGGAGCCGGCGTAGGGAACGTAGGAGTCGACGCCCTCGACGAAGCTGAGCTTCGCGGCGCCGCCCAGGTCGTAGCGCTGCCAGTTGCGGGCACGCGCAGAACCCTCGCCCCAGTACTCCTTCATGTACTGGCCGTTGACGTTGACGCGCTCGGTCGGGCTCTCGTCAAAGCGGGCGAAGTAGCGGCCCAGCATCATAAAGTCGGCGCCCATGGCAAGGGCGAGCGTCATGTGGTAATCGTAGACGATACCGCCGTCGGAGCACACGGGCACGTAGACGCCGGTCTCCTCGTAGTACTCGTCGCGAGCGCGGCAGACGTCGATCAGCGCGGTGGCCTGGCCACGGCCGATGCCCTTGGTCTCGCGGGTGATGCAGATGGAACCGCCGCCGATACCGATCTTCACGAAATCCGCGCCCCATGCCTTGGCTTTGGCGCAGAGTGTGCCGAACCAGTGCGCCGTGTGCGGCAGTTCGGGCTTGACAATGCGTCTGCCGTCCGGTTCGTTCATCAGATCGGCGGCAAATTCGCGCTCTGCTTCGCCGCCCGCTTCCACGCCAGACCAGTATCCCGTAGTCGGAAACCAGATGCCGACGTTCCGGATGCCCGCCGCCTTCAGCGCCTCCACCGTGTGCTTCATGCCGTTCGGGAAGCGCACAGGGTCTCCTTCAAAGGAGCGTAGTTTGCTCTTGTGCATGAATCCGACCATCGTGCGGAACTCCGTGTCGCGCGGGATATCGTTCAGCATCGGGCAGTCCGCCCACATATCGTCGAGGATCGCATATCGGATCGGAACGCCCTTGTCCCGGAATTCCGCCGCCTTTTCCAGCAGCCCCGCCTCATTCACGCGGATCTGGAATGCATCCCACGAGCACCAACCGAGGTAGTCGAACACCTCCGGACAGGAGCGCTCTGCCCGCAGTTTCATCCCGTTTCCGAGCAGCGCCGCGGCAACCTTCGCGCAACGGTGCGCAAGTTCCAATGGGTCTTTCCCGCGCGCTTCCACCCATGAAAGCTGTCGTACGCAGTCAATCGGTTGATTATAGTTTGTATACAGGCGGAACTCCATTCCGTTTCTGCCGCCGCGGATAACCGTTTTCCAAGTGTCCGCGCAGATCGGCAGAATATAGCGATAAAGATTCCCGCACTTCAACAGCAATGCCTGAACCAACTCGGGCAGATCGCGCAAATCCTTGCCGAAAAAGGGACGGCACCAGAACGGGGAGTGATTTTCAATGGCAACATATTCGTCACATTCGGGTTGCGTTGGGGTGTACAGAACCTCCCCGCCGGGGATATTGCGCGCGTCCACGTATACGGCGCGGACGTTTTCCAGTTCTGCCTCGGTCAGGGTCACTTCTGCCCCATCCCCTGTTGCGATTCGGATCGTTTCTGTCATGGTTATCTCCTTCTGTTCTCAGTCGTTCAGCGTGCACGCACCCGAAATTGTCAGCGGGATGTCAAAGCTCCCGTTCTTTGCCTCGTAATGTAGCGCGGGCTTGACATGATAGAAGCGGGTTGTGCTGTCGTCCCACTCCAG